>NZ_KZ559411.1:0-130936 GCF_002850715.1 Citrobacter sp. L55 | reverse complement strand
CCTCTGTGCTACCGTTCGACTTGCATGTGTTAGGCCTGCCGCCAGCGTTCAATCTGAGCCATGATCAAACTCTTCAATTTAAGTTTGATGCTCGTGAATTAAACTTCGTAATGAATTACGTGTTCACTCAGAGACTTGGTATTCATTTTTCGTCTTGCGACGTTAAGAATCCGTATCTTCGAGTGCCCACACAGATTGTCTGATAAATTGTTAAAGAGCAGTTGCGACGCGCTTTAGCGCTCTGTCGCGAGGTGGCGTATATTACGCTTTCCTCTTTCAGAGTCAACCCTCATTTTCAGGTTTTTCTCTTCAACCGAACCGGCTGTTTGTGTGAAGTGATTCACATCCGCCGTGTCGATGGAGGCGCATTATAGGGAGTTTCCTGCGGCCCGCAACCCTTAAATTGCAGAAAAATGACTGACCGCTGCATTCCACAGCAAAACCCCGCCTTATACCCATTTACACACAGAGTTATCCACAATCGTAAGCAAAATAGTGGTCAGCCTCCCTAAAAGAAGTGAAAGCAGATAAGGAAATCTCTATATAACAATAGACTCGCTCTACGTTATATATAGAAGAAAAGCCCAGGCAGCCCATGCCCCATCATTCCTACCACCTTTGAATTACGCATCCCATCAGGCGATAATACCCATACAAACCGTGATTCCAGGACCGTGATGAGACACTCTCTGCAACGTACTGCTATACGCAAACGCCCGATGAAGCTCGGCACTACCGTGATCCTCATGGTCAGTGCGGTACTCTTCTCCGTACTGCTTGTCGTTCATCTGATTTATTTCTCGCAAATCAGCAACATGACGCGCGATGCATTAGCGGGGAAAGCGCTTGCGGTCGCACGAACGCTGGCAAACTCCCCGGAGATCCGCCAGGGGCTAATGAAAAAGCCCGAGGAAAGCGGTATTCAGGCGATTGCCCAGGCGGTGAATAAGAGCAACGATTTTTTGTTCATCGTCGTCACCAATATGCAAAGCATTCGTTACTCCCATCCCGAAGCGCAGCGAATCGGTCAGCCGTTTAAAGGCGATGACATTTTGCTGGCCCTGCAAGGGAAAGAGAATGTCGCCATTAATCGCGGATTTCTGGCGCAAGCCCTGCGCGTATTTACCCCTATTTATGACGAGCATCACCGGCAGATAGGTGTCGTGTCGATCGGCCTTGAGCTAAGCAGGGTGACTGAGCAGATCAATAACAGTCGTGGCAGCATCTTTTGGTCCATCTTATTTGGCGTGCTGGTTGGGCTGCTTGGCACATGGGTATTTGTCAAAGTCCTCAAGCGTATTCTGTTTGGTCTGGAGCCTTATGAAATCTCCAATCTGTTCGAACAACGCCAGGCGATGCTGCACTCTATAAAGGAAGGCGTCATTGCCGTTGACGAGTACGGTGAAGTGACGCTGATAAACCAGGCGGCACAAGAGCTGCTGGATTACCACAAATCGCAAGACGATGCCCAGCTCTCCACGCTCAGCCACGCATGGTCAAAAGTGGTCGATTTTTCACAGGTACTGCATGACGGAACGCCGCGTCGCGATGAAGAGATCATGGTGAAGGATCGGCTACTCTTAATTAACACGGTTCCGGTACTCAGCAACGGTAAAATCATCGGGGCCATTTCAACATTCAGAGATAAGACTGAAGTCCGAAAATTAATGCAACGACTGGACGGCATGGTCAACTATGCCGACGCTCTTCGTGAACGATCCCACGAATTCATGAATAAATTGCACGTGATTCTGGGATTATTGCATCTGAAAAGTTATAAGCAGCTTGAAAATTACATCCTGAAGACCGCGAACAGTTATCAGGAAGAGATTGGCTCACTGTTAGGAAAAATAAAATCCCCGGTGATCGCAGGATTTTTACTCAGTAAGATTAATCGCACATCTGATTTAGGCCATAGCCTGGTGATCAGCAATGAAAGCCAGTTGCCGGAAAACAGCAACGAAGATCAGGTGGCTGTGCTGATTACCGTTCTGGGGAATTTGATTGAAAACGCCCTGGAGGCGCTAGGTCAAGAACCTGGTGGCGAGATCAGCGTATCCTTGCATTATCGACACGGCTGGTTGCATTGCGAAGTGAATGACGATGGTCCGGGGATTGCCCCCGAACACATTGAGCACATCTTTGAGAAGGGCGTTTCGTCAAAAGGAACCGAACGGGGCGTTGGTTTAGCGCTTGTTAAACAACAGGTTGAAAACGTTGGCGGCAATATTTCCGTCGAGTCAGAACCTGGGATCTTCACCCAATTTTTTGTACAGTTACCGTGGAATGGTGAGAGGGCCAGCAGATGATCAATGTCTTAATTGTCGATGACGATGCAATGGTAGCGGAATTAAACCGCCGTTATGTCGCGCAACTCTCCGGTTTTCATTGCTGCGGCACAGCCTCCACGCTGGAGAAAGCAAAAGAGATAATCTTTCATAGCGGTAATCATATCGATTTGATTTTGCTTGATATTTATATGCAAAAAGAAAACGGTCTGGATCTGTTGCCCGTATTGCACAGCGAAGGTTGCAAGTGTGATGTCATTGTCATCTCTTCCGCCGCTGACGCGACCACCATCAAAGACTCTCTCCACTATGGTGTCGTTGACTACCTGATCAAACCGTTCCAGGCGTCCCGTTTTGAAGAGGCGCTGACCGGCTGGCTACAAAAGAAAACCGAGATGGAAAAGCATCAGTACTATGAACAGTCTGAGCTTGACCAGTTGATTCACGGCAGCTCCTCCAATGAACAGGAAGCGCGGCGCTTACCTAAAGGATTAACGCCACAAACGTTACGCACGCTGTGCCAGTGGATTGATGAGCATCAGGATCAGGAATTCTCCACCGATGAACTGGCCAACGAGGTCAATATCTCGCGCGTTTCTTGCCGTAAATATCTTATCTGGCTCGTCAATTGTCACATCCTATTTACCAGCATCCATTATGGCGTAACCGGTAGACCGGTCTATCGTTACCGCGTTCAGGCTGAACATTACTCATTACTAAAACAATATTGCCAATAAAAACAATTTGGGATTATTTGTTATTTGAAAGTAACAATTATTAAAATAATGAAAAATCCCTTCTTTTCTGAATCATGTTGCAGAATTATAAATTTGCGTTAGATCAAATATATTTGTATCCAGCATGTTAAATGTATTATTTTAATATTGATTAACGTCACACTGTTTTTAATTTCAAAATCGCTAACAAAAGTTAATTAAGTATTATCTAGCTCGCAGAGTGTGTATTTTTACCCATAAAGGATTAGTCTGAAATTAACCAGACATACAAAATCTAGACTGGTAGCAATGGAGACCATGCTACGTACCATGGACACCGTACATTTTTGTGAGCAAATAAAAGTATCCGCACGCCAACCTCATCACATTATGAAATGGCGTGAGCGTGATCACACAAATAACCTACTCACCCATTCTGTCGGTGGTTCACGAAATAGCGGAAAACGCAAAACAGATAAATTACAGCGTCAACCGCAGCTCTCCATGTCCAGCTCTGCTTCCCATCGCCTGAGGATTCTCTCCTCTGATCAAAGCCACAGAAAAAAGCTAAATATCGCCATAACGTTAAAAAAACATTCTAGCAAGACATTTGAACATTAATCGCAAATACGGACATATCGAATACTGACCATTTTTTGATGCCTATTCCGGCAAAAAAGAATGTGGCACAGATCCATTTTTCAAAAAATTGACTGGTTTTTTCGCGAGGGTAAATAAAATGTTATTTAGTATACAACTTCTTATAATATTAATATGTTTGTTTTATGGTGCCAGAAAGGGCGGTATCGCGCTGGGTTTATTAGGCGGTATCGGCCTGGTCATTCTGGTTTTCGTTTTCCATCTCCAGCCGGGTAAACCACCTGTAGATGTAATGCTGGTTATTATTGCCGTGGTGGCCGCATCAGCAACCTTGCAAGCCTCCGGCGGCCTTGACGTTATGCTGCAAATCGCTGAAAAGCTGCTGCGCCGTAACCCAAAATACGTTTCCATCGTCGCCCCGTTCGTTACCTGCACCCTGACGATTCTCTGCGGTACAGGCCACGTGGTCTACACCATCCTGCCAATCATTTATGACGTTGCCATTAAGAACAATATTCGCCCGGAACGTCCGATGGCGGCGAGTTCTATCGGTGCGCAGATGGGGATTATCGCCAGCCCGGTGTCCGTGGCCGTTGTATCACTGGTCGCAATGCTGGGTAACGTAACGTTTGAAGGCAAGCATCTTGAATTCCTCGACCTGCTCAGCATCACTATCCCGTCTACCCTGTTGGGTATCCTGGCGATCGGTATCTTCAGTTGGTTCCGCGGTAAAGATCTGGATAAAGATGAAGAGTTCCAGAAGTTTATTTCCGTCCCTGAAAACCACAACTACGTTTATGGCGATACCGCCACACTGTTAGACAAAAAGCTGCCGAAAAGCAACTGGCTGGCCATGTGGATCTTCCTTGCCGCTATCGCCGTTGTTGCCGTGCTCGGCGCGTTCTCTGAGCTGCGCCCTACCTTCAGCGGCAAACCGCTGTCAATGGTACTGGTTATCCAAATGTTCATGCTGCTGACCGGTGCGCTGATTATTATCCTGACGAAGACCAATCCCGCTTCAATATCTAAAAACGAAGTCTTCCGTTCCGGTATGATCGCGATTGTGGCGGTGTACGGTATTGCCTGGATGGCCGAAACAATGTTCGGCGCGCACATGACGGAAATCGAAGGTGTGCTGGGCAATATGGTGAAAGAGTATCCGTGGGCCTATGCAATTGTTCTGCTGTTGGTTTCCAAATTTGTAAACTCCCAGGCTGCGGCGCTGGCGGCGATTGTTCCGGTCGCACTGGCAATTGGGGTTGATCCAGCGTACATCGTTGCTTCCGCTCCGGCATGTTACGGTTACTACATTCTGCCGACTTACCCGAGCGATCTGGCGGCTATTCAGTTTGACCGTTCCGGCACCACCCACATTGGCCGTTTCGTTATCAACCACAGCTTCATTCTACCTGGGTTGATCGGCGTGAGCGTATCCTGTGTCTTTGGTTGGATCTTCGCCGCAATGTACGGTTTCCTGTAATTACAGTGCGCGTGCTGTCCGCTTTGGTACGGCACGCCACCGTCAAGACACAGAGAATTTTAAAATTCCTGAGAAAAATGAAAAGGCTGGAAGCAAATGTCAAAAGTTGAATTCACTTATCAGGCGACTTTCCCACTGGGGGAAGACAAAACTGAGTACTACCTGCTGACCTCCGATCACGTCAGCGTCGGCGAGTTTGAAGGCGAAACAATCCTGAAAGTAGCCCCTGAAGCACTTACGCTACTGGCCCAACAAGCCTTCCACGATGCCTCCTTCATGCTCCGCCCTGAACACCAACAGCAAGTCGCCTCAATTCTCCATGATCCCGAAGCCAGCGAAAACGATAAATACGTAGCGCTGCAGTTCCTGAGAAACTCCGAAATCGCTGCTAAAGGCGTATTGCCAACCTGCCAGGACACCGGTACGGCAATTATCATGGGTAAAAAAGGTCAGCGCGTCTGGACCGGTGGCGGCGACGAAGCGGCACTCTCCAAGGGCGTATTTAATACCTATATTGAAGATAACCTGCGCTACTCGCAAAACGCGGCGCTGGATATGTACAAAGAAGTGAATACCGGCACCAACCTGCCCGCACAAATCGACCTGTACAGCGTGGATGGTGACGAATACAAATTCCTGTGCGTGGCCAAAGGCGGCGGTTCAGCGAACAAAACCTATCTGTATCAGGAAACCAAAGCGCTGCTCACCCCCGGCAAACTGAAAAACTTCCTGGTTGAGAAAATGCGCACGCTGGGTACCGCAGCATGCCCGCCGTACCACATTGCATTCGTCATTGGCGGCACGTCAGCGGAAAGCACCCTGAAAACGGTGAAGCTGGCCAGCACACACTACTATGACGCACTGCCGACTGAAGGTAATGCGCACGGCCAGGCGTTCCGCGATCTGCAACTGGAACAGGAACTGCTGGAAGAAGCGCAGAAACTCGGCCTCGGCGCCCAGTTTGGCGGGAAATACTTCGCGCACGATATCCGCGTGATCCGCCTGCCTCGCCACGGCGCATCCTGCCCGGTTGGTATGGGTGTGTCTTGCTCCGCAGACCGTAACATCAAGGCCAAGATTAACCGCGAAGGGATCTGGATCGAAAAACTGGAACATAACCCAGCCCAGTACATTCCGGAGTCGCTGCGCCAGGCAGGCGAAGGTGAAGTGGTTAAAGTTGACCTTAACCGCCCAATGAAAGAGATCCTCGCTCAGCTTTCTCAGTATCCGGTTTCTACCCGTCTGTCGCTGAGCGGCACCATCATTGTCGGTCGCGATATTGCCCACGCGAAGCTAAAAGAACGTATTGAGTCCGGCGAAGGTCTGCCGCAGTACGTGAAAGATCACCCTATCTACTACGCGGGCCCGGCCAAAACACCTGCGGGTTATCCGTCCGGCTCTTTAGGACCAACCACTGCGGGTCGTATGGACTCCTATGTTGACCTGCTACAGTCTCACGGCGGCAGCATGATCATGCTGGCAAAAGGTAACCGTAGCCAGCAGGTGACAGATGCCTGCCATAAACACGGCGGCTTCTATTTAGGTAGCATTGGTGGCCCGGCTGCGGTACTTGCGCAGCAGAGTATTAAACATCTGGAATGCGTGGAATACCCTGAGCTGGGTATGGAAGCTATCTGGAAAATTGAAGTCGAAGATTTCCCGGCTTTCATTCTGGTCGATGACAAAGGCAACGATTTCTTCCAGCAAATCGTCAGCAAACAATGCGCTAACTGCGCGAAGTAACCCATTCGGCCCGGCACTGGACTGACAACAGATTTTTGGCGTCAGTCCAGTGATCCCCCCGGGCCAACTTTATCCCCCCATTTACTGGCGTTGAATTTTTGCCGCTCACAGGGAATAGTAACCTTTTCCATTACTTGTGAATTCGCCATGCTCCGCACACTGAACTCCACAATCTTGCACTCTGGCGCGCTGCTCCTGGCGCTAATACTTATCTACACCGGTGTCTCTACCACGGAGAAAATCACCTGGCTGATGGAAGTTACGCCGGTCATTATTGTCGTCCCACTGTTGCTGGCGACCGTGAAGCGCTACCCGCTGACGCCATTGCTCTACACGCTCATTTTCTTGCACGCCATCATTCTGATGGTCGGCGGTATGTATACCTACGCTAAAGTCCCTGTCGGTTTTCAGGTTCAGGAGTGGCTGGATCTCAGTCGTAACCCCTATGACAAGCTGGGTCACTTCTTCCAGGGTCTGGTGCCCGCCCTGACGGCAAGAGAGATTTTAGTGCGCGGTAATATAGTTCGTGGCCGCAAAATGCTGGCATTTTTGGTCTGCTGCGTGGCGCTGGCGATTAGCGCGATGTATGAGCTGATCGAATGGTGGGCGGCGCTGGCGATGGGTCAGGGAGCGGATGATTTTCTCGGGACGCAGGGCGACCCGTGGGATACCCAGTCGGATATGTTCTGCGCCCTGCTCGGTGCGCTAACCACGGTGCTCGGGTTAGCGGGCTGGCACAACAGACAGTTAAAAACTGCCGGATAGCGCTGACGCTTATCCGGCAATCTGCCCTACCCGTTGCGAGACTTGATAACCAGAATCGGCAAGGCGAACAGGAGTGTCAGAAAGTTCGCCATGCTGACGGCAGTATCTTCAATCAATAATCCATAAATCAGCCACAACACCAGCCCACACACAAACATTACATACATTAAACCGGAGATACCCTGCGTGTTGCGGGTGGTAATGACCTTAATCGCTTGCGGTAAGAATGAGAGCGTCGTCAGGCTAGCCGCCAAATACCCAATCCACGAATGCCATTCCATAGCTACGCCTTCACATCACCTGGGGTGACTATCGCAATAGCCGGGATATCCGGTTGCTCATGCTGCTGCGGCACCTTACGGTACTTATCCAACAAATGAATCTGGACCCTGCGCAGCGTGTCGCCGTTCAGTCGGTAAAAGCGGAAGTAAAGGACTAAGGTCACCACAAAAAAGAGTGCTGGTAGCGCGATCATAATGAATTGCATACCAACAATGGTTTCTGCAGACTGCGCGACATTCGGCGCGTAATTAATCACCCCAAGTATCACTGCGATAAAGAAAGCGGCAAATGCTGACCCTCCTTTTACCACCATCGTCTGCACTGAATAAGCGATACTTTCACAACGTACATTCAGTTTGTATTCGCCGTAATCAACGGTATCCGCCACCATAATGACCTGCAACACCCAGAAAAGCGCCGAACCAATATTCAGTAAAATACCAGCACTAACAATGAGTAAGATGTTATGAAAACCGGCTAACGCCATCACCAGCAACACGATACAGCTGAGCACCGGCAGCACTGATGCCCCAGCCCACAGGATCCGTCGTGACAACGCTTTTACCAATCGAGGAAAGAAAATCAGCGTCAGCAGGTTTGCCGCTCCTGCGTAAGACATGTAGTACGGGAAGAGGCTTGCATCGCCAATCACATAAGTAAAATAGTAAATGGCAAAGCCAGCAATGATATTGGCGGCAATATTGTAAGCCAGCGCCATGCCTAGCAGGCAGGATAACTGGTCGTTTTTATAGATGAGCCCAACGATCGCTTTCAGCCCAAGACGACTGCTGTCCGCCGTTGCCTCGCTATCTGACGAATAAACCTCATGCACATTACGCAGCGTAACAACGGTAGAAACGATAAAGAATGCAATCAGCACCAGCGTAAACATCTGGAAACCAAAGCCGCGATCGGCCCCGCCAACATAGCTCACAAAGGGCAGCGTCACCCCCGCGGTGACAAACCCAGCCAGGCTTGCGAAGAAACGAGGGAACGGCACCAGTTGTTCACGCTCGCGTTTATCCAGCGTAATAGTTGGCACCAGCGACCAGAATGGAATATCCATAATGGTGTAGGTCATTCCCCATAATATATACGTCACGCAGACAAATACGACTTGCGCAGTGCCCTCAAACAAATGTGCGCTAAAAAGCAAAAACAGCACCAATGAGTTCGCCAGCGTACCGAGTAAGATCCAGGGTTTAAATTTTCCCCACCGCGACCGGGTGGCGTTCACAATCCAGCCCATGATGGGATCGTTTACCGCATCCCAGACCCTTGCCGCCAGGAACAACGTTCCGACCAGCCCCACCGATAATCCCACCACGTCGGTGTAGTAATACATCAGGTACATGTACACAATACCGATAGCGAAATCCTTACCAAACGCTCCAAATCCGTAACTGAGTTTTGTTTTCAGAGAGATGCTCATAGGGTATCGGGTCGCCGTTACCAGCGCCCGCCTTCTGTTAGAGGAAACGTCAGAGGTTAAACGCCGGATGCTCTGCCCGGCGTAATGGTGTGTTAACGGTGTAACCAGGCCGGCAGCCAGTCGCCATGAGACGCGATCAGGTCGTCCACCAACGCATAAATCTCCTCAATCCCCAATACCGCGGCGGTATGCGGATCCATCATCGCCGCGTGATAAACGCGATCGCGATTTTCCGTCAGAATGGCTTCCGTTAGCAGGGTCTGAACATTGATATTGGTTTGCATCATGGCCGCCAAATGTGACGGGAGAGTACCCACCTTCGTTGGCTGGATACCATTCGCATCGACCAGGCAAGCCACCTCCACGCAACAGCCTTGCGGCAGGTTATCAATCAGATGGTCATTGCGAACGTTGCCATACACCACGCTCGGTTCGCCGGTCCAGATAGCGTTCATGATAGTGCTGGCATATTCACGTGACGGTTTAATCTCGATCCGCGCCGCCGTTTTGTACTCTTCCAGCTCTTTGTTCCAGTTCGCCAGCTGTTCCACACAGCGTTTTGGATACTCATCCAGTGGAACCTTATAGCGCTCAATCAGATCCTCACGCCCTGGTTTGATAAACCACGGCGTATATTCCGCGAAATGCTCCGACGACTCAGTGACGAAATAGCCCAGCTTTTTGAACATTTCATAGCGCACAATGTTCTGACAACGGGTATTACCGTGAAGATTCGGTTTCGGCGCCTGACCAGATTCATAGGCCGCCAGCAGCTCCGGATAGAGATTTACATAAGCACCGTCAGCCGTTTTACGCTCAAGTTCCAGATAAAACGCCATATGGTTGATCCCGGCGCAGCGATAGCGCAAAGAGGCCGGGTCGATGTTCAAATCGCGGGCCAGCTCCTCCGCAGTCCCTTGCACCGAGTGACACAATCCAACCTGCTTAATATGCGGATAGCGCGCATACATTGCCCAGGTGTTCATCGCCATCGGGTTAACGTAGTTAAGCATCGTGGCCTGCGGGCAGACTTCGGTCATATCCTCACAAATCTGCCATAAATGCGGGATGGTGCGCAGCGCGCGCATAATACCGCCTGGCCCCAACGTATCGGCAATCGTCTGCTCCAGACCATGACGTTTACACACCGCAAAATCGGTAACGGTACAAGGTTCATAGCCACCAATCTGGAAAGCGACCACCACAAAATCAGCATCCTGCAATGCCGCTTTTTGATCGGTATAGCAGGTGATACGCCCGGACGCGCCCGCTGAGTCCATCAACTTACGCACCACAATGTGTGACTCTTCCAGCCGAGTAGGATTGACGTCCATCAAGGCGATATGCGCAGATTTCAGCGCATCGCGATGAAAGACGTCCCCGAGGATATTTTTGACGAAAATCGTGGAACCGGCGCCGATAAAGGTAATTTTGGGTGCAGACATCATGACTCTCCAGAACATTAGTGAACACAGTCATGGTGGCACAGCGCATAGATGAAAACTTCCGACTTCCCTGGCGAGCATTCCCATAAACTCAGATCGCCTCTTTGCCCCATACTGGATCTGAGTTTATGGGACAAAATTGCACAAAAAGCAGAGTATGCGGCCCCAAAATCTCACTATGCTCAATGATATCGGTCCGATTTGTGTCCTGATTCTCAGCCTTAATGCGCAGCAAATGACATGATTCTGATAATTCAGGAAATGGAGCAAGCATGAGTACATTACCGACATCGCCTCTTCCCCCCGATCCGCACATGTGCAGCAGCGATGAAGAGCAAACCCGCAGCCCATTGTCGCTGTACTCAGAATATCAACGGATGGAGATTGAGCTGCGCTCACCGCATGCTATGCCTGCCAGCCACTGGCATGGGCAGGTGGAGATTAATGTGCCGTTTGATGGCGACGTTGAGTACCTCATCAACAACGAAGTGGTGCAGATAAAACAGGGACACATTACGCTTTTCTGGGCCTGTACGCCGCATCAGCTCACGCGTCCGGGCAGTTGCCAAAGCATGGCTATCTTCAATTTACCGATGCACCTTTTCCTTTCCTGGCCGCTGGATCGCGAAATGATCAACCACGTTACCCATGGCATGGTCATCAAATCGCTGGCGTCGCAGCAGCTAAGCACCTTTGAAGTTCAGCGCTGGCAACAGGAGCTGAGCAACCCGAACGAGCAAATTCGCCAGCTCGCCATTGATGAAATTGGTCTGATGCTCAAGCGGTTTAGCCTTTCCGGCTGGCAGCCAATCCTGGTCAATAAAACTTCGCGGACGCACAAAAACAGCGTTTCGCGGCACGCCCAGTTTTACGTAAGCCAGATGCTGAGTTTTATTGCCGATAACTACGATCAGGTGCTCACTATCAACGACGTCGCGGAACACGTGAAGCTCAACGCTAACTACGCGATGGGGATTTTCCAGCGCGTGATGCAACTCACCATGAAGCAGTACATCACCGCAATGCGGATCAATCACGTCCGCGCATTGCTTAGCGATACCGATAAAACCATTCTTGACGTCGCGTTGACCGCCGGATTCCGATCCAGCAGCCGTTTTTATGACACCTTCAGCAAGTTTGTCGGCATGTCGCCGCAGCAGTACCGCAAACTGAGCCAGCAGCGCCGGCAAACAATGGCTGGCTGAGCAGCCAGAAACCACCGGCGTTACTCCAGCCTACGATCCCTATCGTTCGCCGATATCAGTATCAGCCAAAAAAATATTCCCCCTGTCGATAAACAGCGGTGAAAAATCGCCAATAAGCAAACATAACCATTTGTTTAAAAACAAATTAAACACAAATCAGACTATTTATCACCCGCTTTACAGCCCATTTTGTCAGGATAATACTTGCCTGCGTCACATTCATACGGTGTGTCTGCAATCCATAAATTGCAACCTTTCCACAACCGGGTAAAAGATGATGAAAGTATTAATTGTTGAAAGTGAGTTTCTGCATCAGGACACCTGGGTCGGTAGCGCTGTCGAACGTCTGGCTGACGCATTAAGCCGCCAAAATGTTACCGTCATTAAGTCCACCTCATTCGACGATGGTTACGCAATCCTCGCCGCTAATGAAGCCATTGATTGCCTGATGTTCAGCTATCAAATGGAACAACAAGACGAGCACCTGAACGTCAGGCAATTGATCGGCAAGCTCCACGAGCGCCAGCAAAACGTTCCCGTTTTCCTGCTGGGCGATCGCGAAAAAGCCACCGCATCGCTGGATCGCGACCTGCTGGAGCTTGTCGATGAATTCGCCTGGATTATGGAAGATACCGCAGACTTTATTGCCGGACGTGCCGTTGCGGCGATGACCCGTTACCGCCAGCAGCTTCTGCCGCCACTGTTCAGCGCGCTGATGAAGTACGGCGACATCCATGAATACTCCTGGGCGGCGCCTGGTCACCAGGGCGGTGTCGGATTTACCAAAACGCCGGCGGGTCGTTTTTACCATGATTACTACGGTGAAAACTTATTCCGTAGCGACATGGGTATTGAACGCGCATCGCTCGGCTCACTGCTGGATCATACCGGCGCATTTGGCGAGAGCGAAAAATATGCCGCCCGCGTGTTTGGCGCTGACCGCTCCTGGTCCGTAGTGGTCGGGACTTCCGGCTCTAACCGCACCATCATGCAGGCTTGTATGACCGACAACGACGTCGTGGTGCTGGATCGTAACTGCCACAAATCTATCGAGCAGGGGTTGATCCTCACCGGCGCAAAACCGGTGTACATGGTGCCAAGTCGCAACCGGTACGGCATTATCGGCCCTATCTACCCGCAAGAAATGCAACCTGAAACATTGCAGAAAAAAATCAGCGAAAGCCCGCTGACCAAGGGCAAGGCCGGGCAAAAACCGTCTTACAGCGTTGTGACCAACTGTACTTATGACGGTGTTTGCTACAACGCCAAAGAGGCCCAGGACCTGCTCGCGCAAACCAGCGATCGCATCCACTTCGATGAGGCCTGGTACGGCTATGCCCGCTTTAACCCAATTTATGCCGATCACTACGCTATGCGTGGCGCGCCGGGCGATCATAACGGTCCTACCGTTTTTGCGACCCACTCGACCCACAAACTGCTGAACGCGCTCTCTCAGGCGTCTTACATTCACGTCCGTGAAGGTCGCGGGGCCGTGAACTTCTCCCGCTTTAACCAGGCGTACATGATGCACGCCACCACCTCTCCGCTGTATGCCATCTGCGCATCAAACGACGTGGCGGTCTCCATGATGGACGGCAACAGCGGTCTGTCGCTCACTCAGGAAGTGATCGACGAAGCGGTCGATTTCCGTCAGGCCATGGCGCGTTTGTACAAAGAATTTTCCGCCGAAGGCGACTGGTTCTTCAAACCGTGGAACAAAGAAGTGGTAACTGACCCGCAAACCGGCAAAACCTATGACTTTGCCGATGCGCCAACCCAACTCCTGACCACTGACCAGAACTGCTGGGTGATGCGTCCGGGTGAATCCTGGCACGGGTTTAAAGACCTGCCGGATAACTGGAGCATGCTGGACCCAATCAAAGTCAGTATTCTGGCGCCGGGGATGGGCGATGATGGCGAACTGGAAGAGAGCGGCGTACCGGCAGCGCTGGTCACCGCCTGGCTTGGCCGCCACGGTATCGTGCCGACCCGTACCACCGATTTCCAGATTATGTTCCTGTTCTCAATGGGGATTACCCGTGGGAAATGGGGCACGCTGATCAATACCCTGTGCTCATTCAAACACCATTACGATGCCAATACACCGCTGGCGCAGGTGATGCCAGAACTGGTTGAGGAACATCCTGACACTTACGCCAACATGGGCATTCACGATCTGGGCGACACCATGTTTGCCTGGCTGAAAGAGAACAACCCTGGCAGCCGACTCAACGCGGCCTACTCCGGCCTGCCTGTTGCTGAAATCACCCCGCGTGAAGCCTATAACGCGATAGTCAGCGATAACGTTGAGATGGTGGCCATTGAAAATCTGCCGGGTCGTATAGCTGCGAATTCCGTGATTCCTTACCCACCGGGAATTCCAATGCTGCTGTCCGGGGAAAACTTTGGCGACGCCAATAGCCCGCAGATTAGTTATCTACGTTCGTTGCAGTCCTGGGACCACCACTTCCCTGGATTTGAACATGAAACCGAAGGAACGGAAATTATTGACGGTGTATATCACGTCATGTGCGTGAAAGCATAATGTCATTTTATAGATAGTCCGATTTTTAAGGTAGACATGTCATGCTTGAGTAATTCCTGAGTATTGCTGCAAAACAATAACATTGTCATACCTTTTTGCGCGGGACCACCCCGCGCTTTTTTTATACGCAAATATCACGTTTCCACTTGCGTAAAAAAAAGTGTACATAAGAAAAATCCCACCAAACATTGTAATTAATTTCAGACACGTTATTTTAATGCGGTCCTGGATTCATCATACAATTTCAATTTAGCCGATATGGTTCATCTGATGGTGAGCTACGGTGTTTTATGTTCATATTCCTGGAGTTTGGGTATGAGGGTTTGCAGCAGAGCAGCTTGTGTTGTTGTATTAACGGAGAAGGATGTTTGGTTAAGGATTAACGGTAAAGAAGCCATCAGCTTAAAAGCTAATCATATGGCGCTGGTAGCATGCGATAATAATATTATCGATTTCTCATCACTTAATAACGCACTGGTCGTACATATCAGCCGTGATATCATTAAAGACTATCTACGTTTTTTAAATAAAGACCTTTCACAGATCCCACTCTGGCAACGCAGTGCCAACCCAGTGATGACCGCCGTCTGTCTGACGCCGGATGTCTTCCGGGTGGCTGCCCAATATAGCGTAATGGACACAATGGACGAAGGTGAAAGTGTGCGCACGCGCTCGCTACTGTTCACGGTATTATCACGCTTTCTCGGCAGCAAAAAGTTTATTTCTCTGCTCATGCATATACTACGCAGTCGTATCAGCGACAGCGTTTATCACATTATTGAGAGCGATATACATAAAGACTGGAATTTAAGCATGGTTGCCAGTTGCTTATGCCTGAGCCCCAGTTTGTTAAAGAAAAAGCTCAAAAGTGAAAATACAAGTTACAGCCAAATAATTACCACGTGTCGCATGCGTTATGCCGTCAATCAATTATTGATGGACGGCAAAAACATTTCCCAGGTCTCTCAACTGTGCGGATATAACAGTACCTCGTACTTTATTTCCGTATTCAAAGAGTTCTATGGGATGACGCCTCTGCATTACGTCAGTCAACATAGGGAGCCATCCGCTGCCTGATTTTTAATCAGTTAGCGATAAGCCATAATAATATCAGCATTAGCGATACCCCCAGTCCGCCATCATAAAATAGTCTTCTGAAGAGGTATGATAAGACGTCATTTATCCTTATCAGGAGTTACTAAATATGTCGACGGATGCTGATGCTCACAAAGTGGGCTTAATCCCCGTCACCCTTATGGTGTCGGGGAATATTATGGGTTCCGGTGTATTCCTGCTACCCGCAAACCTTGCGTCAACTGGCGGGATTGCAATCTACGGATGGTTGGTCACTATTATCGGTGCTTTGGCGCTGTCGATGGTGTACGCGAAAATGTCGTCCTTAGACTCCAGTCCCGGTGGTTCTTACGCTTATGCCCGCCGCTGTTTCGGTCCTTTTTTGGGCTACCAGACCAACGTCCTGTACTGGCTGGCTTGCTGGATTGGTAACATCGCCATGGTGGTTATTGGCGTCGGTTACCTGAGCTACTTCTTCCCCATCTTAAAAGATCCGCTGGTCCTGACGTTGACCTGCGTCGTGGTACTGTGGATCTTCGTATTGCTGAACATTGTCGGACCAAAAATGATCACCCGTGTACAGGCCGTCGCAACGGTACTGGCGCTGGTGCCAATTGTCGGTATTGCCGTCTTCGGCTGGTTCTGGTTCCGGGGTGAAACCTATATGGCGGCATGGAACGTCAGCGGCATGAACACCTTCGGTGCGATTCAAAGCACTCTGAACGTAACCTTGTGGTCATTTATCGGCGTGGAAAGCGCCTCCGTCGCGGCAGGTGTGGTTAAAAATCCCAAACGTAACGTGCCTATCGCCACCATGGGCGGCGTGCTGATTGCCGCCGTTTGCTATGTGCTCTCCACCACGGCGATTATGGGTATGATCCCTAACGCGGCGCTGCGTGTTTCAGCCTCCCCGTTCGGTGATGCCGCACGCATGGCGCTGGGTGACACCGCTGGGGCGATTGTCTCCTTCTGTGCTGCGGCCGGGTGCCTTGGTTCCTTGGGCGGCTGGACGCTGCTGGCCGGGCAAACCGCCAAAGCGGCAGCCGATGACGGCCTGTTCCCACCGATTTTTGCCCGCGTTAACAAAGCCGGTACGCCGGTAGCCGGGTTAATTATCGTCGGCGTTCTGATGACCATCTTCCAGTTCAGCAGCATGTCGCCAAACGCTGCGAAAGAGTTTGGTCTGGTCTCTTCGGTCTCCGTTATCTTCACGCTGGTGCCGTATCTGTACACCTGCGCCGCGCTGCTGCTGCTCGGCCATGGTCACTTTGGTAAAGCGCGTCCGATGTACTTACTGGTGACCTTTATCGCTTTTGTTTACTGCATTTGGGCCGTTGTCGGTTCCGGTGCCAAAGAGGTGATGTGGTCATTCGTCACACTGATGATCATCACCGCGCTGTATGCACTGAACTACAATCGGATCCATAAAAACCCATATCCATTGGATGCCCCGGTAAACAATAACTAACGCAAACAGTCGTCGTTGCCCGATGGCGTAAGGCCATCGGGCCAACGCCGCCCCCCCGCGATTCCTGAAATCAACATTAAGAACTTAAGGTTGGCTTAATTTTACTTTGAGAGGATTTGTAGCACTTAGTCGATGGAACCCCCTTAATGTTAAAGCACCTGTTTAAAAGACCCACTCTCGGGCTAATCAGCTGGCTTCTCCTGATCTCATTTTATCTTGCGACTTTCCTGAACATTGCGTTCTATAAACAAGTGCTGCAAGAACTGCCCCTGGATTCCGTGCGTAACGTGCTGGTGTTTTTGTCGATGCCGGTCGTCGCTTTCAGCGTCATGAACATTGTGCTGACGCTGGCCTCATTCCTGTGGCTTAATCGCCTGGTGGCCTGCGTTTTCATTCTGGTTGGCGCATCGGCCCAATATTTCATCATGACCTACGGCATCATCATTGACCGCTCGATGATCGCCAATATGATGGACACCACACCCGCCGAAACCTTTGCTTTGCTGACGCCGCAAATGCTCATCACGCTCGGAGTAAGCGGCATTCTCGCCGCGCTCATTGCCTGCTGGGTAAGAATCAAACCGATCGCCCCGGCCATGCGCAGCGTACTGTTCCGTGGCGCGAATATTCTGATCTCCGCGCTGCTGATCGTGCTGGTCGCCGCGTTCTTCTACAAAGATTACGCCTCACTGTTTCGCAACAATAAAGAACTGGTGAAATCCCTCAGCCCATCCAACAGCATTGTGGCGACCTCTTCCTGGTATTCACACCAAAGACTGGCCCACCTGCCGCTGGTGCGCATTGGCGAAGACGCCCATCGCAATCCGTTGATGATGAAAGAAAAGCGTAAGAACCTGACGATTGTGGTGCTCGGCGAGACCTCACGCGGCGATAACTTCTCGCTGTCAGGCTATTCGCGCCAGACCAACCCGTTGCTGGAAAAAGATGATGTGGTCTATTTCCCCCGCACCACATCCTGCGGAACGGCAACGGCAGTATCTGTCCCCTGCATGTTCTCGGGAATGCCACGCGCGCACTACGCTGAAGAACTGGCGCAGCATCAGGAAGGCGTGCTCGACATTATTCAGCGGACGGGAATTAACGTTCTGTGGAACGATAACGACGGCGGCTGCAAAGGGGCATGCGACCGGGTACCGCACCAGAATATGACTAAGCTGAACCTGCCAGGGCAGTGTATTGACGGGGAATGCTACGATGACGTGCTGTTCCACGGGCTGGAAGAGTACATTAATAACCTGCAAGGCGACGGCGTGATTGTGCTGCACACCATCGGCAGCCACGGTCCGACCTATTACAACCGCTATCCTGCGCAGTTCAAGAAATTTACGCCAACCTGTGACACCAACGAAATCCAGACTTGTTCACAGCAACAGTTGGTCAATACCTATGACAACACCATTCTTTACGTCGACTATATTGTTGATAAAGCAATCAATATACTGAAAGAGCATCAGGACAATTTCACCACCAGCCTGGTCTACCTTTCCGATCACGGTGAATCCTTAGGGGAAAATGGCATCTATTTACACGGCCTGCCGTATTCGATTGCGCCAGAAACGCAAAAACATGTGCCGATGCTGCTGTGGCTCTCAGAGGATTATCAGCAACGCTATCAAGTCTCTCAGACATGTTTGCAAAAACGGGCAGGCTCAGAGGACTTCTCACAGGATAATTTCTTCTCAACCCTGCTGGGATTAACAGGCGTGCAAACACAGAAATATCAGGCGGCAGATGATATTCTGCAACCCTGCCGGGGAGGCTAAACGAATGAAAATTCTGATTGTTGAAGACGATACGTTGTTATTACAGGGACTGATACTCGCCGCGCAAACAGAAGGCTATGCCTGCGACGGCGTATCAACGGCCCGTGCCGCGGAGCAGTGTCTGGAGACCGGGCATTACAGTCTGGTGGTTCTGGACCTGGGCTTACCGGATGAAGACGGCCTGCACTTCCTGAACCGCATCAGACAGAAAAAATACACCGTGCCGGTGCTTATCCTCACCGCCCGCGATACGGTGAAAGACCGGGTCAGCGGGCTGGACGTTGGCGCCGATGACTATCTGGTCAAACCGTTCGCACTGGAAGAACTGCATGCCCGCATCCGGGCGCTGCTGCGTCGTCATAACAATCAGGGTGAAAGTGAACTCATTGTCAGTAACCTGACGCTGAATATCGGTCGTCGCCAGGTGTGGATGGATGGACAAGAAGTTATCTTAACGCCGAAAGAATACGCACTCCTGTCGCGCCTGATGCTTAAGGCGGGCAGCCCGGTACACCGGGAGATCCTGTATAACGACATCTACAGCTGGGATAACGAACCGTCGACCAATACGCTGGAAGTGCACATTCACAACCTGCGGGACAAAGTGGGTAAAGCACGTATCCGCACAGTCAGGGGATTTGGCTATATGCTGGTTGCCACTGAGGAAAGCTAAGTGAAGCTACTGCAATATCTAAAAAAACCGCTCCCGCTGCGTCATCGCCTGATGCTTACCATCGGTCTTATTCTGCTGGTCTTCCAGTTGATTAGCACCTTCTGGTTGTGGCACGAAAGCACCGAACAAATACAGCTATTCGAACAGGCGTTACGCGAAAATCGTAACAACGATCGCCACATCCTGCATGAAATCCGCGAGGCCATCGCCAGCCTGATCGTCCCCGGTATCTTTATGGTCAGCCTGACGCTGCTGATTTGCTACCAGGCAGTGCGGCGTATTACTCGCCCGCTGGCGGATCTGCAAAAAGAGTTAGAAACGCGGGCAGCCGATAACCTTGCTCCGATTGAAGTTCACAGTTCAACCGTTGAGATCCAGGCGGTCGTCTCAGCGCTCAACGAGCTGGTGACGCGGCTGACGAGCACCATTGAAAACGAACGCTTATTTACCGCCGATGTCGCCCACGAACTGCGCACCCCACTGTCAGGCGTTCGCCTGCATCTGGAATTACTGTCCAAAACCCATAAGGTCGACGTTTCACCGTTAATCGCCCGCCTTGACCAAATGATGGACAGCGTGTCGCAACTGCTGCAACTCGCCCGCGTTGGACAGTCGTTCTCGGCCGGGAGCTACCAGCACGTCAAACTGCTGGAGGACGTGATTTTGCCCTCCTACGATGAACTCAGCACCATGCTGGACCAGCGTCAGCAGACGCTGCTCCTACCGCAAAGCACGGCGGACGTTGTCGTACGTGGCGATGCGACGCTATTACGAATGCTGCTGCGAAATCTGGTGGAGAACGCGCATCGTTACAGCCCGGAAGGCACCCATATTACGATTAGCCTGAATACAGAGCATGATGCCGTTATCGCCGTCGAAGATGAAGGCCCTGGCATTGATGAGAGTAAATGCGGGGAGCTGAGTAAAGCGTTTGTGCGTATGGACAGCCGTTTTGGCGGGATTGGGCTGGGGCTGAGCATTGTCAGTCGTATCACCCAGTTACATCACGGGCATTTCTATTTGCAAAATCGTCAGGGAACCACCGGCACTCGCGCTTGGGTGGAATTAGCGAAAGGTCAGTAAGAACTCACCCAAACGTACAAAAAGCTGCTGACGATCAGCACGCTGCACACGGTGGTCAAACTTTCATAAATGCGGTTTTTCATGACACTCTCCTCCGATACTCTGGAGGAGAGTTTGCCTGACGCAGATTAAGCCAACCTTAAGTGGATATGATAAATCACATGATTACTCATCAATCCGCGGATGCTGCTGCACCAGGCGCGTACGCTTAAGCTGCAGCTCAGCAATTTCCTGATCGATATCTTCGATTTTATGCTCAATATTATCGTAGTGCTCGCCGAGGAGCTCTTTCGCTTCATGAATATCCGAAGCGGCAGGCGTAGCCCCCTTCAGCGGCTGATTAGCCGTCTCTTTCATGGTCACGCCGGTAATTAAACCTATCACCGCAATCACCATCAGATAATAAGCAGGCATCATCAGATTCTGCGAGCTTTCCACCAGCCATGCGGCCAACGTCGGTGTCAGACCGGCGACCAATACCGAGATATTAAACGCTGCGGCCAAGGCACTGTAGCGAATATGCGTCGGGAACATCGCTGGTAACGTTGACGCCATCACCCCGGTAAAGCAGTTGAGGATCACCGCCAGCATCAGCAACCCGGCGAAAATCAGGCCGATGACGTTACTGTTAATCAGAATAAATGCCGGAATAGCCAGCACAAACAGCGCAATACTACCCATAATCACAAACGGACGGCGCCCGAAGCGGTCGCTGAGCAGACCCATCACCGGCTGCACAAACAGCATACCAATCATGATGGCGATAATAATCAGCACGCCGTGGTCTTCAGAGTAATGCAGGTTATGCGACAGGTAGCTCGGCATATAGGTGAGCAGCATGTAGTAGGTGACGTTGGTGGCAATCACCAGACCAATACATGCCAGCAGGCTGCGCCAGTGCCTGGTCGCAATCTCTTTAAACGACACCTTCGGACCGTCCTGCAGTCCCTGACGATCGCCTTGCTCCAGTTTATCCACGTGCTGCTGGAACGCCGGAGTCTCTTCCAGTGCATGACGCAGGTACAGGCCAATAAGCCCTAACGGTAGCGCCAGGAAGAACGGAATACGCCAGCCCCACTCAAGGAAGTTTTCTTCGCCGACGATAGTTGAGATCAGGACTACCACGCCCGCACCCAGCACAAACCCGGCAATCGAGCCGAAGTCCAGCCAACTGCCCATAAATCCGCGCTTACGGTCTGGCGAGTACTCTGCGACAAAAATCGACGCCCCGGTATACTCTCCGCCGACTGAGAACCCCTGCGCCATTTTACACAGCAACAGCAGAATCGGCGCCCAGATACCAATCGAGGCATACGAGGGAATGAGACCGATACAGAAGGTACTTATCGACATAATCACAATGGTGATAGCGAGGATCTTCTGACGACCGTATTTATCGCCAAGCATACCGAAGAACAATCCGCCAAGCGGTCGAATCAGAAAGGGAACAGAGAAGGTGGCAAGTGCAGCAACCATCTGTACGCTGGGGTCAGCCCCCGGGAAGAACACTTTACCTAATGCGTAAGCAACAAACCCATAAACACCAAAATCAAACCACTCCATCGCATTACCTAACGACGCTGCGGTAATGGCTTTTCGCAGTTTACCGTCATCAATGATGGTAACGTCGCGCAGCGTAATTGGTTTTATTTTTTTCCTTTTTAGCATACTCGTCCTCATAGACTTAGCCCTGTCACGCTACAGATCGAGTCCCTCAACGCCCCTGCGTCAAGGTCATCACCGAGCGGGGAATGCACAGACGCATTCCCTGTAACAAGCGTAGCAGGTTTACTTACACTGACGAGAAACGAGCAGTACAACCGAACCTGTTGACGCCTGATTGGGCGGTTAATGACCTCTTTACCCTAACAGTGTTTAAATTTGTGATCAACTTCACATATAGATTTCCATTTCGTCAACATGCGTAAATCAGGTCATTCTTAGTCAACTTTTTTACATGTAATGCTTGCGATTTTCTGGCAATTAAATACAAGAATAAATCGCTTTGTTGCACCAACAATCACAACAGTCACTATTATTCTGCTAGGCAAAAACCCACCTAATCTCTTCACAAAAAGATCACAGCTTTTTTAATTATCAGAGCACTCAGGAACTTTTGCTCGGAATATGTGATGAAGATAACTAAAACATCGTTTTATTTTGATTGAATCAATGTTCCCATGAATGCAAACTAATTCCAGACGCAATATCCCTGGGAGCAGCAACACGCTCAACGTATGCCGCGTTAGATTTTATAAAACAAAGAGATAGCTGTTTTCTTTGTTAAGAAACAACAGTAAACACTTGAATTTATTAATTTTTATTTCCTTGCGCGTGTATTACCTGCGACAAGAGATGAGGACGCTTATGAAAATTAAAGCCACGATTGAACGCATCCCTGGCGGAATGATGTTGATTCCTCTGTTATTAGGCGCAGTGTTAAATACGTTAGCTCCGGATACCGGCGCGTATTTCGGTTCGTTTACCAAAGGAATGATCAGCGGAACGGTGCCGATTCTGGCAGTGTGGTTTTTTTGTATCGGTGCATCTATTGATTTACGGGCAACCGGCACAGTATTACGCAAATCCGGCACACTGGTATTAACTAAAATAGCCGTGGCATGGGTAGTGGCAATGATTGCTGCTTCATTTATTCCTGATACCGGTATTCAAACCGGGTTCTTTGCCGGTCTTTCGGTACTGGCAATTGTTTCAGCGATGGACATGACCAACGGCGGTTTGTACGCCAGCCTGATGAACCAGTACGGAACCAAAGAAGAGTCTGGCGCATTTGTGTTGATGTCTCTGGAATCCGGTCCGCTAATGACCATGGTGATCCTTGGCTCCGCGGGTCTGGCTTCCTTCGAACCACACCATTTTGTCGGCGCGGTATTACCGTTCCTGATTGGTTTTGCGTTGGGTAACCTGGATCACGATCTGCGTTCCTTCTTCAGCAAAGCCACGCCGGTGCTGATCCCGTTCTTCGGCTTCGCGCTGGGCAACACGATTAACCTGAGCGTCATCGTTGATACGGGTCTGCTGGGCATCCTGCTGGGCGTCGCGGTTATCGTCATCACCGGTATTCCGCTGATTATTGCTGACCGCGTTATTGGTGGCGGGAACGGTACGGCAGGCGTAGCAGCCTCTTCTGCGGCAGGCGCTGCAGTGGCAAACCCGGTGATTATCGCCCAGATTAACCCGGCATTTGAACCGGTTGCCGCATCCGCTACGGCGCTGGTTGCCGCCAGCGTGATAGTCACCGCGATTCTGGTGCCGATTATCACCGCGCTGTATGCCAAACGCTTTAATAAAAACCCGGTAGTCAATGAGACGGCGGCTACCCCGGCAGACTCCCTGCACCACTAAACCTGCCTTTATCCCACTCACCGTTCCTGCTCAATTGATGAGCTGGGACGGTGCAAAAATCTCCTCAACCATCGCATCAACCAGCCGCTTCGCCGAACACAATCTCGGCATGCCCAACGCCACATTTTGCCAACGCTGCGTCACCGACCAGCTCACCGGATGACGCTGCGCATCGCACCAGTCTCCGAGCCAGCTCAACATATCGTTGTGCTCACCCGAGCCGCCAACAACCGGCGTGCTGAGCCAATGATGATAGTAATGACGCGTGGCGGGGGCTGCATTCACGCTGTCTGCCAGCGCCTGAGCAGCCATCGTTCGCAGGTTGTCTTTTAGCATTGATACCACATCGACATTTGCTAACCGGCAGGCGTCACCAAAGGCTCCCCAACGCAGCTCCTCTAACGCCACAAAACAGCGTCCAGGTAACGACCAGCCGTCATACGCGCCAGCCCGCCAGCGGGTAAAAATTTGCTCGCTATGTTCGCCCGCTTGCACCGTCAGGCCGCGTTGCGTCACCGCCTTCTCTTTATAAGCGCCGCGCTGGGTAAACCAGTCAGCGAGTGAATTTATCTGCTGCTGAAGACCAGGCGTGGAGAGTCCACGCGGGTGTTCGGTTTGTTGTAAAAACATCAACCCTTCGGCGATCCGTACCAGCGCCAGATGGCCCGGATCGATCATGCCCGCCAGTTTTTCCACCAGTTTTAGACGCATCACCAGATGCTCGCTGGACACGCCTGCCAACACCCATGCTCGCAGTTGCGTCTGGGATAGCACCTCCTGCGTCAGACGCGCACGCAGCCGCTGCTGCTGTTGCAGAAAACCGCCGGAACGTTTGGTTTCATCTCCCTGAACCAGATCGACCATAAACTTCGGGTAGACACACTCCAGCGTCCGCCCGGGGCCTTCCAGTAACACGTTAGTCATGTGTGCTCGGTTGCAAAAAGGGTATTGATATCGTCGCGCAGCAAGCGGGAATCTTCATAAAGCCATGCCGCAGTCGTAATGCGATGCTGCAGTTGTTCGTTCAAGGCATTCACCGCAGATTCATTTTGCTGGCGCAGGGTCAAACTCTCACGCAGGCTCGCCTGTAATTGCGTCAAACACAGTGAAAAATCAGCAAAAAACGTGGCCATGCCTGCCGTAACGGAAATATCGACCTGCGCAGCTAAAGCTTTACGAATTTGTTGGCAAAACTGGGTGACATAGTGCACAAGGTTCTTATGCAGTGCACCCATATCAATGAGATAACGCGTTTTTGTTTCGACGTACTCATTCCATCCCCAGTTGGGCTGATTCAACCAGCGAGAGAAGGTATCACGCACCACACCGCCAGTTGACGGCGCATTTTCCGCCGGAATATCCTGCTCAATGGCCTCGTTGAACAACTGGCGGGTGTTGAAATTAAACATCGCCGCATGAAACGCCGGAAAACGGATCCGCGCACGAAAACCAGCGTGGTTCAGCTCCTCTTTCACCCGCTGCTCAATGGGGCGCATGGCGTCATTTAGCGCCCGGGACAGCGTCGACTCAAGCTGTTCAAAGCGCAGAGCTAAATCCCGGCTAATGCTTTCCTGCGCTGCCAGCAAGACAACTTCACAGGACGAGCGCATTTTATCCAGCACGATTTTCGCCTGCCCTTCATCGTGCAACACCAGCATTTCTCCGGCCATTTCTGCCGAGGAAACGCCAGCCCCCTGGCCATGTTGTGACATCATCAGGACGTTTTCTTTGATAAAGAACGTGTTGATGCCGCACAGAATCTCAGTCTGTTGCTCATTGAGATAGGCCGCGGCAGCCTCCAGCGCCAGCTCGACCTCATGACTGACTTCATCACTCACCCGCCCCTGACTCACTTCTAACTGCTGCATATCCTCTTCAATATGCGTGATGTTCAGCCGCAGTTTTTCATAGGCAACCGTTAACCCATGAGCGCGAAACTCCAGATATTCGTGCGCGCTTTGCGCATAGTTCAATAACTTATGCGACGCTGAGCGTAGCGCATACAGCGAAGCATTGGCGTAAGCGGCATGAATCACTTTCTGGATCGGCTGCTCAAACAGCGAATCCTCCCACAACAGATCGGCTGCATGGCGGATGTGCTCCGTATCCTCAAGATCGTTGGTGCACCAGCGTCGGCCAAGCGCCGCTTCGGCAAAATCCTGTACCCAACGTTGCACCTGGTGATCCGGCAGCCGCCCACGAGTCATCAGCTCATGACGCGCCCTGTTCGCCAGATACCCCCACATCGAAGAAACCGGATAGATTCGCTCCGGGGCAATCCCGCCTTGCATCAGCGTGCCGGAAATTAATGCCCGCACCTGCTCTTCATCGTCACTGTTGCGGTCTTTCTGATCGAATTTGTTCACCAGCGCATACAGCGGCACTGACTTGCCGACCGCCATGATCGCGTGGCGCACTTCTTCATCGGAAATCGATTTCAGTTGGGTGTAATCCATCACCACCAGTACCGCAGAAGCCCGCGCCAGCTGTTCATTCAGCATCTTTTGTAGATGCGGTTGCCCGGCCTCATTCGGCCCCGGCGTATCCAGCAGGGTTAATTGCCCAGGATAGCTCGCCTGACCGGCCAAATGGACAAATTCGACCTCGATAACCGGAATATGCTCAATCGCGGCATAGGCGGCAAAAGGAAAATCCACCTCCAGTGCTTTTGACAAACGCACCAGGTCATTCAGACTTTTAAGGCAATGGAAAATAGGCTGTGCGCCAAGGTAATACCGCTCAAATGCCACGCCGTTTTCAATATGCTGCAGCAGGACATTCATATCCTTATCAATTTCCAGGGTCTGCGTAAGACGCTGGCGATCGCACTCGCGCACGCGCTGCTGTAAAACCTTCATTAAGGCATCGATAGGCGTGACATGTGAAAAATGCAACACCGGCTCTTTCTGCCCCGGCGTATGGCGAATTAACGTTGGTAGCGCCGTCATGGGACGATTACGATTAGGTAAAACTTCGGTCCCTACAATCGCGTTAATCGTCGTCGATTTTCCCGCTTTCATGGTACCGACAATCGCCAGCACCATTTCCAGACGCGTAATCTTACGCAGTTCATTATTGAGCGTTGCCTGCTGGACATCCATGCCACGCGCGCTGAAATGCAGAGGCTGAACCACCTGTCTGCTATGCTCTCCTTGTTTTAGCGCGACATCATCCAACGACGTCATAGGCAATTTTTGCAATTGCCTGAGATGTTCAAGCGAGAGCATCAGCAAGCGTTCCGCTTCCTGACTTAATTCATATATTGTCTGTGTGTGCATGGAAAATTCTTCCTTAACGCAAATGGTATTACTTTTATTTAGCCCAATCGTTTTATTTATAGATTTTTTGGCTTTTATAATTACGTGTAGAAATAATTAAAATCAAAACAACCAACTGATATTATTAAAATAAATTTGGCGTATAACCGCTGGCCGGATGCCTCTCACTTATGTAATAAGTAAGAAAGATAAACAGCGTAGTTCAGTTTTAAAAAATACCCGCGTAATCCCCCTACTAAAATTAAGGGGGTCAATGATATTCAATCACAATGGCTTAGGCATCCGTAAGCAACGTTACCTATGAATATCAGATATTTCGCCTCACCTTATCTTAAATACCTAAGCGTAGCAATTTCCCTTAAAAAATATTCCGCCATACTTTCATTGAGGTAAAAGCAAAGGGTCTTTACAGCAGATCATTTTGCATAATCGCGCAGTAGTCCCGACAAAAGCAGGGATTTTATGTATAATTGCGGCCTTTTTCGGCAATCTGCCATTTTTGGGCGCATTTGCCCCTGCTGACTTTTGAGGAAATCCACATGTCATTACCACACTGCCCACAATGCAACTCCGAATACACTTACGAAGATAACGGCATGTTCATCTGCCCGGAATGCGCTCACGAATGGAACGATGCTGAACCGGCTCAGGACAGCGACGAACTGATCGTTAAAGATGCCAACGGCAACCTGCTGGCTGACGGCGACAGCGTTACCGTAGTGAAAGACCTGAAGGTAAAAGGTAGCTCTTCCATGTTGAAGATCGGGACCAAAGTGAAGAACATCCGTCTGGTTGAAGGCGACCACAACATCGATTGCAAAATCGATGGCTTTGGCCCAATGAAGCTGAAATCTGAGTTTGTGAAAAAGAACTGATGCAAATTGCCTGATGGCGCTACGTCAATCAGGCCGATGCCAGCTCATCTGCCAGGCGGGAAGCTCATACTTCCCGCCTGGCTTATTTTTGCAGACGATAACTACACTTAACTGGTTTCTTTTACCTGAGGTAAAGATTATGCCGTTAAGTCCCTATATCTCCTTCGCAGGCAACTGCGCTGATGCTATCGCCTACTACCAAAAAACATTAGGCGCTGAGCTACTCTACAAAATCAACTTCGGTGAAATGCCCAAACCGGCGCAGAACAGCGAAGAGGGTTGCCCTTCAGGCATGAAATTCCCCGATACCGCCATTGCCCACGCCAACCTGCGCGTTGCGGGCAGCGACATCATGATGAGCGATAGCGCCCCCGACGGAAATGCCCACTACTCTGGCTTTACGCTGGTACTCGACACGCAAAACGTCGACGAAGGCAAACGCTGGTTTGATAACCTGGCAGCAAACGGAAAAATCGAAATGGACTGGCAGGAAACCTTCTGGGCTCATGGTTTCGGTAAAGTGAGCGATCGGTATGGCGTACCGTGGATGATCAACGTCGTCAAACAGCAGCAACCTACAGAGTAATCCAACGGGAGGCCAGCCCTCCCGTACTGTCATCAAAAATCGCTCAACTCTTCATCACCAAGTAACCATCCCTTAACGAAAACGTCACATTGATCCGCCACGATGGGGCCACTTTTTAAGGGAGGCCGCATCATGCAAACGATTATTCGCGTCGAAAAACTCTCCAAGTCCTTCAATCAACATCAGGCGCTCAATGCGGTTGATCTGAACATCTGTTCCGGTGAGATGGTGGCTCTGCTTGGGCCATCTGGCTCCGGCAAATCCACCCTTTTACGTCATTTAAGCGGTTTGATCGTCGGTGATAAATCCCCGGGTAGCCACGTCGAACTGCTGGGTCGCACCGTTCAACATGAAGGCCGCCTGGCGCGCGATATCCGCAAAAGCCGCGCCCACACCGGCTACATCTTCCAGCAGTTCAATCTGGTTAACCGCCTGACGGTACTGGAAAACGTCCTTATTGGCGCACTCGGCAGCACGCCGTTTTGGCGCACCTGTTTTAGCTGGTTTAGCCAGGAACAGAAACAGCGTGCATTACAGGCGCTGACCCGCGTTGGCATGGCGCACTTTGCATACCAGCGCGTTTCCACGCTTTCGGGCGGGCAACAGCAGCGCGTGGCGATTGCCCGCGCGCTGATGCAGCAAGCCAAAGTGATCCTTGCCGACGAGCCGATAGCCTCGCTGGACCCGGAATCCGCACGCATCGTGATGGACACCCTACGCGACATTAACCAGACCGACGGCATCACCGTGGTCGTCACGCTGCATCAGGTGGATTACGCCCTGCGCTACTGCGAACGCATTGTCGCGCTTCGTCAGGGCAACGTCTTCTTTGATGGCAGCAGCCAGCATTTTGATAACGATCGTTTTGACCATCTCTACCGCAGCATGAACCGCGTCGAACAGAACGCGCAGGCTGCATAGTTCTAAAAAACCAGGCGTTATTGGCGCAGCCAGGCTGGCAAGTGAAATAGCCTGGAACAAAGACTAATTAAGGAAACAACATGAGCTATAAGACCGTTGCCGCGCTGGCCTTTACCAGCATGTTCAGCATCAGCACCTTGTTCAGCCCGGCGCAGGCCGAAGAGCAAGAAAAAGCGCTGAACTTTGGCATTATTTCGACCGAATCACAGCAAAACCTGAAGCCACAGTGGGAACCATTCCTGAAGGACATGGAAAAATCGTTGGGCGTGAAAGTGAACGCCTTCTTCGCTCCGGACTACGCCGGGATCATTCAGGGAATGCGTTTTAACAAAGTTGATATCGCCTGGTACGGCAACCTCTCGGCAATGGAAGCAGTGGATCGCGCTAACGGACAAGTGTTTGCCCAAACCGTCGCTGCCGACGGCTCCCCGGGATACTGGAGCGTGTTGATCGTTAACAAAGACAGTCCGATCAACAACCTGAACGATCTGATCGCCAAACGTAAGGATCTGACATTCGGCAACGGCGATCCCAACTCAACGTCAGGCTTCCTCGTCCCCGGTTACTACGTCTTCGCCAAAAACAACATCTCCGCCAGCGACTTCAAACGCACCGTTAACGCCGGACACGAAACCAACGCGCTGGCCGTCGCCAACAAACAGGTCGATGTCGCCACCAACAACACCGAAAACCTCGACAAGCTGAAAACCTCCGCGCCGGAAAAACTGAAAGAGCTGAAGGTTATCTGGAAGTCACCGCTGATCCCGGGCGATCCGATCGTCTGGCGCAAAAACCTCTCCGAAACCACCAAGGACAAGGTGTACGACTTCTTTATGAATTACGGCAAAACGCCGGAACAGAAAACCGTACTGGAACGCCTGGGATGGGCACCGTTCCGTGCCTCCAGCGACCTGCAACTGGTACCGATTCGCCAACTGGCGCTGTTTAAAGAGATGCAGGGCGTGAAGGGCAACAAAGGGTTGAACGAGGAAGAGAAAACCAGCAAAACCTCGGCGCTGAAAGCGCAGCTCGACGACCTTGACCGTTTGACCGCCGCCCTGGGCGCCATGACGAGCGTGACTAAAGCGGTGCAGTAAACCTGATGCCCGGTGGCGTTTCGCTTACCGGGCAGACGATGTTCTGTAGGCCGGATAAGGCGCAAGAGCTGCCATCCGGCGATAAACCTACGCACGGAGCTAAACATGCAAACCATCACCGTCGCCCCGCCCAAACGTAGCTGGTTCTCACTGCTGAGCTGGGCCATTCTTCTCGCCGTGCTGGTGATCTCGTGGAAAGGTGCCGAAATGGCTCCGCTCACGCTGATCCAGGATTCCGGCAATATGGCGACCTTCGCCGCCGACTTCTTTCCGCCAGACTTCAGTCAGTGGCAGGACTATCTCGGTGAAATGGCCGTCACCCTGCAAATTGCCGTCTGGGGTACCGCCCTCGCCGTTGTGCTGTCGATTCCCTTTGGCCTGATGTGCGCCGATAACCTCGTACCGTGGTGGATTTACCAGCCGATGCGTCGCCTGATGGACGCCTGCCGCGCCATCAATGAAATGGTCTTTGCCATGCTGTTCGTTGTCGCCGTGGGCTTAGGTCCGTTCGCCGGGGTAATGGCACTGTTTATCCACACCACCGGGGTGCTGTCCAAGCTGCTTTCGGAAGCGGTAGAAGCCATTGAGCCGGGTCCAGTAGAAGGCATTCGCGCCACCGGGGCCAACAAAATTGAAGAGATTCTGTACGGCGTTCTGCCACAGGTTATGCCGCTGCTTATCTCCTACTCGCTATATCGCTTTGAATCCAACGTCCGCTCGGCCACGGTGGTCGGAATGGTGGGTGCGGGCGGTATTGGCGTGACCTTATGGGAGGCGATTCGCGGCTTTCAGTTCCAGCAAACCTGCGCCCTGATGGTGTTAATCATCGTCACCGTCAGCCTGCTGGATTTCCTTTCCCAGCGTTTGCGTAAGCACTTTATCTGATTAGCGAGGCATTGATTGCTATGCACTTGTCTACACATCCGACCAGTTATCCAACGCGTTATCAGGAAATTGCCGCGAGACTTGAGCAGGAGCTTCGTCATCATTATCGCTGCGGTGACTATCTGCCCGCCGAGCATCAGCTTGCCGCGCGCTACGAGGTAAACCGCCACACCCTGCGCCGCGCTATTGACCAGTTGGTTGAGCGTGGTTGGGTCCAGCGTCGCCAGGGCGTCGGCGTACTGGTGCTGATGCGCCCATTCGATTACCCGCTTAATGCCCAGGCGCGCTTTAGCCAGAACCTGCTGGACCAGGGCAGCCACCCCACCAGCGAAAAACTGCTGGCGGTTCTGCGCCCGGCCTCCAGCCACATTGCCGATGCGCTCAGCATTAACGAGGGCGATAACGTGATTCATCTGCGCACCCTGCGTCGGGTAAACGGTATCGCACTGTGCCAGATCGACCACTATTTTTCCGACCTCACGCTATGGCCGCTGCTGCAGGGCTTTAACAACGGCTCACTGCACGACTACCTGCGCGAACAGTCCGGTCTGACGCTCCTGCGCACACAAACGCGCATCAGCGCCCGCCGCGCACAGGCTAAAGAGAGCAAAGTGCTGGAAATCCCCAATATGGCGCCGCTGCTGTGCGTGCGCACCCTGAACCACCGTGAAGGCGAAGAACACGCGGCGGAATACTCCGTCAGCCTGACCCGCGCCGACATGATCGAATTCACTATGGAGCACTGAATGCATTTCGATACCGCGACCCGCCAGCGCTGGATGCGCGCGCTGGCTTACAGCAATGCCGATGCCCTGAACGCCCGCATCCACGCGCTCAAACTGACGCCAGACTATGAACTTATCCGCGCACCGGAAAGCGGACTGATGCAGCTCCAGGCTCGCATGGGCGGCACCGGCAACCGCTTCTTTGCCGGTGATACCACGCTTACCCGCGCAGTGGTACGCCTGAAGAGCGGCACGCTGGGCTACAGCTACCTGCTGGGACGCAACAAACAACACGCCGAGCAGTGCGCGGTCATTGACGCGCTGCTGCAGGAACAAACGCATTCCAGAGCCTAATGGAAACCTTAATTGCCCCGCTGGAAGCGGAACGCGATGCGCTGATTAGCGCGCGCCGTGCCGAAGTCAACGCCAGCCGGGTCGACTTCTTCACGCTGGTACGCGGAGATAACGCATGACTTTACAAACCGCTTTTAATTTACCCGTTCAGGATGCTCAGCAGAGCTTTCGTCGCCTGCTGAAGGCCATGAGTGAGCCGGGCGTGATCGTCGCCCTGCATCAACTGAAACACGGCTGGCAGCCACTGGGCCTGGCAACAACCAGCGTGCTACTGACCCTGGTCGATGGCGACACGCCAGTCTGGCTGGCGCCGTCGATGGATAACGATATCGCCCGGCAGAATCTGCGTTTTCACACCAACGCGCCGCTGGTGGATCAGCCGCAGTTGGCGGCCTTTGCCGTCGCCGACGAACGCATCAGCAGCGAACAGCTTAACGCCCTCTCCGCCGGTTCCGCCGTCGCGCCAGAAACCAGCTCCACGCTGATTGTGCAGGTCTCTGGCTTAAGCGGTGGACGCATGCTGCGTCTGACCGGCGCCGGTATCGCTGAAGAGCGCATGATCGCGCCACAGCTACCGGAATGCCTGATTCACGAACTCACCGAACGCCCGCATCCGTTCCCGCTGGGGGTCGACCTGATCCTCACCTGCGGCGAACGCCTGCTGGCTATTCCGCGAACTACCCATGTGGAGGTGTGCTGATGTACGTCGCCGTCAAAGGGGGCGAAAAGGCGATTGCCAACGCCCACGCCCTGCAGGAAAACCGACGCCGGGGCGATGAGACCATTGCTGAACTGAGCGTAGCGCAAATCGAACAACAGATGAACCTGGCCGTCGACCGGGTGATGACCGAAGGCGGCATCGCCGACCGCGAACTGGCCGCGCTGGCGCTGAAGCAGGCCAGCGGCGATAACGTCGAAGCCATCTTTTTGCTCCGCGCCTACCGCACTACGCTGGCAAAGGTGGCGGTCAGCGAACCGGTTAACAGTGCAGAAATGCGCCTTGAGCGCCGAATCTCTGCGGTCTACAAGGATATTCCCGGCGGGCAGTTGTTAGGTCCCACTTATGACTACACCCATCGCCTGCTGGATTTTACCCTGCTGGCCAATGGCGAAACGCCCCCCCTGCGCAGCGCAGACGACGCGCAGGACGCCTCTCCGCACGTCTTTTCCCTGCTGGCCAACCAGGGACTGGCAAAGCGTGAAGAGGATAATGGCGCCACGCCCGACGACATCACCCGCACGCCACCGGTCTACCCCTGCTCACGCGCTTCACGTCTGCAACAGCTGATGCGCGGCGATGAGGGATATCTGCTGGCGCTGGCCTACTCCACCCAACGCGGCTACGGGCGCAATCACCCGTTTGCCGCTGAAATCCGCAGCGGCTATGTGGCACTGGAAACCGTACCGGAAGAGCTGGGATTTGCGGTGAACGTCGGTGAACTGCTGATGACCGAATGTGAAATGGTCAACGGTTTTGTCGCGCCAGAAAACGAATCCCCCCATTTTACCCGCGGCTACGGGCTGGTGTTCGGCATGAGCGAACGTAAAGCGATGGCGATGGCGCTGGTGGACCGCGCCCTACAGGCAGCCGAATACGATGAATCGGTCACGGGACCGGCGCAGGACGAAGAGTTCGTGCTGGCGCATGCGGATAACGTCGAGGCGGCGGGTTTTGTTTCGCACCTCAAACTTCCCCATTACGTCGATTTCCAGGCCGAGCTGGAACTGCTCAAACGCCTGCAACAGGAGGCTACCCGTGACCACTAACCTCTCCGGCTACAACTTTGCGTATCTTGATGAGCAGACCAAACGCATGATCCGCCGCGCAATTCTGAAAGCAGTGGCGATCCCCGGTTACCAGGTACCGTTTGGCGGACGTGAAATGCCGATGCCCTACGGTTGGGGAACCGGCGGCATTCAGCTCACCGCCAGCGTGATTGGCGAGCCGGACGTGCTGAAGGTAATTGACCAGGGCGCAGATGACACCACTAACGCCGTGTCGATTCGCAACTTCTTTAAACGCGTGACCGGGGTGAACACCACCGAGCGCACGGAAGACGCGACGCTGATCCAGACCCGCCACCGCATCCCGGAAACGCCGCTGGTGGAAGACCAGATCATTATCTTCCAGGTCCCGATCCCCGAGCCGTTGCGCTTTATCGAGCCGCGCGAAACGGAAACCCGCACCATGCACGCGCTGGAAGAGTACGGCATCATGCAGGTGAAACTGTATGAAGATATCGCCCGCTTCGGCCATATCGCCACCACTTACGCCTATCCGGTGAAGGTTAACGACCGCTACGTCATGGACCCGTCACCAATTCCAAAATTCGACAATCCGAAGATGGACATGATGCCGGCCCTGCAACTGTTTGGCGCAGGCCGCGAAAAACGCATCTATGCCGTTCCACCTTACACCCGCGTGGAAAGCCTCGATTTCGACGATTACCCGTTTACCGTGCAGAGCTGGGATGAGCCTTGCGCCATCTGTGGCTCAACCCACAGCTATCTCGATGAAGTGGTGCTCGATGACACCGGCAAACGCATGTTTGTCTGCTCCGACACCGACTACTGCCGCCAACAGAGTGAGGCCCTCAGCAAATGACGCAACCGCTGCTTTCAGTCAACAACCTGACCCATCTCTACGCGCCGGGCAAGGGCTTCAGCGATGTCTCTTTTGACCTGTGGCCTGGTGAAGTGCTGGGTATCGTCGGCGAGTCCGGTTCCGGCAAAACCACTCTGCTGAAATCGATCTCTTCACGGCTGACGCCGCAGAGCGGTGAGATTTTGTATCAGAACCGTTCGCTGTACGGCATGAACGAGGCCGACCGTCGCCGTCTGCTGCGCACCGAATGGGGCGTGGTGCATCAGCATCCGCTGGATGGCCTGCGCCGTCAGGTCTCCGCTGGCGGCAATATCGGCGAACGCCTGATGGCCACCGGGGCGCGCCACTACGGCGACATCCGTGCCACCGCGCAGCGTTGGCTGGAAGAAGTGGAGATCCCGGCCTCGCGTATCGACGACCTGCCAACCACCTTTTCCGGCGGCATGCAGCAGCGACTGCAGATCGCCCGCAACCTCGTCACCCATCCCAAACTGGTGTTTATGGACGAGCCCACCGGCGGTCTGGACGTTTCCGTACAGGCCAAACTGCTGGACCTGCTGCGCGGCCTGGTGGTGGAACTGGATCTGGCAGTGGTTATTGTCACCCACGATCTGGGCGTAGCGCGCCTGCTGGCCGACCGTTTGCTGGTGATGAAGCAGGGTCAGGTGGTGGAAAGTGGGTTAACCGACCGCGTACTCGACGATCCGCATCATCCGTATACCCAGTTGCTGGTGTCATCTGTTTTGCAAAACTGATTTTGTCTTGCCGGGTGGCGCTTCGCGACCCGGCCTACGGATCGGCATCGGTTGTAGGCCTGATAAGCGAAGCGCCATCAGGCAATCGAACGCAAAAATGCTTAAAGAGGCTAAAAATGAACGCGATTCGCGTTGAAAACGTCAGTAAAACCTTTGTACTGCATCAGCAAAACGGCGTGCGTCTGCCAGTGCTGCAAGACGCCACGCTGGAAGTTAAAAACGGCGAATGCGTGGTGCTGCACGGTCACTCTGGCAGCGGCAAATCCACGTTGCTGCGTTCGCTGTACGCCAACTACCTGCCGGATGAAGGACACATCCACATCCGCCACAGCGGCGAATGGGTCGATCTGGTGCAGGCTCCGGCGCGTAAAGTGCTGGAAGTTCGCCGTTCAACCATCGGCTGGGTCAGCCAGTTCCTGCGCGTGATCCCAAGGATTTCTGCGCTGGATGTGGTGATGCAGCCGCTGCTGGATCTCGGCGTGTCACGCGAGGAGTGCGCAGCCAAAGCGGCTAACCTGCTTACCCGCCTGAACGTGCCGGAGCGGCTGTGGCATCTGGCGCCGTCGACGTTTTCCGGGGGCGAACAGCAGCGCGTCAATATCGCCCGAGGGTTTATCGTCGATTACCCGATTCTACTCCTCGATGAGCCCACCGCCTCGCTGGACGCCAAAAACAGCGCCGCCGTCGTCGCATTGATTGAAGAAGCGAAAGCCCGCGGCGCGGCAATTGTCGGCATTTTTCACGATCAAACCGTGCGCGACCGCGTCGCGGATCGCCTGCACCTGATGGGAACAACAGCATGATTATCAATAATGTAAAGCTGGTGCTGGAAGATGAAGTGGTGCAAGGATCGCTGGAAATTGAGGGCGGAACGATCCGCGCCTTTGCCGAAAGTCAGAGCCAACTGGCCCAAGCGATGGACGGAGAAGGCGGCTGGCTGCTGCCAGGGCTTATCGAGCTGCATACCGACAATCTCGACAAGTTTTTCACCCCGCGCCCGAAGGTAGACTGGCCCGCCCACTCGGCGATGAGCAGCCACGACGCGCTGATGGTCGCCAGCGGCATTACCACCGTGCTGGACGCGGTGGCGATTGGCGATGTGCGCGACGGTGGCGACCGTCTGGAAAATCTGGAGAAGATGATCAACGCGGTGGAAGAGACGCAAAAGCGCGGGGTCAATCGCGCCGAGCACCGCCTGCATTTGCGCTGCGAGCTGCCGCATCACACCACCCTACCGCTGTTTGAAAAACTGGTCGGTCGTGAGCCGGTGACGCTGGTATCGCTGATGGACCACTCCCCCGGCCAGCGTCAGTTCGCCAATCGCGAGAAGTACCGCGAGTACTATCAGGGCAAGTATTCACTTACCGACGAGCAAATGGCCCGCTACGAAGAAGAACAGTTAGCTCTGGCTGCACGTTGGTCGCAACCCAACCGCACGGCGATTGCTCAGATGTGTCGTGAGCGCCAGATAGCGCTGGCGAGCCATGACGATGCCACCTGCGATCATGTGCTGGAATCGCATCAACTTGGCAGCGTGATTGCCGAATTTCCTACTACCTTTGCCGCCGCAGAGGCCTCGCGCCAGCATGGCATGAACGTGCTGATGGGCGCGCCCAACATCGTGCGCGGCGGTTCTCACTCCGGCAACGTTGCGGCGCATAAGCTGGCTGAGCTGGGGCTGCTGGATATTCTCTCCTCCGACTACTACCCCGCCAGCCTGCTCGATGCGGCATTTCGCGTGGCGGACGATGACGCCAACCGCTTTACGCTGCCGCAGGCCATTCGTCTGGTGACCCGCAATCCGGCGCGGGCATTAAATCTCGACGATCGTGGCGTTGTAGCCGAAGGTAAACGCGCGGATCTGGTGCTGGCGCATCGCAAAGGCGATCACATCCATATCGACCACGTCTGGCGTCAGGGCAAAAGGGTATTCTGACTATGGGGAAACTGATCTGGCTGATGGGGCCGTCCGGCTCCGGTAAGGACAGTCTACTGGCAGAACTTCGCCAGCAGGAACCTGCGCAACTGCTGGTGGCGCACCGTTACATCACCCGCGCCGCCAACGCCGGGAATGAAAACCATATTGCCCTCAGCGAACCAGAGTTTTTTACCCGCGCCGGGCAGAACCTGCTGGCGCTGAGCTGGCACGCCAACGGCTTCTATTACGGCGTCGGCGTAGAGATTGACCTCTGGCTGCACGCCGGTTTTGATGTGGTGGTCAACGGCTCGCGCGCGCATCTGCCCCAGGCGCAGGCCCGTTACGGCGCTTCTTTACTTCCCATTTGCTTACAGGTTTCCCCGGCCATTTTACGCCAGCGCCTGCAGGCACGTGGGCGGGAGAGCGAAACGGAAATCGCTGCCCGCCTTGAACGCGCGGCACGCTACACGCCGTATGACTGCCACGTCCTGAACAATGATGGAAGTTTGCTACAGTCTGTCGATACACTGCTCACACTGATGGGACGCAAGGAGAAGAAACATGTCTGTCTGTGAATTACGCCGCGCCACGCTATACGATACCGATGCGGTTTACGCGCTTATCTGTGAGTTGAAACAGGGCCAATTCGACCTGCAGGCCTTTAGCGCCGGCTACGCCGCAAATCTGCAAGATCCCAATATGCACTACCAGCTGGCGCTGCTCGACGGACAGGTCGTCGGCTTGATCGGTCTGCATCTGCAGTTTCATCTGCACCACGCCAACTGGATTGGCGAGATCCAGGAACTGGTGGTGATGCCACAGGCACGAGGACTAAAAGTGGGTAGTCAGTTACTGGCCTGGGCCGAAGCCACCGCGCGCGAAGCGGGCGCAGAAATAACCGAGCTTTCTACCAGTACCCAACGCCTTGACGCGCACCGCTTTTACCAGCGCGAAGGCTATACCATGAGCCATTTTCGCTTCACCAAACCGTTGTAGGGGGAGCTATGAGTCTGACCATTACGCTGACGGGAACCGGCGGCGCGCAACTGGTGCCGGCATTTGGCTGTGACTGTGCGGCCTGCCAACGAGCACGCTTACTGGCGCAATACCGTCGACGCCCTTGTAGCGGGGTGGTCAAATTTAACAATGCGGTGACGCTGCTGGACGCGGGGATCCCGCATCTGATGGACGACTGGCCAGCAGGCAGCTTCCAGCAGTTTCTGCTCACCCACTACCATATGGATCACGTGCAGGGGCTGTTTCCGCTGCGCTGGGGCGTGGGGGCGACTATCCCGGTGTACGGTCCGCCGGATGAACAGGGATGCGACGATCTGTTTAAGCACCCTGGCATCCTCGATTTTAGCCATACCGTCGCGCCATTCGTGGTGTTTAACCTGCAAGGGTTGCAGGTGACACCACTCCCGCTCAACCATTCAAAGCTGACGTTTGGCTATCTGCTGGAGACCGCGCACAGCCGCGTGGCGTGGCTCTCCGATACCGCCGGACTTCCCGACAAGACGCTGAAGTTTCTCCACAATAACCAGCCTCAGGTGATTATCATCGACTGCAGCCACGCCCCGCGCGCCGAGCCGCCGCGCAATCACAGCGATGTAAATACCGTTATCGCCTTGAACGAGGTTATCCGCTGCCCACGGGTGATCCTGACGCATATCAGTCATCAGTTTGATTTGTGGATGATGGAGAATCCGCTACCGACAGGGCTTGAAGCCGGGTATGACGGAATGGAGATTGTGCTGAGGTAGGTTTACATCGCACTTAAAGGCTTGTTAACAGGTCTCTGCTCCCTATAACCTTGCCAGCGAAAGATTGCGCTAACGATCGTAATCTTCTTCCATTCTGCGCTCTTCGTCTTCTAACTGACGCCGTTCCTGATCGAGCTGGCGCTGGCGGTCATCCAGTTGGCGGCGGCGGTCTTCAAACTGGCGGCGGCGATTATCATACTGCCTGCGACGATCGTCACTCATCTGTCGCTGCCAGCTTTCATCACGAGAGTCGTCATAATCCCGCCCGCTGTCCGGTTTGTATGCGTCGTTAATTGCCTGCTGAATATTACCGATGGTGTCATCGATAATATCGGCCTGCGCCGATACGGTGGTCATCATCAGCAGAGTGAAAAGTAAGAATGTCGCGGAGCGTTGCATAAAACCAGCCTCATCAAGAAACTCGCCCCACGGTAATCAAAGCGTATTTGCGCGGGTAGCGGAGGAATCTCAATTACGCGAATGCCGCAGCGCCTGCGCCAGTTCTCCCCGGGTGAAGGGCTTACGCAATAACGCCACATCCGGCAGCGCCGGGTTATGCGCCGGACGTAAATCCTGGCCGCTAATCAGCAGGATGTTCAGTTGTGGATAATGTGCCAGCGCATGATTAACCACATCCACACCGCTTAAACCACCGGGCAGCATTAAGTCGCTGATAAAAATATCAATCTCGGATGAAGCCGCCAGCATATGCATAGCCTGTTCGCCGTTGGCGGCCTCTAACGTCAGGTAGCCCAGCAGGTGTAATTGCTCACATAACGTCTGGCGCACATCGGCTTCATCTTCGAGAACCAGCACCAGTTTTTCACCGCGAGTCGGGGTGTGCTGTGCGATTGGCTCCACCGGTGTCTGCACCGGCACAACCGCGCGAGGAAGCTGCAATCTGACCGTCGTTCCCTGCCCAGGGGCGCTTTCAATCTCCACGCGACCACCGGACTGGCGTACAAAACCGTAGACCATCGACAGCCCCAGCCCACTGCCGCTGCCGGTCTGTTTGGTGGTGAAAAACGGCTCGAAGACCTGAGCTTTCACCTCCTGCGACATCCCGCTTCCCTGGTCGGCAACTTCCAGCATCACCATATCCTGCTTACGCCCATCGCTGCGCGTGACCCGCTGATTCCAGGTACGGATTTTAATCGTGCCCGCCTGCCCGTCCATGGCGTCACGGGCATTCATCACCAGATTGATAATGGCGTTTTCCAGTTGGCTGACATCAATCCACGCGGGCCAGGCGGGAGACTGGGCTTCAATCTCCAGCGTCAACGTAGCCGGAAGAGAGTGGCGCATCAGTTCGCCCAAATTTTCCAGCAGCGTTTTCAGCTCCACCGCATGGGGATGCAACGACTGTTTGCGCGAAAAGGCCAGCAGCCGCTGGGTAAGGAGCGCCCCGCGCTCGGCGGCTTTTAGCGCCCGATTGACCCGTGGCGCGTCAGGAGAGTCTGGGTTCACCAGATCCAGGCTGCCAATAATGACCGCCAGCAGGTTATTGAAATCATGCGCTAATCCGCCCGTCAGTTGCCCTACCGCCTTCAGTTTCTGACTGTGCAACAGCGCTTCCTCCAGCCCCTGGCGCTCGGTGCGGTCGATTTCCATCTGGCTGGTTTTTTCTTTTAGCAGTCGGGTGGTGTGCTCCAGCGATGCCGTATTACGGGCGAAGACGCTAAAGGCGCGGGCCAGCTCGCCCAGCTCATCGCGCCGCTGCAGGGCCGGGACGCTAACGTCCGATTCACCGTGCGCCAGCCGGGTCATCGCCCGCGAAATGGCCGTCAGGTTAGAACCGAGATTACGGTAGATATACCAGCCGGCAAAACCGGTGATCACCACCGCCAACAGCGCAAACACCAAAATAAACAACGCGCCAGATTGCAGTTCCTGATGGCTTTGCGCCACCCGCTGTTCGGAGATCAGCGCCACCTGCGAAGCATACCGGTTGATATCGCTGTTGAGGATCGCCACCAGCGCTTTGATATGAAACATATACCAGTTGATCGCCAAATCGCTCTGCTCAAGCGCAGAAGAGAGCGGCTCCAGCTTATGCAACTCCTGGTTGAAGTCGGTGAGGATGTTGGTAATCAGCGGACTGCTATTTTGCACAGGCAGCGCGGGCATCACGCCGTCCAGTTGTTTCACCACCGAACGCGGCGTGGGTGTTTCAATGGCGGCAACAATTAAGCGGTCTATCTGCCCCAGCAGCACGTCATCCTGCGCGCCGGTCAGCTTTTGCAGATGACGTAAATAACTTTGATTCTGATACAGCGAACTGAGCAGGGCGTTACGTTCCAGATGTCGCCGTTGCCCGCGCTGCAGCATACCTTCCACGCTGCTTTGTAGCTCCTGGCTGCGCTGGATAATACGCTCGACCAGCGCCGGTTCCTGCTGCGCCAACGGCGCGGTGGCCAACTGTTCCAGCGAATGCTTCAGCGCCCGTTGCGTCTCCTGCAGCCGCTCCGCTTCACCTTTGTATTCCAGCGCGCCGACTACCTGCGACAGCCGTACCGCCGCCGTCGCCACGTTCGCCGTATCCCGCGCCAAGTTCATGCTGCCGGTCATGTCGTCAACGGTTTGCTGCTGCACCTGTTCCTGGATCTGACTGGCATGCTGAAACCCCAGCACCGCCACACCGCTTACCATCAGCGTGACCGTCACCACCAGCAGATTGAAGAACAGCAATCGTCCGCGCGCACTGGCGAAAAAGTGACGTCCTGGTTGCGGCATATCACGCTCCGTGAAGAAAAATCGCAATATGACAAATATGAACGGCTTCTGACATTTTGCATTTACATTCCTGTGATGGACTGCTGATATCGGCCACCCCACAGGAGATCCGCTATGAGCAGGACACCGGTTCTGGAGATGCGCAACATTGCCAAAGCGTTTGGTAAATTTTACGCGCTGAAAGGGGTCGATTTAACGGTCTGGCCGGGTGAGATTCATGCCCTGATGGGGGAGAACGGCGCGGGAAAAAGCACTCTGATGAAGATCCTCGCTGGCGCGTATACCGCCACCAGCGGTGAGATCCTGATCGACGGTCAGCCGTTTCACATTCGCGGGCCAAAAGACGCGCTCAGCGCAGGCATCACGCTGATTTACCAGGAGATGCAGCTCGCGCCGAACCTGACGGTGGCGGAAAATATCTTTCTTGGCAGCGAGCTGTCGCGCGGCGGTCTGGTCCAGCGTAAAGAGATGGTGATGCAGTCGCAGAAAGTCATCGACCGACTCGGCGCCCAGTTTAAGGCCAGCGATCGCGTGATGACGTTGACCATCGCCGAACAGCAGCAGGTGGAAATCGCCCGCGCCCTGCACCGTAACAGCCGCATTCTGGTGATGGATGAACCCACTGCCGCCCTCTCCTCACGTGAAACCCACCGCTTGTTTGAACTGATCATGCGCCTGCGCGATGAGGGGATGGCGATTATCTACATTAGCCACCGCATGGCGGAGGTGTATGAACTCTCGGACCGCGTCAGCGTCCTGCGCGACGGGCAATATGTAGGCAGCCTGACCCGCGACAAACTCAACGCCTCTGAGCTGGTGCGCATGATGGTGGGCCGACCGTTAAGCGATTTGTTCAACAAAGAGCGCGATATTCCCTTAGGTAAAGCGCGCCTCAACGTCCACCACCTGACCGACGGCCATAAAGTCCAGCCGTGCAGTTTGCTGGTGCGCTCCGGGGAGATCGTCGGCCTTGCCGGGTTAGTCGGCGCCGGGCGTTCTGAACTGGCTCAGTTGATTTTTGGCGTGCGTAAAGCCATCGGCGGCATGATTGAAGTAGACGGTGAACCGGTGGTGATCCACTCCCCTCGCGAAGCGATTGACCACGGCATTGGCTTTCTGACGGAAAACCGCAAAGAGCAGGGATTGTTTTTAGAGCTGGCGGCAGCAGAGAACATCACCATGGCGACGCTGGAACGTGACGCCAACTGGGGCATGCTCGATCGCAAAAAGGCGCAGGCTATTTCCGATGACGCCATCCAATTGCTCAACATCCGCGTTCCGCACGCCCAGGTACGCGCGGGCGGGCTGTCCGGCGGTAATCAGCAAAAGCTGCTGATTTCACGCTGGGTCGCGATCGGCCCACGCATTTTGATCCTCGATGAACCCACGCGCGGCGTGGATGTTGGCGCCAAAAGCGAGATCTACCGGATCATGAACGACATGGCGCGCAAAGGCGTGGCGATCCTGATGATCTCCAGCGAATTGCCGGAAGTTGTCGGTATGAGCGATCGCGTGTACGTCATGCGGGAAGGCAGCATTGCCGGTGAGCTGAACGGGCAAAGTATTACCCAGGAAAATATTATGACGCTGGCAACCGGCGTGAACGACTCCCATCATCAGGCGGTGTCCCATGAATAATCCAACCACTCCCCAGCAGGTGGCGAAATCCGCCTCCGCGAAAAAATTGCTGATGAGCGATCTGATGCAAACGGTCGGCATCTTGCCGATTCTCATCCTGATAGTGGCGGTATTTGGCTTTATCGCGCCAAACTTTTTTACCGAAAGCAACCTGCTGAATATTACCCGCCAGGCGTCGATCAACATCGTGCTGGCGGCTGGCATGACCTTCATTATTTTGACCGGTGGGATCGACCTCTCGGTTGGCTCGATTCTCGGCACCACTGCCGTCGCGGCTATGGTCGTTTCGCTGATCCCTGAGTTTGCCATGCTGTCGATTCCGGCGGCGCTGATGCTCGGTCTGGTGCTGGGGTTGTTTAACGGCGCGCTGGTTGCTTTTGCCGGACTACCACCGTTTATCGTCACGCTTGGAACGTATACGGCGCTGCGCGGCGCGGCCTATCTGCTGGCCGACGGCACGACGGTGATCAATTCCAATATCAGCTTTGAGTGGATCGGTAACAACTATCTTGGTCCGGTTCCGTGGCTAGTGGTCATTGCGCTGGCGGTGGTGGTGATGTGCTGGTTCATTCTTAGGCGCACCACACTCGGCGTTCATATTTATGCGGTCGGCGGCAATATGCAGGCCGCTCGTTTAACCGGTATCAAAGTGTGGCTGGTACTGCTGTTCGTCTACGGCATGAGCGGTGTGCTCTCAGGTCTTGGCGGGGTGATGAGCGCCTCACGGCTATACAGCGCCAACGGTAACTTAGGCATGGGTTACGAGCTGGACGCCATCGCGGCGGTGATCCTCGGCGGTACCAGCTTTGTTGGGGGGATCGGTACCATCACCGGCACGCTGGTAGGGGCGTTGATTATCGCCACGCTCAATAACGGCATGACGCTGATGGGCGTCTCCTATTTCTGGCAACTGGTGATCAAAGGGGCGGTGATCATCATAGCGGTACTGATCGACAAATACCGTACCCGACACCATCAAAGTGCATAACAACAACATCTTACTTCGAGGAATACAGCATGAGATTGAAGCCCTTAGTCACCGCGCTCTGTGCTGGCGCACTGCTTGCTGCAGCTCCGTTTGTGCAGGCAAAAGAACTGAAATCGATCGGCGTTACGGTGGGCGATCTGGCCAACCCGTTCTTCGTGCAGATCACCAAAGGCGCGGAGCTGGAAGCACGCAAACTGGCGGGTGATAGCGTTAAAGTGACGCTGGTTTCCAGCGGCTACGATCTGGGACAACAGGTGTCGCAAATCGATAACTTTATTGCCGCCAAGGTCGACATGATTATTCTTAACGCCGCCGACTCCAAAGGCATCGGCCCAGCGGTAAAACGCGCGAAAGACGCAGGGATTGTGGTGGTTGCCGTTGACGTAGCGGCGGAAGGCGCAGATGCGACCATTACCTCCGATAACACCCAGGCGGGTGAAATGGCCTGTAAATACATTACCGACCGTCTGAAAGGGAAAGGCAACGTCGTCATTATCAACGGGCCGCCGGTTTCCGCCGTCCAGAACCGCGTCGAAGGCTGCCAGACCGAGTTTAAACGCCACCCGGATATCAAGGTGCTGTCGTATAACCAAAACGCCAAAGGCAGTCGCGAAGGCGGACTGGAGATCATGACCGCGCTGCTGGCGGCGAATCCGAAGATCGACGGCGTATTCGCCATTAACGATCCTACGGCGATCGGTGCCGATCTGGCAGCAAAACAGGCACAACGTAGCGAATTCTTTATTGTCGGCGTAGACGGATCGCCAGACGCTGAAGAAGCGTTGAAGCGGGAAAACTCACTATTTGTGGCGACGCCTGCACAAGATCCGCAGGTGATGGCTGCCAAAGCGGTCGAAATCGGCTATGACATATTGCAGGGGAAACCCGCCCCGAAAGAGCCCGTACTGATCCCGGTGACGATGATCGATAAAAACAACGTCGGTAGCTATAAGGGTTGGACGGTGAAATAACCCGCCACAACAACGCCGGATGGCGGCAAAAATGCCTTATCCGACCTACAAGATCGGTATGATTTTGTAGGCCGGATAAGCGCAGCGCCATCCGGCATGATATTAAGGAGGATTCTGCCGATGAAACGTTCCGCTATCAACGAGATACTGGGCCACACGCGCCAGTTTTTCTCTCAGCACGACGTGCATCTCCCCCCTTTCGCCAGTTTCCCGCCGACCCAATGGCGCAAGCTTGATCCCGCCGCCTGGAGCGAAGTTTTCGACCTTAAGCTCGGTTGGGATGTCACCGCGTTTGGCGGCAACAATTTCGCCGCGCAAGGGTTAACGCTGTTTACCCTGCGTAATGGCTCGCCGAAAGGAATGCCTTACGAGAAATGCTACGCCGAGAAAATCATGCATGTTCGCGATGCGCAGGTGACGCCGATGCATTTTCACTGGCGCAAACGCGAAGACATTATCAATCGCGGCGGCGGTAATTTAATTGTGGAACTGTGGAATGCGGGGCTCCGAGAACAAACGGAGGACAGCGACGTGAGCGTGGTGATTGACGGCTGTCGGCAAACCCATGCGGCAGGCAGTCAACTGCGCCTGACGCCGGGTGAAAGCATCTGCCTGCCGCCGGGCCTGTATCACAGCTTCTGGGCGGAAGAAGGTTTTGGCGACGTGCTGGTCGGCGAGGTTTCTTCTGTTAATGACGACGACCACGATAACCACTTTCTGCAACCGATCGCCCGCTATAACGACATTGAAGAAGACGAACCGGCGCAGCTGGTGCTGTGTAATGAGTATCGCCTGTTCCGCTAACCAAGGAGCGCATTATGCCGTTGATATCTCTCGCCGATGGCCTTGCCCATGCCCGCGAGCACCGCTATGCCTTAGGGGCGTTTAACGTTCTGGACTCACACTTCCTGCGCGCGCTGTTTGCCGCGGCAAAGCAGGAACGTTCGCCGTTTATCATCAACATCGCCGAGGTGCATTTTAAATATATCTCGTTGGATTCTCTGGTCGAAGCGGTCAAGTTCGAAGCCGCGCGGCATGACATTCCGGTAGTGCTGAACCTTGACCACGGCCTGCACTTTGAGTCGGTGGTTCGGGCACTGCGCTTAGGTTTCAGTTCAGTGATGTTTGATGGCTCCACGCTGGAGTATGAAGAAAATATTCGTCAAACCCGCGAAGTGGTGAAGATGTGTCACGCCGTCGGCGTATCGGTGGAAGCCGAACTGGGCGCGGTGGGAGGCGATGAGGGCGGCGCGTTGTATGGTCATGCCGACGAGTCGCTATTTACCGACCCGATGATGGCGCGTGATTTCGTCGACAGAACCGGGATTGACGCGCTGGCGGTCGCCATTGGTAATGCACACGGCAAATATAAAGGCGAACCGGTGCTCGACTTTCCGCGTCTGGACGCCCTTCGCCAGCAGGCGGCGATCCCGCTGGTACTGCACGGCGGTTCCGGCATTAGCAACGACGATTTCAAGCGCGCAATTGAACTCGGCATTCACAAAATCAACTTCTATACCGGCATGTCGCAGGCGGCGCTGTCGGCAGTAGAGACAAGAATAGCGAATCGTCAGCCCCTGTACGACGAATTCGCCGAACTGCTGCTCGCCATTGAAGAGGCCATTACCGATACCGTTTCAGAACAGATGCGTATTTTTGGCAGCGCGGGACGGGTCTGATGGAACGCAGAGGCGTTATCGCCGCAGGCAACATGCTGGTCGATCATGTGCATCAAATTGTGCAGTGGCCGGAACGCGGCTGGCTGGCGGAAATCATCCGTAGCGAACGCGCGACGGGCGGTGCGCCGCTGAACGTACTGCTGACGCTGGCGAAAATGCACACCGGACTGCCGCTGCAGGCGGTGGGGTTAATCGGTCAGGATAGCGACGGCGACTACATCATGGCGATGCTGGAGCAGTATCATGTTAATCGCCAACATGTGCAGCGCACGACTTTCGCCCCCACGTCGATGTCACAGGTGATGACCGATCCCAGCGGTCAGCGCACCTTTTTCCACTCGCCCGGCGCCAACCGGCTGCTGGATCTGCCCGCTTTTGAGCAACTGGATACCTCGATGAAAATCTTCCATCTTGGCTATCTGCTGCTGCTCGACAGTCTGGACATGCCGGATGAGGAGTACGGCACGCGTAGCGCACGGCTGCTGGCGCAAATGCGCGACAACGGCTTTGAAACATCACTGGATCTGGTTTCACGCAAGGGCGACCCGCGCTATCAGCCGTTGGTGATGCCAGCCCTGCGCCATCTCGACTATCTGGTAATTAACGAGCTGGAAGCCGGGGAATTCAGCGGGCTGGAGATCCGCCTGCCCAACGGGGAGTTGCATATTGCGCACATCGCCACCGCTGCGCGCGAACTGCTGAATGCGGGCGTTCGCCAGCGGGTGGTAATCCACTGTCCGGAAGGTGCCTGGGGTGAAGCGCCGGATCTGCCGGGCGTCTGGATCCCGTCACAGTATCTGGCGCCGGAGGAGATCGTTGGCAGCGTCGGGGCGGGAGATGCGTTTTGCGCCGGATTTTTGTATGGCTGTCATGAACGCTGGTCGCTGACGGACAGCGTCAGGCTGGCACACGCCTGCGCACGGGCCAGTTTGCTGTGCGCCAACGCGATAGACGGCGCGAAAACGTTGGCAGAGTTAAAAGCCGATATAGCGTCCTTGTAAGCCGGATAAGACGTTTACGCCGCCTTATCATGATGCTGAACGTCGGCGGCAAACACATAGCCCAGCCCGCGCAGGGTTTTGATCAGCATCGGCTGATGCGGGTTGTTCTCTATTTTTCGCCGTAACCGCATGATTAGCACGTCAATGGTGCGGTCAAACACCTCAACGCTGTCGCTGCGCGTCAGTTCCAGCAGCTGTTCTCGGCTAAGTACCCGGCGGGCGTTTTGGGCCAGCGCCAGCAGCAGGCTGTATTCCCCCTGCGTCAACTCCACTTTCAGTTGCTGAGGATTATGTAACTGGCAACCGGCGGTATCGAGATGCCAACCGTTAAAAGAAAGTCCCGTGGTTTGCGGGCTGCCACTTTCTGCCGTTAACACGCCGACGCGTCTGAGTACCGCCTTTACCCGCGCCACCAGCACCCGCGCATTGAACGGTTTACCGATGTAGTCGTCAGCGCCCATTTCCAACCCGACAACCACATCCGACTCGCTGCCAAGCCCGGTCAGCATCACCACCGGTAATCCGGGTCTGATCTTTTGCACCTGCTGCAGCACCATCAGACCGTTAATATCAGGCAACATCATGTCCAGCAATACCAGAGCGATTTCCGGCTGAGTCTCAATGCAGCGCAGCGCCTCCTGCCCGGTGTGACATGCGGTCACTGCAAAGACGTGTTCGCTCAGCACATCCTGTAAAAGTGTGCAGACAGCGATGTCATCATCCACAACCAGTATGGCTGGCTTCATTGTTTTTCCCCATTTCTGGCCAACTTAAATGAGTGTGATTGATTCTGCACAGAGTGACAGCGATAAGGCACAAGGATGTGTGGGAAACATAACCTCGGTCACACTGCCGGGCCGTCACGTATTGGAGATTCGTCACGTCAAATATGACGACAGCCTGTTTTTCGTCAGGGTTTTGCGCAAAATTCGCCCGTAATATCGACTAATGCCCCTGATAAAAACATGGCATAAAAGATGCATAACTCAAGCGACAAGCGCGTATGCGTGATTTGATTAACTGGAGCGAGACCGATGAAAAAAGTCGTCACGGTTTGCCCATATTGCGCATCAGGTTGCAAAATCAACCTGGTGGTCGATAACGGCAAAATCGTCCGGGCTGAAGCGGCGCAGGGGAAAACCAACCAGGGTACCTTGTGTCTGAAGGGCTACTATGGCTGGGATTTTATCAATGATACCCAGATCCTGACCCCTCGTCTGAAAACCCCAATGATCCGTCGCCAGCGTGGCGGCAAACTGGAATCCGTTTCCTGGGATGAAGCGCTTGATTACGTCGCCACTCGTCTGAGCGCCATCAAAGCGAAGTATGGCCCGGACGCTATTCAGACGACCGGTTCATCTCGCGGTACGGGTAACGAAACCAACTATGTAATGCAAAAATTCGCGCGCGCCGTTATTGGTACCAATAACGTTGACTGCTGCGCTCGCGTCTGACACGGCCCTTCGGTTGCAGGTCTGCACCAATCGGTCGGTAACGGCGCAATGAGTAATGCTATCAATGAAATTGATAACACAGATTTAGTGTTCATCTTCGGGTACAACCCGGCGGATTCCCACCCGATCGTGGCGAATCACGTGATTAACGCTAAACGTAACGGGGCGAAAATTATCGTCTGCGATCCGCGCAAAATTGAAACCGCGCGTATTGCCGATATGCACATCGCGTTGAAAAACGGCTCGAACATCGCGCTGCTCAACGCTATGGGTCATGTCATCATCGAAGAAAAACTGTACGATCAGGCGTTCGTCGCCTCCCGTACCGAAGGATTCGAAGAGTACAGCAAGATTGTCGAAGGCTACACGCCGGAGTCCGTCGAAGATATCACTGGCGTTAGCGCACAGGATATTCGTCAGGCTGCCCGTATGTACGCCACGGCAAAAAGCGCGGCCATCCTGTGGGGCATGGGTGTTACCCAGTTCTATCAGGGTGTGGAAACCGTGCGTTCACTGACCAGCCTCGCAATGCTGACCGGCAACCTCGGTAAGCCAAGCGTGGGCGTTAACCCGGTTCGTGGCCAGAACAACGTTCAGGGCGCATGCGACATGGGCGCGCTACCGGATACCTATCCGGGCTATCAGTATGTGAAAGATCCGGCTAACCGCGAGAAGTTCGCTAAAGCCTGGGGCGTGGAAAGTCTGCCTGCGCATACCGGCTATCGCATCAGTGAACTGCCGCACCGTGCGGCGCATGGCGAAGTCCGCGCGGCGTACATTATGGGTGAAGATCCATTACAGACTGATGCTGAACTCTCCGCAGTGCGCAAAGGCTTTGAGGATCTGGAACTGGTCATCGTGCAGGATATCTTCATGACCAAAACAGCCGCTGCCGCAGACGTTATTTTACCGTCTACGTCATGGGGCGAGCATGAAGGCGTCTTCTCCGCGGCTGACCGTGGCTTCCAGCGCTTCTTTAAAGCCGTTGAGCCGAAGTGGGATCTGAAAACGGACTGGCAGATTATCAGTGAAATCGCCACCCGTATGGGCTACCCGATGCACTACAACAACACCCAGGAAATCTGGGATGAGTTGCGTCATCTGTGCCCGGATTTCTACGGTGCCACTTACGAGAAAATGGGCGAACTGGGTTATATCCAGTGGCCTTGCCGCGACACCTCAGAAACCGACCAGGGTACGTCTTATCTCTTCAAAGAGAAGTTCGATACCCCGAACGGCCTGGCGCAGTTCTTTACCTGCGACTGGGTAGCGCCAATCGACAAACTCACTGAGGAGTACCCGATGGTGCTGTCCACGGTGCGTGAAGTCGGCCACTACTCTTGCCGTTCGATGACCGGTAACTGTGCGGCGCTGGCCGCGCTGGCGGATGAACCGGGCTATGCCCAGATCAACACCGCCGACGCAGCACGCCTGGGCATCCAGGATGAAGAGCTGGTGTGGGTTAACTCGCGTAAAGGCCGGGTCATTACCCGTGCAGCAGTCAGCGATCGTCCAAACAAAGGCGCGATTTACATGACCTACCAGTGGTGGATTGGCGCATGTAATGAGCTGGTAACCGAGAACTTAAGCCCGATTACCAAAACGCCGGAGTACAAGTACTGTGCCGTTAACGTTGAACGCATTGCCGATCAGCGCGCTGCCGAGCAGTATGTCATTGATGAGTACACCAAGCTGAAAGCCAGCCTGCGCGAAAGCGCGATGGGTTAGTCCGTTTACGTAACTGTTCTGCAACAGCCTCCGCCCGGAGGCTGTTTTTTTATCCATACGATCTCTTTATACTGTTCATTCCGTACCCTAAATAAAACTCAAAATGAAACAACTCATTGCATTGATGTTCTTTATGACATTCTTTGCCCATGCCAGTGATACTGAGCCAGGAAGCCAGTACTTACAGGCCGCTGAGGCAGGGGACCGTCGCGCACAGTACTTTCTTGCCGATACCTGGTTCAGTTCGGGCGATTTGAGCAAAGCTGAGTATTGGGCGCAAAAAGCCGCCGACAACGGCGATGCCGACGCCTGCGCGCTACTGGCGCAAATCAAAATTACGAATCCGGTCAGTCTGGATTACCCCCAGGCTAAAACGCTGGCGGAAAAAGCAGCCAAAGCAGGCAGTAAAGCGGGAGAACTTACCCTGGCGCGGATTCTGGTCAACACCCAGGCTGGACGTACCGATTACCCTAAAGCCATTACCTTGCTGCAAAACGCCTCCGAAGACCTGGAAAATGACTCCGCCGTCGACGCACAAATGCTACTCGGCCTGATTTACGCCAACGGCGTGGGCATTCCCGCTGACGATGAGAAAGCGACGTGGTATTTCAAACGAAGCTCAGCCATTTCCCGCACGGGTTATTCCGAATACTGGGCAGGGATGATGTTCTTAAACGGTGAACAGGGTTTTATCGTGAAGAATAAACAGAAGGCGCTGCACTGGCTGAATCTGAGCTGTATGGAAGGATTCGATACCGGCTGCGAAGAGTTTGATAAGTTAACAAACGGGTAATGATTTGCATTGCCGGATAGCGCTACGCTTATCCGGCAAGCTGTCATGAATTACTGATTAGCGGTCTTATCAAATCTACCCAGCACGTCGCGCTCATAGGCCAGCGCTTTCTTGCGGTCAAATTTGTGCTCCCACTTGGCGATAACCAGTACCGCCAGCGCATTACCCACCACGTTCAGCGCGGTACGCGCCATGTCGAGGATACGGTCAACACCGGCGATAAACGCCAGGCCTTCCAGTGGGATCCCCACGCTGCCCAGCGTAGCCAGCAGCACCACGAATGATACGCCCGGCACACCCGCAATCCCTTTCGAGGTCACCATCAGCGTCAGCACCAGCACGATTTCCTGCCACAGCGACAGGTCGATACCGTACAGCTGCGCGATAAAGATAGCGGCGATACTCTGGTACAGAGTTGAACCATCAAGGTTGAATGAGTAGCCGGTCGGCACCACAAAGCTGGTGATTGAAGCTGGCGCGCCATAGGCTTCCATCTTCTCAATAATACGCGGCAGTACGCTCTCGGAGCTGGCTGTAGAGTAAGCCAGAATCAGCTCGTCTTTCAGAATGCGGATCAGGATCCAGATGCTCAAACCGCAGATGCGCGCCACGATCCCCAGCACCACCAGCGCGAAGAACAGAATGGCGAAATGCACCAACAGCACCAGCTTCGCCAGCGGCCACAAGGAGGCAAAACCGAAGTTCGCGACGGTAACGGCAATCAGCGCGAAAACACCGACTGGCGCGTAGCGCATAACCATGTGAGTGACTTTAAACATGGTTTCGGAAATAGAGCGGAATACGGTAACCAACGGCTCGCGGTGAGTTGCCGGCAGGGAAGACAGACCTAAACCGAACAGCACCGAGAAGAAGATAATCGGCAGCATATCGCCTTTTGCCATCGATGCGACGATGTTGGTTGGCACCAGTGACAAAATTGTCCCCATCAGGCCATGCGCGTGGCTCTGTACTTCTGCGGTCGTGCTTTGATATTTCGAAATATCCACGGTCGCCAGTTGCGACATATCCACCCCGGTACCTGGCTGGAACACATTCGCCAGCGTGATACCAAGGATAATCGCCACGGTGGTGATTACTTCGAAATAGATAATAGTTTTGGCGCCAATACGGCCCAGTTGTTTTGCATCGCCGACCCCGGCGATACCGACAACCAGCGTAGAGATAACAATGGGCACCACAATCATTTTGATCAGATGGATAAAGATATCGCCCGCCGGTGACAGCAGGTTTACAACCAGCCATTCACGGCTGTCACTATGGTAATGAAGGTAACTCCCCAGCAGAATGCCCAGCACCATAGCGATCAGAATCTGCCATGCCAGGCTGACTTTCAAATTTTTCATAACAACGGACTTCCTCGATGGAGCGCTATTCCACATGCGGTGTGTGGTAATAGTACATACTGAAAGGGTATGAATTGTGTTGCGTTCGTTTATGGAGTTTTTTAACGCTTATTATCATTATCATTTGCGTACTGTCTCGCGCAACCCTCCAGGAACAGAGCCTTCAGCTGAATTTATGCATAAAAATGCAATTTTATCGGGGTATCAATGAATAACTTTTTGTTATAAAAGAATTTTAATATGTTCAAAAATGAAGAAGTCATGGCGTGAGTTTTTTTTGCTCATTTGTTCGTTCGCCTGTTTTTTAAACAGGCCAAATGATACAAATCACAAAAGAAACAAATTTATTTTTGCCGATTCTGCAACAACTTCGCCATATTAATAGAGTCAATGAGCTGTGCCCGGTTCACCCTCGGCGAGTTTAAATCCATAACTTTTTGCCACACTGAAATGGCCTGGGCGTAGTCTGCCTGCATAAACGCATCTGAGGCTAACAGCATCAGCGCTGTGACCTCTGTCGGGTCCAGCGCCAGAGCCTTATCAATCATCTCGCGAGTGGGCGGTGTCATATGCTGCCCGGCCTGGTAATACAATACCGTTGCCAGCGCTGAATAGATCTCAGCATTTTCACCCCCTACACGCAGCGCCTGCTCGTAGGCCAACAGCGCATTATGATACGCGTTTTGCCAAAGATAGTACTCACCGAGTTGCGCCCATTTCACACCGTCCTGTGGATTAGCACGAATTTTCGATTGCAGCAAAAGCAGCTGTTTTTCCTGAACATTTTCATCGGTGAACGCATGTAATGGGTCCGCCAGCCGCGTCTGTTCCTGACGCACCGCCTGCCATTTGGGCGTCAACAGATAACCTCCGATGCAGGCCACAACCATCAGCACCGTCGCAGCGGTCAGCCACTTCACGGGGAGTGGGCGTAACGGCGCAGGGGAATGGTTGGACTGGCTCATTGCACATCCTCCTCTACGCGCTGACGCCTTCTCACCCGCCAGACCACCACGCCCACCAGTAATAACAGCAGGCACGGCAACGCCCACAGCAGCAGCGTTTGCTCATTCAACGGCGGGTTGTAGCGCACAAAATCACCGTAGCGATCGGTCATCCACGTCGTTATCTCGGCTTCACTTTTCCCTTCCGCCACCATGCTATAAACCTGGTGGCGCATACTGACCGCTACCGGCGCATTGGATTCCAGCAAGTTTTGGTTTTGACACTGTGGACAGCGCAGTTGGCTGGCAATAGACAACGCTTTTTCCTGTTGTTGCGGGTTGGCAAAAGTCCATGTGTCCACAACCTGGGCATGTGTCGAGAAGGCGATGAAAAACAAAATGATAGCTAAGAGTAAACATGTTCTGCCGGATGGCGCTGCGCTTATCCGACCTACCGTTTTCACACCCCGTTCGCCGCCATCTGGCAACGCGTTGATTAGTTTATGCATCGCGCTTTCTCCCTCGCCATCCGCTCAGCAGCGCACCAAAGATCATTAACAGTCCCCCGCCCCAAATCCAGCGCACGCCGGTCTGTACGTACAAGCGCATGGCATAACGGTCCGGTCCGGTTTTTTCGCCGATTACCGCATACCAGTCATGCATCAGATTCCAGCGGATCCCCGGCTCCATCATCTGTTGACGGCGCGCGGCATAGAAGCGTCTTTCAGGCTGCAGGCTGCCAATGCGTTTCTCATTTTGCCACAGCGTGATCTGCGCTTTTTCACTGGTGTAGTTACCTTTTGCTTCCAGGTCGAGACGCTCAAAACGAAAAATATAGCCCGCCAGTTCCACCTGCTGCCCGGGGCTGAGATTCAGGCTTATCTCCTGACGACTACCGCTGGAAAAGACGATCCCAGCCGCAAACACCAGCACCCCGGCATGCGCCAGCAGTGCCGGAAGCTGGCAACGCACAGGCACTTTGCGGCTTCTGATCGTCGCCAGCACGATAACCAGCAGCATCAGCAGGCCAAAGGGCAGCGTAGCACGGTTAAAGTACGGTGCGCCCACGGAGAGCCGCCCCCAGCCGAACAACCCGTAAATCATCGGGTAAAGGGTACCAATCAGCACAATCAGCAGCACCGCGCAAAAAAGTAATAGCGCGACCAGAATCAGCATCTCGCGCGACCAGCCGCCAAAACGCGCATTCTGGCGGACTTGCTGTCCCCGCCAGGCGTACAGCCCGAGCGATGCCAGGCTCAATACGGTAAACAGCGCGAACAGCGGCGTGGCGCGGACGTTATCCAGCGCAAAAGCGTGCACGGAAACGAGAATGCCGGAACGCACAATCAGCGTCCCCAGCAGCGATAAAATCAGCGTGACGATCGCCAGCAGCAGCGACCAGTGGCGGAAGATCCCACGTTGGCGCGTGATGAACAGACTATGCAGCAGCGCACTGGCGGAAAGCCAGGGTAATAAGGAGGCATTTTCTACCGGGTCCCAGAACCACCAGCCCCCCCAGCCCAACTCGCAGTAAGCCCACCAGGAGCCGAGGATAATCCCCAGCGTCAGCGCACACCAGCCAGGCAGCGCCCAGCGCCAGCACACCCCGGCGCTCTGCGCATTAAAGTCACCGCGCAGCAGCGAGGCCAGCGCCACGCCTGCCGCCACCATCAAGCCACCGTAACCCAGGTACAGCAGCGGCGGATGGAGGATTAACCCGAGATGTTGCAGCATCGGGTTAAGATCGCGCCCTTCAATGGCTGGCGGGAAGATACGCACGAACGGATCGGACCATACCACCACAAACAGCAGCAGCAGGGCCGTTATCAGTGCGAGGACGCTGAGCGTTAACGGAAACAGCAGGTCGGAATCACGCCGATAGCGCAAGGCGAACAGCGCGCTCCAGCCGGAAAGAAACAGCACCCACAGCAGCAGCGATCCTTCATGCCCGCCCCACACCGCCGCCAGTTTTAATCCCCACGGCAGCAGGCTGTAGCTATGCTGAGCAACGTAGACCACCGAAAAATCGCTGGTCAGAAAGCAGAATATCAGAATGGCAAAGGCCAGCAGCAGCAGCGAAAATTGCGTCCACATGCCCACGCTTGCCAGGCGCATTACGCCTTGCCAGCGCTGGCGGACACCCACCAACACGGCAAGCGGGGTCAACACGTTGACCCCGAGGCTTAACAACAGTGCCAGAAAACCGGCTTCAGGAAGGAGAACGTCCAGATATCACCTTACGCAACGGTTAGCTGACCCGCATAGAGAATAAAAAAGCGCAGCAGCAGTACGCCGGTCAGGCTGGCGCCGCACACTGCCAGCACGCCATGAAACGTCGAACTGCGGTTGGCCCAAGGTTTTAGCAGCATCGGCAGTATCAGCCCAAGCCCGGCCACGCCCAGCCAGAACCACCAGGTCCAGAATCCGCCGCCCAGTGCCGCCGCCAGCGCGCGCATTTTGCCGTCATCGCCCAGCGCCAGGCCGACGAAAAACGCCGCCAGCAGGAAGATCTCCAGCCATACCACCGGGACTTCCATGCGATGCACAAAGTGCGCTTCGGTACTGTGCGGATTACTACGATGACGTAACGCCATGGCGATCAGCGCCACCGCCGCGCCGGAGGAGATCCCGGAGAACAGGAACAGCACCGGCAGGATCGGGTTATTCAGGAACGGGTAGGATTTCAGCGCCGACAGCAGAAAACCGGTGTACGCCCCGAGCAGGACCGCCAGCACCAGCATTAACGTCTCCAGCGCGCGATGAAACGGCGCAATCAACGTCAGCATTTTCTGTACGATCCCTAATCGCGGCAGCCAGCGCTGTTGCAGAGCAATCACCTCTTTTTCAAAGATTTTTGCCAGCCACAGCACCAGCACCACCATGTACAACTGGAACAACATGACCCCCATCGACATCACCGAAGTGAAGCTGTAGTGGAACATCAGTTTCCAGAAGGTCCATGGACGCGTCAGGTGGAACACCAGAATCAGCAGACCGAAGATAATCGCCCCCGGCCCTAACACCAGCGTAGTGCGTAGCAGCGTGCTGTCAGAACCGCCCGCCTCCGGATGGAAACGACGCAGCAGAATCGCCAGCGTGACCAGTCCGGCGGAGATGCCAATCAGGAACAGATAAATGGCAATGGGCCAGTCCCACACCAGTGATTCAAAATGAAATGCAGAAGCGGATGTCATTGGCTCACCTCCCCAAATTTAAAGGGAACGCGGTAGACCTTCGGTTTTGTGCCCAACGCCAGCTTGTAACGGTAGGTGGTTTTCTGCAGCAACAAGCGGGAGATATCGCTGTTGGGATCGTCCAGATTACCAAACGTCAGCGCCTTCGTCGGACATGACTCAACGCAGGCGGGCTGCTTGCCCGCTTTCAGATTGGTTTTCCGACAGAAATCGCATTTATCCGCCGTTTTGCTAACCGGATGGATAAAGCGCACGCGATAAGGACACGCGGCGATACAGTACTGGCAGCCAACGCAAAGGTCCGGGTTCACATCCACAATACCGCTGGCGGCATCGCGATACGATGCCCCCGTCGGGCAGACGTCAACGCAGGGGGCATGGTCGCAATGCTGGCACGAATGACGGAAGAAGCGATACTTCACATCAGGAAACGTCCCCTGCGGCTCGCTGCGAATAATCGTCAGACGCGATACCCCTTCCGGCACGTTGTTTACTTCCCGACAAGCATCCATGCAGGCCGTACAGCCGATGCATAGTGACTCATCATGTACCATACCGTAACGTACGCCGTTGATGTTCAGCGTCTTCGCCACAACGCGTCCCGCCGTCCCGCTCACTGCCACCAGCGCGCCGACGCGGGTGATAAACTGGCGACGAGAGCAACTCATGGATGCTCCTTAAGCAACGGAACCGACGCCGGGTTAAAGTTCGGATTGTTACGCTGATCGCTGTGGCAATCGACGCAAATCTTGATCCGTCCTTTATCACTTAGCGTCTGCATCGTGTCTTGCTTCGGATGCAGTGAGTGACAGCTGGCACACGCCACTTTGGTTACGTGAACATCGTGTGGCCAGAACGCTTTTTGTAGCTGCTCAGGCAGGTGGCAGGACATACAGACGCTGTTCTGCTGTTCAACGTTGTACATCGGCTCATTAAAGCGCATCACATCCTTCACCCCTTCACGGTGGTTCGGTGACGGCTGGCCGTGACAGTTGGTGCAGGTGACCGGCAGTTTGTTATTCGGGTTGATGACTTCTGCATGCTTACCATGCATGCCTTCGGTATCTGGCTTGTGACAATCCAGACAGGCGGCATCCGGATTACGCTGTTGGGTAACCGTCCAGCGTTGATCCGACTCCTGCGGCGTTGGCGTGGCAGTGATTCCACTCAGGCTCCAGAACAAGCCTGACGCCAGCACCCCAGCAGTTAATAACGAACGTAATACGCTCATATTCACTCCGTTGAGTTATCCGCCCCTGACGGGGCGAAATGGGGTTATTGGCTTAACAGACCGTTTTTACGCGCCTGATCTTCCCACTGCGGAATCACCGTTTTGATGAAGTCCTGCTTCTCAGCATTGATTTGCTGCATGTTCAGACCAATCGCCGCCTGGGCTTTCTCTTTGGTAGAGATATCCGGTAACGGGATTTCATGGGTGATGCCTTTAGTCGCCAGCAGACGGACCAGTTTGGTACGCGCATCGGCGGCTTTATCCATGGCGCTACCCAGCATCCGCAGACCCTCTTCCGGAGCGTGCATGTGAATACCGTGTGAGGCGATAGACAGGTCCCAGCGCCATTGTGCGTGACGGATATCTTCCAGAATCGGCTTCATTTCCGCTTCAGTCGCACCCGCATCCCATGCAGCTTTCGCTTCGAAGTGCGCATGAACCAGCTGATCTTCGACCTTGATTTTCAGGTCATGAATAGCCTGTTTACGCTCGGCGACCACTTTTTGCAGAGACGCTTTATCCTGGGTGTGGCAGTTCGCACAGGTCTGAGCAAAGTTATCGAACGGGTTACCAATTTTATGGTCGGTGTAGATCTTGCCTTCCGCGTTTTGCACTTTCGGCATGTGACAGTCGATACAGGTCACGTTGTTCTTGCCGTGAATGCCCGCGCTCCAGGTTTCATATTCCGGGTGCTGCGCTTTCAGCATCGGCGTTTTCGACAGGGAGTTGGTCCAGTCAGAGAAGGCGATGGTGTCGTAGTATTTCTCCATGTTCTCGACTTTCATGCCCTCGTCCCACGGGAACTTAACGGCTTTGTTTTTACCGTCGAAGTAGTATTCCACGTGGCACTGACCGCAGACCATGGATTGCTGATCAAAGCGACCGGCTTTCTCAAACGGTTTGCCGATTGCTTCCATCGCACGTTCTGCATAAGGACGCGACAGCGTCAGCTCTGGCTTGCCTTTGGCGAAGTCTGGTGACGCAGTGTTATGGCAATCTGCACAGCCGAGATTGTTAACAATTTCTGGACCGCCGCGCGCCCATTTACCGTGGAAGTAGCCATCTTCACCGTCTTTCTGGATCAGACGTGCTACGTCCGGGCTTTTACAGCTCCAGCAGGCCATCGGCAGCGGACCGTCTTCAGCCGTTTTTGGGGCGCCGGTACGTAAGGTTTCACGTACATCGGTCACGGCATAGGCGTGTCCACGCGGTTTGTTGTAATCGCGCGAGAATGGATATCCCGCCCACAGGATCACCAGACGCGGATCTTCTGCCAGCGCATCTTCACGGGCTGATTGCTCAGACGTGGCTTTCCAGGAGAGATATTGATCGGGATGCTGAGGAGCGAAGGTTTCATTCTTCGCTTCAACGGTGACGGTTTTTGCGGGTACAGGAGTTTGTTCAGCGTGAACAACAGAAATAAATAATAAAGGTAATAACAGGCTGAAGAAACGGCGTACGCGTGATTTTATCCTTGCCATAGGGGTCTCATCCAGATGACGCCATTATCTGCAATGGCGGTTCTTTTATTGTTTTCCATAACAGCAACCACACGAATACTGTCATGACATTGCTCCACCCTATTTGTAACAAGAAACCACACTGAAAATGTTGTCTTTAATCAATTGTAAGTGTATGTAAAATACCACTTTAGAGTTATACGCCCCCCTCTAACCTCTAATACTTGTCAGTTAACGAGGATGAGTGACACATACGGAGGTAATGAATCCGTTGCCTCCGGCGTATTGCTACGTTCACCTCATGTTTGTCACTTCTCTGAGGCAATACGACCTGTGAACGTGTTAAGGGTACTATCGCCGTACCCTTAACAATCCCGGCTCCCGGCGGGAAAATTGCCACTTCGTGGTCCCCTCCGTTTATTCCTCCAGGCTACCGGGCCGGGCGCGAGGTAGCCTCCCTGCAAAACGCGCCCTGAACCCGCATCCCTGCGGGTTCTCCCGGCCTTACGGAAACACGTCGGCAATTTTCAGCCGGACCAGCCCACACCTGACCACCTGCGTTTTTTATCTGAACAGCAAAAAAGATTTAACTGGAAGTCAGTGCGTTGCAGCGATGACCCCGGTCCGGCTGAAAATCGATGAGGCGTTGACGGCTGACCGGGTTTGCCCGCAGGGATGCGGGCAGAGGGGACGGCCTGCAGGGACGCAGGCTCGGCCCCGACCCGACAGGCAGACGGCATAAGACGAATGAATCGCGCAGCGACGATTTTCCCGCCGGGAGCCTGGGATGCAAGGGAGGCGGCGGTGAGCCTCTCTTGCACGTTCACGGGTGTCTGAGCCTCAGAGAATTGATATTGCTGAGGTGAACGGAACCCTGAGCCGGAATCACATGTTCTCCATAATGCTTAACTAACTGGCATTACCCTCTACCCCCTCACTCTTTTGTCTAATTCAGAGACAGATCACCTTTTCGATAATCCTTTAGATAACTACATGTTATCGCGAGATTTAATCAATTTTTGCTAGTTCCCTTCAAAATTAAGTTTGCCGCTAATTTGCACAATTCGTTTATTGCGTGATCTGCCGCGCAAATACTAAACAAAACTCTCAAAGCCCCTACATTTAACGTTTATGAGACATATTATTAACATCCTACAAGGAGAACAAAAGCCATGAGCCAAATACATAAACACGCTATTCCCGCAAACATTGCGGATCGTTGCCTGATAAACCCGGAGCAGTACGAAGAGAAATACCAGCAATCCGTTAACGAACCCGACACATTTTGGGGCGAGCAGGGAAAGATACTTGATTGGATCAAGCCGTACAGCCAGGTGAAGAACACCTCCTTCGCACCAGGCAACGTGTCGATTAAATGGTACGAAGACGGCACCCTGAACCTGGCCGCAAACTGCCTTGACCGTCATTTACAGGCAAATGGCGATCGCACCGCCATCATTTGGGAAGGCGATGACGCCACCCAAAGCAAAAACATTACTTATCGCGAACTGCATCGCGATGTTTGCCGTTTCGCCAATACGCTACTGGATTTAGGCATTAAAAAAGGCGACGTGGTGGCCATTTATATGCCGATGGTGCCGGAAGCGGCGGTTGCTATGCTGGCTTGCGCCCGCATTGGCGCGGTGCATTCGGTCATCTTCGGTGGTTTCTCACCAGAAGCGGTCGCCGGACGTATCATCGACTCCAATTCACGTCTGGTGATCACCGCCGACGAAGGCGTGCGCGCCGGCCGCGCCATCCCGCTGAAAAAGAACGTCGATGATGCGCTGAAAAATCCGAACGTCAAAACCGTGGAACATGTGGTCGTCCTCAAACGTACCGGTGGAAAAACGGAATGGCAGGAAGGCCGTGACCTGTGGTGGTCCGATCTTATCGAGAAAGCCAGCCCGGAACATCAGCCGGAAGAAATGAACGCGGAAGATCCGCTGTTTATCCTCTATACCTCCGGTTCAACCGGCAAGCCAAAAGGCGTACTGCATACCACCGGCGGATATCTGGTCTACGCCGCAACCACCTTTAAGTACGTGTTTGACTACCATCAGGGCGATATTTATTGGTGTACCGCTGACGTGGGTTGGGTAACCGGGCACAGCTACCTGCTGTATGGTCCGTTGGCCTGCGGCGCAACCACGCTGATGTTCGAAGGCGTGCCAAACTGGCCAACCCCGGCGCGTATGTCGCAGGTTGTGGACAAGCACCAGGTCAATATTCTGTATACCGCGCCGACCGCCATACGCGCCCTGATGGCAGAAGGTGATAAAGCGATTGAAGGCACTGACCGCTCCTCGCTGCGTATCCTGGGTTCCGTTGGCGAGCCGATTAACCCGGAAGCATGGGAGTGGTACTGGAAGAAGATCGGCAACGAAAAATGCCCGGTCGTCGATACCTGGTGGCAGACCGAAACCGGTGGATTCATGATCACCCCGCTGCCGGGCGCCACCGAGCTGAAAGCGGGTTCCGCAACCCGTCCGTTCTTTGGCGTACAGCCTGCGATTGTCGATAACGAGGGTAATCCGCTGGAAGGCGCGACCGAAGGCAACCTGGTGATTACCGACTCGTGGCCGGGCCAGGCGAGAACGCTGTTTGGCGATCACGAACGCTTTGAGCAGACCTACTTTTCTACCTTCAAGAATATGTACTTCAGCGGCGACGGCGCGCGTCGTGACGAAGATGGCTATTACTGGATCACCGGTCGTGTGGACGATGTGCTGAACGTCTCTGGCCACCGTCTGGGAACGGCAGAAATCGAATCGGCGCTGGTGTCGCATCCGAAGATTGCCGAGGCCGCGGTGGTGGGTATTCCGCATAATATTAAAGGCCAGGCGATCTACGCCTACGTCACGCTGAATCACGGCGAAGAGCCGTCACCGGAGCTGTACGCCGAGGTGCGCAACTGGGTACGTAAAGAAATTGGTCCGCTGGCAACGCCAGACGTGCTGCACTGGACCGACTCACTGCCGAAAACCCGCTCCGGCAAAATCATGCGCCGTATTCTGCGTAAAATCGCGGCGGGCGATACCAGCAATCTGGGCGATACCTCGACCCTCGCCGATCCTGGCGTGGTAGAGAAACTGCTCGAAGAGAAGCAGGCCATCGCGATGCCATCATAACCATAACCGTGAAATGCCCGATGGTGCGCGGCTTATCGGGCCTACAAATCCTACCCCTACCCCTCCCCTGACCGGGAGGGAAAATATAATAACCCACCCCAAAGGATTTCGCGTTGCAGGAAGGCGGCAAGCGAGCGCATCCCCAGGAGCATAGTTCACTATGTGACTGAGGTGGGCGAGTGCGGCCAACACACTTGCAACGTGAAAGACGAAGGGGGCCTCTGGAGAACTCTGTGATGAATGACTCTATTTATCAGCGGATAGAAGACAGTGCGCGTTTCAGGGAGTTAGTTGAAAAAAGGCAACGGTTTGCCACCATTCTGTCCATCATCATGCTGGCAGTTTACATCAGCTTTATTTTACTGATTGCCTTTGCGCCTGGCTGGCTGGGTACGCCGCTACACGCGGGAACCAGCGTCACCCGGGGTATTCCGATTGGGGTCGGTGTGATCCTCATCTCCTTCATCCTGACCGGGATCTATATCTGGCGGGCAAACGGTGAATTCGACCGCCTGAACAATGCGGTTCTGCACGAGGTTAAAGCATCATGAAGAGAGTCCTGACGGCGCTTGCCGCCACGCTGCCCTTCGCCGCAAACGCGGCGGATGCTATTAGCGGTGCAGTCCAACGCCAGCCAACCAACTGGCAGGCGATTGTCATGTTCCTGATTTTCGTCATCTTTACGCTCGGTATTACTTACTGGGCGTCTAAGCGCGTACGTTCGCGTAATGACTACTACACCGCCGGCGGTAACATCACTGGTTTCCAGAACGGGCTGGCGATTGCGGGCGACTATATGTCGGCGGCATCGTTTCTCGGGATTTCCGCGCTGGTGTTTACCTCCGGTTATGACGGGCTGATCTATTCACTCGGCTTCCTGGTCGGCTGGCCAATTATCCTGTTCCTGATTGCTGAGCGTCTGCGTAACCTGGGTCGTTACACCTTTGCAGATGTTGCTTCTTATCGTCTGAAGCAAGGACCAATCCGTATTCTGTCGGCCTGTGGTTCTTTGGTGGTGGTCGCGCTGTATCTGATCGCCCAGATGGTGGGCGCAGGTAAGCTGATTGAGTTGCTGTTTGGTCTGAACTATCACATCGCCGTCGTACTGGTTGGCGTACTGATGATGATGTACGTCCTGTTTGGCGGCATGCTGGCGACCACCTGGGTACAGATCATCAAAGCCGTTCTGCTGCTGTTCGGCGCCAGCTTTATGGCCTTTATGGTGATGAAGCACGTCGGCTTTAGCTTCAACAACCTGTTCACCGAAGCAATGGCGGTACACCCGAAAGGTTCAGCCATTATGAGCCCGGGCGGACTGGTAAAAGATCCGATCTCCGCCCTGTCGTTAGGTCTCGGCCTGATGTTTGGTACGGCAGGCTTGCCGCACATCCTGATGCGTTCTTTACGGTCAGCGATGCCCGCGAAGCGCGTAAGAGCGTGTTCTATGCCACCGGTTTTATGGGGTATTTCTACATCCTGACCTTTATCATCGGCTTTGGCGCGATCATGCTGGTGGGCGCTAATCCGGTGTATAAAGACGCTGCTGGCGCGCTGATCGGCGGTAACAACATGGCGGCGGTTCACCTGGCGAATGCGGTGGGCGGTAACCTGTTCCTGGGCTTCATCTCAGCCGTGGCGTTTGCCACCATCCTGGCGGTGGTTGCAGGCCTGACGCTGGCGGGCGCATCGGCCGTTTCTCACGACCTGTATGCCAACGTGTTCCGTAAAGGCGCAACCGAACGTGAAGAACTGAAGGTGTCGAAAATCACCGTACTGGTGCTGGGCGTGATTGCCATCCTGCTCGGCGTGCTGTTTGAGAACCAGAATATCGCCTTCATGGTAGGTCTGGCGTTTGCTATCGCAGCCAGCTGCAACTTCCCGATCATTCTGCTCTCCATGTACTGGTCAAGACTGACCACGCGTGGCGCGATGTTGGGCGGCTGGTTAGGTCTGCTGACGGCGGTGGTGCTGATGGTGCTTGGCCCGACGATTTGGGTCCAGATCCTTGGTCACGAAAAAGCCATTTTCCCGTATGAATATCCGGCGCTGTTCTCCATCAGCGTAGCGTTCCTCGGGATCTGGTTCTTCTCTGCTACCGATAACTCAGAAGAAGGTAATCGCGAACGCGAGCAGTTCCGTGCTCAGTTCATCCGTTCCCAGACCGGGTACGGCGTAGAACAAGGTCGCGCGCACTAACCACTCCTCCTCTTCCCCGGTCTGAACGACCGGGGCATTTTTTCAGAACATCACCATCGCGACCAGCGGCGCTACCAGCACCATCACCACGCCGGAAAGCATCATCACCAGGCTGGCGACCACGCCCTCCTGCTGGCCGAGCTCATAAGAGCGCGCCGTGCCCGCACCATGCGAGGCTGCGCCAAATCCTGCGCCTTTCGCCATCCCTTCCCGAATAGAAAGCCGTAAAAACAGTACATCGCCAACCGCCATACCAAATACACCGGTCACTACCACGAACAATGCCACCAGGTCTGGTTGCCCACCCAACGGCTCTGCTGCTGCCAGCGCAAACGGCGTGGTGACGGAGCGCACCGCCAGGCTACGCTGGATTTCATCAGGCAACATAAACAGACGCGCCAGCCACACGGAACTGGTAACGGCCACCAGCGTTGCCGTCACCACGCCCGCCGTCAGTGACATCCAGTGCCGCTTAATCACGGCAAGGTTGTCATAAACCGGAACGGCAAAAGCGATGGTCGCAGGGCCTAACAGCCACAGCAACCAGTGCGATTCACCAATATAGTTTTGCCAGGAGATATGCCCGAAGACCAGCATCAGGACCAGCAGCGCCGGAGTGAACACTAACGGCATCAGCGGTAATTTACGAAAACGGCGATACAGGCGCTTGTTGGCAAAATAGATGCCCAGCGTAATCACCAGACACAGCACGCTTAGCTGGAAATTACTCACGGTTTAGCCTGCTCATTTCATAGCGATACACTCTATCCACGACCCATGCCGTTGCGCCAAGCACCATCAACGTACTTAGCGCAATGACGGCAAATATGCGCCAACCATCGACCAACAACAGCTGCGTATAGTTGACGACAGCCACCACCGCCGGAACAAAAAACAGCAACATTTCAGCCAGTAACCAGCGAGCGCCTGCGCGAATCCAGTTCAGCGGGATAACCCGGCAGACAATCAGCGCCAACATCAGCACCATCCCAACCAGGTTGGCAGGAAGCGGCAGATGCAGCCAGGAGACAAGATATTGAGCAAATACAAATAGACCTGCGTACAACAGAACCTGAACGGGGATCTGGAGTCGATGAATAACGGCAGGCGTCACGCGGCTTATCGCCACAGCCATGAGGGTATGTCCTTAAAAAATAGAGAGCGCCAGTATAGAGAGCCCCCGTCCAGGACTGAAATGAATTAAACTCATTGCAGGCATAGTCTTAAGGAATAATCATGGATATCAGAACGCTGCGCTATTTTGTTGAGGTGGTTCGTCAGCAGAGCTTTACCCGCGCAGCGGAGAAGCTTTTTGTCACCCAGCCCACCATCAGCAAGATGTTGAAGAACCTTGAAGACGAGCTTAACTGCACGCTGTTAATCCGCGACGGTCGGCGACTGCTGTTAACCGACACTGGACAGGTTGTTTTCGAACGCGGCCTGGCGATCCTCGCCGAGTTTCGCCAGCTCGAAGCAGAACTCAGCGACATTAATCACCTCAACAAGGGAGTGCTGCGCCTCGGCATCCCCCCCATGGTCGGTATGTTGATGGCCGGGCCTATCAGCCTGTTTCGCCAGCGCTATCCCGGCGTTGAACTGAAGGTGTCTGAATTTGGAGGCTTAACCGTCCAGCAGGCGGTGATGAATGGCGATCTGGATGTCGCGATGACCGCGCTGCCGGTTGAAGAAGAGAGCGGCCTGGCGACCTTACCGCTTTTTAGCCATCCGCTCTGCGTGCTGGTCCCCCGCTCCGGTCAGTGGACAACGTGTGAATCCATTTCCCCCGAGGCGTTAGCGGAGCATCCCCTGCTTATCTATAACGAAGATTTCGCGTTGAGCCGTCAGTTGCTTGAGCTGTTTAACCAGCACAACGTCAAACCCCGCATCGCGGTACGCAGTGGGCAGTGGGATTTTCTGGCGGCGATGGTGCAAGCCGGAGTCGGGATCGCCATTTTACCGGAGCCGATTTGCCAGCGATTGGATAAGCAGACGCTGCGCTGGATCCCTTTGGAGAGTGATTTACGCTGGCAATTGGGCATGATTTGGCGCGAAGGTGTGTATCTGTCGCACAGCGCCCAGGCGTGGCTCAAATGCTGTGAAGGGTTCTGGCTAACGCAAGAGTCGTAACATGCCGGATGCGGCTTAACGCTTATCAGACCTACAATTGGATTCCGTAGGCCTGATAAGCGTAGCGCCATCAGGCACAACCGTTTATTCGTTCTCGATCAACAGCGCTTCCAGCAAATCCAGATCGTGCAGCAGTTTTTGCAGCGTTTCATTGCTGATTTCCCGCGTGGCGCGCAGGTGATAAAGTTCCGCGCGCTCGGAACGCAGGGCCGCCAGACGGAAACGCCGCTCGAGGTTTTCTTCCTGCATTGAGCTTTCCACGTCGTTGCGTCCGTCGGCGCGTCGACGCAGGTTACCGATGACGCGTGAACTCACCTCGGTGAGCAACTGATTGTCGATGTTCTCTTCGGTGTCTGCGGCCAGACGTTCCTCCATTTTCTGGATGGCGACAATCGCCACTTCCGCCGTGGCAGCGCGGGCAATTCGTTCCTCTTTCTGCTGCTGTGAGTGGTCTGCCACTTCCAGGTGTTGCAGCAGAAGCGGCAGCATCACCACGCCAACAAACAGCGAGAACAGAATCACGCCCGCGGCAAGGAAGATCAGCTCATATCGCGCCGGGAAGCCGCTACCATCCGGTAACAGCAACGGAATAGAGAGCACACCGGCAAGAGTAATGGCCCCACGCACGCCCGCAAAGGAGGCGATCATGATTTCACGCGTCGTCCAGGAACCAAACTCCATCGGCTTTTTCTTCAGGAAGCGCAGGCTAAACTTCTTCATCGTCCACAGCCAGCCAAAACGTACCAGCATCAGCGCCACGTAAATCAGCACGATATCGGTAAACAGCATCCAGATTTCAACATTCGGATCGGCTTCTGCCGCCGCCAAAGAAGACTCCAGAATCCCCGGCAACTGCAGTCCTAACAGCAAGAAAACCATGCCGTTAAACACAAACTCCAGCATCGCCCAGGTGCTGTTAGCACGTAAACGCATCGCCAGCGGCGCCCGGCGCATTACCCCGGAACGGGTGATGGTCATCCCGGCTGCGACCGCCGCGAGGATGCCGGAAACACCGATGTGTTCCGCAATCAGGTAAGACGCAAACGGCAGCAGGAACAGCAGAACGATTTGCGTTGCCGGTTCATCACCACCCCAGCGGCTGAGAAAACGCAGGGAGCGCCCGTACAGCCAACTGACGACAAAACCGGCCAGGATACCGCCAATCGCTACCTTGAAGAATTCAAGCGTTGCGCCACCAACCGTAAACACCATCGTGCCCATCGCCACGGCGACGGCAAATTTCAGTGATACCAGACCGGAGGCGTCGTTCATCAACGCTTCGCCCTGCAGGATACCCATGATTTTCTTCGGTATGCGTCCCTCGCCCACTATGCCGGAAAGGGCAACGGCATCAGTTGGCGACAGGACAGCGGCCAGCGCAAAGGCCGGGATGAGAGGGATCCCCGGCACCAGCCAGTAAATCATAAAGCCAATCCCGACCACCGTGACCAGAACCAGCGCCAGCGCAAGGCCGAAGATCTCTCGCCCGTGCTCCAGAAACTCACGGGTTGGCGTCTTCCAGCCATCGGCGAAGAGCAGCGGCGGGATGAACAGAACCAGAAAAAGCTCAGGATCGAATTCCACATGCAAACCAAACGTCGGCCACGCCAGCAAGGCGCCGATGGCGATCTGCATAAGGGGTAAAGGGAGTTGGAATGGCAATACGCGAGTAAAAACCCCCGACAGCGAGACCACAAGGGTCATGATGAGTATGGTGAAAAAGATTTCCATGCGTTCCCTGTTTGCGATGTTTCTTATGATCAGTGATGAGAGGCGTCGTGCCTCAATTCTATCTACTTGAGAGTAACGCAAAAGACAACGAGAGTGTTGTGAAAATAAAAACGGGCGGCCAAAGCCACCCGTTTTCAGAATCTTCATCAAATGAGGATTAGATAGCCCAACCACCAGCGTAGAAGGCCACCAGCGCGATGGCGATGACCACTGTGCCGATGTTCAGTTTGCGCCATTCGCCAGAGACGATACGGCCAATCACCAGGGTAGCAAAGCCAATCATAATGCCGGTCACGATGTTACAGGTCAGCACGATAAATACGGCCGTTACCAGCCCCGCCATAGCGTCGACAAAGTCAGCAAAGTCGATTTTCGCTACGTTGCTCAACATCAACAGACCCACATACATCAGCGCAGGCGCCGTTGCATATACTGGTACAAGATAAGAGAGCGGAGAGAGGAACAGGATCAGCAGGAACAGTACGCCAACGGTGATCGCCGTCAGGCCAGTTTTGCCGCCTGCCGCCGTACCCGCTGCGGATTCAATATAAACCGCCGCCGGTGCAGCGCCCACCAGGCCAGAGAACACGCTGCTCAGGGAGTCGGTGGTCAGCGCTTTGCCGCCGTCAATAATCTGTCCGTCTTTATCCAGCAGATTCGCCTGTCCGGCTACCGCACGGATGGTTCCGGTCGCATCGAAGACAGCGGTCATGACCAGCGCCAGCACGCTCGGCAGTACGATCGGGTTTAGTGCGCCCATAATATCCAGGCTACCGATCAGCGAGTTGCCGTTTTCGTCGCTCAGAGAAGGCATGGCAAAAATACCGGAGAAATGTACGGCTGGGTCGAAAATCAGACCCACTACGGAAATACCGATAATAGTCAGCAGGATACCGCCCGGTACTTTCAGTTTTTCGAGGCCAATAATCACCGCCAGACCTACCAGCGACATAATCACCGGGAAGGTATCGAAATCGCCCAGCGCAACCGGCAGGCCGTCCAGTGGGTTTTTAATAACCAGACCCACGCCGTTTGCCGCAATCAGCAGCAGGAACAGGCCGATACCAATCCCCGTACCGTGCGCAACACCCTGCGGTAGATTGCGCAGGATCCAGCTACGAATACCGGTCGCGGAAATGATGGTAAACAGGACACCCATCAGGAACACCGCACCCAACGCAACAGGCACGCTGATATGTTGTCCCAGTACCAGGCTGAACGCGGTAAACGCCGTCAAAGAAATGGCGCAGCCAATCGCCAGCGGCAGGTTTGCCCACAGGCCCATCACAATAGAACCGACGCCCGCGACCAGACAGGTTGCCACAAATACAGCGGCAGGCGGGAATCCGGCTTTACCCAGCATCCCCGGAACCACGATAACGGAGTAGACCATGGCCAGGAACGTCGTTAATCCGGCAACGACTTCCTGACGAACGGTACTGCCGCGGAGCGAAATTTTAAACCAGGCGTCGAGTGAACCGCCGGTACGCGCTGAAGGCGTAGACATAGAAAACATCCCCTGAGAGTTTATTTTTTCGTCATTATGCGTGCTGGACAATCCACTGCCTGCTAAACGTTTTCTCCATGTGCCAGGTTTGCGTCAATAGGGGTGTCGCAAAAAAGCAAACGTTTAGCTCCGCGCATAAAAAACGGGTGGTAAAAAAAAGCAAACGATTATCCAGCGATCATACGCTGGTTTTCAACTGAACTTTGCCGCTTTTTACTCATTTCTTCTTATAACGCGCAATAAATAATCAGTCGATGCGCAAACGTTATCGTCAATGCGCAGTCTGGCAACAAAATTTGCGGAGTTATTACAACATCGGTGTGCCTTTTTCACGCAAACTTGCGCAAGAAAACCGGTGAAGATGCGGAAAATTTTTTGGCTAAAAAATCACCATTTCACTGGTAAATGGAGAGAGGTGGCTTACAATTACATTATCAACACAGACCGGAACCTCACCTAATGTGCTCGACTGAGGGGTGTTGATGTCGGGGGAAACCCTCCCGTGAACCAGCGGGATAGAGTGAAAGACAAAGACCGGAACCAAACTAAAGCGCCCTCTGTGGCGCTTTAGTTTTATATCCGTCAATCCATCAGATATTTCACATCAATCATCTTCCAGCAGACGCGCCCCGGTCCCCTTCTCGCCAAGCTGATCGCCTGGGTTACGCAACGGGCAATCGCTGCGCGACAAACAACCGCAACCAATACACCCATCTAGTTCATCGCGTAGCGCCACTAAAGTATGAATGCGTCGATCCAGCTCTTCACGCCATTGCGAAGAGAGCTGCTTCCACTCTTTAGCACTGAGCGAATGTCCTTCAGGTAATACGCCGAGCGCGTCACCGATCGTTGCCAACGGGATCCCGATGCGTTGAGCAATCTTGATAATCGCCACATAACGCAACACATCACGTCTGTATCGGCGCTGATTGCCGCTGTTGCGCATACTGCTGATTAACCCTTTGCTTTCATAGAAATGCAGGGTTGATACCGCCACGCCGCTACGCTTTGCGACTTCACCAGGCGTGAGCAGCGCTTTTATTCGGGGTAATTTCTTTTCCATAAATCGCTTTACCTCAAGTTAACTTGAGGAATTATACTCGCCCACAGACAAAACGACGAATCGAATACTGAAAAAGAGGCAGCCCTATGTCCCATCAGCAGATTATTCAGACCCTTATTGAATGGATTGACGACCATATCGATCAGCCGCTGAACATTGAGGCGGTGGCGAAAAAATCAGGTTACTCGAAGTGGTATTTACAGAGAATGTTCCGCACGGTGATGCGCCAGACGTTGGGTGACTATATCCGCCAGCGTCGACTCCTGCTGGCTGCTGTTGAACTGCGGACGACCGAGCGACCTATTTTCGATATCGCGATGGATCTTGGTTATGTATCACAACAAACCTTCTCACGCGTGTTTCGCCGCGAGTTTGATCGTACCCCTAGCGATTACCGCCACCGCCTGTAAGATTATTGCCCGCTCTGCGTCAGTATGGCGGGCGACCGTTGTATCCAGTGCATGAACTCCTGTGGCGGCAGCGCCTTCGCAAAATACCAGCCCTGACAATACTGTACGCCACGTTCGCGCAGCCACTCGATTTGCTCAACCGTCTCTACCCCTTCCGCAATCATCTTCAGGTGTAAGCTTTGCGCCATTTCGATGATATGTTCGGCAATCAGGTGACTGGTGCTGTTGGTGGACAACGTACTAATAAACGATTTGTCGATCTTCAGGATATCGATATTCAACGCGGATAAATTGTGTAGATTGGAATATCCCGTCCCAAAATCATCAAACGCCACTTCATAACCCGCCTGACGAAACGCCTGGATTACCGCGGTCATTTTATCTACATCAATAAACCCGCGTTCCGTCACCTCGACTTTAATTTGCTGGGCCGCCACAGAGTACTCACGGTTTTTGTCGGTAATCAGGGCAATAAGTCGGGATGAATGAAAGTCAGAAGCAGAGAGGTTTATCGAGATATAAAGCTGAGGATGCGCCGAAAGAAAATATCCTAAATCGTTGAATACCTCTTCAATCACGTAATCCGTGATCCGCTCAATCATTCCCTCTTTTTCAGCCAGCGGAATAAACTCGGTTGGGCTCATTACTTCACCATCACAGCCCGGCCAGCGCAGCAGAGCCTCAGCCCCTACGCACTGGCCGTTTTCGATATCAATGATCGGCTGGTAGTGCAGACACAGTTGACGTTTTTTGATTGCGCGTTTTAACAAGCGGCGGGGAGATAAGTATTCCTGACGCGTGCGCCACCACATTAACAGCATCAGGATGCTGCAGATAATCCCGAAAGGAATCGTTAACGCAGCCTCATGATAGAAAATCGAATGTATGCGTTTATCCGAGGTCGACACAATAATCGCAATCGGGCGTTTTTCTGAATGCACTTTGGTGTAAAAGCGATCGTCCAACTGGAAGGTTGAGGCTTCACCGTGCACCAACGGCAATAACTGCGCAATAGGCGCCCCTTCGCTGGCAGAGAAAAAAGTACCCGTTACCGTGTCATACACGCCCCAGGACAGGTCCGGGTCATCTGACATAACTTCGCTGTAAGATAATGGGTTGATGACGACAACGTAGTTTCCACGTTGCATATACGTCATTCTGTAGCCAGCGAAAAAGGGGGTATCGCGATAGTAATAGATGGAGATGTCCGGCGTACGTTTATAGTCGGCGGTCGGCATAATATAGGCGACTGGCGGCGCCATCGACGTAGAGCACAAAAAATGATCGCCCTGCGCATAAATTAGCTCGCTGATATATAAACGACCACGAATAATATCTAGCATATTTTTCTGATGTGCCGGGGTACACATCTTACCTTGATACAACAGGGCCATATCTCGCGCTAAATCGGCTTGTTGGATCACCAATTCAGTTTTATTTAACACCAGTTGCGCAAAAGAGCGAAGTTGATTACGGGTTTCGGACATTGCCCGGATTTGAGCAAACCATAACGCCAGCACCACGGGGAGCAATACCACCATGAATGTTCCGAGGAACTTCAGTATGTTGCGTCGCGCACTGTGATTCATGTCAGCCCTGTTTCCCTGTTTCGTATATGCCAGAACCCATTAAGGCAAGATGCTATAAACACCGACTGATTAAGTTGCATGAATCTATCAGTATTAGCAACAGACTTCTCTATGTAAAAGTCTGATAATAGTTGATGATGATATTATTTTTCCGTAAGGCAAACTTAAAGTTATGCTTATTTCATAACGTTATTATCCTCAAGGAGTAATTTTTTATAAGCACTATCTTGGCTTTATTTAAGAAATTCATTAGATTTTTTTAACGATGAATTTAGGATAAATAAAACAGGCAACAAAAATGCATCTTTAAGATTGATTATTTAGTATCGTTGCTTGCTTGAATATACCCACATATTTAACATGGTTATCGTCCTGCAAAAAATACGCCCAACACTGGTGAACAAACGAGCATATGTGATATAGTTCACAAAAATCATGTAACAGAAACGATGTTTCATTCATGTTATTGCCCGTCGATAGCCAGAGTACTACACCCTCGGTGAACACCCCCGCGCTGTCCTGGGCATCCAGACTTTCTGAGGACGTTTTTCATGGCAACGATAACAACTGGCGTGGTTCTTCTGCGGTGGCAATTACTCAGTGCAGTGCTGATGTTTTTAGCCAGTACGCTCAATATCCGTTTTCGTAAATCAGATTATATTGGCCTGGCCGTCATTAGCAGCGGTTTAGGGCTGGTTTTTGCCTGCTGGTTTGCGACCGGATTACTCGGCATAACCCTGGTGGATATGTCCGCAATCTGGAAGAACATTGAAACCGTAATGGTTGAAGTGATGAGCCATACACCGCCAGACTGGCCGATGGTGTTGAACTGATAACAGAATTGCATATGGCTACCCCAGTTCTGAGGTAGCCATAATTTTCAGCGAAAAGCAGAAGGATTAGAACGGAATATCGTCGTCGAAATCCATCGGCGGCTCATTAGACGGCGCTGCCGGAGCCGACTGCTGCTGCGGGCGAGACTGCGCGCCGCCGCTGAACTGATTGCCACCTTGCGGCTGCTGAGGCTGACCCCAACCACCCTGCTGCTGTCCGCCACCTGCCGGAGCACCACCACCCTGACGACCGCCCAGCATTTGCATGGTGCCGCCAACGTTAACCACAACTTCAGTGGTGTACTTTTCTACGCCGGATTGATCGGTCCATTTGCGGGTACGCAGCTGACCTTCGATATAGACCTGGGAACCTTTACGCAGATATTCGCTGGCAACTTCCGCCAGTTTGCCAAACAGCACCACACGGTGCCATTCAGTCTGCTCTTTCATTTCGCCGGTCGCTTTATCACGCCAGGATTCGGAAGTAGCCAGCGTAATGTTGGCAACTGCGCCACCATTCGGCATATAGCGTACTTCCGGGTCCTGGCCCAGATTACCGACGAGAATCACCTTGTTTACGCCTCTGCTGGCCATGATTGTGTCTCCTGAAAAACGTTACTGAATAAGTGTAAGCGCGGGATTGTAGCATTTCCAATAGCGCTTTTACTACGTTGCGAGATCGATTCCAGTAAACAACCCCAGACAGACATTGTTGCACAGGCATCTGCGTTTTGCATTCCAATACTGTATATCCATTCAGGTCAGGTTGTGTCATAATTAACCGTTTGTGATCGCCGGTAGCACCATGCAGCCAGGCAAAAAAGCGTTTAATCCGGGAAAGATGAATGGATAAGATCGAAGTTCGGGGCGCCCGCACCCATAATCTCAAAAACATCAACCTCGTCATCCCGCGCGACAAGCTGATTGTCGTCACCGGGCTTTCGGGCTCAGGCAAATCTTCGCTCGCTTTCGACACCTTGTATGCCGAAGGGCAGCGTCGTTACGTTGAATCCCTTTCCGCGTACGCGCGTCAGTTTCTGTCGCTGATGGAAAAGCCGGATGTCGACCACATTGAGGGGCTGTCTCCCGCCATCTCAATTGAACAAAAATCGACATCCCACAACCCGCGATCCACGGTAGGTACGATTACCGAAATTCACGACTATCTGCGTCTGCTGTTTGCCCGCGTTGGCGAACCGCGCTGCCCGGATCACGACGTTCCCCTGGCGGCCCAGACCGTTAGCCAGATGGTGGACAACGTTCTGTCGCAGCCGGAAGGCAAACGTCTGATGCTGCTGGCGCCGGTGATTAAGGAGCGTAAAGGCGAGCATACTAAAACGCTGGAAAACCTGGCAGGCCAGGGCTATATCCGCGCCCGTATCGACGGTGAAGTGTGCGACCTTTCCGATCCGCCCAAGCTTGAACTGCAAAAGAAACACACTATTGAAGTGGTGATTGACCGCTTTAAAGTACGCGACGATCTCACCCAGCGACTGGCTGAATCCTTTGAAACCGCGCTGGAACTGTCCGGTGGTACGGCGGTGGTCGCCGATATGGACGATCCGAAAGCGGAAGAGTTGCTGTTCTCCGCCAACTTCGCCTGTCCGATCTGCGGCTACAGCATGCGCGAGCTGGAACCACGTCTGTTCTCGTTCAATAACCCAGCGGGTGCATGCCCGACCTGTGACGGTCTCGGCGTGCAGCAGTATTTCGATCCTGACCGGGTGATCCAAAATCCGGAACTGTCGCTGGCCGGTGGTGCTATCCGCGGCTGGGATCGCCGTAACTTCTATTACTTCCAGATGCTTAAGTCACTGGCGGAACACTATAAATTCGACGTCGAAGCCCCATGGGCCAGCCTGAACCCTGCCGTGCATAAAGTGGTGCTGTACGGTTCCGGCAAAGAGAATATCGAATTTAAATACATGAACGATCGCGGCGATACGTCCGTACGCCGCCATCCGTTCGAAGGCGTATTGCACAATATGGAGCGCCGTTATAAAGAGACGGAATCCAGCGCGGTACGTGAAGAATTAGCCAAGTTCATTAGCAACCGACCGTGCGCCAGCTGTGAGGGGACGCGTTTACGCCGGGAAGCCCGCCACGTATTTGTCGAAAATACGCCGCTGCCCGCGATTTCCGACATGAGCATCGGTCACGCCATGGATTTCTTCAACAACCTGAAGCTTGCGGGTCAGCGAGCGAAGATTGCAGAGAAAATTCTCAAAGAGATTGGCGATCGTCTGAAGTTCCTGGTCAACGTCGGCCTCAACTATCTGACGCTGTCGCGTTCAGCAGAAACGCTCTCCGGCGGCGAAGCCCAGCGTATTCGTCTGGCAAGCCAGATCGGCGCAGGTCTGGTCGGCGTAATGTACGTGCTGGATGAACCGTCTATCGGTCTGCATCAGCGCGATAACGAGCGTCTGTTGGGTACGCTTATCCACCTGCGTAATCTGGGCAATACCGTCATTGTGGTTGAGCACGATGAAGATGCGATTCGCGCCGCTGACCACGTTATCGACATCGGCCCCGGCGCGGGCGTTCACGGCGGCCAGGTGGTTGCCGAAGGTACGCTAAAAGATATCATGGCCGTGCCTGAGTCGCTGACCGGCCAGTACATGAGCGGTAAGCGCAAGATTGAAGTGCCGAAACAGCGCGTGGCGGCAGACCCGGAAAAAGTGTTGAAGCTGACCGGCGCGCGCGGTAACAACCTGAAAGATGTCACCCTGACGCTGCCGGTTGGTTTATTTACCTGCATTACCGGTGTTTCCGGTTCGGGTAAATCGACGCTAATTAACGACACGCTGTTCCCGATTGCGCAGACGGCGCTGAACGGCGCCACGCTGGCTGAACCCGCGCCATATCGTGATGTTCAGGGTCTGGAACATTTCGACAAAGTGATCGACATTGACCAAAGCCCGATTGGCCGTACGCCGCGCTCTAACCCGGCAACCTACACCGGCGTGTTTACGCCAGTGCGCGAATTGTTTGCCGGTGTGCCGGAGTCGCGTGCGCGCGGTTATACTCCGGGTCGTTTCAGCTTTAACGTCCGCGGCGGACGCTGTGAAGCCTGTCAGGGCGACGGCGTGATCAAAGTCGAAATGCACTTCTTACCGGATATCTACGTGCCGTGCGATCAGTGTAAAGGCAAGCGCTATAACCGTGAAACACTGGAGATTAAGTATAAGGGCAAGACTATCCACGAGGTGCTGGATATGACGATTGAAGAAGCGCGTGAGTTCTTCGATGCCGTTCCGGCGCTGGCACGTAAGCTGCAAACGCTGATGGACGTGGGTCTGACGTACATCCGACTGGGTCAGTCCGCCACCACGCTCTCGGGCGGTGAAGCGCAGCGCGTAAAGCTGGCGCGTGAACTGTCCAAACGCGGTACCGGTCAAACGCTGTATATTCTCGATGAACCGACCACCGGTCTGCATTTTGCGGATATTCAGCAACTGCTGGACGTGCTGCATCAGCTCCGGGATCAGGGCAACACCATCGTAGTGATTGAGCACAATCTGGACGTGATAAAAACCGCTGACTGGATTGTCGATCTCGGTCCGGAAGGCGGCAGCGGCGGCGGGGAAATTCTGGTTTCAGGCACACCAGAAACGGTCGCTGAGTGTGAAGCCTCACACACGGCCCGTTTCCTCAAACCACTGTTGTAATCATGCCGATGGCGCTACGCTTATCAGGCCTACAAAATATGCATAATTGCTTGTAGGCCGGATAAGGCGCTGGCGCCTCATTGCGGAAAACAGATCAGGACTGCGCCAGTATCCGGCGTTTATCTTCCGGCAGCGTGTTTACGGCCTGCTGATAAGAGGCGTCTACCAGGTAGTAGATTTGCGAATCCGGCAGCGAGCCGTCCAGATACACCGTACTCCAGTGCGCCTTATTGAGATGCCGGCTTGGCCGTACATCGCTATGCTGCTGACGTAACAACTCTGCCAGTTCCGGGCTGGTTTTCAGTGACACCGCCGGGCGTTCTTCCACCTCTTTTACCATGGCAAAAAGCACATCTTCGACTTTGATTTGTGTGGCCTTCCAGTCACTGTGTACGCTCTGCTCGGCGCCCATTTTTGCCATGCAGTATTGCAGCAACTCCGAATTCGTCATCTTAATTCCCCTTACCAGCATATTGCCTAATGAGAACATCTTTTATTCAGTGTGCAGCAAGTCCGCAAAAGGTAAAAGCAGGTAACGCAAATTTGTTTAAAAAACCAACAATCGCAAGCAACGTCCTCAATACTCCGAGTTGACGATCACCTCTTCACCAAACGCGCCGGCCTGTGGCAACGGTTTATAAGTGGAGTTAGAAGCGCGTAAAATACGAATACCGCGAATACCCACATCTCGGGCGGCGGTAATGTCATTATCAGAGTCGCCGTAGAACATGCGGATATTTTTATCCTGCAGCCACTGCGTTTTCGTATTCTGACCCGGCTTATCACCGGCAAAAATTACCGGGTTCATATTGCCGGCCGGGATGTGAAAGTTATCGGACAGCGTTTTCGACACCGTTTCGGTCTTCGTCTGGCTACGCCCGGTTACGAAAAAGATGCTGTCGCCGCGACGCACGTGCATATCAATCAACTGACGCGCCACTTCTTTCGGAATGCTGAATTCGTCCCAGCCATTGTTCATTTTTTCCCAGAAGGCCGGATTTTTCAGGTAATCCTCACTGTCCGGAGAATACGTTTTTTTTCCGCGCCAGAAGCCTGGGCTGGAAAAGAGGACGGTGTCATCGATATCAAACCCGACGGCCATCGGCGGGCGTCCGGTCAGGCTGTTTTCAATTTGTGCCACGGAGACCCAGTGAATGGGTGCCTGCTCAGCGAGTTTTGCAACGTTGGTGCCTGGAGTAAGCTGAGAGGGAGAGGAAACTAACGCCTGGGCCGGCTGATTTAGCGTGAACAATAAACAAACGGCACTCAGTGCCAACGTAAACTTGCGCATATTTTTCCCTAAGTAGTCAGTTAGTTATCATTTTTTTATTAACAACTGGTCAAAAAACTATCTGACCTTACCCCTTAGGAGGAGGGAAAGGAAGGATTTTCTCTGGTTTTGTCCTGGAAAAAGAGCATGATCACATTGGAAAACAGGCCAATAGCACGCTGAAAGAAAGTAGGCCGGATAAGGTGATTACACCGCCATCCGGCAATACAATGCCTGATGGCGCGACGCTTATCAGGCCTAAAAACCCGGTTACATGACAGCGGCAAATGCCTTCGCCACCCGCTGCACGTTACCGTGATTCAACCCGGCCACGCACATACGACCGCTGGCTATCAGGTACACACCGAACTCATCGCGCAGGCGATCGACCTGAGCAGCGCTGAGCCCGGTATAGCTGAACATCCCGCGCTGTTGCAGCAGGTAATCAAAGTTACGACCAGGGATCTCCGCATTCAATACGTTAACCAGCGCCTGGCGCATCGCCAGAATACGGGTACGCATCTCTTCGACTTCCGCCAGCCAGTTGGCTTTCAGCGCGTCATCACCCAACACCGCGGCCACGACCTGCGCACCAAAGTTTGGCGGGCTGGAATAGTTACGACGCACCGTCGCTTTTAGCTGCCCCAGAACGCGGCTGGCGGCATCAGCGTCTTCACAGACCACTGAAAGTCCGCCGACACGTTCGCCGTACAAAGAGAAAATCTTCGAGAATGAGTTGCTGACCAGTGCAGGCAATCCGGCGCTGGCAATGGCGCGGATCGCATAGGCATCGTCTTCCATTCCGCCGCCGAAACCCTGGTAAGCAATATCCAGGAACGGGATCAGATCGCGAGCTTTCAGGATCTCAATGACACCATCCCACTGCGCGGGGGTTAAATCCGCACCCGTCGGGTTATGGCAGCACGGATGCAGCAGTACGATGCTGCGCGCCGGTAAGGTGTTCAGCGTGGCCAGCAGGTCGTTGAAACGCACGCCATTGGTGGTGTTGTCATACCAGGGGTAAGTACTTACTTCGAATCCAGCACCTTCAAAAATCGCGATGTGGTTTTCCCAGGTCGGATCGCTGACCCACACGCCAGAATCAGGGAAATAGCGTTTCAGGAAGTCTGCGCCAACCTTTAGCGCACCGGAGCCGCCCAGCGTCTGAATCGTTGCGACGCGCTGCTGCTGGAGAACCGGATGATCTGCGCCAAACAACAGCGGCGCAATAGTATGGCGATAAGTGTTCAGGCCTTCCATCGGCAGATACAGCGAAGCGCCATGCGGTTTGGCATTCAGTCGGGCTTCCGCTTCTGCCACCGCTTTAAGCTGAGGAATAATGCCGTCTTCGTTGTAGTACAGACCGATGCTGAGGTTCACTTTGTCGCTACGTGAATCTTCTTTGAAACGCTCCATGAGCGATAAAATCGGGTCGCCGGCGTAGGCGTCAACTTTTTGAAACACGTGTGGTTCTCCAGGTTTACAGGCAGGGGTTAAGAACACAATAAACCGGAAGCGGGAGAAGATCGAGAGGATGTTGAGAGGAATATTGCCGGATGGCGGCGTAACCGCCTTATCCGGCACATCATGAACTTAATCGATGTACTTCATTGCCACCCTTGAGGTCAGGCGCGTGATAAGTTCGTAAGCACTTACTTTCGTCATTTCAGCAATGCGTTCAACGGGCAGGCCTTCACCCCACAGGATAACCGAATCGCCGGCTTTATCCTGCGCCTCGGGACCTAAATCGACGCAAATCATATCCATCGCGACGCGACCGACGATCGGCACTTCACGGCCATTGACCAGTACCGGTGTCCCAGACGGCGCTGCGCGCGGATAACCATCGCCATAGCCCATCGCCACCACGCCCAGACGCGTGTCGCGCTCGCTCAGCCAGGTTCCACCATAGCCAACCGGCTCGCCCGCTTTGTGTTCACGCACCGCAATCAGGCTGGAAGTGAGCGACATCACCGGCTGGCAGCCAAAATCGGCACCGATAGAGTGGTTTTCCAACGGCGATACGCCATACAGAATCAGCCCCGGACGCGCCCAGTCGAAGTGAGACTGCGGCCACAGCAGAATACCTCCCGACGCGGCGATCGAACGCTGACCCGGTTTACCTGCGCAAAAGCTATTGAAGATATCGAGCTGCTTTTCGGTCGCACCGCACTCAGGCTCGTCCGCGCGCGCAAAGTGGCTGACGATATTGACCGGCTGGCGCACGTTTTCACATTGCGTCAAGCGCTGATAAAACGCCTCGGCCTGCTCCGGACGCACGCCCAAGCGGTGCATTCCCGTGTCGAGCTTCATCCAGACGGTGACCGGTTCAGCCAGTACCGCGGCTTCCAGAGCTTCAAGCTGCTCCTGGTTGTGGACGGAAGTATGCAGACGCTGCGCGGAGATAGTCGGCAGATCGGAAGCATCAAAAAATCCTTCCAGCAGCAGGATGGGCTGCGTGATCCCTCCCGCTCGCAACCGCAGGGCTTCTTCAAGACGAGCGACACCAAAAGCGTCCGCATCGGGGAGCGTTCGCGCGGTCTCTAACAGACCATGGCCGTAAGCGTTCGCTTTCACGACCGCAACCAGTTTACTGGCTGGAGCCAGTTCACGCAGACGTTGCAGGTTGTGTCGCAGAGCGCGGCGGTTAATGACTACAGTTGCCGCTTGCATTTGTATTCCTTGATAAGTATTTGCTTGAGTAACCTGATTCAGTGTTGTTATTCGTCGTCGTACTGCGGGCCAGCATAGTTATCGAAGCGCGACCACTGACCGTTAAACGTCAGGCGCACCGTACCGATCGGGCCGTTACGCTGTTTACCGATAATGATCTCGGCGATGCCTTTCAAGTCGCTGTTTTCGTGATAAACCTCATCACGATAGATAAACATGATTAAGTCGGCATCCTGCTCGATGGAGCCGGACTCACGCAGATCCGAGTTGACCGGACGCTTATCGGCGCGTTGTTCCAGAGAGCGGTTAAGCTGCGACAGCGCCACCACCGGCACATGCAGTTCTTTCGCTAACGCTTTCAGCGAGCGGGAAATTTCAGCAATTTCCAGCGTACGGTTGTCGGAGAGCGACGGCACGCGCATCAGCTGCAGGTAGTCGATCATGATAAGTCCGATACCACCGTGTTCGCGGGCGATACGACGGGCACGTGAGCGCACTTCCGTTGGCGTCAGGCCGGAGGAGTCATCAATATAGATGTTTCGTTTCTCCAGCAAAATACCCATTGTTCCGGAAATTCGCGCCCAGTCTTCATCATCCAGTTGACCGGTACGGATTTTGGTTTGGTCTACACGTGAGAGTGAGGCCAGGGAACGCATCATGATCTGTTCTGAGGGCATTTCAAGACTAAAGATAAGAACCGGCTTATCTTGCAACATCGCCGCATTTTCGACGAGGTTCATTGCAAATGTCGTTTTACCCATCGACGGACGCGCGGCGACGATAATTAAGTCTGACGGCTGCAAACCAGCAGTCTTTTTATTGAGGTCGTCATAACCGGTGTTGACCCCGGTGACACCATCGTGTGGCTGCTGGAACAACTGTTCGATACGCGCGACGGTAGCGTCGAGCACATCGGTAATATTTTTCGGACCTTCGTCTTTGTTGGCGCGGCTTTCAGCAATTTTAAAGACGCGGGATTCCGCAAGGTCCAGCAGATCTTCACTGGAACGGCCTTGCGGATCAAACCCGGCTTCCGCGATCTCGTTCGCCACCGAAATCATGTCACGAACAACGGCACGTTCGCGGACAATATCCGCATAGGCACTAATGTTCGCCGCACTTGGCGTATTTTTAGACAACTCAGCCAGGTAAGCAAAACCGCCGACGCTGTCCAGTTGCCCCTGAACTTCCAGCGATTCTGCAAGCGTGATCAGATCGATGGGTTTTCCCATCTCCTGCAGGCGATGCATTTCAGTGAAGATGTGCCGGTGCGGTCGGGTATAAAAATCTTCCGCCACCACACGCTCGGCCACATCGTCCCAGCGTTCGTTATCCAGCATTAAACCGCCCAACACCGACTGTTCCGCTTCAATCGAGTGCGGCGGTACTTTCAGCCCGGCGACCTGGGGATCGCGCTCACGAGCATCAGTCTGTTGTTTGTTGAAGGGTTTATTTCCTGCCATAGTGAATGGAGTTACCGAGATAATGATTGGGTCGAAAGATTACCACATTTCTTTTGGAGGAAGCATGGCAACACGTATTGAATTTCACAAGCATGGTGGCCCTGATGTACTCAAGGCTGTGGAGTTTACGCCCGTAGACCCGGCAGAAAATGAAATCCAGGTCGAGAACAAAGCGATTGGGATCAACTATATCGACACCTATATCCGCAGTGGTCTTTATCCGCCGCCTTCTCTGCCCAGCGGTCTGGGTACCGAAGCCGCAGGCGTGGTCAGTAAAGTCGGTAGCAAAGTGACGCACATTAAAGCCGGCGATCGCGTGGTTTACGCTCAGTCTCCCCTGGGCGCCTACAGCTCAGTGCATAACGTCCCGGCGGATAAAACCGCTATTTTGCCCAACGCTATCTCGTTTGAACAAGCTGCCGCCTCATTTCTTAAAGGGCTCACCGTTTTTTATCTGTTGCGTAAGACCTATGAAATTCAGCCCGATGAACCATTTTTGTTCCATGCGGCAGCAGGCGGCGTCGGTATGATTTCCTGCCAGTGGGCAAAAGCATTGGGTGCGAAGCTGATTGGCACCGTCGGTAATGCGCAAAAAGCGCAAATTGCGCTGCAGGCCGGCGCATGGCAGGTCATTAACTATCGTGAAGAGAGCATTGTAGAACGTGTAAAAGAGATCACTGGCGGTAAAAAAGTGCGGGTGGTGTATGACTCGGTGGGGAAAGATACCTGGGAAGCCTCACTGGATTGCCTGCAGCGCCGGGGGCTCATGGTCAGCTTTGGTAATGCTTCCGGACCGGTGACTGGCGTTAACTTAGGCATTCTGAATCAGAAAGGTTCGCTGTACGTGACTCGCCCTTCACTCCAGGGTTACATCACCAACCACCATGAATTAACCGAAGCCAGCAATGAGCTTTTCTCGCTGATTGCCAGCGGAGTGATCAAAGTGGATGTCGCACCGGGCCAGACGTTCGCACTGCACGACGCGCAGCGTGCTCATGAAGTGCTGGAAAGCCGGGCCACACAGGGGTCGAGTTTGTTGATCCCGTAACGCCCTCATTTCCGCTAAATAATTCAAGCCGCCAACAAACCTGCGGTTTGAATTATGAAGGGGGAAGAAAGAATTAGGGCTTCCCGTAGGAAGCCCTTTCTTTTTTTAGTTCGGCTGTATGTAGGGTACAGCTCGATGAATTCGTTAACCTGGCAATAGTGACAGATTTGATAATCAATTCCTATTTGCTTCTAAAGGCAATGTTGCAGGTTGTGACACACCGCTCAATACCTTAGTAAAATCGGCGGTTATTGCGCTGATACTGTGGGACTTTTGGCGCTTTTATCGCCTTGATAACCCACACCACGGCAACGGCCAATAACAGCCAGGGCAACAGTTTAATCATCAACGCAAATAGTCCGCCCAAAAACATCACCACAGTGGCTACCACCAATGCGGCCAGCACTCCCAGCAAAGATACGCCGGTGACCATCAGCATGATAAAAAATCCAATCACAAAAAGTAGTTCCAGCATGGCTCTCTCCCGAAATGAAATACTCTCCACAGCTTTACAAGAAACATGCCAAAATTAATATATTGATTTATAAAGCAAACGCCCCACGACGAAGCGCAGGGCGTGGTGAAATTCACTAACTTTTGGCGAAAACTTAACGTTTGTTTGCCACCAGCTTCAGCGCATGTTCCAGAACCTCAATATCTGCCCCGGCTTTATGCGCATTTTCGCTCAGATAGCGACGCCACTGCCGTGCCCCAGGAATCCCCTGAAACAGTCCCAGCATATGGCGCGTGACATGCCCCAAATAGGTTCCTTTACTCAGTTCACGCTCAATATACGGATACATCGCACGCACTACGGCGACCGGATCGGCATCTTCGCTGGTGACAGCAAAAATCTCGCGGTCAACGGACGCCAGAATGCCTGGGTTTTGATAAGCTTCGCGCCCCACCATCACGCCATCCATATGTTGCAGATGGATTTTCGCTTCTTCCAACGATTTTATGCCACCGTTGATCGACATCGTCAGATGCGGAAAATCGCGCTTTAGCTGATAAACACGGTCATAATCCAGCGGTGGGATTTCGCGGTTTTCTTTCGGGCTTAGCCCGGACAGCCAGGCCTTACGGGCGTGGATGATAAACATCTCACATTCACCATTACCGGAGACCGTGTTGATGAAATCGCACAGGAATTCGTAGCTGTCCTGGTCATCAATACCGATACGGGTTTTCACCGTTACCGGAATCGATACCACATCGCGCATCGCTTTGACGCAATCAGCGACTAGTTGCGCATTTCCCATCAGACAGGCACCAAACATTCCATTCTGTACACGGTCGGAAGGGCAACCCACGTTGAGGTTAATTTCGTCATAGCCCCGTTGTTCAGCAAGCTTTGCGCACTGTGCCAGCGCAGCCGGATCGCTCCCGCCCAGTTGCAAAGCGATCGGATGCTCTTCTTCGCTATACGCCAGATAATCGCCTTTACCATGAATGATCGCGCCGGTGGTTACCATCTCCGTGTAGAGCAGCGTCTGGCTGGACAGTAAGCGCAAAAAGTAGCGGCAATGTCTGTCCGTCCAGTCGAGCATCGGCGCGATAGAAAAACGATGAGCGGGAAAAGCGGTAGACTGAGATTCAGGCAGCATGGCGAATATTCAAGCATCCGGTTAAAAAAGGGGCGCTACTATAGCATAGACCGTTACGATAGTGAGCCACATCCTCGCAGTTCCCCCTCCCTGCTCCCCGACAAGCGCTATTTACGCCCCGGTTTTCCGTCGTGAGATCCAAAAAACTGCGGCGGATGGTCGACCCAACGGTCCTCACGCGTGGCGGCATAAACCGGATTAAGCGGATAATAAATACGATTGTATTTTTTGTTCGCCTCACCCACGACCAGCAGACGTACCTCTTCACTGGTGTTATTGATAAAGGTGTGACACACGCCGGTGCCCGCCGGGAAACCGACGCTGTCGCCCGGTTCCAGCTTCCATAAATAACCGTTAATCCAGGCCTCAGGATATCCTTCCAGCACATAGATAAACTCTTCCTCATCGCTTTCAGCGTGCGGATACGAGGTGCGTCGGCCCGGCGGCAGGCGCTCATGATGAATGCCGAGTCGCCCTAACCCCAGCTTGCGGGCAAGCGGCGCACCTATGGAAAACAGCTCATCGCTGTCGGGATAGGTGGAGTCATCAGCCCCCTCAACTTCACGCCAGTGACGAATACAATCGGGTCTTTTCATGATTATTTTCCAGTATTGCGATGGGTCAGGTATAGCACACCGTGGTGGATCTCGGTGTTTTAAACAGAACATGTTAAAGTAAGGGATTAACCTTGCACGCAAATCGAGGCGCCAAATGGACAAAACCACCACGCAGGAGTTATTGGCTCAAGCTGAAAAACTCTGTGCGCAACGCAACGTACGCCTTACGCCACAACGCCTCGAAGTGCTGCGCCTGATGAGCCTGCAGGAAGGCGCAATCAGCGCTTACGACCTACTTGACCTGTTGCGGGAAACCGAGCCGCAGGCCAAGCCGCCGACCGTGTATCGTGCGCTCGATTTTCTGCTGGAACAAGGGTTTGTGCACAAGGTGGAATCCACCAACAGCTATGTGCTTTGCCATCTGTTCGATCAGCCAACTCACAGTTCCGCAATGTTCATTTGCGATCGCTGTGGTGTGGTAAAAGAAGAGTGCGCGGAAGGCGTGGAAGACATCATGCATACGCTGGCAGCAAAAATGGGCTTTGCCCTGCGACATAACGTTATTGAAGCCCACGGACTATGCCCGGCCTGTGTGGAGGTTGAGTCATGTCGTCACCCTGGCGAATGCCAGCATGACCATACGATTCAGGTGAAGAAGAAAGTTGGGCGTTAAGCGGGTGGGAGAGCGTACATCCTTGTACTCTCAGGAGGGAAGGGTTAATTACCAGCGGTAATCATTACGTTTTTCCCAATCGGTCACTTCTTTCTCCGCCTGATCTTTCGCGTAACCGTAACGCTCCTGGACTTTACCGACCAGTTGGTCACGTTTACCTTCAATGACCGTCATATCATCATCGGTCAGTTTGCCCCATTGCTCTTTCACTTTACCTTTAAACTGCTTCCAGTTACCGCCGACTTCGTCTTTATTCATCATCAAGTCCTCATCGTTAGGTTGTGAATAGCGAGAGTGCCATGTCCAGACACATGCTGTTTTTGCTGGACGTGAGAATAAGTGTAGTCAGGGATTCTGGGTTTTATTTACTATTCGGAATTTTTAACCATCCGCTCAGGCAAACCAGGTTCCATTACGCCAGTGACGCCGCCAGATAAAGGCCAGGGAAAGCCCACGCAGCGCGAGAAAAACGGTTAACGCCAGCCACAAACCATGATTTCCCAGCAACGGTAAAGCCAGTAGCGTTAATGCGAACCCTGCTGCGGCAACGGCCATACTGTTGCGCATTTCTGCAGCCCGTGTCGCTCCAATAAACATACCGTCGAGCAGATAACACCATACCCCCACCAGCGGCAAAACAACCTGCCAAAAAAGATAGCGATCGGCCAACAGTTGGATTTGCGGCAGCGAGGTCAGCAGCGCAACAATCTGCTCGCCAAACAGGGCATAAACCAGCGAAAACAGAATAGCCACAATACCGGACTGTCGACAGGCCGCCCGCCAGACATCAAGCAACTGGCTGCCATCCCTCGCCCCATAGGCCTGACCCGAATGCGCTTCCACGGCATAGGCAAATCCATCCAGCGCGTAGGCGGTAAACGTCAGCAGAGTCATCAGAACGGCGTTAACCGCGATGATGTCGCCTCCCAAACGCGCGCCCAGAACCGTAATGGCCCCAAAGCAGAGCTGTAAAAGCAGCGAACGCAGCATGATGTCGCGGTTGAGCGCCAGCAAACGACGGAAGTTACCACGCCACGCCAGCTTCAACATTGCCAGCGAAATTCCACGCATATGCAGGACTTTGCGTACCATCATCAGGCCAATCAGCAGCGTGGCATATTCGGCAATCACCGTCGCTAACGCCGCCCCCTGCACGTTCATATGCAGGCCCATTACCAGCCATAAATCGAGCACAATGTTGAGAATATTGCCGACAATCAACAGGATAACTGGCGCGCGCGCATACTGAACGCCAAGCAACCAGCCGAGCAGCACCAGATTCGCCAGCGACGCAGGTGCGCTTAACCAGCGGATTTCCAGGAAACGTCGGGCCTGCTCCAGTACCGCCTCACTTCCGCCGACAATATGCAGAGCCAGCTCGATAATCGGCGTCCGAAACAGTGCGATAAGCAGCCCCGCGCCCAGCGCCAGCAATAGCGGCTGCACCAACGCGCGCGCCAGCGCCTGCGGATTTTTTGCGCCAAATGCCTGCGCGGTAAGGCCGGTGGTACTCATGCGCAAAAAAAGTAGCAGCATAAAGAGAAAGCTGGTCGCCGTGGCGCCAACAGCAACGCCGCCAAGATAGACCGGACTATCCAGATGACCAATCACCGCGGTATCCACCAGTCCCAACAGGGGAACGGTGATATTGGAGAAGATCATCGGTAAGGCGAGGTGCCAGAGTGCTTTATCAGAAGAGGTAAAGAAAGGCATACAGGAGAGCCTGAGAAGAAGTTAGATGTACTGAAAAAAGATGCTGTGTAGGCCCGGTAAGCGTAGCGCCACCGGGCAAGTTGCCGGATAACGATGTAAACGTCTTATCCGGCCTACAGGGAATCAACAGAAAATTACAGCCATTCACCGTTACGAATGACGCCTACCGCCAACCCTTCAATAGTGAAGTTTTGCTCGCGCAGGTCCACAACAATAGGTTTAAATTCGCTGTTTTCAGGCAGGAGTTCAACTTTGTTGCCCTGCTTTTTCAGGCGCTTAACGGTGACTTCGTCGTCGATACGGGCAACAACGACCTGACCGTTACGCACATCCTGAGTTTTATGCACAGCCAGTAAATCACCGTCCATAATACCGATGTCTTTCATCGACATACCGCTGACGCGCAGCAGAAAATCGGCGTTCGGTTTGAACAGTGAAGGATCGACCTGATAGTGGCCTTCGATGTGCTGCTGCGCCAGCAGTGGCTCGCCTGCCGCTACGCGTCCGACAAGCGGTAACCCTTCTTCTTCTTCCTGCAGCAGTCGAATACCGCGCGATGCGCCGGATACAATTTCAAGGACGCCTTTACGCGCAAGCGCTTTCAGGTGTTCTTCAGCGGCGTTTGGGGAACGGAACCCCAAACGCTGCGCGATCTCCGCACGCGTCGGTGGCATACCTGTCTGGCTGATGTGATCCCTAATGAGATCAAACACCTCTTGCTGCCTGGCCGTTAACGCTTTCATTCCGCCCCCTGGGTGTATATACAGTTATGCTGTGAGTATATACAGCTAAAGGTGATTTTGGAACCGCAAACTGCACAAAAAACAGGAGATTTATGCTGTTGTGGAATCTTTATCGCAAATGCGACCACAACAGGATGCCCCAGGTGATCAGAGCGACAAAAATAGACAGCAATACCGCTGCCGAGCCCATATCTTTCGCCCGACCGGAAAGTTCGTGATACTCAGAGCCAATACGGTCAACCACCGCCTCAATCGCACTGTTGAGGATTTCAACGATCATCACCAGCATCACGGAACCAATCAACAGCACGCGGGTAATGGCGTCGACGTCCAGCCAGCAGGCGATGGCTACGCCCAACAGTACGGCAACGCTTTCCTGGCGGAATGCCGCCTCATTGATCCATGCGGCGCGAAAACCTTTCCAGGAATAGCCTGCAGCTTTGATAATTCGGGTGAATCCAGTGGTATTATTGGCCATCAAAAAGAACCTTTTTACATTATTAGCGTCAATGTCATTGTAACGTTACCCCGTTTGTTTCAGGGTGTGGCAAAGCAGCGCGAAGTATGACCGGATACACCAGAAATTCACTAAACTTTCTGATATCCTTGCAGCGCATTTGCATTATTAACCAGAGGCTTTACATCGTTTATGTCCGGCTGGCCACGAATTTACTACAAATTACTGAATTTACCATTAAGCGTCCTGGTAAAAAGCAAGTCTATTCCGGCAGAACCTGCCCCGGAATTGGGGCTCGATACTTCGCGTCCCATTATGTACGTCCTACCGTACAATTCAAAAGCAGACTTGCTGACGCTGCGTGCCCAATGTCTGGTGCACGATCTCCCGGATCCCCTGGAACCGTTGGAGATAGACGGAACTCTGCTGCCGCGCTACGTGTTTATTCACGGCGGCCCGCGCGTGTTCACCTATTACACGCCGAAAGAAGAGTCCATTAAGCTGTTCCATAACTATCTCGACTTGCACCGCAGCAATCCAGACCTGGATGTGCAAATGGTGCCAGTTTCGGTGATGTTTGGCCGTGCGCCTGGGCGTGAAAAAGGCGAGGTCAATCCGCCGCTGCGCATGCTGAACGGCGTACAGAAATTCTTTGCTGTGTCCTGGCTGGGTCGCGACAGTTTTGTCCGCTTCTCCCCGTCGGTCTCCCTGCGTCGCATGGCGGACGAACACGGTACGGATAAAATCATCGCTCAGAAACTGGCTCGCGTGGCGCGCATGCACTTTGCTCGTCAGCGTCTGGCCGCAGTCGGCCCGCGCCTCCCTGCCCGCCAGGACCTGTTCAATAAGCTGCTGGCCTCAAAAGCTATCGCTCGCGCGGTAGAAGATGAAGCACGCAGTAAAAAAATCTCCCACGAAAAAGCGCAGCAAAATGCCATTGCGCTGATGGAAGAGATTGCCGCCAACTTCTCCTACGAGATGATTCGTCTGACAGACCGTATTCTGGGCTTTACCTGGAACCGTCTGTATCAGGGGATTAACGTTCACAATGCGGAGCGTGTACGTCAGTTGGCGCACGATGGGCACGAAATCGTCTATGTTCCGTGCCACCGCAGCCATATGGACTATATGCTGCTGTCGTACGTTCTGTACCACCAGGGGCTGGTTCCGCCGCACATCGCTGCCGGTATCAACCTGAACTTCTGGCCAGCAGGTCCGATTTTCCGTCGTCTGGGCGCGTTCTTTATTCGTCGTACCTTCAAGGGCAACAAGCTCTATTCCACCGTTTTCCGCGAATACCTGGGCGAGTTGTTCAGCCGCGGCTACTCGGTTGAATACTTTGTCGAAGGAGGCCGTTCACGTACCGGGCGTCTGCTCGACCCGAAAACCGGCACGCTGTCGATGACCATTCAGGCGATGCTGCGCGGCGGTACGCGTCCGATTACCCTCGTACCCATCTACATCGGCTACGAGCACGTAATGGAAGTAGGCACGTACGCGAAAGAGCTGCGTGGCGCGACGAAAGAGAAAGAGAGTTTGCCGCAAATGCTGCGTGGCTTGAGCAAGCTGCGTAATCTGGGCCAGGGTTATGTCAACTTTGGCGAACCGATGCCATTGATGACTTACCTCAACCAGCATGTACCGGAGTGGCGTGAATCGATCGATCCTATCGAGTCCATCCGCCCGGCCTGGCTGACGCCGACGGTGAATAGCATTGCCGCCGATCTGATGGTACGCATTAACAACGCAGGCGCGGCCAATGCCATGAACCTGTGCTGTACCGCGCTGTTGGCCTCCCGCCAGCGCTCTCTGACCCGTGAGCAACTGACTGAACAGCTCGACTGCTATCTGAGTCTGCTGCGCAACGTGCCGTACGCGGCGGATGCTACGGTTCCTGCGCAGAGCGCCAGTGAATTGATCGACCATGCCTTACAGATGAATAAGTTTGAGGTCGAGAAAGACACCATCGGTGACATCATCATTCTGCCGCGCGAGCAGGCGGTATTGATGACGTATTACCGCAACAACATTGCGCATATGCTGGTTCTGCCTTCGTTGATGGCAGCCATTGTGACTCAGCATCGTCGTATTTCACGCGCCGCGCTACAGCAGCATATTGATGCGCTGTACCCGATGCTGAAAGCAGAGCTGTTCTTACGTTGGGAGCGTGATGAACTCGCCGGAGTGATTGACGAACTGGCCAGCGAAATGCAGCGCCAGGGACTGATCACCCTGAACGATGACGAACTGCATATCAATCCGGCCCGCTCTCGTACGCTACAGCTGTTGGCGGCGGGTGCTCGCGAGACGTTGCAACGCTACGCCATTACCTTCTGGCTGCTGAGCGCGAACCCGTCTATCAACCGTGGCACGCTGGAGAAAGAGAGCCGTACCGTGGCGCAACGCCTCTCCGTACTGCACGGCATTAACGCGCCGGAATTCTTCGATAAAGCCGTGTTCAGCTCTCTGGTGCTGACGCTGCGTGACGAGGGATTCATCAGCGATACCGGAGATGCCGAACCGGAAGAGACGATGAAGATCTATCAGATGTTGGCCGAACTGGTCACGTCAGATGTGCGTCTGACCATCGAGAGCGCCACACAGGGCGAGTAAGCATAAAAAAACCGGTCGAAATGAAATGACCGGTTTTTTATTTTGCAGGCTAAGCCAAACTCAAAAATGCCAGTAGCTCATCGCCAGCCCTAAGAACAGCACCAGACCGACGTAGTTATTGTTCATAAACGCTTTAAAACAGGCATCACGCTCGCGATTGACGATCAGTTTCTGCTGATATACAAATAGCGCGCCAGCCACCAGCAGAGACCAGTAATAACCCAGTCCCAGCCCGTTTAGCCAACCCACCAGCGCCATCAGCACCAGTACGCCCACCTGCAGGATACCAATGATCAGCTTGTCGTTTTGACCGAACAGAATCGCGGTCGATTTAATGCCGATCTTCAGGTCATCATCGCGGTCAACCATCGCATACTGCGTGTCGTAGGCCACCGCCCAGAGAATATTGGCGAGGAACATCAGCCAGCAGCTCAGCGGTACGGACTCGCTCACGGCGGCGAACGCCATCGGGATCGACCAGCCAAACGCCGCCCCCAGCACCACCTGCGGCAGGTGCGTATAGCGCTTCATGAACGGGTAAACCCACGCCAGCGCTAACGCCGCAACGGACAACAAAATGGTCATCGTGTTGAGCGTCAAAACCAGCAGGAAGGCCAGCAGTACCAATACGACGAACAGCGTTCGGGCCTCTTTTTCAGTGACGGCCCCGCTCGGCAACGGGCGATTTGCGGTGCGCTTAACGTGTCCGTCAAATTTCCTGTCGGCATAATCATTCACCACGCAGCCGGCGGCGCGCATTAACCAAACGCCAGCGACAAACACAGCCAGGATCCACATTTGCGGCATGCCTGGGGTTGCCACCCACAATGCCCACAGCGTAGGCCAGAGCAGCAGTAAGGCACCGATTGGCTTATCCGTACGCATCAAGCGGTGAAATGCCAGCAGCTTATTCTGCGTCAGACTCCACTCCATCTTTATCTTCCTCTCAGTACAACGGCGATGCAGGTAGAAAAAGCTCGGTAAGCATCAGCGGCTTACCGCTCAGCCGCAGGCGGGAACGGCGCCCCCACAGCGCTGCATCGCGGCCAATCTCAATAAAATCTCGGGTCAATGTCGATGATGTAAACAGGTAGCGTCCGAGCGGGGTTTTCCCCAGATTTTGTAAGGCCAGCTCAGGGCCGCACAAGGTTGATTCAGGCACCACGGTCCGCCCGGCAAGCCAGGGTTCACCATCCGCGCATAACAGGATCTCACGTAACCAATAACGGGACTCTTTAGGCAGCAGCGGCAGCTCTTCAGGCACCTCATTTTGCCCAACGAATGCTTCGCGAATCAACGTTACGGTGACCTGTTTTCCCTGCTGCTCAAAACGTTTAGTCATGGAATCTTCCAGTAACAACCAGTCGAGCAGTTGGGCGTCCAGCGCCGGGATCGCATCAAAATAACGCAGCGCACGCAGTTGCGTTAACGCAGGGTGTGGCATGCCTTACTCTCCGATTTATAACTTGAAGGCATTGTATCGCAGAAAATGCATTACGGGGTGAGCAAACACAATTAAGTGATCGCCAGAGCAACATAAGTGTAACAATTAGCACCGAAGGATAAAAAAAGGTGCGCCAGGAGACGCACCAGTTGTTGCAAAATCAACAATGCGGGGCGATGTTTACCCCTTGCCTTTTACACTGCTGATAAAGGTGGATCGGGCAGATTTGGATCCCAGACGCTCAGCTTCATCAAGCAGCTTCAGCGCTTTATCGACATCGCCTTTCGCAACAGCATCCTTAATGCCCTGGTTAAAATAACTTTCCGTGTCGTTCAGCATCGGCTCACTTTTCTTCACCGGTTGTGGCGCTGGAGCAGCAACGGCTGCTGCCGGAGCCGCATAGGTCACCGCAGGCGCGGCGGTATTGCCCACCGTGACAGGACCAGGGCCGGATGAACCAAACAGCGGCCCGACCAGAACACTGGAGGAGGAGCTGGTTTTGACTTTCAGTTTCAGTAAACCGTCGGTGGTATGACGGGCGATCGGGTCTGGAATATCCGGAATAGCGTTACCTACGCCCTTGGCATAGGCTTTTGCCGGGTCAAGCAGGGTTGTGGTCTGCTGGAGATCTTTATCAGTGGTAAAGACCAAAACATAGAGTTTTTGCTGACCCAGCGCTGGCGTCAGACGCATTACCCCTTCCAGACGATCGGCACTCATCACGCCGGGCTCCTGGTAAGTAAAATAGCTGCTGGGGAAGAACGCAGATGGCGTCATGTTTTGGTCAAGAATTAATACGTTTGGCGCAAATACGCTGGTTTGTTTATTCACTTCACTGGACAGCGTCAGAGTGAGCTCGCCAATATTCGCCGGGACGCTATACGCAGCGACCGGGCCGGTAATACCGGCGACATCCAGACGCTGACCCGCTGTCGCAAGCGGCGAAGACTGGGTTTTGGATTGATCAACAGGTGTCCAGGTTAACTGCTGCAGCGCCGCAGTGGGAATAGATGGGGCCGCGGTGGTGTTCTGCGGAACAATATTCACATCGGCCAGGCTGATGCCAGGAGCGCTGGCAAATAACCCTGCAGATAAACAAAGGGCAACGAGACTTTTCTTCATTTTCATTGTTATCACCTCAGATAGCATGGGTTCAGCGGTGGCCAGGCAATAGCGCGCTAAACCGTAATCAAGAGGGGCTTGCGCCCCTCTTTCGGTCTTTACGTCAGGTTAGTGCTGAATTACCACCAGATTTCCATCTGGGCACCGAAGGACCACTCATCGTTGTCGCCACGGCTGGTTGTGCTGAGGCCAGAGTTCGTTGCCGCTGCGAATTTGGTTACGTCGTTACCATTTTTGATGTAACCCCACTCTTCATCCCATTTTGCATAGGTTGCGAAGACGCGGATTGCCGGACGAGACCAGATGCTGTCACCCGCCTGCCATTGTTGGGCCAGGGTGATTTTGTACTGGCTGTTGCGATCGCTGGTCTGCTGAGATTTGACGTTGTCGTAACCGACTTCCAGCAGGGTGCTCATGATTGGCGTCCATTTATACATCGGGCGAATACCAACGGTGTACCATTCGGTCCCCAGGTCGTTATCCATGTCGAGGTTCTGGTACATACCGACGTACATCAGGTCCCACTTGTCGCCCAGGGAGATTGCACCGTGGTCCAACACGCGGAACAGGCTACCGTTGTTATTCACAACATTGTTGGCATAGTTGGTTTTAACGCCAGTAACGGGATCTTCAATGGTCGTAGTGGAAGAACCATAAGAACCCTGGTTCAGGCCTTTGCCCTGGGTGGTCATGGAATCTGTGGCGTACTGAACGACAAACTTGTTGTAGCCCTTCAGCATGCTCTGGGTATGTTCAGCGGTGAACATCCAACCATCTTTAGATGCGCCGTCCGCCAGCCTGTAATCATCGGTGGTATTCGCGCGACCATAGTCAACGCCCAGTTCCAACATCCCATCCGGGTTAGTTGCCAACTGCGCTAAACGAACGTCAAATACATCGTTCGCGGTGTCTTTGGTACGATCATAGATATTCTGGCTGCTGAAAGCGTATGAACCACCCGCTTCCTGTGAACGGCTCGCTGCCAAAGACAGTTTACCGAAGCCCAGATCGATGTTTTCAATACCGGCGCCAGGACCTGAAATATCCCAGTAGTAGAAGTCGATCATGTGTACGTCATGACGCTGGTAGAAGCGCTTACCGGCCCAGATAGTGGAGCCTGGCAGCCATTCGATCAGGTTTTTACCCTGCACGTTAGCTTCACGGAATGCCGGATCTGTGCCTTCCCAGTCATTCTGCTGTGCGACGGAGTAAGCAACGTTGGTGTCGAAGTAGAAGCTCTTATCGCCTTCTTTCCACACTTCCTGACCTAATTTGATTTCCGCATAGGTTTCACATTCGTTACCGAGACGGTATTTACTTTGTGCACCGGTTGCCTGGAAACACTGTTGTTCACCGCCACTCCCTGTCCAGCCAATACCGGAACGAGCGTAACCGTGGAAATCTACAGCCATTGCCTGAACAGACATAATGCCTGCTGCTACAGCAACCGCCAGAGGGAGTTTGCGCAGAGTAATCATCGTTCTATCTCCTGAGATCATTGCTTTTCTTTAAACGCGTCCCCCTTCGGGCTGCCTCTTTGTTGGCTGCGTTCTTTCACCCCAGTCGCGTACTCTTTGTACACTCCCGGGGATTCATTTACTTGCCGCCTCGATGTAGCTTCGAATGGCTTTGCGTTTCGTTTTTTATGGGACCTTAAACGCCCGGCTCTTGATGCAACCGACGACATGCAGTGCCATCCTCACGGAACAGATGGCAACGCTCTGGCGGCAGGCCGATAGCGAATGTGGCACCCTCTTCTACCAACACCACGTCGTTCTGGCGGTAAACCAGGTTTTGACGGATGGCGGGGATCTGGATATGAATTTGAGTTTCGTGACCAAGCTGCTCGACCACCTGCACTTCACCTTCGAGGGTGACATCGGCGATATCGCTGGGCAGCAGATGTTCCGGGCGGATACCTAAAGACATGTTGGCACCAACCTGTACCGCATGGCTGTCCACTGGTAGCCATATTTGCTGGCGGTTGGGCAGTTCAACCTGCACCTGATCGATGGCCGTCCCGGTGACTTTCACCGGCAGGAAGTTCATCTTCGGCGAGCCAATAAAGCCCGCCACAAAGCGGTCAGCCGGATAGTGGTATAGCTCCAGCGGTTTGCCGACCTGCGCCACGCGACCGGCATCCAGCACCACAATTTTGTCGGCCAGCGTCATCGCTTCGACCTGATCGTGGGTGACGTAAATCATCGTGCGGCCCAGACGTTTATGCAGGCGGGAGATTTCAATACGCATTTGCACACGCAGAGCGGCGTCGAGGTTCGACAACGGTTCATCCAGCAGGAATACGCGCGGCTCGGCAACCAGCGTTCGGCCAATCGCCACACGCTGACGTTGTCCGCCGGAAAGCGCTTTCGGTTTACGCTCCAGCAGGTGCGCCAGTTGCAGAACTTCCGCGACCTGATTCACGCGCTGATTCATCACCTCTTTTTTTGCGCCAGCCAGTTTGAGGCCAAACGACATGTTTTCTGCGACGGATAAATGGGGATACAACGCGTAGGACTGAAAGACCATGCCCACGCCGCGTTCGGCGGGGGGAATGTCGTTCATCCGGGTCTCCCCGATAAACAGGTCGCCACTGGTGATGGTTTCAAGTCCGGCGATCATACGCAGCAAGGTCGACTTACCGCAGCCTGACGGTCCGACAAACACCACGAATTCCCCTTCGTGAATGTCGAGATTGATATCTTTCGATACCACCACGTCACCCCAGGCTTTCGTTACATTTCGCAGCTGTACGCTCGCCATGCCCTTCTCCCTTCGTTACAACCTGTCATCGACAGCAACATTCATGATGGGCTGACTATGCGTGATCCCTTGACTGCGTGAATCCTCCACCCCCGGCTTTTTTATGGGGGAGGAGGCGGGAGGATGAGAGAACAGCGTCTGAGACCCGGGCCGTACGCCGCGGAGGAATTTCGTGATGCAGCCTGCAAAAATCAGTGGGTTTTTATGTGCGCCAGTACGCAATACTCACATTTATGTAACACAGATCACATAAAGAGCGGGTGGGGCGTAGGGGTAAGGAGGATGGAAAGAGGTTGTCGTATAAAGAAACTAGTAACCGTTAAGCCACCTCTGCAAAATCACCAAACAGGATGGGAACTATGAAAATCAAAACTGGCGCACGCATCCTCGCATTGTCTGCATTAACGACGATGATGTTTTCCGCCTCGGCTCTCGCCAAGATTGAAGAAGGTAAGCTGGTTATCTGGATTAACGGCGACAAGGGCTATAACGGCCTCGCTGAAGTGGGCAAAAAATTCGAGAAAGACACCGGTATCAAAGTCACCATTGAGCACCCGGACAAACTGGAAGAGAAGTTCCCACAGGTTGCCGCGACTGGCGATGGCCCTGACATCATCTTCTGGGCACATGACCGTTTTGGCGGCTACGCTCAGTCTGGCCTGCTGGCTGAAATCACCCCAGATAAAGCGTTCCAGGACAAACTCTATCCGTTCACCTGGGATGCCGTACGCTATAACGGCAAACTGATTGCCTACCCGATCGCGGTTGAAGCGCTGTCGTTGATTTACAACAAAGACCTCGTTCCGAACCCGCCAAAAACCTGGGAAGAAATTCCTGCGCTGGATAAAGAGCTGAAGGCGAAAGGGAAATCCGCGCTGATGTTCAACCTGCAAGAACCGTACTTCACCTGGCCGCTGATTGCCGCCGACGGCGGTTACGCGTTCAAGTTTGAAAACGGCAAGTACGACGTGAAAGACGTGGGCGTGGACAACGCGGGCGCAAAAGCGGGTCTGACCTTCCTGGTTGATCTGATCAAGAACAAACACATGAACGCGGATACCGATTACTCCATCGCCGAAGCGGCCTTTAACAAAGGTGACACCGCGATGACCATCAACGGTCCGTGGGCGTGGTCCAACATCGATAAGAGCAAGGTGAATTACGGCGTTGCCCTGCTGCCAACCTTCAAGGGTAAACCGTCCAAACCGTTCGTGGGCGTTCTGAGCGCAGGTATCAACGCTGCCAGCCCGAACAAAGAACTGGCAAAAGAGTTCCTCGAAAACTACCTGCTGACCGATCAGGGTCTGGATGAAGTGAATAAGGACAAACCGCTGGGCGCGGTTGCGCTGAAATCCTTCCAGGATCAGTTAGCGAAAGACCCGCGTATCGCGGCCACCATGGATAACGCCCAGAAAGGCGAGATCATGCCGAACATCCCGCAGATGTCCGCATTCTGGTATGCCGTTCGTACCGCAGTGATCAACGCTGCCAGCGGCCGTCAGACCGTCGATGCCGCGCTGAAAGATGCACAAGGTCGTATCACCAAGTAATACGGTTTCCCTTATTTCTTAGGGAATCAGGTTTATTGAATACGTTGTTACGCGAAATCATTCGCGCTACATCGAGGCGGCAAGGAGGCAAATCCCCAGGAGCTTACATAAGTAAGTGACTGGGGTGAGCTTCCGCAGCCAACAAAGAGGTAGTGCGAAGGATAAAGCGTAAAGAGGATTGATCCCCATGGATGTCATTAAAAAGAAACACTGGTGGCAAAGCGACCGGCTGAAATGGTCAGTGATGGGTCTGCTTGGGCTGCTGGTCGGTTACCTTGTTGTTTTGATGTATGCTCAGGGGGAGTACCTGTTTGCCATCATGACGCTGATTTTAAGCTCTGCTGGCCTGTATATTTTTGCTAACCGTAAAGCCTACGCCTGGCGCTATGTTTACCCAGGCGTTGCCGGGATGGGGCTGTTTGTCCTGTTTCCGCTGATTTGTACTATCGCAATTGCCTTTACCAACTACAGCAGCACCAACCAACTGACCTTTGAACGTGCTCAGGAAGTCCTGATGGACCGTTCTTATCAGGCGGGGAAAACCTACAACTTCGGCCTGTATCCGGCGGGTACGGAGTGGCAACTGGCCCTCACCGACGGTGAAACTGGCAAGAATTATCTCTCCGACGCCTTTAAATTTGGCGGCGAACAGAAACTGCAGTTGAAAGAAGCCGAAGCGCTGCCAACGGGCGAACGTGCGACGCTGCGTGTCATTACGCAAAATCGCCAGGCGTTAACCCAACTCACCGCCATCCTGCCGGATGAAAGCAAAGTGATTATGAGTTCACTGCGCCAGTTTTCCGGCACGCAGCCACTCTATACGCTCGCTGATGACGGCACGCTCACCAACAGCCAAAGCGGCGTAAAATACCGCGCCAACAACGATATTGGTTATTATCAGGCAATTAACGCTGACGGTAGCTGGGGTAACGAAAAACTCAGCCCAGGCTATACCGTTGCCATCGGTTGGGACAACTTCACCCGCGTATTTACCGACGAAGGCATTCAGAAACCGTTCTTCGCCATCTTTGTCTGGACGGTGGTCTTCTCCGTTCTGACCGTGATCCTCACCGTGGCCGTGGGGATGGTACTAGCCTGTCTCGTACAGTGGGAGTCTCTCAAAGGCAAAGCGATTTACCGTGTCCTGCTGATTCTGCCGTATGCCGTACCGTCGTTTATTTCGATTCTGATTTTCAAAGGGCTGTTCAACCAGAGCTTCGGTGAAATCAACATGATGCTGAGCGCACTGTTTGGCATCAAACCGGCCTGGTTCAGCGACCCAACCACCGCGCGTTCGATGATTATTATCGTCAACACCTGGCTTGGTTACCCGTACATGATGATCCTGTGCATGGGTCTGCTTAAAGCGATCCCTGACGACCTGTATGAAGCGTCGGCGATGGATGGTGCAGGTCCGTTCCAGAACTTCTTTAAGATTACGTTGCCACTGCTGATTAAGCCGCTGACGCCGCTGATGATCGCCAGCTTCGCCTTTAACTTTAACAACTTCGTGCTGATTCAACTGTTGACCAACGGTGGTCCAGACCGTCTTGGTACCACCACGCCAGCAGGCTATACCGACCTGCTCGTGAGCTACACCTACCGTATCGCCTTCGAAGGCGGCGGTGGTCAGGACTTCGGTCTGGCGGCGGCGATTGCCACGCTGATCTTCCTGCTGGTCGGTGCGCTGGCCATCGTGAACCTGAAAGCCACGCGTATGAAGTTTGATTAAGGGAGACAACGAACATGGCTATGGTACAACCCAAATCTCAGAAACTGCGTCTCTTAACAACGCACTTGCTGCTGCTGATTTTCATTGCAGCGATCATGTTCCCGCTGCTGATGGTTATCGCTATCTCGCTGCGTGAAGGTAACTTTGCCACCGGCAGCCTGATCCCGGAAAACATCTCCTGGGAACACTGGAAACTGGCGCTGGGCTTTAGCGTTGAGCATGTGGATGGCCGCGTGACGCCGCCGCCGTTCCCGGTGCTGTTATGGCTGTGGAACTCGGTGAAAGTAGCCACCATTACCGCGATCGGTATCGTGACGCTTTCCACCACCTGCGCTTACGCCTTTGCCCGTATGCGTTTCCCGGGCAAAGCAACCCTGCTGAAAGGGATGCTGATATTCCAGATGTTCCCGGCGGTGCTGTCTCTGGTCGCGTTGTATGCTTTGTTTGACCGCCTGGGCCAGTACATTCCGTTTATTGGTCTGAACACTCACGGTGGCGTGATCTTCGCCTATCTCGGCGGTATTGCGCTGCATGTATGGACGATTAAGGGCTATTTCGAAACCATCGACGGTTCGCTGGAAGAAGCGGCCGCGCTGGATGGCGCAACGCCATGGCAGGCATTCCGCCTGGTGTTGCTACCGCTTTCCGTTCCGATTCTGGCGGTCGTGTTTATTCTGTCTTTCATTGCCGCGATTACCGAAGTACCGGTCGCATCACTGCTGCTGCGTGATGTGAACAGCTATACCCTTGCGGTAGGTATGCAGCAGTACCTCAATCCACAGAACTATTTGTGGGGCGACTTTGCCGCCGCAGCTGTACTTTCAGCCATTCCGATCACTCTGGTGTTCCTGCTGGCACAGCGCTGGCTGGTCAACGGACTGACGGCGGGTGGTGTGAAAGGTTAAGTTTTACCGAAGTAACTGCCCGGCAACGGGCAATGCCACTGCAACCCTCAACTTATGTTATCCCAACCTGTGACTGTTATTCGGCGCTCTACGGAGCGCCCTTTTTTTATGTTATTTTGCATTACGCTTACGATTATTTCCTTTCGTGCCCCCCATCACTGCAAATCAATTTTTCGCCTGAAACTCGACAAATTAAACAGAATTAGTTTGGCGCAGGCATTATCGCCATCGGCGTGATCAACCTTAGCTTTACCGTATTGGCGATCATGACGGTGGATAAATTTGAAGAGCTGTGGGAGCCCGCAGCGGAGAAAACCCAGCCGGCCTCTGCGCAGTAATTTTTACCCAAAACACGCCGCAGCCCAATTGCGGCGTGTTGTCTTTTACTCTCGCTTCAGCCGTTTGGAATTACACAGCCACAGGGTGATCACCAGCAGCAGGATCGCCGCAGAATAGATCAGCACATCCATCGGCGCTTTATGATCGACAATGATCAGCCGCACAATCGCAGTGATCCCGATATAGACAAAGTAGCGCAGCGGAAAGTGAAAACCTGACTGAAAGTACTTCACAATCAGCGCGATAAATTCAAAGTAGAGAAAGTAAACCACCAGCCCTTCCACCAGTTCATACTTGCTGGTTTGTTCCGGCGCGAACAGCACATCCGCCAGATGCAGCGTTTCTTTCCCGAGGAATACGACCAGGATCAGGCCCAGACTCAGCAACCCCAGATTCAACACGGTCTGTAAAATAGTGGAGATAAACTCCACGCGCGGACGAGATAGCGACGTCATAACAGCACCTCTTACTCAGTGGCAAGGTTCCTGTATAACGCAAAAATGTGACAGAGATCTACATTTTTTGTTTATATTTTGTGCAAGAAAGGTCAGCAGGGAATGATGAGTGTCACGACACATTTCACAGGATGAATTATGCAGCTAAGACAATCCGCTGTTCGCAACGTTACCTGCGGTGAGAACGTGGTGATCTATGAACCCGCAAATCTCTACGACTGCACATTAGGGGACAACGTTTTTGTCGGACCATTTGTTGAAATCCAGGGTAATACGCAGATTGGCGCAGATAGCAAAATTCAGTCGCACACCTTCATCTGCGAATATGTCACCCTCGGCGCCCGCTGTTTTATCGGTCACGGCGTGATGTTCGCCAACGATATGTTTCGCGAAGGAAAACCCAATGCCGACCGCAACAGTTGGGGACGTATTACGATTGGCGACGATGTCTCGATCGGTAGCGGAGCGACCATTCTGGCAGTCACTATCTGTGATGGCGTGGTCGTCGGCGCGGGAAGCGTGGTGACCAAATCGATCACCGAGAAAGGCGTGTATGCGGGAAATCCGGCAAAATTATTACGTCGTTTATAGAGCCGGATAAGCGCAGGTCCCATCCGGCCATCTATCAGCGGAAGTTTTCACTCCTGTCGCTGGTCATGTCGTACAGACCAAACTTACGTCCAAGCTGCTGGCCGCCATCGCGTGTTAACGGCGTCCAGCCAATCGCCGCACGGCTGCGGGTTGGGCCTGACGAGAACAGATCCAGCGGCACAGAAACGTACACCCCTTTGGTAAAATCACCCTCTCCGTATTCATCCGGCGAGGCGTCGGTGATGGTCGCATAGCCGCCCACCACTACGCCGCTGTCAAAGCGTTTCGCCACTTCCAGCGTTCCGCCCTTATCCCCCGCCAGATATTGCCCCACGCTGGCTTTCACCAGTACATCCTGGGCGAACGAAGGATTCCAGTAAGCCGTCAAATGCCCGGTCTTCACGCTGTAGTCGGTGAACTTCATCATGTCCTGCGCGCTGCGCCAGTCACGCTGTTTCACGTAGTTGGCGTCAACACCAAACGCCCAGTTGCTGTCCAGCGGGCGATACAGCACTTCTGCCCCCGCTCCGCCGTACATAGTTTCCAGGTAGCCACCGTAAACCTGTCCGTAGAACCCATTTCCGAGTGACTGGAAGTAGTTGGCCTGCAGGTTATTCACGTAGACATCGTTTTGCACATACTCACGCACATGGGTACGCACGCGTGGTAAATGCGAATCCTGCGGCGGGTTGGTGTAGTTAAACTTGTCATAGTTATTGGCGAGGTTGGCGAACAAACTCCCGGTGGTCAGCAGATGATCGGTAACCCACAAATCCGCCGTTCCCATCACGCCCAACTGATACATATAGAAGTTTTCCGGGCCGCCCACCGACTGATTTAGCACCGGATCGATGTGGAAATTGAAGCGTGACTTATCAATATACCAGCCCTGCTCGGTCGTTTTCGGTACCTCGGGTTCGACGCGTTTTTGTGCCAGTTGAGTTTCATGGCCCAACGGCTCGCCTTCCAGATGGCGCTTGAGGCTGGAAACCTCCGTTTCGGTCGTCACCTGCGGCAAGTTAAGGCGGTTTTCCGTAATGCGGATCGTGCGGATCCCATCGGGAAGATCGTTCATCACGATCCGGTTAGCACGCTCGATCCCTTCGCGCGAATCACGGTATTTCACCTGTTCACCCGTTACATACAGCGTATTGCCCTGCACCTGAATTTTAGGATCCGCCAGCCCGGCATTATATTTCAGCAGCGTTAACTGATTCGCCACCACCGAATGTTGCAGGATGGCATCCTGCGGCTGTGGTTGATATTTCGGGCGGGTATTGTCGTTATAGTTTGGTCGCAGATCGTTAAAGTTAGTCCGCAGCGTGACCCCAAACATCAAGGTGTTCCCGCGCTCATAGCTGAGGTTAACGTCGGCCCAATCGGTGACGCGATAAATAGCGCCGACGTTAAACTTGCTCTTCTGATCCAACTTGCCGGCAAAATCCTGCTGGTAATTATTACCTTCATACTCCAGTTTCAGGCGCAGCGGCTGCCAGGGAGTCTGATATTCTACGCCGCCAAACAGCGACGCCGGGCCGTGGAACATCTGGCTACCGTCAATAGAACCGGCCTGCTTGTAGCTGTTATCGCGATGGCAGAATTTATCACTGTATGAGCAAAACGGATTGCTAACGTTGCCGCTGGTCCCGAGATATCCCCAGCCAAGGCCGAGAGAGAAATCAAACGGGCCCCAGGCTTTGTTCGCCACCACATACTCCGCATCAAACAGGCCGGTACCACCGATATCCCGCGCGCCAACCGCCACCTGCGGCATCCAGTAGCTCTCTTCCCACAGGCGAAGTTTGAGATCAAAAGCCTTATCTTTATAAGTCTGATCGCCAGAAAACGACTCCACGCCGCTGTATTTTTTGGTACGCACATCGGTATAGCGCAGGGTAGTTTCCAGCCAGGGGAAGAGTTGTACCGACGCAGAGTAGTAACGGTATTGATCGTTATCGCGGTAGTTAAGGCTCATTTCGCCTTCACGCGCCATGCGTGCGGTTGGGGTTTGCAGCAGTCCCACGCCGCCAAAATCGGACTGGGAAGGTCCAATGGGCGCGGGCCAGGTTTCACCGTGGCAGGCAACGCTTACGCCCAGCGCCAGTAAGCTGAGCAGATAAGTTTTTCTCATTATTCGGGTATCCGCTGGGTCAGGGTGCGAAGAATGTCGGCATTGATTTCATCCGGGGTGCTGCGCCAGACAGCATCAGAGAGCCCGACAAAAATGATGCTGCCGGGCATCGGCTCAACGTGACGTTTGTTCCAGTAGGCGACCGGGACTTTTTGCGTGCGTCCGTCGGGATAGATGACCCAGGCGTAGCTACGATCTGCGCCGCTGAGCCGACGTTGCCCATCGAGATAGCTGGCGATATCGCGCCCGGGCATAAACGGTTGTTTACCCGGATGACTTAGCAGGCCAAACAGCGTTATATCCGTTGGCTGCGGTCCGACCCACAGCGTGTAATTGCCCTGCAACGGCGGGTTGCCTCGCTCACTGACGCGCACAACATCCGGGTCGAGATTAATCTTCTGTCTGCCGGTCACCTTCAGCGCCTGAATTTGCTGGCGCAATGCGTTGATAGCCGCGGCATCGTCACCGCTTTCTTCAGCGCTGAGCATCGCCAGACGAGCCAGTAATGCCTGCTGCTGACGCTCTGCTTCCGTCGTTGCCCGCTCTTCGCTGATAACCGCTCCTGGCCACCAGCTATTACTCAATCGCGGCTGCCCAACCAGGTCGAGCAGATGTTCGGCCCCGGTCAGCGTCTTTGGCTCTTCGCTGGCGGAGGTAAAGACCTTAACGCTACCCGCAGCAAAAACTGACGCTGCGCTCAGGCTCAATAGCAGCGCCACAACGGCTCGTTTCATCATGATTTTGCCGCCTTAATCAGCGTGGTTTTCACCGGGAAGTAACGTGCGCCAAGATACTGTTCCGATTGGCGAATCTGCCCTTCGCTGTCGATCCAGTAGCGGTTATGCCAGCGCGTTTGATCGGTGGTGACTTCTTCGTCAAGGATCCGTACTGGCGTATCTTCGCTACCAACCTTAATGGTGTCAGTGCCATCCCATTCGAAAACCGAGCGGGCGGTGGCATAGCGCACCTGCTGATGTTCGGTCCAGCCCATCGTGCGAGTCCACGTTGCCCCATCGACTATCTGGTTTGGTTTGATGAGCGGATCTGCCGCGAGATTATTCACCTCGATCAGGTTATCCCCGCCGAGATGCGTTTTCACCATGCGCCCAGACTGCGTGACGAGAATGGCCCGATCCTGAGTCACCCATTTCTGCTGTCCGTTTTCCGCGAACGCGAGTACCACAAACAGCTGAGGGCCGCCGTTGAGCTGCATGTACTGGCTGGCGTAGGGCATGTTTTTGATTTCATCGTCCGTCATCTGTACGCCGGGAGTACCAAACACGCTATCCCATAGCGAATGACCCAGCCCTTCGGTGGTGGCTGAGCACGCCTGCAATAACAGGCAAACCATTATCAGCGCTGGTCGCTTCACGACATTTCTCCGCAGCGGCAAAATAACCACACCGAAGTGTGGTTAGAATTAGACGTACCGGTATTACTGGGTACTGGTGGTTGTGGTGGTTGTGGTTCCGGTGTTAGAACCATCGCCGCCACCGGTTGCCGCAAGGGCAACCCCCACCGCAGAACTTACGGTGCTCACGCTGGTTGCGGAGGAACTTCCTGCCGAAACCGACGCGGCAGCCGACCCTGCAGCCTCACCCACCTGAACGGGGGCGGCATAGACAGAAGTCGCCGCAAGCGCAGATATAGCCCAAAGGCCATACAGAACTTTTTTCATCACAAATTCCCTTCATTGTATGAATGGAGATTTACCCAAAAGAATTTCGGGCGAGATCGAGTATACACAAGCCAAAGTGTGTAAATTACGCCAGGCGGGAATTTAGGATAATTAGATAGCAAGAAATAAAATGATTAACGTCAGATAATTAAATTAATACAATCATAAAGTTAAAATATAAAAACAAAAACACAACATCCGGTAATTCTGAAAAAACCAGAAACACGATAACGTTGAATGAATTATTTTAGGATTAAGCTCAATAAAGGTGTAAAGCAAAAGCGTAGATATTCGGGAGCCAGATTATAAAAAAAGCCGATATTAATATCGGCTTTTTTATAAGTAATCTGCAAATTCATTCGAATTGCAGCAAGGCGGCAAGATCGTTAATCCCCGGGAGCATAGATAGCTATGCGACCGGGGTTAACGAACACAGCCAACAGCGCTGCAGCTCGAAGGAAGAAGCAGATTAACGCCAGGACTTATAACGGTTAATCAAACCGTTAGTTGAGCAATCATGGCTGGTGATTTCTTTATCATCATTCAGCTCTGGCAGAATGCGATTCGCCAGCTGTTTGCCCAGCTCAACGCCCCACTGGTCAAAGGTGAAGATATTCAGGATCGCGCCCTGAGTGAAGATTTTGTGCTCGTACAGCGCAATCAGCGCACCCAGGCTGAACGGTGTGATTTCGCGCAGCAGGATGGAGTTAGTTGGACGGTTACCTTCGAACACTTTGAACGGCACAACGTGGTCAAGCGTTGCCGGATCTTTACCCTGGTCGCGGTATTCCTGCTCAACCACTTCACGAGATTTACCAAAAGCCAGCGCTTCGGTCTGAGCGAAGAAGTTAGACAGCAGTTTCGGATGGTGATCCGACAGCGGGTTGTGGGTGATTGCCGGAGCGATGAAATCGCACGGAACCATTTTGGTACCCTGATGAATCAGTTGGTAGAACGCATGCTGACCGTTAGTACCCGGCTCACCCCAGATGATTGGGCCTGTCTGGTAATCCACCGCATTGCCGTTACGGTCAACGTATTTACCGTTGGATTCCATATTGCCCTGCTGGAAGTAGGCCGCGAAACGGTGCATATACTGGTCGTACGGCAGAATCGCTTCGGTTTCAGCACCGAAGAAATTGTTGTACCAGATACCGATCAGCGCCAGCAGCACCGGCAAGTTTTTCTCCGCCGGAGTGGTGGAGAAGTGTTTGTCCATGGCGTGCGCGCCAGAGAGCAGCTCAACAAAGTTGTCGAAGCCCACAGAAAGGATGATGGACAGACCGATTGCAGACCACAGGGAGTAACGACCGCCAACCCAGTCCCAGAACTCGAACATATTGGCGGTATCAATACCGAACTCGCCAACCGCTTTACCGTTAGTGGAGAGCGCTGCGAAGTGTTTAGCAACGTGCTTGTTGTCGCCAGCGGTCGCCAGGAACCAGTCGCGCGCGCTGTGGGCGTTAGTCATGGTTTCCTGAGTGGTGAAGGTTTTGGAAGCGACCAGGAAAAGCGTAGTCTCCGGATTCACTTTCTTCAGCACTTCGGCAATGTGCGTACCATCGACGTTAGACACAAAATGCATGTTCAGGTGATTTTTGTACGGGCGCAGCGCTTCGGTCACCATGAACGGGCCGAGGTCTGAACCGCCGATACCGATGTTCACGACATCAGTAATGGCTTTACCGGTATAGCCTTTCCAGCTTCCGGAGATAATCGCTTCAGAGAAGGATTTCATCTTCTCAAGCACCGCGTTCACTTCCGGCATCACATCTTTGCCGTCAACGATGATTGGAGTGTTGCTACGGTTGCGCAGCGCCACGTGCAGCACGGCACGATCTTCAGTGCGGTTAATTTTCTCACCGGAGAACATGGACTTGATGGCGCCTGCCAAATCGGTCTCTTTCGCCAGATCCTGCAGTTTAGCCAGCGTCTCTTCAGTGATGCGGTTTTTGGAGAAATCCACCAGCATCAGATCGTCAAACGTTGCGGAAAATTTAGTGAAACGATCGCTATCTTTCGCGAACAGATCCGCGATAGTAACGTCTTTCATCTCTTCAAAGTGTTTTTGTAGTGCCTGCCAGGCTGAGGTCTGCGTTGGATTGATGTTTTTCATTAGCAATACTCTTCTGATTTTGAGAATTGTGACTGAGATCGATTGTAACGCCAGTCACAGAAAAGTGTGATTGTTTTAATGCCATCGCCCTTGTATCCATCGAACCAGGGTAAAAAGTATAGATGTTATAAGCGCTGTTACTGAACGGAAACGCAGCATGAAAAATCCGCATAATCCCAGCGTTGACAGTGCAAGCTACACATTTTATTTATAAATACGGTATTTGCATTTGCGCCTGCACCGGTTTTCGTTCTGCCTTATGTGCCATGGTCGCTCTATTCATTCCCTGACACGAGGTAGTTATGACTGATGTAGTTGTCTCCAAGTTTGGCGGTACCAGCGTGGCGGATTTTGATGCCATGAATCGCAGCGCTGATGTGGTACTTTCTGATGCTAACGTCCGTGTAGTGGTACTTTCCGCTTCCGCTGGAATTACCAACCTGCTGGTCGCACTGGCTGAAGGGCTGGAGCCAACCGAGCGCTTCGAAAAACTCGACGCCATTCGTCAAATTCAGTTCAATATTCTGGAACGCCTGCGTTATCCAAACGTAATTCGTGAAGAGATTGAACGTCTGCTGGAAAACATCACCACGCTGGCAGAAGCGGCATCACTGGCGACCTCAACCGCCCTGACCGACGAACTGGTCAGCCACGGTGAACTGATGTCTACCCTGTTGTTCGTCGAAATCCTGCGTGAACGCAACGTGCAAGCACAGTGGTTTGACGTGCGTAAAGTGATGCGCACCAACGATCGTTTTGGTCGCGCAGAACCCGACGTCGCGGCGCTGGCTGAACTGGCAACGCTTCAGTTGGCCCCGCGTCTGAGCGAAGGTCTGGTAATCACTCAGGGTTTTATCGGCAGCGAAGGCAAAGGCCGCACCACCACGTTGGGGCGCGGCGGTAGCGATTATACAGCCGCCCTGCTGGCCGAAGCGCTGCACGCAACGCGCGTCGATATCTGGACCGATGTTCCTGGCATTTACACTACCGATCCGCGCGTTGTTCCTGCAGCGCAGCGTATTGATGAAATCGCCTTTGAAGAGGCCGCGGAAATGGCGACCTTTGGCGCGAAAGTGCTGCACCCGGCAACCCTGTTGCCGGCCGTACGTAGCGATATCCCGGTATTTGTTGGCTCCAGCAAGGATCCAAAAGCAGGCGGTACGCTGGTCTGCAATAAAACCGCGAATCCACCGCTGTTCCGTGCGCTGGCGCTACGCCGTAAGCAGACGCTGCTGACGCTGCATAGCCTGAATATGCTGCACTCTCGCGGCTTTTTAGCAGAAGTGTTCGGCATCCTTGCACGCCACAATATCTCGGTAGATTTAATTACCACATCAGAAGTCAGCGTGGCGCTGACGCTGGATACCACCGGTTCAACCTCCACCGGCGATACGCTGTTAACGCAATCTCTGCTGATGGAACTGTCTGCCCTGTGCCGGGTTGAAGTCGAAGAAGGCCTGGCGCTGGTGGCGTTGATTGGCAACGACCTGTCCAAAGCCTGCGGCGTGGGTAAAGAGGTGTTTGGTGTACTGGAGCCGTTCAACATCCGCATGATTTGCTACGGCGCGTCCAGCCATAACCTGTGCTTCCTGGTGCCCGGTAGCGAAGCCGAACAGGTGGTACAGAAGCTGCATCATAATTTGTTTGAATAATATTTCATCACGCGATAAACAATAACTATAGCCGGGCTCGAACCCGGCTTTTTTATAACAACACAACACATTTCAATCGCAAGGAAGATAACATGCTCGCTACTCTCACGCGGCTGTTCCCGTTATGGGCGCTGCTGCTCTCTGTTATTGCGTATTACACGCCCTCCACCTTTACGCCTGTCGGGCCATTCGTACCGTCGTTGCTGATGCTGATCATGTTCGGCATGGGCGTTCACCTGAAGGTGGACGACTTTAAACGCGTACTCTCACGCCCCGCACCTGTCGCGGCGGGTATTTTCCTGCACTATCTGGTGATGCCGCTCGCCGCATGGATTTTGGCGCTGGCATTTAATATGCCGCCGGAACTGTCGGCAGGGATGGTGCTGGTCGGTAGCGTCGCCAGCGGAACGGCATCGAACGTCATGATCTATCTGGCAAAAGGTGATGTGGCGCTCTCCGTGACTATTTCATCGGTTTCAACGCTGGTCGGCGTTGTCGCCACGCCGCTGCTGACACGGCTGTATGTCGACGCGCATATCCAGGTGGATGTGATGGGTATGCTGCTGAGTATTCTGCAGATCGTGGTCATTCCGATTGCTTTGGGACTGGTCATTCACCATCTGTTCCCACGCGTCGTAAAAGCCGTGGAACCGTATCTGCCGGCGTTTTCTATGCTGTGCATCCTGGCGATCATCAGCGCCGTCGTGGCGGGTTCCGCCTCGCACATTGCGTCTGTCGGCTTTGTGGTGATTATCGCCGTGATCCTGCATAACACCATTGGCTTGCTCGGCGGCTACTGGGGCGGAAAACTCTTTGGTTTCGACGAGTCAACCTGTCGTACGTTGGCTATTGAAGTGGGCATGCAGAATTCAGGGCTTGCCGCTGCGCTGGGCAAAATCTACTTTGGCCCGCTTGCGGCGCTGCCCGGCGCGTTGTTCTCGGTCTGGCATAACCTTTCCGGTTCGCTGCTGGCAGGTTACTGGTCCGGTAAACCGATTGAAGAAAAAGAACGCCGCTAATTGGCGGCGGCAGGCCGGATAGCGGCTAACACCTTATCCGGCCTACCCAGCCTCTGCACTTTGCCGTACACTGCGGATATCGGCTAACAGAGGGCACCCTTATGGCACTCCCCCGCATTACCCAAAAAGAGATGACCGAGCGCGAACAGCGTGAACTGAAAACGCTGCTCGACCGCGCGCGCATTGCGCATGGTCGACTGCTGACCAACGCTGAGACCAACAGCATCAAGAAAGAGTACATCGATAAACTGATGGCCTTGCGCGAAGCAGAAGCTAAAAAAGCCCGCCAGTTGAAGAAAAAGCAGGCTTATAAACCGGATGCGGAAGCATCATTTTCCTGGTCAGCGAATACGCCAACGCGCGGCAGACGTTAACGCCCTTTCTTCTTACGCCCCGGCGAGGTAAAACGCTTCCCGTTTGCCGCCGGGCGCGATTTCTCTTTCTCTGCCGATTTTTCGATTTTCACCACCGGGCGCTTAATGCCTGCGGTTTTTGGCTTCGCTTTCGCCTTCGGTTTGGCTTCTGAGGACGAGTTCTCAATCAGCTTGAACAGGTCGATCAGTTCGTCATCCGTCAGGTCACGCCATTCACCCAGCGGCAGGCCGGACAGACCAACGTTCATGATACGTGTACGCTCAAGCTTAGTAACTTCATAGCCAAAGTGCTCGCACATACGACGGATCTGGCGGTTCAGCCCCTGAATCAGCGTGATGCGAAACACAAACGGCGCTTCTTTCTTGACCTTACATTTCTTGGTAACGGTGCCAAGGATTGGCACACCGGCACTCATCCCACGGATAAAGTCATCAGTGACCGGCTTATCTACCGTCACCAGATACTCTTTTTCGTGATCGTTACCGGCACGCAGGATTTTATTCACCAGGTCGCCGTGGTTGGTCAGAAAGATAAGCCCCTGGGAATCTTTGTCCAGACGACCGATTGGGAACACGCGCTTGCTGTGGTTAACAAAATCAACAATGTTGTCGCGTTCGCTGTCTTCAGTGGTGCTGACAATCCCTACTGGCTTGTTCAACGCGATAAAAACCAGATCTTCCGCTTCACGCGGCTCAATCAACCGACCATTCACTTTTACGACGTCGCCAGGCATCACCTGATCGCCAATGGTGGCGCGTTTACCATTCAGGAAGACATTCCCTTGTTCGATAAAGCGATCCGCCTCGCGGCGCGAGCAGATTCCGCTTTCACTGATGTATTTATTTAATCGGATGGATGAGTCGGGCAGCATAATTTCTCCTTTGACAGCGAAATATACCCTACCTTGCGGGGGATAAAAAAGCAGAGCGTGAAAATGTGCTATCGCATCTGATTACGTAATGCCTGCGGGCTGATACCAAATCGTTTTTGAAAGTGGTAACGCAAAGAGTTTGCGCTGCCGAACCCGGTTTGCTGCGCGATCTGCTCAATACTGATATGGGATGTATTGAGCGCCTGCTGCGCACGGTTTAGCCGTTCATTCATCAGCCAACGTGCGGGAGTAAGCCCCGTTGACTCCTGAAATCGCCGCATCAACGTTCGGGGACTCATACCGACCTGGCTGGCCAGAGCGTCAAGGGTATGCTTCTGCGCGATATTGTTATGTAACCAGTCAAGCAAAAGACCAAAACGCTGGCTTTCCCGACTGCGGGCAACAGGACGCAGTTGCTGCTGAGTCTGGCTGCCATCCCTGTGGGGCTGCAGCACCAGGCGACGGGCCACGTTATTGGCAATCTCAAGTCCAAAATCAGTGCGCACCACATGCAAACATAAATCAATCCCTGCCGCACTACCTGCCGAAGTGAGCACGTCGTGGTCACCGACATACAGGACATCTTCCACGACGTTGATGGCGGGAAAGCGTCGCTGGAGTTCACTGACGTAACGCCAGTGCGTCGTCGCCTTACGGTCATCCAGCAAACCTGCCGCAGCCAGAACAAATACACCAGAACAGATAGAGATGACTCGACAACCGCGTTGATGTGCTTCACGAAGCGCATCGCATAATGCTTCCGGGACCGGTGAGCTCACGTCACGCCAGCCAGGAATGACAATAGTGTCTGCTTCTTGCAGCAATTCATACCCACCGTCCACCACGATACGAACCCCGCCAGTTGCCCTTAATTCACCTAGATCAACCGAAGCCACGGCAAAACGATACCAGCTCTCTCCCAGTTCAGGTCGCGGAAGCCCAAAAACTTCCACTGCGACGCCAAACTCGAAAGTACATAGCCCGTCATAAGCGAGTGCAACGACCAACGGGCGAGAAGATGTTGTCATGATCCTGGCGGAATCTGTCATAGTCAGAGGGTGTTTCGAGGTTAATTTTTTGATGAGATAAGAGGTAACACAACAGCTGATTTCACCACAAGAGAAAACAACAATATGAGTACCGTAACTGATATTCCAGCCGCTTCATCTGCACAAGCTATCGCCCATTTCCAGCAACGTCTGAATATGGAGACGGATTGTTCTGACGTTCATTCCGCGATGGCTGCTGACGACAAAGATTTTGTGCTTTTACATGTGGTGGGGAGTGCAGAGAGTTTTTCCCGTTGTCATATCCCTGGCGCGATTCATCTTCCCCATCGACTGATAAATACGGAATCCTTGAAAAAATGGCCACAGGACACACTGTTTGTCGTCTATTGCGCTGGCCCACACTGTAACGGGGCCGATCGCGCGGCGCTGAAGTTGGCGCAGCTAGGTCGACCGGTGAAAATAATGATTGGTGGTATTAAGGGCTGGGAGGACGAAGGCCTGGCGTTTGCCACTACGCAAAAGGACGCTGTTTCAATAGATTGATCGTTGTTAAGTCCGAACGGATTTTTCCAACAGGAGGTTGTGGTTAACCCATTCGGCTTTCCCCCCTTCCAACATCGTGAGCCATATCAGTAAGGCGTTACGCTGATAGTGGTAGCATTAGCGCGGTTTGTAATTTTCTGATTACATGGAGAAATGATGGAACTGCTTTTATTGAGTAACTCGACGCTGCCGGGCAAAGGCTGGATGGAACATGCGCTACCGCTGATTGCTGAGCAGCTGAATGGTCGCCGTACGGCGGTGTTTATTCCGTTCGCTGGCGTGACTCAAACCTGGGATGAATACACGGCGAAAACGGCAGCCATCTTTGCGCCAATGGGCGTCAACGTTACTGGCATTCATACCGTTGCCGATCCGATCGCTGCCATTGAAAACGCAGAGCTGGTGATTGTCGGCGGGGGTAACACCTTCCAGTTACTGAAAGAGAGCCGCGAGCGCGGACTGCTGGCGCCGATTGTGGATGTCGTCAAACGCGGTGCGCTGTACATCGGCTGGAGCGCAGGTTCTAACCTCGCCTGCCAGACCATCCGCACCACCAACGACATGCCGATTGTCGATCCAAAAGGTTTTGATGCCCTGGGTCTGTTCCCGCTGCAGATTAACCCACATTTCACCAATGCGCTTCCGGAAGGCCACAAAGGCGAAACGCGTGAACAGCGTATTCGCGAGCTGCTGGTTGTGGCACCAGAGCTGACGGTGATTGGTTTGCCGGAAGGAAACTGGATTAAGGTGAGTAACGGCCAGGCGGTTCTTGGCGGTCCGAACACCACTTACGTCTTTAAAGCGGGTGAAGACGCGGTTGCCCTCGAAGCAGGTCACTGCTTCTAACCGACGTTGCCGGATAACGGCATAAATGCCTTATCCGGCCAACCGGTCCACCTCACTCAATAATCGTCGCGCTCATCGTCCTCATCCGGCTGTTCCAGCACGCTATAGGCCACGGAACAAAACAGCGAGTTCAGACGCTGCATATCGCCCAGCAGCGCCAGGTGCAAGGAGCTGGTCTCGATGCTCTGCACGTTCTGCTGATGCAGACGGTCAACGTGCGCATGCGAATACCGACGGTTGAGAATACGGAAACGGTGCTTGCTACGGCGCAGACGACGGGCGCTGGTCACGTCACCTGAGAAGAACACCGACATCGCCAGCTGCAGATTGCTGAGCAGCTGATCGAAGAGCGCATCCAGCTCTTTCAATCCTTCCACGGAGAATGCGCGACGAGCAGCCAGCGACTTATCCGCTATCTCACTGCCCATACGTTCGACAATATCGGAAGCCTGCTCGAGGTTAAGCGACATTTCGATAATCTCCGCCCAACGGCGTGATTCCTCTTCCGCCAGTTCATCCTTTGGCATCCGGGCCAGATAGAGCTTAATTGCCGTGTATAGCACGTTAATGTCGTCCGCCATCCTGCGCAGCTCTTTCTCTTCACGCGGCTCGCCGTGCATCACCTTCTTCAGCCCGTCCATCATCTGCTCCATCGCGTCGCCGATGCGCAGAGCTTCACGAGCGGCATTGGCCAGGGCCAGCGTCGGCGTATCCAGCGCACTGACGTCCAGATGCTTGGGCTTCAAATGCGCATCCAGCTCCGGCTCATCGCGGATGATGCGCTTACAAAAACGCGCCATCGGTTCTGCAAACGGCACCATCGCCACGCAGCGCACCAGGTTGTAGAAGACATGGAAGTAAATAACCAGTTCAGATTTCGGTAGCGGCAGTTCATCCATCAGATTTGCCAACGGATGAACAAACGGCAGGATAATCAGGCTACCCACCAGCTTAAACAGCAGGCTACCGAGCGCCACACGGCGGGCGGCGGCGTTAGCGGCGCTGTTATTAAGCATCGCCAGCAGGCCAGAGCCGAGGTTGGCGCCAATCACCAGACACAACGCCACCGGGAACGAGATAATGCCTGCCGCGGTCAGCGTTGCCGTCAGCAGCACCGCCGCAAGGCTGGAGTAACTGATAATCGCGAACATAGCGCCAATCAGCGCATCCAGCATGATATCGCCGGTGAGCGAGGCGAAAATAACCTGTACGCCGTTAGCCTGGGTGATCGGTGTTACCGCCTGCACAATCAGTTCCAGCGCCAGTAAAATCAACCCCAGTCCAATACCAACCCGCCCCAGTTGCCCCACACGGGACTGCTTACGTCCGAGAAAGAAGATCACGCCGATAAAAATCAGCAGTGGCGACAGCCAGGAGAGATCGAAAGTCAGGATACGCGCCATCAGCGCGGTCCCGACGTCGGCGCCGAGTACAATCACCAGCGCAGGGGTGAGCGCGACGAGGTCCTGCGCGACAAACGAGGTCACCAGCATGGTGGTGGCGTTGCTGCTTTGTACCAGCGCCGTCACCCCGATACCCGCACAAAAGGCGAGCGGCTTCTTTTCAACACTACGGCTGAGTACGGTACGCAAACGGGCGCCGAAGACGCGCATCACGCCGGTGCGCACAATATGCGTACCCCAAACCAGCATAGAGACAGCAGAAAGCAGGTGTAACAGAGTTAGCACGGAATCAGGTTCTCCTTATCGTTATATGTTCCTGAGGCTCATAGCGATGACATAACACCTGATGACGCCACGCTTATCAGGCCGACAAAAATGTGCCATCCGGCAAGCAGTACCGATGAACGTTCTTTCAGTATAAGGGTTTAAACGTAATAAAGAGACAAGGCACTCATTGAGTGCCTTGTTTGTTGTAAATAAAGATGACAGTTTTGTGAATCAGTCAGCGTCATAGCCCAGATTAGGCGCTAACCAACGTTCGACTTCCGCCACGCTCATGCCTTTACGGAAGGCGTAATCTTCAACCTGATCGCGCTGGATTTGCGCCACGGCGTAGTACTTGCTGTCTGGATGACTGAAATACCAGCCGGAAACCGACGCACCTGGCCACATCGCGAAGGATTCGGTGAGCTTCATCCCGGTGTGCGCTTCTACATCCAGCAGTTCCCAGATGGTGGCCTTTTCGGTGTGTTCCGGGCAAGCCGGATAGCCCGGTGCCGGGCGAATTCCCTGGTAGTTTTCGCGGATCAGCTCCTCGTTGCTGAGGTTCTCATTCGCCGCATAGCCCCAGTAGACTTTACGCACGCGCTCGTGCAGATATTCCGCGAACGCTTCCGCCAGGCGGTCGGCGATCGCTTTCACCATGATCTTGTTGTAGTCGTCATGCTGGGCTTCGAAGGCGTCCGCCAGTGCATCTTCCTCCAGACCGCCGGTAACTGCGAAAGCACCGATGTAATCCGCTTTGCCGCTCAGTTTCGGCGCAACAAAGTCAGACAGGCAGTAGTTGGCGAAACCGACTTTTTCCGTCTGCTGGCGCAGGTGATGACTGACGTTGATGACGTGCGTACGCGTCTCGTCACGGTAAATCTCGATGTCGTCTCCCACGCGGTTAGCCGGGAACAAGCCCACCACGCCGCGCGGATTCAGGGTTTTCTCAGCACTGAGTTTATCCAGCATGTCATTGGCGTCTTTGAACAGACGTTTCGCCTCTTCTCCCACCACCTCATCTTCGAGTATGCGCGGGTATTTCCCGGCCAGCGACCAGGTCATAAAGAACGGCGTCCAGTCGATGTAGTTGCGCAGCGTTTCGATGCTGGCTTCAACGCTCTGTACGCCGAGGCGGTGCGCCACTGGCGGCGTGTAGTTTTCCCAGTCGAAGGCCAGATCGTTGTCGCGGGCAGCCTGTAACGTTACTGGTGGGGTCCGCGGTTTCTTACGCGCATGCTGGATACGCACAGTTTCGTACTCTTTACGCGTACGGGCGACAAAGTCATCGCGCTGAGTGTCAGAGAGGAGTGCGGCAACTACGCCAACGGTACGCGAGGCGTTCTGCACATAAACCGTTGGACCACTGTAGTTCTGCTCTATTTTCACCGCCGTGTGCGCTTTTGAGGTGGTCGCGCCGCCAATCAGCAACGGAATAGTGAACCCCTGACGCTCCATCTCTTTCGCCACGTTGACCATTTCGTCCAGCGACGGGGTAATCAGCCCGGAAAGACCAATCAGATCGGCATTCACTTCACGTGCCGTTCTGAGGATTTTCTCCGCTGGCACCATCACGCCAAGATCGACGATTTCGTAGTTGTTACATTGCAGCACCACACCAACGATGTTTTTGCCGATATCGTGCACATCGCCTTTCACGGTAGCAATGACCATCTTGCCGTTGCTGGAGCCTTTCTCTTTGCTGGCCTCAATATACGGTTCGAGGTAGGCCACCGCCTGCTTCATCACGCGGGCGGATTTCACCACCTGCGGCAGGAACATTTTGCCCTCGCCAAACAGATCGCCAACCACGTTCATCCCGTCCATCAGCGGCCCTTCAATCACCTCGATCGGACGCGCGGCCTGCTGGCGAGCTTCTTCAGTATCCTGCTCAATAAATTCGGTAATGCCTTTCACCAGCGAATATTCGAGGCGCTTTTTCACGTCCCAACTGCGCCATTCCGCCATCTGGGCATTGGCAGTGTCATCAGTTTTGCTACCGCGATATTTCTCAGCCAGCTCCAGCAGACGCTCGGTGCCATCGTCACGACGGTTGAGAATCACATCTTCAACCGCATCGCGCAGCTCGGCGGGCAGGTCGTCGTAAATCGCCAGTTGTCCGGCGTTGACGATCCCCATGTCCATGCCGTTGCGAATGGCGTAGTAAAGGAATACCGCGTGAATGGCTTCACGAACCGGGTCGTTACCACGGAAGGAGAACGACACGTTGGAGACGCCGCCGGAGATCAGCGCGTGCGGTAGTTCGCGTTTGATGTCCTCACAGGCGCCGATAAAGTCCTGGGCGTAGTTGTTGTGCTCATCAATCCCGGTCGCGACCGCAAAGATGTTCGGGTCGAAGATAATGTCTTCCGGCGGGAAGCCTACCTCTTCGGTAAGAATGTTGTACGCCCGACGGCAAATCTCAATTTTACGTGCTCGGGTGTCGGCCTGCCCCTGCTCGTCAAAGGCCATCACCACCACTGCGGCACCGTAGCGTCGCAGCAACTTCGCGTGGTGGATAAAGGTCTCAACCCCCTCTTTCATCGAGATGGAGTTAACGATGCCTTTACCCTGAATGCACTTCAGCCCTTTTTCGATGACGTCCCATTTCGAGGAGTCGATCATAATCGGCACACGGGCGATATCCGGCTCACCGGCGATAAGGTTGAGAAAACGCACCATCGCCGCTTCGGCGTCGAGCATCCCCTCATCCATATTGATATCGATAATCTGTGCGCCGCTTTCCACCTGCTGACGGGCGACATCCAGCGCTTCGTTGTATTTCTCTTCTTTGATCAGTCGCTTAAATTTTGCCGAACCGGTGACGTTGGTACGCTCGCCGACGTTCACAAACAGGCTATCGTCGCCAATATTCAACGGTTCAAGGCCAGACAGACGGCAGGCTACCGGGATTTCCGGCAAGCGGCGCGGCGGCAAGCCTTCCACTGCGCGGCTCATCGCGGCGATGTGTTCCGGCGTGGTGCCGCAGCAGCCGCCGACCACGTTGAGGAAGCCCGCTTGCGCCCACTCGCGTATTTGCGCCGCCATGGTGTCTGCATCAAGATCGTATTCGCCAAAGGCGTTCGGCAACCCGGCGTTCGGGTGCGCGGTAACGTAGCATTCGGCAATGCGCGACAGTTCCTGCACGTACTGGCGCAACTCGTCCGGGCCTAAGGCGCAGTTCAGACCGAAGGTCAGCGCATCGGCGTGGCGCAGTGAGTTATAGAACGCTTCGGTTGTCTGACCGGAGAGCGTACGCCCGGAAGCATCGGTGATGGTGCCGGAGAGCATAATCGGCAACTCAACGCCCAGCGCTTCAAATTCGGTTTTAACCGCGAAAATAGCGGCTTTGGCGTTCAGGGTATCGAAGACGGTTTCAATCAGGATCAGGTCGCTGCCACCTTCCACCAGCGCTTTGGTGGATTCACGGTAGGCGGCCACCAGCTGATCAAAGGTAATATTGCGGTAAGCCGGGTCGTTGACGTCAGGCGAGATAGACGCCGTACGGTTGGTTGGGCCGAGCACGCCCGCGACATAACGCGGTTTTTCCGGTGTGCGTGCCGTCCATTCGTCTGCCGCCGCGCGCGCCAGTTTGGCTGCTGCAAAGTTGATTTCCGCCGACAGGGATTCCATCTGGTAATCCGCCATGGCGATCGTCGTGGAGTTAAAGGTGTTGGTTTCGATGATATCCGCGCCCGCCTCAAAATAGGCGTTATGGATGGCGGCGATCACCTCAGGTTTGCTGAGCACCAACAGGTCGTTGTTGCCTTTCAGATCGCACGGCCAGTCGGCAAAGCGTTCGCCGCGGAAATCCTCTTCGCTCAGACGATATCCCTGGATCATGGTGCCCATACCGCCGTCCAGCACCAGAATACGTTCATTTAACTGCTGACGTAATTGTTCAACTTTGCTGCTCACACTCGCTCCCGACAACGCTCAACCAGACCGAAAAAAACTCAACAGACCATACTGGCACAAACCTGAGAGGTGGAAAAGAGAACAACGGCCAACATGAGACATGTTCAGCTTCACTCATCCGATCAGTACAGGAATTCTTGCATTATAATTGAATAAAACGAAAATGATTTCCACGATACAGAAAAGGAGTCCGCCATGGTTGCCACAATCCCCGCGAAACGCGGTAGAAAACCCGCCGCTGCTACTACGCCTGCAACCGGGCAGGTTCAGTCTCTGACCCGCGGCCTGAAGCTACTGGAGTGGATTGCAGAATCCAACGGCAGCGTGGCGCTAACCGAGCTGGCACAGCAGGCCGGCTTGCCAAACTCCACGACTCACCGTTTGTTGACCACCATGCAGCAGCAAGGATTTGTCCGTCAGGTGGGTGAATTAGGCCACTGGGCCGTGGGTGCGCATGCGTTTATCGTCGGCAGCAGCTTTTTGCAAAGCCGTAATTTGCTGGCGATTGTCCACCCGATCCTGCGCAAGCTGATGGAAGACTCCGGTGAGACGGTAAACCTTGCCGTGTTAGATCAAAGCGACCATCAGGCCATTATTATCGACCAGGTGCAGTGTACCCAACTGATGCGCATGTCCGCGCCTATCGGCGGCAAACTGCCGATGCACGCCTCCGGTGCGGGTAAGGCGTTTTTATCCCAACTGAGTGAAGAACAGGTGACTGGCCTGCTGCACCGTAAAGGGCTGCACGCTTACACCCACGCCACGCTGGTGTCGCCGGTGCATTTGAAAGAGGATTTAGCCCAGACGCGCAAGCGCGGCTACTCCTTTGATGATGAGGAGCATGCGCTGGGTCTGCGCTGCGTGGCGTCGTGCATTTATGATGAACACCGTGAGCCGTTTGCCGCTATTTCCATCTCCGGACCCATTTCGCGCATTACCGACGATCGAGTGACCGAGTTTGGCGCCATGGCGATCAAAGCGGCGAAAGAAGTCACGCTGGCATACGGCGGATTTCGTTAAGAAAGGGTTGCCGGACATCAAGCCGAAAATCTGATGCAAAACCGCTGTTTGCGCCGGTAGGCGTAAACATCTTCCACGTGTCCTTCACGGATCCGCGTTTGCAGACCTCGCCAGTAGTCGGCGCTGAACAGGTCAGCATGCATCTCTTCAAATAGCGGCCCGATACGCGGGTCAGCGCATAGCCAGTGACGAAACTCTTCCGGGAAGACATCCCCCGGCGATACGCTATACCACGGTTCAGCGCTCATCTCATCTTCCGGGTAACGCGGCGGCGGGATATGACGGAAATTCACCTCCGTCATGTAGCAAATTTCATCGTAGTCGTAGAACACCACGCGCCCGTGGCGAGTCACGCCGAAGTTCTTAAACAGCATATCGCCGGGGAAAATATTGGCGGCGGCCAGCTGACGAATGGCATTGCCGTACTCTTCAATTGCATCGCGCAGTTGCTGGCCTTCGACCTGCTCCAGCCAGATATTCAGCGGCACCATCCGTCGTTCGATATACAAATGGCGAATGACAATCTGCTCGCCGAGATCGGTAATTTTTTCCGGGGCTTCCTGTAGCAACAGCGCCATCAGCGACGGATCGATTTGCCGTTTATCCAGCACAAAGTTCTCGAACTCCTGGGTGTCAGCCATCCGCCCGACACGATCGTGCTCCTTGACCAGTTGATAACAGGCGCGGACGTGGGCGGCCGACATCTCTTTTTGCGGAGCAAATTTGTCTTTGATGACTTTAAAGACGCGGTCGAAGCCCGGCAGGGTAAACACCAGCATCACCATGCCGCGGATCCCCGGCGCTTCGATAAATTGCTCATCGCAATGGGCAAGATAGAGCAGATATTCGCGGTAACTTTCGGTCTTCGCGTGTTTCTGACAGCCAATCGCCATATACAATTCAGCGGTGGTTTTACCGGGCAGGATCTCGCGCAGCCACTCCACTAACGCGGCGGGCAGCGGGGCGTAAACCATAAAATACGAGCGGGCGAAGCCAAACACGATACTGGCTTCCGCCGTTGTGGTCAGGCAGGTATCGACAAACAGTTCGCCCTCGTCAGTACGGTGAATTGGCAGTAAAAACGGCAGCGTCCCGGAAGGGGTAATCAACTTCCCGACCAGCCAGGCGGCCTTGTTGCGATAAAACAGTTCGTTCGCCACCTGCAAATGACTGCGCTGCAACAGATCCGCCCCCAGCGTTTCGGTCAGGTGTTCGATGATGTAGTGGATATCCCGATGTCTGTTCTGCCACGGCAGACGCAAGGGCAGATCGCTGAGGACGCGCGTAAGCAGCCACTCCCAGCCGGTATCGGGAAAAAAGTCTTTCGCCAACGGGCGTGGGATCGTGCGAAAACGGCGCTCTGGCTGAGAGCTGAAAATAAACAGTCGCTCGGGAGTCAGCGAGCGGTGGTCAAATAACCGGCAATAGACGGAGTTAAAGAAACTCTCCGCAATCTCGAAGCGTGGATAATCTGGCAATAGCCGGGTGTAATGCTCTTTCACGCGAAGTAAAAAATCCGCGTCGGTACTTTTGCCGTCAGTAATGCAGCGCAGTTGCTCCACCACCAGACCCACATGATGATCGTAAAGGTGGATACGGCTTTTCATCGCCTGCTGAACCGCGTGCCAGTCGGCATGTTCAAAACGCTGCTGCGCGCCGGAGGTCACTTCCAGAAAACGCCCGTACTGGGCGTCGAAACCTTGCAAAATCGTCTGAGCAATCAGTAATTCCAGGCCACGCGTCATCAATTTCTCCCATCCGGCACAATGTCATGCCGGATGGCGCATTCGCTTATCCGGCCTACATCCCTTCGTAGGCCCGGTAAGCGCAGCGCCACCGGGCATTGATCAAAACTGCGATTCTTCAGTCGAGCCGGTCAGCGCGGTCACTGAAGAAGTGCCGCCCTGAATGATGGTGGTTACTTTGTCGAAATAGCCTGTCCCCACTTCCTGCTGATGGGACACGAAGGTGTAGCCATCTTTAGCCGCCGCAAATTCCGGCTGCTGAACCTTCTCAACGTAGTGGCGCATGCCTTCACCCTGCGCATAGGAATGCGCGAGGTCGAACATGTTGAACCACATGCTGTGAATACCCGCCAGCGTAATGAACTGGTATTTGTAACCCATATCGGACAGCTGTTGCTGGAAGCTGGCAATGGTTTTGTCATCCAGGTTTTTCTGCCAGTTAAACGATGGCGAACAGTTGTAGGCCAGCAGTTTGCCTGGGAATTTCGCATGAATAGCATCGGCAAAGCGCTTCGCCAGTTCGAGGTCCGGCGTGGAGGTTTCACACCACACCAGATCCGCATACGGTGCGTAGGCCAGGCCACGGCTAATCGCCTGCTCAATGCCCGCATGCGTACGGTAGAACCCTTCGCTGGTACGTTCGCCAGTGATGAACTCGCTATCGTATGGGTCGCAATCAGACGTAATCAGATCGGCTGCGTCAGCATCGGTACGCGCAATCACCAGCGTCGGAACGCCCATGACGTCTGCAGCCAGACGGGCTGCCACCAGTTTCTGGATAGCTTCCTGAGTCGGCACCAGGACTTTGCCGCCCATGTGACCACATTTTTTCACCGATGCGAGCTGATCTTCGAAGTGAACGGCCGCTGCACCAGCCTCAATCATCGATTTCATCAGTTCAAACGCGTTCAGTACCCCGCCAAAACCCGCTTCCGCATCGGCAACGATCGGCAGGAAGTAATCCACATAGCGCGGATCGTTCGGCTCAATACCGGTTGACCATTGGATCTGATCGGCACGACGGAATGTGTTGTTGATCCTGTCCACCACCGCCGGAACGGAGTTCGCTGGATACAACGATTGATCCGGATACATGCTGGACGCCAGGTTGGCATCTGCCGCCACCTGCCAGCCTGAAAGGTAGACCGCTTCAATACCAGCTTTCGCTTGCTGCAGCGCCTGACCACCAGTCAGCGCGCCGAGGCTGTTGATATAACCTTTCTTCGATTCGCCGTGTAGCAGACGCCACATTTTCGCCGCGCCAAGCTGCGCCAGCGTGCATTCCGGGTTGACCGAGCCACGTAATTTCACCACTTCCTCCGCGCTATAGGGGCGGGTGATGCCTTCCCAGCGCGGTTGAGTCCATTCTTTCTGTAATTCTTCGATTTGTTGAGTACGGGTTTTCATGTGCAGATGCTCCATTAGGATAAATTGTGGGTAAATTAGGCCAACAGGCGGTAGCCCGGTAACGTCAGGAAGTCAATTAACTCGTCGGAAGTGGTGATTTGCTCCATCAGGCGCGCGGCATCGTCAAAACGCCCGCTGCTGTAGCGGTGTTCCCCCAGTTCGTCCTGAATCACCAACATCTCTTCGGCCAGCATCTGGCGGAACAACGGTTTGGTAACCGGTTTGCCGTTGCTGAGCGTTTTCTGGTGGTGGATCCACTGCCAGATGGAGGTACGAGAGATTTCGGCGGTGGCCGCATCTTCCATCAGACCGTAAATCGGTACGCAGCCGTTACCGGAGATCCACGCTTCGATGTACTGCACCGCGACACGAATGTTGGCACGCATGCCTTCTTCAGTACGCTCACCTTCACAGGGTGCCAGCAATTGTTCTGCGGTAATCGGCGCATCTTCTTCACGGGTCACAAACAGCTGATTTTTGTTTTCACCGAGTACGTCGTTGAACACCGCCATTGCGGTATCTGCGAGTCCTGGATGGGCAATCCAGGTGCCGTCATGACCGTTATTGGCTTCCAGCGCTTTGTCCGCTTTTACCTTGGTCAGAACCTGGTTGTTACGTTCCACATCTTTGCTGGGAATGAACGCAGCCATGCCGCCCATCGCGAACGCGCCGCGTTTATGACAGGTTTTAATCAGCAGACGCGAATACGCACTGAGGAATGGCTTATCCATCGTCACCACCTGACGGTCCGGCAACACGCGATCCGGGTGGTTCTTCAGGGTTTTGATATAACTGAAAATGTAGTCCCAGCGACCGCAGTTCAGGCCCACAATGTGGTCACGCAGCGCGTGCAGAATTTCGTCCATCTGGAAAACGGCTGGCAGCGTTTCAATCAGCAGGGTCGCTTTAATTGTGCCGCGCGGCAGATTAAAGCGATCCTCTGCATAGCTGAACACTTCACTCCACCATGCCGCTTCTTGCCAGGCCTGCGTTTTGGGTAGATAGAAATAAGGGCCACTGCCTTTTGCCAGCAACGTTTTGTAGTTGTGGAAGAAATAGAGGGCAAAGTCGAACAGGCTGCCCGGGATCGATTCGCCACGCCAGGTGACGTGTTTTTCCGGCAGGTGCAGACCGCGAACGCGGCACACTAACAGGGCCGGATTGGGTTTGAGTTGATAAATTTTACCGGCTTCGTTGGTGTAGCTAATGGTGCCATTGACTGCATCGCGCAAGTTGATCTGCCCGTCGATAACTTTGCTCCACTCAGGAGCCAGCGAATCTTCAAAATCAGCCATAAAGACTTTGACGTTCGCGTTCAGCGCGTTGATAACCATCTTGCGCTCAACCGGTCCGGTAATCTCTACACGGCGATCCAGTAAATCATCAGGAATACCGCGAATTTTCCAGTAACCTTCGCGAATGGAAGCTGTTTCCGAAATAAAGTCAGGCAACTTACCGTCATCAATATCCTGCTGCTGCTGGATACGTGCAGCCAGAAGTTTATTCCGCTTTGGCGTAAATCTTGTCACCAGCTCGGTCAGAAACTCCACCGCTTCAGCGGTCAGAATCTGCTGTTCCTGTTCGCCACGCGGCCTGGTGAAGATCAGTTCATCGGTTGTCGTTGCCTGTTGATTCATTGCGTAGTTCCTCGTCATTGATCCAAACACATCCCCAATGCGAACGAAGGATCGTTGTGCGGTTTTCGTTCAGCACAACTAAGACTACTCATTTAAATTTCAAAATCAAAAACAATTTCCATTTTTAATTTAATTATCAATTAACCTATTGATAACAATATAAATAAAATTTAATTACACATTGAGGTGCGTTTCGGAAATAAAAAAGGCACCCGAAGGTGCCTGATTCAACATGCTGAAACGCTTAAGGATCGTCTGTTACAGAAGATTAATCCAGCGTTGGATTCATGTGACGCAGATCATATGGCGTGATCTGGTAAACGTAATAGTTGAGCCAGTTGGTAAACAACAGATTGCCGTGGCTACGCCAGGTTGCCCGCGGTTTATTTTGCGGGTCATCTTTTGGGAAGTAGTTATAGGGCACTTCCGGCGTTAAGCCCGCTTCGACGTCACGAAAATATTCACTGCCGAGTGTATGGGCGTCATATTCAGGATGGCCCGTTACGAAGGCGATACGTTTATCTTTGCTGGCAAACAGGTAGGCATCTCCCTCTTCTGTTTCGGCAAAAATCTCGAGATCGGTGTAGTCCCTGATAAGGGCAGCAGGAAAATCGGCATAGCGCGAATGCGGGGCCAGGAACGCATCATCAAATCCACGCGTCAGCAGCGCATGAGGATGAAGAATATGGTGCTCATAGACGCCTGAGAGTTTATCCGTACGGGTTTGCTTGGGAATTCCGTACAGGATATTCAATGCGGCTTGCACCGCCCAACAGACAAAGAGCGTCGATGTAACATGATCTTTCGCCCATTCAAGCACTTGTTTAATCTGCGGCCAGTAAGCCACGTCATTAAATTCAACCAGACCCAACGGCGCGCCGGTCACGATCAGTCCATCAAAGTTCTGATCGCAGATATCCTCGAAATTACAGTAAAAGTTATTCAGATGCTCCGTAGGGGTGTTGCGTGACTCGCGGGCATCAATGCGCAATAGCTGAACATCTACCTGCAGCGGTGAGTTAGAGAGTAAACGCAGGAACTGGTTTTCCGTTTCAATCTTCTTGGGCATCAGGTTGAGGATAAGCACCTTCAGTGGACGAATTTCCTGACCAGAAGCGCGAGATGACGTCATCACAAAGACGTTTTCCTCACGCAAGAAATTGACGGCGGGTAGCTCGTCCTGCACGCGAATTGGCATAACCTGATAACCTCACTACATACATTTAAACGTTTAGACATCCAGATAGCTGAAGATACCCAGGAATCATGCGAATGTCGAGCCTGCATCCTCAAGTTGAGAAAGTTTCACGGCTCCTTGCTGTAGATTAGTGCAGTAAAGAAAAAAGGAGAATGCTATTCGTCGTTCGCGTAACAGGCAATGTGCTGCCGGGAGAGCCAGGTGCGCTGCGCTTCTCAGGCCTGAACACCGGTTACAACATGATGGGCTGGATAAAATGGTACGCTGCATCCGGCAGTTTTCACTCCCTTCAGACGCAAAAAAGCCCATCCGGCAGGATGGGCTTCTTCACTTATTTAATGCCTGGCAGTTTATGGCGGGCGTCCTGCCCGCCACCCTCCGGGCCGTTGCTGCGCAACGTTCAAATCCGCTCCCGGCGGATTTGTCCTCCTCAGGAGAGCACTCACCGACAGACCACAGATAAAACAAAAGGCCCGGTCTTTCGACCGGGCCTNATGCCTGGCAGTTTATGGCGGGCGTCCTGCCCGCCACCCTCCGGGCCGTTGCTGCGCAACGTTCAAATCCGCTCCCGGCGGATTTGTCCTCCTCAGGAGAGCACTCACCGACAGACCACAGATAAAACAAAAGGCCCGGTCTTTCGACCGGGCCTTTCGCTTTTATTTGATGCCTGGCAGTTCCCTACTCTCGCATGGGGAGACCCCACACTACCATCGGCGCTACGGCGTTTCACTTCTGAGTTCGGCATGGGGTCAGGTGGGACCACCGCGCTACAGCCGCCAGGCAAATTCTGTTTATCAACACACCTCTCNCTGGCAGTTCCCTACTCTCGCATGGGGAGACCCCACACTACCATCGGCGCTACGGCGTTTCACTTCTGAGTTCGGCATGGGGTCAGGTGGGACCACCGCGCTACAGCCGCCAGGCAAATTCTGTTTATCAACACACCTCTCGGGTCTGTCGATGTAATCTGTAATCAAGCTGAATTTCGATGTCTCATCCGCCAAAACATCTTCGGCGTTGTAAGGTTAAGCCTCACGGTTCATTAGTATCGGTTAGCTCAACGTATCGCTACGCTTACACACCCGACCTATCAACGTCGTCGTCTTCAACGTTCCTTCAGGACCCTTAAAGGGTCAGGGAGAACTCATCTCGGGGCAAGTTTCGTGCTTAGATGCTTTCAGCACTTATCTCTTCCGCATTTAGCTACCGGGCAATGCCATTGGCATGACAACCCGAACACC
>NZ_KZ559410.1:0-132240 GCF_002850715.1 Citrobacter sp. L55 | reverse complement strand
CAGAATAGCGCTGAGGTCTGCCTCGTGAAGAAGGTGTTGCTGACTCATACCAGGCCTGAATAGCTTCATCATCCAGCCAGAAAGTTATGGAGCCACGGTTGATGAGGGCTTTATTGTAGGTGGGCCAGTTGGTGATTTTGAACTTTTGCTTTGCCACGGAACGGTCTGTGTTGTCGGGAAGATACGTGATCTGATCCTTCAACTCAGCAAAAGTTCGATTTATTCAACAAAGCCGATTGCGTATTCAAAGTTTGAGGGTAAGACAGTCACAACGGACATGTAGACTTAACAGGCCGTATATATTACAAATTTAAGATCATTTTTCTCTCATAAAGTAAGGGCCTCTCCCATGTCTTTAATCATACGACAAGCAACATCAGCCGATTCGGGATTACTAAATGAGCTTGGCTACCGCTTCTATACTGCGCACTTTAAGCATATGTGGAAGTCAGAATCAGAATTTGATAATTATTTGGAGGGTGAATATTCACTTCCCGTTATTGAGCAGAGTATTAATGATAAAAACATTAGCTGGTATATAGTTGAAATCGAGCAGCCGATTGGTTTTGTGAAGCTGACATGGCAAGCAACTATTCCGAATACAGACATCAGCGGTGTTTTACTTAATAAACTCTACCTTGCCCCAACCAAAACGAATCAGCATTACGGTCAACTAATGTTTAATAAAGTCATAGATCTTGCCCGAAGTCAGGGGAAAAAATATTTATGGCTGGAGGTTCTTGAACAAAATGAACGTGCTCAAAAATTCTATAAAAAGCAGGGAATGAAGCACATCAGCGACATCATTTTCGAAACAAATTCACAGAGGAGCATACTCAAGTTAATGGGGATGTGTATATAAGGCCCGCTCCTCGCTCAGATCAGTTACCCTGACACGTGTGCAGCCTCGCCTTCATTCATAAATTCTCAGTGTATCGATAACTGCTCGCAGAGCGGGAGACACATTGCGGTGCGGATAATAGAGAAATGAGCCTTCCAGGCGTTGACTGTAGCGTTGTAAAACTCTGATGAGCGAACCCTCTTCTAAATCATCGGACACCAGTTCTTCCGGAACATAAGCCAGCCCCAGCCCCAGTCTGGCGGCTTTGGCTTCCATATAACTGTCAGCAAAAGCCCATTGTCCCTGCGGCTGATGAGTTATTTTTTTACCATCCTGTTGAAGCTCCCATGTATAGAGGCTTCCTCGCCAAATTGATAAGCGATGCAGGGATGAACCGCCAAATCTGCCGGGACTTGTGGAAAGCCATAGCGGCGAAAGTGTTCTGGCGTACCAACAATGGCCATCTCCATGTCGGGGGAAATACGGACCGCTATCATGCCACCGCCAACTTCCGGTCCGAGACGTACACCGGCATCGAATCTTTCCGCAATAATATCGACAAACCGACTTTCGCTGATGAGTTCCAGCCGGATGTCAGGATAGCGTTGCTTAAACACCGCAAGCTTTGGCAGGAGCAGTTTATCAATAGCGTGCTGACTGGCATTAATCCGTACCGTACCTGACGGGGACTGGCGATAATGGGCCAGCGTGGCAAGCCCCATATCTAAAGCGTCGAATCCTGACTCAATAGTCCGGTAGAGTTGTTCGCCGGCATGGGTGAGCGATAGCCTACGCGTAGTGCGAGCCAGAAGCTGAACGCCCAGTCTTTCTTCAAGTTCGCGTACGGAACGGCTTATACCTGATTGTGCCAGGCCGAGTCGTTGCGCCGCAGCAGTAAAACTCCCTTCCCGCACCACCTGCATGAACAGGTATAAATCATTATAGTTTTCCCGTTTCGCCATCACGTTTCCCTCGCTATCGCATCACTATTTAGAACAATATGGTATTAATTCTAGCAATTTTACCCCTCTAATAAGCACTATTACTGCTCACTATAATGCTCGCATTGCAACAAAGCACAGCAGTGTTGTCCGTATGAAACCTGTATCTATCACGTTTTATGAGGGGATTTTGATGACTGCCTTCACCAAAAAACTGACAGCCGCGATACCAGCCATGCTGCTCTGCGCATCATTAAGTGGAGTTACAACGATGAGTTATGCCAATACAACCAATCCGAACGCGCCAGTTTCACTGGTCGAGACATGGGATAAAACCTTCGCTAAAAGTACGAAAGTTAATCACCGTAAAGTGACCTTTCAGAACCGCTTCGGGATCACCCTGGTCGGTGATCTCTACATTCCAAAGGATCGCGGCGAGCGCAAACTGGCGGCCATTGCCATCAGCGGGCCTTTCGGCGCGGTGAAAGAGCAGTCCAGCGGTCTGTATGCGCAGACGTTGGCTGAGCAGGGATTTGTTACCCTGGCTTTTGACCCTTCATATACGGGGGAAAGCGGTGGCTATCCACGTAACGTTGCCTCTCCGGATATCAACACCGAGGATTTCAGCGCGGCTGTTGATTTCCTTGGCCTGCAAAAAGAGGTTGATCGAAATCGTATCGGATTACTGGGTATCTGCGGATGGGGCGGGATGGCCTTAAACGACGCCGCGATGGATACCCGCGTGAAAGCAGTGGCGACCAGCGTGATGTATGACATGAGCCGTGCGATGGGGCATGGCGTAGGTGATGGTAAAGACCGTTATACCACTGCGGATCGTCGCGCCGTATTACAGTATCTGAACGCACAGCGCTGGGAAGATGCGAAGAACGGAGCTTTCGCGCCCGGCGGGCATGACATTTATGTTGATGAAAAGGGGGACGTCAGTACGTCGAAACGTATTCTGCCAGAAACGTTACCCGCAAATCCTAATCCGGTTCTGAAAGAATTCTTTGATTATTATCGCATGCCGCGTGGTTTCCATGCGCGTTCGGTCAACTCAACCGGGGCCTGGAATGCGACGATGCCGCTGTCATTTATGAATATGCCGCTGCTGAGCTACGCCAATGAAGTCACTATCCCCACGCTTATCGTGACCGGCGAAAAAGCCCATTCACGCTATTTTGCTGAAGATGCCTTTAGGGCGATCGGCAGCAATGAGAAAGAGCTGGTGATTGTCCCGGGGGCAAATCATGTTGATCTGTACGACAACGTTGCGGGTAAGATTCCGTTTGCTAAATTTGAGCAGTTTTTCAATACCAACCTAAGATAACCGCCCCAAGCCGCCTGATATTTGCAGGCGGCTGTAAAACGCCTGCACATCATTTTCATCCATGTTTTGACGTGATTTCCTGAATGACGTCTGTCCGGACTGCGCCTGAACCTGGCCGATTCGATATTAAGAGATCTGATAATGTCCACAGTAAGACTAAAACCGCATTACGAAAAAAAGCATGCGCATTGGGGGGGCGTGTTTGCCATGACGCTGTGCGTGTTTGTGGTGATCGCTTCCGAGTTTATGCCGGTCAGCCTGCTTACGCTTATTGCCAGTGATTTACACATTACCGAAGGCCTAGCTGGCCAGGGAATTGCAATCTCTGGCGCGCTGGCGGTCATTACCAGCCTGACTATCTCCCATATTGCCGGAGATCTGAACCGAAAACATCTCCTGCAGGGGCTGACGGTTTTAATGGCCATATCGGGGATAGTCGTCGCCCTGGCACCCAGCTACCCGGTTTATATCCTGGGGAGGGCCCTGCTTGGGGTGGTCATTGGTGGATTCTGGTCCATGTCTGCTGCAACCGCCATTCGGCTCGTTCCGCAGCATCAGGTTCCCCGCGCGCTGGCGATTTTTAACGGTGGGAACGCGCTGGCTACCGTTGTAGCGGCACCGCTTGGCAGCTATCTGGGGACGACCGTGGGCTGGCGAGGGGCTTTTTTATGCCTCGTTCCCCTGGCTATAGCCGCATTCATCTGGCAGTGGGTCAGCCTGCCATCGATGGAAAGCGATAAAAAACAAAAATCCCAGAGATCTATGCATCGTCTGTTCCGCATCACCATTGTCCCTGCGGGACTTCTGGCCTGCGGATTCTTCTTCATGGGGCAATTTGCCTTATTTACCTACGTGCGCCCCTTTCTTGAGACCGTAACCCGCGTAGGCCCTTCTGGTCTCTCTCTGATTTTGCTCGCAATAGGCGTGGCTGGTTTTGTCGGCACACTGGCCGTATCAATATTCCTGAACACAAGTTTTTATCAGACTTTAATCATGATCCCCCTGCTTATGGCAGCAACTGCCGGGGCGTTACTACTGGTTGGACACAGCATCTGGGCTGTTGCCGTATTGCTCAGCCTGTGGGGACTACTAGCAACGGCTGCGCCAACGGGATGGTGGACATGGATAGCGCGGGCACTACCCGAAGATGCAGAGGCGGGTGGTGGCTTAATGGTTGCGGTGATCCAGCTATCAATTGCCCTGGGTTCAACGGCAGGTGGGTTGGTATTCGACACTCTGGGATGGCGCAGTACTTTTGGCTTGAGTGGTTTCTTACTTCTGGCGGCGGCAGCAATGACGATTGTCACATCCCGTCAAAACAGCAAAGCAAACTAGAACTATCCATTCATTTCTGGCGTGCTCTCTGTCATGGCATACGGCAGAGAGCCGAGTGTCCGCCCTCGCTGATCGCGGACCTTTAGCCCAGTTATCTTCTATTTTTTCACCAAATATTTTCGCATCAGTGCATTTTGTAATGTCACTCCGCGACAGGCAGGAAACCCACGTTCCACAATATGAAAGCCGTGTCGTAGAAAGAACGCCTCCGCAGCCGTACTGACATTTGAAGTCAGTTCGCCAATTCCACGTTGTCTGGCTTCTTCATGAATGCGATTCATCAGTAGTGTCCCTACTCCCTGTCTCGCGTAGGTTCCCGAGACAAAGAAATGGTCAATGTACCCATTTGGCTGAACATCTGCATATCCAGCTATTTCACCATCCACTTCAACAACAAAGGGGCGTAATTCCTTCATATGATTGGCCCATTGTTCCGGGTCGATATCCGTTGGGGCCCACGCATCTATTTGTTCCTGTGTGTAGTAATGTGATGCGAGGGTATGTACAGAAGATAAAAAGACGCTGAATAACGAAATTTCATCTCCATTACTAAACCTTCTGATTTTCATAAGACCTCGTCAGGAGAGTGACTTGTAGAACAATACCATTTTTGGTGTAGCAGAGCGTCAGCCCCTCGTGGTGAGTTTAATGGGTCAATGCAACGCTATTCTTAATCAAGGGAGATGCTCAGGCAACGCCGTTGAGTCAACATCAAACCATCGGCCTGTGGCGGTAATGTCGCTACGCCACGGGTAAGGCTTTTTCCAGTTGAGTATGTAATATTGACTTATTGTGTAAAAAGATTACTTTTCAGGACATGATGAAGATACTCATTATTGTTCCCGATGGCGGTATGCTGTTTGAGTCCGCCGGTATTGCCGACATTCTGATGCAGGCCAACCGCCTGCATCCCAAAGGCGCTACGGAGACGTGTTACCAGGTTCAGTTAGCGACAACGCAACCGCATCAGGTGATCCATGGTCAGTCCGGCCTAAATCTACTGGCAGATAATCGACTGCATGAGATAGACCCTCGCGAACCTCTCGATACCATCATCATCACTGGCAGAGGTCAAAACCCGCAGGAAGGGATTGCGGTGGTTGACTGGCTACGCCTTGCCGCTCCCCACGCCCGCCGCATTGCATCTATTTGCGGCGGCGCGATGCTGCTGGCAGAAACTGGGCTGCTGGACGGCAGACGAGCCACCACCCACTGGAAGCTACTGGAAACTATGCAGGCAGAATTCCCTAAGGTGCGCGTCGAAAGCGGTCCGCTCTATATCCAGGACGAACACATCTGGACATCAGGTGGCGTCAGTTCCGGCTTTGACCTGACGTTAGCGTTAGTTGAAGAGGATTACGGCTTCAGTCTGGCGCGCGACGTCGCTCAGGATTTCGTCATGTACCTGCGCCGTCCCGGGGGACAACTCCAGTTTAGCCGCTACAACCTTCAGCAGACCAGCACCCTGGGCCCGATTAACGATCTGCTCACCTGGCTGCTTGAGAACCTCACCGCCGATCTCAGTGTGGATAAACTGGCGGAAAAAGTCGCCATGAGTCCGCGTAATTTCACCCGCGTGTTTACCCGGGAAACGGGCGCATCACCGGCACGCTATGTGGCTGAAGCCCGTCTGGCCGCTGCACGACAGCGTCTGGAGCAGACCAACGAGACGCTGGAGCGTATCGCCGAACAAACAGGATTTGGCAGCAGCATTAACCTGCGACGGCTGTTTGAAAAACAGCTCCACCTGACGCCTGGTGAATATCGTCAGCGCTTTCACTGTCGTAAAATGGCGTAAAGTGATCCTTTTTTGTCATTTACGCCAACCCGTGACCGGCCTAAATTGACTCCAGAGACAACAGATAAGGAGTTCATCATGGTAAAGGTCGGTATTAACGGTTTTGGCCGTATCGGACGTAACGTACTGCGTGCTGCACTGGGTAACCCGGAGATCCAGATCGTGGCAATCAACGATCTGACAGACAGTAAAACGCTGGCACATCTGCTGAAATACGACTCGCTGCTCGGTAAACTCGACGCCGACGTCACCGCCGGAGAGGGGCAGTTGGTGGTTAACGGTAAATCCATCACCGTGTTCAGCGAACGCGACCCAGCCAACATCCCATGGCGTCAGCGTGAAGTCGATATTGTCATTGAAGCAACCGGCTTCTTCACTGAACGTGACAAGGCGGCGGTGCATATCCACAGCGGTGGCGCAAAACGAGTGATTATCTCCGCCCCCGGTAAGAACGATGATTTAACCATCGTGATGGGCGTTAACGATCACCTCTACTCCGCGGATAAACACTTTGTCGTCAGCAACGGTAGCTGCACCACTAACGGTCTGGCACCTGCCGCACAGGTTTTGCACCAACATTTCGGCATTAAGCATGGTTTGATGAATACCACCCACGCCTATACCAACAGCCAGGCGCTGCACGACCAGCCGGAAAAAGATCTTCGTGGTGCCCGCGCCGCTGCATTGTCGATTGTCCCCTACTCCAGCGGTGCCGCGAAGGCGCTTGGCAAAGTCATCCCGGAGCTGGATGGTCGCTTAACCGGTTACTCGCTGCGCGTACCGGTTCCGGTGGTCTCCATTGTCGATCTGACCGTAACGCTTGAGCGGGATGTTACAGCAGAGGAGGTCAATAATGCGTTTCGTGACGCCGCCGCGACAGGGCCACTGAAAGGGATCCTCGGTTACAGCGATGAACCGCTTGTCTCAAGCGACTATCAGGGTGACCCGCGCTCATCCATCATCGACGGCCTGTCAACGCTGGTGATTGGCGGCAATATGGTCAAAATTCTGGCGTGGTACGACAACGAATGGGGATTCTCTAATCGCCTCGTCGACCTGGCACTGCTAATGGCAAGGCACGAACGTTAATCCCCTGCTCTCACACTCTCTCTAAATCCACGCCAGGCGTGGATTTTTTTATATCTGTTACGTGTTTGTCCCAGTGACAATCGCCCACAACGTCACGTCCCCCATTTTTAGTCGTCACCTTACGATGCTGCTAGGGTGACGCGTTTAAAAACGTTAGCGATAACCCGACAAAATAATAAATCGCCAGCACTTCAACGGTCAGTTTATTAATCAGACAGTTGCGACCATAATAAAATGAGTAATGCGATCTTATTTGAGGATTCCGGCATGATCACCTTTTATCAACTTACAGCCACCCGTCTGCATGGTGAGCCCGTCTCTATGGCCGACTATGCTGGCAAACTGGTTCTGGTGGTCAATACTGCCAGCCATTGTGGCTTCACGCCGCAATATGCAGGCCTCGAAGCGCTTTACAAGAAGTACGCCGCGCAGGGCCTGGTGGTGCTTGGTTTCCCCTGCAACCAGTTCGGTAATCAGGAGCCCGGCGGGGCCGACGAAATCTCGCAAACCTGTCACATCAACTACGGTGTGAGCTTCCCGATATTTGAGAAAGTGGAAGTCAACGGTGCGGCTACGCATCCGGTGTTTCGTTACCTGAAAAACGAATTACCCGGAGTGCTGGGTGGACGTATCAAGTGGAATTTCACTAAGTTCCTGATCGGGCGTGACGGCAAACCGCTCAAGCGTTTTGCGCCGTTCACTACCCCTGAGAAAATAGAAACCGCGATCCTTGCTGCGCTTAAAGTCTGAGCGCACCTGTCATTCAAACCGTCCCCATTATGCCCCAGCGCACTGTCTGAATAAAAAACACGCTGCAAAATCAACAAAATATAATCAACTTGCTTAATTACTCTGCAATCGCGTGAGTTCAGGAAGAAAAATGCTATTTCCCTCTTGCCTCATTCGGTCTGTGCCGCTAATATTCGTCCCCGTTGTCACCTACAACATTGCGTTCATAGCTCAGTTGGTTAGAGCACCACCTTGACATGGTGGGGGTCGTTGGTTCGAGTCCAATTGAACGCACCATCTTGCGTCCGTAGCTCAGTTGGTTAGAGCACCACCTTGACATGGTGGGGGTCGGTGGTTCGAGTCCACTCGGACGCACCAAATTATTTCTATGATTTGGTGCTATTTCCCTTCGCTACACCTCATAATTTCTTTTTATTGCCTCCTGTTCGTAACCTTAAGCTTAATCATTACTCCGTATGATGCTGGCACAAAGCGATAGGCCAAAGTCTTCTAAACTCTATGCTCAGCGCGTATCATTTATCCTCTTCGCAAACCTTTTTCGTCAGAGATCGGATACCATGCCCTCTTCCATTATTCTGTTTGCCGCGGGCAGTTTACGCCTGGCATTTGCCCCTTTGATAAGCCAGTTCTCGCGCCATAGCGGAATAGACGTGAAGGTGGAATATGGTCCGGCCGGTTTATTACGCGAGCGTATTGAAGCCGGTGAACCGTGTGCGCTCTTTGCCTCAGCCAATCGGGAGCACCCGCAACGCCTGCTGGCTTTGCAAAAAGCTGTCCTCACGCAGACCTTTAGCTGGAATCAACTGAGTCTGGTCAGCAACCGAAACGGCGCCTGGCTGGATTTGCTCCGCGACCCAACGCTACGAATAGGTACATCCACGCCCGGCTGCGACCCTTCCGGAGACTATACCTGGGCATTTTTCGACAATATGGATGTACTGGAGCCAGGACTCGGACAACAGCTTAGGGCGCGCGCCATCCCGCTGGTTGGGGGGCGTGATACGGTGAAAATCCCGTCTGGTGAACTGGCGAGCGCCTGGATCCTTCGCCAGGGACTGGCCGATCTGTTTATCGGCTACGCGCATTACGCGAATACGCTGCGCGCCCAACCCGACGTGCATTATGTAGCTATCCCTGATGAGCACAATATTCGCTGCGAATACCAACTGGCGGTGCTCGACGCATCCAACGAGGTGATGGCGCTGGTTAAATTCATGCTCTCCAACGGCGGTCAGGCGTTTCTTACCGCCGCCGGGTTTTTACCTCTTAACGACGAACAGAAAACAGCGGTGCGATAAACAGCGTCGGGTGGTTCTCCACACGGAGTTTTCGCAGCGGTAAGCCATAGGCCAGGAACAGATTCTCTTCCGTCACAATGCTATCCGTTGGCCCTGCCCGCCATTTTCCTTCGGGGAGCAGCAGCAAAGTATGGGTGGCTATTTGTAACGCATGCAGCGGATCGTGGGTCGAAAAAAGAATGCTGCATCCCTGTAGATGGGCCAGATCGCTGATGAGCTGAAGCACCACCTGCTGATTGGCGAGATCCAGCGCGGAGCACGGTTCATCAAGCAGCAGCGTTTGACACTCCGTCACCAGCGCCCGGGCTATCATCACCAGTTGCTGTTGCCCCCCGGAAAGTGAGCTAAACGAGTGGGAAGCAAGCTGGGCAATATTTAACTGCTCCAGCGCCTGGGTCGCTCTTTGTTGATCCTGCTGGCTGGGTTGCGCAAAAAGCTTCACGTGCTGTGCCCGCCCCATCAGCACCACGTCGCTCACCGTATAAGGAAATGGCAGGTGGCAATGCTGCGCCACAATCCCTATCCCGCCGTCAATTTCAATGCTGCCGTCCAAAGCTGGCAGCGTGCCGGTTAGCGTATCGAGCAGCGTACTTTTACCCAAGCCGTTACGTCCCAGCACAGCCCAGATCTCACCTTTCTGACAACTGAATGTAAGCGGCTCAAATAGCGGCACGCGATACCCATAGGTAAGCGTATTTACACGCAATGCGGCAGGTTTCATGATGTCCCCCGGCGGCTGGAGCGGATGAGTAAAAAAGCAAACAGCGGCGCGCCGAATAATGCGGTGATGATCCCAAGCGGTATCTCCGCGTGCATCAGGGTACGGGCAATATCATCCACCACAATCATAAAACCGCCTCCCATCCAGAAGGCGCACGGCAGCAGACGACGATGATCAACCCCCACCAGCAAACGCGCCAGATGCGGAATAACCAACCCAACCCAGGCGATACTGCCGCTGACCGCTACCTGAGCGGCGACTAAACAAGCGCAGCACAGCAAAACGCTGCGTCGCAGAGGAACCACCGCGACGCCTAGCGATCGGGCATCTTTATCATTGAGTGATAACAGGTTTATCCGCCAGCGTAGCTGGTACAAAACTGTCGCAGCGATACCAACTGGAATCGCCAACAGCAGAACTTTATGCCAGTTAGCCGTCGCAAAGCTGCCGAGCAGCCAGAACACGATATTGGGTAACGTTTCTTCGGTATCAGCCTGATACTGAATCAGGCTCACCAGCGCGGCAAAAAAACCACTCAAAATGATACCCGACAGGATCAGCACCAGCGTATTCTCCAGCCCCTGCAGCGCAGCAATGGCATACACCAGGATCAGCGCCGTCAGACCGAAGAAAAACGTTGAACCCATCATCAACCACGGCGACAGGCCAAGCAGAATAGCCAGCGTTCCGCCAAAAGCGGCCCCGGACGTCACGCCAATAATATGCGGGTCGACCAGCGGATTATGAAATACCCCTTGCAGCGTCGCGCCACATAACCCCAACGCACCACCCGCCAGCAGCGCCATCAGAATTCGCGGTAGTCTGACAGTCCAGATAACCTGACCGGCAATCCCTTCAGCGTCGCTATAGTGCATCAGGTGATAAAAGACTTCGCTTAATGACAGCGGATATTGTCCGAGACACAACGAACCAAGGCCCAGCAACAGGACCGTCGCGATTAAGAGTGGTTGCTGGAGTAAAATGCGCTTACTTAACTGCATCAGGCTGCCAGTTCACACCATAAAAATGCTGATAGTAGTCTTGCGCCTGCGCATCAACATCCACGTCTTTATAGGCGTCCGGGTACAGTTTTTTGGCCATCCACAGCTCACCAATCGCCAACGCTTCAGGCATCGGATAGCCCCAGGCTTTGGCGTACTCAGGCATCAACCAGACGCGATGATTTTTCACAGCATCAATCCCCTGCCAGTTAGGATCGTTTTGGATCTCCGTTACCACCTGCGGGTAGCGATCCTGAACAAAAATTACCTGCGGGTTCCACGCCAATACCTGTTCCAGCGCAACCTGACGGGCGCCTTTCACACTGGCAGCCGCCACGTTTAGACCACCCGCGTGCTGCATCATGAGTCCCGTGTACTTCCCGGAGCCGTAAGTCATCAGGTCGGGGTTAGCCATATAAATACGGACTTTTTGCGCATCCGGGATTTTTGCGACCGGCGCATTGAATTTTGCCCGCGCCGCAAAAACGTAGTCGATTAACGTCTCAGCTTGCGGTTTGCGCCCCACGACGTCCGCAATCAGGCGAATCCCCTGCTTTAACCCTTCGTTGTAGACCTGCTCTTCATCGGCCATGGTCGGGTTCATTTTATTCTGTTGCCCGGTTGCATCCTTGCGCAATGAGATTGCCACGAGCGGAATACCGGCGTTCTGAATCTGCTGGATCATCTCCGCTGGCGCATAGTTGGCGACAAAAACCACCTGCGGATGAATCGCCAGTAGGCTTTCAATATTCACGCTGGTGAGATCGCCCGGCGTCGGCAATGTGGCAATTGTCGGCATAAAGCGCGCAAACTCAGGCCCGAGCTGTTTTTTCCAGCTCGACATCACGCCAATAATGTCCTGCTGAGCATTAAGCTGGACCAGAATATTCAGCGTCTGGTGTTGCAGCACGACCACTTTGTCGACGTGGTCCGGAATCGTGACCTGACGACCAAGCTGGTCGGTGATCGTACGGTCGGCCTGGGCAGAAAACGCAAACAACATGCTGGCGCATACCAGCACAAAAGAGCGGAAAGTTAACATGGGATACCATCTGGATAGCGGAGTAAAAACGATGTGTATTAAATTATATAACGATATAACAGGCAACCCATTCGCGATAAATACCGCACGACTCACGAGGAAGATCAATTTATGGCGACAAAAAAGCCGACGGTGATGACCACCGTCGGCTGTGGGTAACACTATGACTAACGGATTATTTGGTTGCCGCTTTAATGATATCGAGCGCTTTGGCGAACTGATCCTGCGGGATCGTCAGCGGATAAAGGAAACGAATAACGTTGCCATACTGACCGCAGGTCAGCAGCAGTAATCCTTGCTCAAGGGCTTTCTTCTGCACGCGTTGTGCGGCGGCTGCGTTGGGTTCTCCCGTCGCTGCGTCACAGAATTCAGCGGCGATCATAGAGCCTAAGCCGCGCACTTCGGCCAGTTCAGGACACCCGGCTTGCGCGTCAGTCAGAGTGGCGCGCAATTGTTCGCCGAGAGCTGCCGCACGCTGGCACAGCTGTTCATCACGAATGATATCCAGCACCGCATGAGCTGCCGCAATTGACAGCGGGTTTCCGGCGTAGGTTCCGCCCAGACCACCCGGCGCAGGCGCATCCATAATTTCAGCTTTGCCCACGACGCCAGACAGCGGCATGCCGCCTGCAAGGCTTTTTGCCATAGTCATCAGGTCAGCTTTGTCAGCGTAGTGGTCCATCGCAAACAACTGGCCCGTACGGGCAAACCCGCTTTGCACCTCATCGGCGATCATCACGATGCCATGCTCGTCGCAAATACGGCGGATGGCAGCCACAAACTCCGGCGGCGCCACCACGAAGCCCCCTTCACCCTGGACGGGTTCGAAAATGATCGCCGCGACCTGGGTGGGATCGATATCGGCTTTAAACAGGCGTTCAATCGCTTTGATGGAGTCCGCCGTAGAAATCCCCTGCAACTCGCAAGGATACGGTGCGTGGTAAACCGAGCCAGGGAACGGGCCGAACCCTTTTTTATACGGCGCCACCTTGCCAGTTAACGCCATCGTCATGTAGGTACGCCCATGAAAACCGCCGCCAAAAGCAATAACGCCAGGACGGCCGGTATGTGCGCGCGCAATTTTCACCGCATTTTCGACCGCTTCAGCCCCGGTGGTGAAGAATGTGGTTTTGCGCTTACCGTCGATTGGCGCAACGGCGTTGATTTTCTCCGCCAAAGACACATAGCTTTCGTACGGGACAATCTGATAAGCCGTATGGGTAAAAGCCTGCAGTTGCGCTTCGACTGCCTGCACCAGGCGAGGATGACGGTGCCCGGTGTTCAGCACGGCAATCCCGGCGGCAAAATCAATGTACTGATTGCCTTCGATATCGGTAATTGTGCTGTTTTCTGCTGACTGGGCATAAAAATCACACATTACACCCACGCCACGCGGGGTGGCATCCAGACGACGTTGTTGCAGGTTTTTATTGTTCATTCTCTACACCTTGTCCATTAATACATTTAGGTTGAATTACCCTTTAAATTTAGACGCCATCTGGTACTTTAATCGAGAGCCAAATCGTTTTATTTTAAGGATCCAAATGCGTTCACTTGCCGGAGATGTGATCAAGCAGGCATTTAGCCAGCAGACCGATGAAAAGCTGCATCGTCGCCTGTATGCCGCCATCTGCAGTTGCATCCTCGAAGGTAGCCTGAAACCGGCGACCCGAATGCCTCCGTCGCGTGACCTGGCAGGCGAACTGACGCTATCGCGCAATACCGTCCTGCGGGTTTACGAGCAATTGCAGGCCGAAGGTTATATTTCCGCGCGCACCAGCAGCGGCACATTTGTCACCGACAGCGTGCTGGACAATCTCGACCTGCGTCCCCACAAAGAGCCCGTTGCCGCCACACTGGAGGATCACACCCGCTTATCTGCCCGCTGCCTTGAGCTGCTGGGCCATGCCAGCGCCAGCCCCCGTCAATGGGGCGCATTTATTCCAGGCGTACCTGATGTGGAGCATTTCCCTCACCGGGTGCTCAAAAAAATTCAGGATCGGCTGGCGAGGCGGTTACGCCCGGAGTTTCTCACTTACGATGCCGCAGGCGGCGTGACTGAGCTGAAAGAAGCACTGGCAGACTATCTGCGCACCGCACGCGGGGTACGGTGTTCACCGGAGCAAATTCTGATTACTGAAGGTATTCACCAGGCGCTGGATCTGGTGACCCGGACGCTATGCAACCCGGGGGATAACGCCTGGATTGAGGAGCCGGGCTACTGGGGAATCAAAAATATTCTGCGCATCAATGCGGTTAACTTTTCGGCGATCCCGGTTGATGAACAAGGTATGGTGCCGCCAGAGGCTGGCGAATCCGCGCCAAAGCTGATTTTTGTGACACCGTCACATCAATATCCGCTCGGTTCGGTAATGAGCCTCAACCGCCGTCGGGCACTTCTCTTTCGCGCACGTGAAACGCGAAGCTGGATAGTGGAAGATGACTACGACAGCGAGTTTCGCTTTTCCGGCCAGCCAATTCCATCATTGCAGGGACTGGAAGAAGAGACGCCGGTCATCTATATCGGGACATTCAGTAAAACACTCTATCCCGCACTGCGGCTCGGGTATGTGGTACTGCCCAAACCGCTCGCCGCGCCGCTGAAGAAGGTTCATAACGACCTCTATCGTGGTGGACATTTGCTGATTCAGGCAGCGCTGGCGGAGTTTATCCGCGAGGGTTACTACGCGGCGCACATTCGTAAAATGCGCCAGTTGTACAGTCGTCGCCGCCAGACGTTGGTGGAGCTTATCAGTTGCCAGTTGGGCGAGCAGTATCTTGGCTCCTTCAGCAGCAACGCCGGGCTGCACATGATTCTACAGTTGCCCGTCGGGAGCGATGACGTTGTCATTGCCCAACAGGCAAATGCGCAAGGGCTGCTGGTGCGCCCGCTGTCTCGCTACTACGTGAATGAAGAGAAACGCAGCGGCCTGCTGCTGGGATTTGCCAGTATTGCAGAGCATGAAATGGCGGCGGCGTTTACCCGACTGGTGGGTATTATCAGAGTAAACGCCGTTTAAGCACTGCCGGATGGCGCTGCAAGCACCTTGTCCATCCGATATGCTGTTTAATGTGACGCTTTTTTAATCCCTGCCAGGTCCTCCTGGCTTACTTCGCCATTCCCTTCTCCCCAACTTTTACGCACGTAATTAATCACGTCGCGCATTTCGTTGTCGCTTAACATGCCACCGTAAGCCGGCATCTTAAAGGAGACGCTGCCACGCGTTGTCGGTGTTTCTGCGCCGTGGGCAATCACTCTGAATAACGGCGTCGGGTCATCAACCATCACCAGCGGATTGTTGATCAAAGAAGGTGCGTTATCATCCGTACCTTTCCCCTCCAGACCGTGACAGGTGGAGCAGTAGCGGTTATAGGTCACTTTGCCCGCCTCGGGTGAATTCGACCAGGACACCGTAGTTGCCGCTGCGCGCACCGTTTCAGGCTTCTCGCTTTTCAGGCTCAGCAGATATTGCGCGATCGCCGTGGCATCGTCATCGGTCAGGTACTGTGTACTCTGCGTAACGACTTCAGCCATCGAACCTGAAACCGCGGCATGCTTGCTTTTACCGGTCAGCAACAGCGATTTTAATTCCTGCTCAGACATTCCCGTGCCGCGCAGCGAAGGCGCATACCAGCCGTCGATCATCGCGCCGCTCAGGTACTCGGCATCAGCATTGGTATACGCTTTTTCGTTCATCGCCATGCCTCTCGGGGTATGGCAAGAACCGCAGTGCCCGGGACCTTCCACCAGATAAGCGCCCCGTTTTACTAACGCAGCGTTGTCATCCGTTTTCGCACGCTCTACAGTCGTCGCTGGCGCGTCGGTAAACAGCCAGTTCCAGATATGCAGCGGCCAGCGGGCGGAGAGTAGCCACGGAATGGCATTCTCTTTATTGGGCTGCGCAGAGGGGGTGACATCATGCATAAAATAGCGATACAACGCCTGTACATCGTCATCAGAAAGTTTTGCGTAAGAGGGATAAGGCATGGCCGGATATAACGGATGACCATCTTTAGCAATTCCCTGACGTACGGCCTTGTCAAAATCCTCGTATGAGTAATTACCAATACCCTGGGTCTTGTCTGGGGTAATGTTGGTCGAATAAATATCCCCTACCGGAGTAGGAAACTTTTTGCCACCCGCCATCGCCGCCCCCCCTTCGGTGGTATGACAGGCCACACAGTCAGAGATACGGGCGATATATTCGCCATTAGATTCCGCTGCACTCACAGAGGCGGTAAACAAACAGGCGGCAAGAACGGTTACGTTACGCATAGATCACCCCATATCCTTGAGTTCATTAACCGCACGCCATGCCTGGTCGATGGCCGTATGGGCATAAGCGCCCCAGTCAGAATCGGAATTAGCGATGGCAATGCGACCAACTGGCTGACGCGCCCGCTCGATAATTTCTGGCATTTTATCCATATCATCGAACAACGCGTTGGCGTAATACGCATAGCCATGCGCCCAGCGGTTAACTGTAATGGCGGAGATATCGCGTTGATTATCAAAGCCCGTTGAGCCAAACATTTCCTGCAACTGGGAGCGAATCATCTCCTCATGCGTCGCAAATGTGGTCCCCAGTAAATACGCTCGCCCCAGACGGAATTGCTCTCTGGCCGACAGATTACTGCCCGGATAAGTAGGCACATAGACCATGTGAATGACCATCGGATCGTCCGGTGAGGCCGGGTGTTGATACCCGCCGATGCTGACCGGATAGTCGAGCTTAATCCGGCTGTAAGGTGCGGCCGGAGAGTAAAATTCATGCACGCCAAGCTGTTTGAACGCCTGCCAGTTTTTGACCACCACGTTGGTGTACACCAGCGGTGCCTTCACGTTCAGTTTGAGATCCGCCTGCTGCTGTTCCGGCATCTCAGGCACCAGATACGGGATCATCATGTTATAGCCCGCCATGATGGTGTTTTTACCGCGCACGCGATGCATTTTGCCGTCACGCAGATAGGTCACCACCACGCCATCCTTTGTGTTGGCCGCATTAATCACCGTGCTGTTCAGACGCAGGCGCGTGGTGTTTTCCGGCAGATCCAGCTTTTCGTAATGCAGTCTGGCAAGGACAGAGTCTTCCATCGTGTTACCCGGTAGCGCATCCGGCAGCATATACCTGACTAACAGTCGGGCCAGCCCGGCGTTACCGTCAGGGAAATGGTAAACATACGGCTCTTCGAGGTCGGCCAGCGACTCGCCGTCCAACGGCGGTATTCCCAGCGCCTCCATGCCGGGTAATGCGCACGCCCTGGCATCGCTACAGGAAATGCCTTCAATGCCGATGGCAAAGAAGTCATTAGAACGCTGCTGAAAATAGAGCAGCGCCATTTTGCTCAAACCAACTTTTGTGGCCAAAAATTCACTGTAGCTGTGGGTATCCAGCCATTCCATTTTCTCATCGACCGTCATGCCCGGAAGATAGTCGCCAGGATGGACGTGCAGGTCGATCAACGCCTTTCGGTCGTGCTCACTTAGCGGAAAATCATTGATAAAGTCTTCAATTTTACGGCCATTGAGCCTGTTCGGCGGGATATCATCAGATACCGCGCGCCCCGGATCGCCGCTGACGATTTTTGTCTCGCCAAAATTCTTTTTGTCGAAGAAAACACCGCGACTGAGCTGCCAGTCGGGGTAGAAGTTTACGTCAAAACTCTCTTTTAACCGCGTGACGCTGACGCCCACGGTTTCCATCAGTTTTTGCACCTCAGGGCTGAAATTGTGCGCGGGCGACTGGAATGCTTCGCTACCGCCATAGCCGAGTAATTTCTTACCTGAGCTCGTAAATTCGTTACGTTTGGCGTGCCCGCCAAAATCGTCATGGTTATCGAGGATCAGGATCCGGCTATTTTGCCCGGCAAGCTGGCGCCAGAAACAACCGGCAGCCAGCCCGCTAATACCGCCGCCCACAATCACCAGATCGTACTCTTCCTCAACGGGCAGAGCGTTTAAATCAAAATGTTTATGCTCGCGGCCTACTGCATGCGCCATTTCAAACGATCCAGGATGATTACCCCGCAGCCCCGTCAGCCCTGGCGGATAATAATTTCCATCTATAAATGCGTTTCCCTTTCCTGCCGCCCTGACCCATTCCAGCGGGGTAAGCCCCGCCGCAATAGTCACCGCGACGCCGTTGAGAAAATCACGTCTGGTAATTGCCATTAACTTTTTTCCTTATTGCTACACACTGCCCTAAATACGACACAAATAAGAGATGTCCCCCTTCATAGTAATAAAGGGGTACAGCCGACTATTTCCCTGGCTTTAACTCTTCATCCAGTTTTTTAGAATCATAATAATCACCCTGCCAGGTGATTTTACCTGCTTTAACATGAATATAGCTGACACCTTCAAATTTTATCGGATTATTTGTCGGCGGACTCCCTGCCCATTCACCACTATTTTTGCCAGAAAACTCCCAACGAAACGCCACGGTATCTTCGTCGTAAACGGGTTTGCCGACCATTTTCCAGCTCAGATCTGGCACCGCCTTAATAAAGGCACCGATAACGTCTTTTTCAGCTTTTTCTCTGCCATTTATCGGTTCGCCAGCGGCGGCATCATAATAGACTGCGTCATCAGCAAGATATTGCGCGGCTCGCGAAGCATCGTGTGCATTCCAGGCCGCCATATACTCTTTAACGGTATTCAGCGATGTGCTTTCTGCCAGGCTATAGCCCGAGAACATCACGAATGAAAGCACCGCTATGTTTAATGTTTTCATCGACATCCTCTCTATTCAGAAATGTCACACATGATATGTTTCACCCGGGTATATTCTTCGAGCGAATAGGATGAGAGATCTTTGCCATAACCCGATTTTTTGAACCCGCCGTGCGGCATTTCGGCGCACAGAGGAATGTGATTGTTAATCCACACGGTGCCAAAATCGAGGTCAATGCTGAAGCGCTGTGCGCGACCATGGTTACTGGTCCAGACGCTGGCGGCCAGACCATATTCCACATCATTCGCTTTGTGTAGACCCTCTTCATCAGTCGAAAACGGTTGAATAGTCATTACCGGTCCAAATACTTCATGCTGAATAGCTTCGTCATGTTGATGCAATCCGGAGACGATCGTCGGCTCAAAATAGAAGCCCGGACCTGGCCCGGTACGCCCACCCGTTTCAATTTTTGCATGTGCCGGTAAACGCGCAATAAAGCCTTTCACCTGCTCCAGTTGGTTTTTACTGTTCAATGCGCCATATAGCGCAGCCTGATCCGCTGGCGGTCCAAATTTAATACTCTTCGTTTTCTGAACCAGCTTTTCCAGGAATTCAGCGTAGATGGATTGTTCGACCAGAATACGCGTAGCCGCCGTGCAATCCTGGCCGGCATTGAAGAAGCCTGCCGTGGTGATCGTCGCGATCGCCTTGTCCATATCTGCATCAGCAAACACCACAGCAGGCGCTTTCCCACCCAATTCCAGATGCGCCTTGGTCAGGTTCGCCGCTGCCGAAGCCGCAACCTGTAGACCCGCGCGGACCGAACCGGTAATCGAAACCAGTGAGGCCTTCGGGTTTGAAACCACCAGCGAACCGGTGCTGGCTTTACCTAATACGACGTTAAACGCCCCTCTTGGGAACAACGGCGCGGCCAGTTCAGCCAACAGCAGCGTGCTGACCGGCGTGGTGTCGCTGGGTTTTAATACGACCGTATTGCCTGCCGCCAGCGCTGGCGCAATCTTCCATACCGCCATCATGAACGGGTAGTTCCATGGCGTGACTTGTCCAACGATGCCCAGCGGTTCACGGCGGATAGTCGAGGTAAACCCAGCGGAATATTCCCCTGCCGCTTTCCCTTCAAGACAGCGCGCCGCACCGGCAAAAAAGCGGATGGCATCGCAGGATGCCGCGATCTCTTCCTTCTCAATAAAATGGCGAAGCTGACCGGTCTCCTGACTCTGCGCGTTCACCAGCCGCTCAACGTTTCGTTCAATCTCATCTGCCAGCTGCAATAACGCCTTTTGCCGCTGTGCCGGCGTCGATTTTCGCCAGATGCTAAACGCCGCCTCCGCCGCCGAGTAGGCCTGCTCCACCTCTTCCGCATTGGCGTTGGGTGATAATGCGTACGTTTCGCCGTCGACCGGACTCACCAGTTCGAAGGTATCTTCGCTACGACCTGCTACATATTGCCCATTGATAAAATGCTTCAGGGTTTTCATGTCTGTCTCCTGCCCGTTAATACATAAAGAATCTTATGTAATATATATATTGTAAAAGATTTTCAAATGCGCAACATTGACACTATGATAAGCCTCGCATTTTTAACTTAATTTTTACATTTTCGGGATAAGGCTTTTCATCGTGAGCCGAGGCTTTATGCTCAGCTCATCATGAAGTTATCGGGACACACATCCGCTTGTGCAGTGACGTTGCGCATAGGCATGTAAAATAACTCGGCCATTCTTACCTTCCTTGCCTGACGGGCATGTGTTAAAAATGGTCGTTGTTTCAGGGAATTGAGTGCAGAAAAGATTATGATTACTCACGCGGTCATATTTGCGCCTATCGGGCAGGTCAGTCGTTCAGACCAGATAGTGCAGCGCCTGTCAAACGCCATTATCACGGGGTTGCTGGAGCCAAAAGAACAGCTCCCCAACGAAACTGATTTGGCAAAGATGATGGGTGTCTCACATATCACTATCAGAGAAGCGCTAAACACGCTTCGGGCTAATAATCTTATCCATACGGTTCGTGGTCGTAATGGCGGGAGCTTCGTTTGCGAAAATATTGATGGCAAAAACAGCGCCCTGCATCCGTTCAAAGCGATCAGTACGGATTATCTTTCTGACTTGGGCGAAATGCATTGCGCCATTATCAGCCATAGCGCAAGGCTGGCTTCCAGACGGATGACCGGCGCGGATATCGCCAAATTTCGCGAGTTTGTTGAGGTGCTCAGCAAGGCAAACTCACCAGAGCTTATGACCCAGGCCGATATGCGCTGTCTACTGGCGATAGCTGCCAGTTCACATTCCGCGCGACTGGCCAATCAGGAGCTGCAGGTCCAGGCTGAATGGGCATCGCTGGTGGCGATACTTTATCGCGCAGACAACATTCATGCCGAAATTATTGCGCTTTACTCGGCACTGGCCGATGCGCTGGCTGCTCACAACGAGGCAGAATCCGTGCAGCTTGCCACACGGATCATCGACACGTTTACCTATTACCTTATTGAAAAAAAGCTGAAATATAACTCGAACTGACAATCAGTGAAGGCAGGACAGACAATGAGCTCTTCGACATCCTTAAGCGCATTAATTCGTAAGATTGATGATATTACCGCCTCTACCGTAGATTCTACCGTTGCGCTGGCGAGGAGCATCCATGAGGCGATTTCCGGGGTGCAAAAGGCCTCAGCAGAAGTTGTCCTCGATCCATCGGTGAGATCTACCGTTCAGCAACACATCAAGCGCACCCTCAGTAACAATCATTACTGTTCAGGGGCCGGGTTCGCCAGCCATATTGAGAGCACTGCCACCACAAAAGAGTATTGGCTGCTGGAATGGTGGTATAAGAAAGATAATGGTTTGAGTCAGGCGCACCTCGATTTAGATCAGGCCACCCAGCAACGTCTGGATTTCAGAACCTTCGAGTGGTTTAAGCACTCACCTCCGGCAGGAAAAGCCTATATCCACGGTCCCTACGTCGACTATATCTGCAATATTTCCTACACCCTGACCTCGGCAGTGCCGGTCTACTACAACGATCAGTTTCTTGGCGTTGCCGCCGTCGATCTGCTGGTCAGTCAGATTGAGGCCGAACTGCTCTCCTGCGCTCATCCTGACTATGTCATTCTGACCAATCTGGAAAATAGAATTATCTTTTCCAGTTGGCCACGTTTTCGCGTGGGTGAATTACTCTCTCCCGCAAACAGTACCGTTGTTTATCAGAGCGACTACTTTATCCTTTATCACTATCAAAACTAAGGGCCCGAAGGCCCTTAGTGTTTAGTTATCCTGCCCCATATTCAGCTTGTTAGCGTAGGCAATGGCGTCATTTTCCGGTGCCGCAGAGCGACCAAACGGTCGGGTCAGGAACATATAGATAAGCCCGGAGCCAACGACAATCGCCAGGCCGAACAGTACCGTCCAACGGTCGATGAAATCGCTGCTATCTGCCGGTTGCGCCAACAACCAGATCCCACACAATCCATAGGCTAGCGCCAGCACGTTCACAATCACGCCCCAACCGCCAATGGTCCACTCCCCAGCCGGTTTCCAGCCTTTCAGGCGCTGGCGCAGTGCGGCAAGCACAACCATCTGGAACGAGATATAAATACCGATGACGGCAAACGCGGTAATACGCGACAGGTTGTCTGGCTGGAAATAGACCCAAACGCAGATGATGACTGGCAGCAGACAGCTAACAACCATGGCATTATCCGGAACGCCATTTTTAGAGATCTTTGACATCCACTCACTTCCCGGCAGCATTCTGTCGCGGGAGAAAGAAAAGATAAGACGGCTTAACGCAGCCTGCAGAGACAAAATGCACGACAGCATCGCCACAATCGCGACGATGATAAAGATAGTTGCGCCAGTTTCACCAAGAGCTTCATTAAGGATGGCCGGAATCGGGTCAGACGTTTTGCCATTCACGATACTGACCAGATTTGGTGAAGCCAGGAGGTATCCCATGACGGAAATAATCGCCGAAATCGCACCAAATACGATGCTCAAAATCATCGCAACCGGGATCTTTTTACTTGGATTCTGTACCTCTTCCGCAACGTTACCGCAGGCCTCAAAGCCAAAGAACATAAACAGCCCCATCAGCGCGGCAGACATAAATGCGGTGGAATAACTGCCGTCATGCGCCAGCACGCCCATCGAATCAAAAATTACGGAGAATGGCTGCGAACGGTGGAATATCAACAGATAAATTCCCAGCGCAATCACGCTAACGATTTCACACCAGAAGCCAATTTTTGCGACCCGGGCCAGATTTTTAGTCCCGGACATATTAACAGCCATCATCAAAAGCAGCAGCAGGACGGAAGTCGCCAACATAGTGGCTGGCGTCTGACCATAGTGGAAGAGCGACTCAACAAATGTTGAAGTATATTCCGCGATTGACGTAATGGTGACCACCAGTGCCCACAGGTAAATCCAGGCAGCGATCCACGCATATTTCTTGCCCCATAACCTTCTGGCCCACGGATAAAGCCCGCCGGTTATCGGATACTGGGAAGCCACCTCACCAAACACCAACGCCACCAAAAGTTGTCCACATGCGACGATTAAAATCCACCAGACTGCGGGCGGCCCCGCCAGCGTTACGGCCAGTGCAAACAGCGAATAGACGGCGGTAAGCGGCGAAAGGTAGGTAAAACCCAACGCAAAATTTGAAATAAGACTGATCGAGCGATTGAACTGTTCTTTGCCATCTTTTTGAAAATTATCGTTTTTCTTATCAGGTGTCTGTTCCATATAGCTTTCTCTTTTGTGGAATAGTCGCAGGGTTGAACAATTAATGTATAAAAGATATTAAGTTATATGTATAGTGATTTTGGCGCTAATTTGTTAAAAATGATCGCACATCACGTTAATGAAAAGGTGGGAGTAGAACAGTCGAGGGCACAAGCATTTTTCGGTATTTACGCTTCACGGTTCTTTAGCAATGGCGAACTGTTGGTCAATTGACGGGTAAACGGGCACCCCGAATTGAGTTCGACGCTAAGTAGCAAGAATCGCTGCTGTTAAGCAACATTTATGCAATATAATAATGTGATGTTAAACGCTGAACCTGAGCAGGTGAATGATGGAAATTGATCTCGATAATCTGGTCTTTGATGGACTGGAAGAAGCGCAAGAGCGTAATGCTGAACGTCTGGAAGATGCAGACAAGAAAGCGCAGGACATTATTGCTGATAATGACTGCGGCGACGCCTGTAAAATCTGATTTCCAAACCGGCGCAATGCCGGTTTTTTTACCGCCAGACTATGCCCCTCCTCTTATCTACATTTCCCATTGCGTTTACCCATTGTTAACACCGCTTTCACTAATAACATTTTGTAAATAGATAAGAATTTTTTCTTATTTTGTCCTGAACGTAAGTTATGGGAGCGTAAAAAGCACAAACCAAAAACGACAGGGATTTACATCATGATGGCAACGAAAACTTATCGCGCTAAAAAAACACTGCTGGCACTCGGCGTGCTGCTGGCCACCGGCATTGCCGCCTCGCAGGCTCAGGCTGACCAACTGGCCGATATCAAAGCCGCAGGTGTAGTAAAAGTTGCGACATTCGACGCGAATCCGCCGTTTGGCTCCATCGATGCCAAAACGCATAAGATTGTCGGCTATGACGTTGATTTTGCTGAAGCGCTGGCAAAATCCCTCGGCGTAAAACTGGAACTGGTGGCGACTAATCCGGCAAACCGCATTCCATTATTACAATCCGGTAAAGCCGATTTAATCGTGGCGGATATCACGATTACGCCTGAGCGGGCGCAGGTCATTGACTTCTCCGTCCCCTATTTTGTTACCGGGCAGCAGTTCCTGGTACCGGCCAAATCCCCGGACCAGCTCGATGCATACAGCAAAGCGCGAATCGGTGCGGTGAAAGGCACTACCGGTGAGCAGGCGCTACATCAGCGCTTCCCGCAGTCACGTGTGCTGGCCTACGACGATATTCCACTGGCGTTAACCGCGCTACGCAATGGCAATGTTCAGGCCATCACCCAAGACAGTACGATTCTGGCCGGTCTATTAAGCGGTGCGCCGGATAAAGCAGATTTCAAAATTCTGCCTGACCTGTTGAGCAAAGAAGAGATTGGCGTGGGAGTGAAAAAAGGTGAGCCAGCGCTGTTAAAAGCCGTCAATGATGAGCTTTTGAGGCTGGAATCTACCGGGCAGGCGGCAAAAATTTATGATGTCTGGTTTGGCCCTGAAACCAAAAATCCGCAACCCCGCGCCTTTAAAATAGAAGCGAAGTAATATGCTCTCAGCCCTGTTTCATCGTTGTGCAGTTTCCGCGGCGGATTTTAACCATTTGCGCCAGGCAAGCGTCGAACTGCGCAATGTCATCAAACAGTTTGACACTCACACCGTACTTAACGGCGTCAGCCTGTCAGTTGAACCCGGTGAAGTGGTGACTATTCTGGGCCCTTCTGGCTCGGGAAAATCCACGCTTATACGCCTTATCAACCAGCTTGAGTCGCTCAGCGGTGGCGAGATTTTCATTGATGACAAACCAATTAGTCAGTTGCGCGGGGCTGCATTACGCCAGTTACGCAGCCGTATCGGTTTCGTTTTTCAGCAATTCAATCTCTATTCGCATCTGACAGCGCATCAGAACATCTCGCTGGCACTGGAATATGTTCACGGCTGGAACAAGTCGGCAGCCGCGCGTCGGGCACTCGAATTGCTGGATCAGGTGGGACTGGCAGAAAAAGCGAGCGCTTATGCCGCACAGTTGTCCGGTGGGCAGCAACAGCGCGTGGCCATCGCCCGCGCGCTGGCCTCATCGCCACAAATCCTTCTGTTTGATGAACCCACCTCCGCGCTGGATCCAGAAATGATCGGCGAGGTATTACAGGTGATGAAAAACCTGGCCCACAGCGGTATCACCATGATCGTCGTGACCCATGAAATGCATTTTGCCCGTGAGATTGCCGATCGCGTGGTATTCATCGATGGCGGAGAAATTCTTGAAGTGGCCGCGCCGGAGGATTTTTTCACCCGACCACAGCACCCGAGAACCCAGCGTTTCCTGAAAAAAGTGCTCGACCCGTTACACCAGGAGTCATCGCTATAATGCTTGCAATGGACTGGCAGGGAGTGCTGAGCGGGCAACCTCTGCAATGGATAATTTCCGGTTTTCTCACCACGCTCTGGGTGACACTGGCAGGTGTCGTACTCGCCACGCTCATTGCCATCTTCCTACTCGGGCTGCGTCTGACGGGCCATCGCTTCAACAAAGCGGTGGTCAGTGTATGGGTTTCGGTGTTTCGCAACACGCCTTTACTGGTGCAACTGATGTTCTGGTATTTTGCCGCATGGAACTGGCTGCCCCGCAACGTCATTACCTTCATCAATGCAGAGCATCCCTGGTCTATTCTGCCAGGCGATGTCTGGTGGTTAACACCAGAGTTTATCTGTTCAGCATGGGGGCTGGGCGTATTTACCTCGGCATTTTTGGTCGAGGAGATCGCCTCTGGTTTACAGGCGGTTTCTGCCGGACAACGTGAGGCTGCCGTGGCGCAGGGTTTTTCATCCTGGGCAACGTTTCGTCACATTCTGCTTCCTCAGGGACTGACGAACGCCTGGCAACCCATTGTTGGGCAATACCTTAACCTGATGAAACTTTCCTCGCTTGCCAGCGGTATTGGATTTGCTGAGCTCACCTACCAGGTGCGGCAAATTGAGAGCTACAACGCGCACGCGCTGGAAGCCTTTGCTGTTGGCACTGCGCTCTATCTGTTCACCGGCATCGTTCTGGGTATGCTGCTTACGCGTCTTGGCCCACGGCCTGCATCGGGTAAATCGTCCAAGGTTAAAACGCGTATCTTCAGCGTCAGGAGCATACTGCATGATCGCTAACATTTCGGTCATTACCGACAATCTTGATTATCTCCTGTGGGGACGGGTGGCGGATGGACAACCCGGCGGCGTTCTGCTCACGTTGTTGATGGCTCTCGGCGCGGCGCTGCTGGCCTTGCCTGGTGGGATAGTTCTTGCCTGCTGCGCCTGGCGTTTTCCGGGCACGGTTCGCAACGGGTTGTTTATCTGGGCGGAGTTTATTCGCGGCATTCCGCTAATCTTTGTGATTTTCTGGATGTGGTATTTGCTACCCATGCTGACCGGAAGCGATCTCCCCGGAGCCGTTACCGTGACGCTGGCGCTGGCATGGTTCACCGCCGCCTCGGTCATGCACTCAGTGTATGCAGGAATTAGCGCGCTGCCTGGCGGGCAATATGATGCTGCCGTGGTTCAGGGTTTTCGCCCGTATCAGGCCCTGTGGCTTATCTTATTGCCGCAGGTGCTGCGTAACGTACTGCCATCGCTGACGGGGATTTTTATTGGATTACTGAAGGACACGTCGCTGGCGTTTATCGTTAACGTGCCGGAACTCACAACGGTTGCGGGTCAGGTTAACAGCCGGGTACAAATCTATCCGGCAGCCATTTTTATCTTTACCGGACTGGTCTATTACCTGCTGTGCCTGAGCCTGGAGAAAATCACCCAACGCCGCTTCGCGTTAAAATGAGATCACGGCTCAACATTCCACAAACTGGTGGTCTTCGTTGAGCCGATATTTCACGCCCGCCCGGATGTTATTTTCCCCCTCAACGGCAAGCGCAAAACGCATTCTCTCGCCATCGTGATAGGCCAGCGCCGCGCAGCCGCCGGGACCGAGTATTATCGAATCGACAACACCGGTACTGGCAACAACGGCGTTCTCTCCGCTGGCAATAATGTGGATGTTGTCGGCGCAGTTGGCGATTTTAGACTCTGCGCCAAAACAGGCCAACTGAGTTAAATCACCACCGCAGGCAATCCGATTTCTGTCGCCGAGCGAACTGATGCGTACGCGCATGCCGGTACTGGCGATACGCGTCCCGTCACCCACGCTACTGATACGTGCCGAATTTCCCGCAACCGCAATTCGCCCGCGATCGCCTGAACTGCCGATATGCGCGTTATAGCCTACGCTACCAATACGTGCGCTGTAACCTGCGCTGGCGATCTGTGCGGCATACCCGGCGCTGGTGATTTTAACGTTATCGCCTGCACAACTGAATCGGGCATTATCTTCCGCACTCGCCAGCGGAGGGCTGATTTCCCCCGCCGTTTGCACACGGGAAATATTCCCCATCGCGCGAATATCCTGCTGGGCAAAACTCGCCTCTTCCCGCCATTTTGACCAGCCGTATTCCACCAGACTATTTGCCCAGTCTGTATACCCTTCCCGCTGGAGCGCACGATGGACATCAGCATAGCTTCCGCCAGTTGGAAACGCGCGTAGAAACCAGCGATACATTACGGGCCCAACGCGCCAGGCCCGTAAGTCACTTCGCGTAATCATCATCGCTTAATGCCGGTGATAGCCATCCACCATACACTTGAAAGTTTCGCCCGGCGTACGACCTGTCGTGCAGAGATAAAGATGCCCAAAAATAAAAAACAGACTGATTATTGCCAGCGCGAAGTGCGCCTGGAGCAACCAGTAACGCACGCCGGGGAACAGGTCACCGACAACCGTCGGATAGAGCGATAACAACCCTGAGATCAGCAGCAGTGGCAGTAAGCCATACATCACGCCAACATAGGCCGCCTGCTGTAGCGGGTTGAATTTACAACGCTTTGATGCCGGGAATGGGTGTGACTCGCCCTGCATAATGCCAAACAGGTAAAAACGCGTTTGTCTTTGCGCTCGTCCGATCCAGCCCTGACGTTGAATAATATAGTGATGCCCGTTGCCGCCAATCAGATTGATCAGGACAAAACCAATCCAGCAAGCAAGCAGCAAAAAGCCGCAGATCTCATGCACGGTAAGCAGGCTTTTCATCACCGACGCACTGACGACGGAGAAGTGATTGACCAGGCCACTGACCAGAAGTAGCAGAAATAGCAGCGTATTCGACCAGTGCCACAAACGAACGGCCTTCGAGTATAAATAGACTTTCTCACCGTGCCCTGCCGACGCTTTATGCGCGGCCCGAAAGCGCAGCATGGCGTGTAGCGCCAGCACCAGCCACATCCCCACCAGCATTAACCCGGCGATGACCAACCACACAGGCCAGTAGTCCGGTGAAAACAGGGGAACATACTGTGCAAGCTGGGCGTGAAACTGTTCGGCATTCTGCGACGCGTTCATACATTTTCCTTTTTAATCAAATGTTGACCGAACCGACGATACAGATGGGGTTTCCCGGCGCCTGCAAGTTGATGCTCGTAATACTTATTTTCTCTCAACCAGGTCTGAATTTCCGGGCTATCTTCGCGACCAAAAATCAGCGCACGTTCCGGGCAGGCGTTAACACAGATCGGCGGGAAACCTTTCGCCAGACGAGATTCAGCGCAGAAGTCGCATTTATCCGCCACTTTGGTCTGCGGGTTGAGATAGCGCACCTGATAAGGACACGCGCCAATACAGTAACTGCAGCCGATACAGGAAGACGTGTCTACCCGCACAATGCCGTTGTCATCTCGCCATGAGGCGCCAGTCGGACACACCTCAATACAGGGGGCATCATCACAGTGCTGGCAGGACTGACGGAAGTAGTGATACAGCGTTTCGTTGTCGTTGTCCGAAACCGGAATATGAGCTATCGATAAACGGCTACCCTGCGCAGGAACATGGTTGGTTTTCCTGCATGCGCGGGCGCAGATATTACATCCGTTACACAGTGATTCATCGTGAATCATGACGTAATGTACGTCTTTAGAACTCCTGGTACTCGCTAACAGATTTTGACCTGGGCCAGTGAAAAAAATCACCGTCCCCATGCCAATGACAAATTTTCGTCGGGTGAAGGACATCGGGTTATCCTCTAATACTGTGACAGTGGTCGTCCACACGTTCCATGACATCAACCTGAATAATTCAGGGGTTCTGATACTGCTCAACCTCAAGCCATTCGCACAGGCCGTACGCTTTGCCATAACTCATAAAACGTTCGCTGAACAAATAAGGCTCCGCATTTGACGATTCCACAGTCCGTATATCTGCATAATCAGGATGCGTTTCCATGGCCGTGAGCGCAGCGGCAATCTGTTGAGACTCAAAGCGATACGGCGGTTGCGTCAACATGGCGACCTTATAAGGGCGAGGATACGTTCGACAGTCGAAGCGTACCGCCTCGGCAATCGCACGGCAGATGTCGTTTTCCACCACCTGCACACACATGTCGGCGTAATTTGCCGTCATGGTTTGCGTCGAATAGAAATATGCTTCTTCCGCACCCTGCACACAGGTGATATCCGCACCATTCGCGTCCTGGCCCAGCACATCCAGCAGCGCGGAAAGATCGGTTTCAGGAACCGAATAAGGCGGCAGCAAAAAGACACTGCGCGCCACCAGTTGCCCCGATGCTGAATGCTGACGGATAAAATCTGCCACAATCAACTCCGGGCTGGCTGGTTCCTGAACCTGGGGCGCATTCATCTGTTCTACAGGCGGGTGAAACGCCTGCAGCCACTGTCTCTTTCGGCTATCCACTTCGTCAGGAAACGCCTCAACGGGGGTCAGAACGTCGCTCACGTTAGTCATCTCGCATTCCTTACGCCGGCAACAGATCTTGTGCAGCCAAATCAGCGGCTACATCTTCAAGTCCGAGTCGGTTCAGGGTTTCACGCGTTGGGCAACCCAGCTCTGGATCCCAGCCCATTTCCTGATAGAACATCGTCAGCGACTGACGCATATCTTCCCGGTCCATCTTGTCGGTCCCTTCAGTGAAGACCGGGATCTTCGGATCTTTATCAAACACCCAGGAGCAGATGAGATCGTGCTCATTGCGCATATCTTTGGTTTGCATCAATTTGACCGTATAGGCACGGTGCAGGGTAAAGATGCGTTCAGCGGCCAGGTCCAGACTCTCCTGCGTGGTTTCATCGCCGGTGACCGCCTGGAAGAATTTTGCTTCCAGATCCAAATCGCCGCGATAGTTACGGCTCTTGAGTGGTGAAACCGTCATCGGCCACACCCAGTTGCACAGCGTAACCGCGTTATGCAGGCAGACTTTCAGCAGCGTCCATTTGGCATATTTGATCTTGGCAGCATTGATCGGGGTGTAGTTTTTGGTTTCGTCGTATGCATCCTGCGAACCAAATAGCTCGCCCGCCACTTCGCGCTGTAATTTCAGCGGTAAACCGGAACCGATGAAGTTGATATGGGTGTGCGCCATACAGTCACGGTTAAACATACAGTTGGTGATCGCTCCCACCTGTGCAGAGGCCTCGTTTGCATGGTGGACAGGAAAACCAAACGGCGACCACAGTTTATTTTTGGCATAACCCCAGTACTCTTCGCCCAAATTCCAGCGTTCAGCAATGGCATACGATCCGTCCGCAAGATGGCTGAGTTCCCCCACGCGATGCGCCAACCGGTAGTAAAAATCCTTAATAAAATGAGGATCGCCCGCTTCCAGCTGATCCCAGCGGATCTCCGCATACTCTTCAGTTGGCAGTACGCGCTTAAAGACGCCTTTCGAATAGCAGTAAGTAAAATCACGGTGCAACTGCCCGTAGTTACACCAGATGCCATAATCGTCAAACAGGTTCAGGCCAATCAGATTTCCCACCACGCGCCCATCGTCTTTATCGTCGAAATCTTTCGGGCCATTGGGGAAAATGGTGGTGTGGACAAAGTTCGCCACGCAGGTGTTACCGCCGGTACTTGGCACGCCAAAATCTTTCACCCGCGGGACATTGAGCTGCGACATACAGCGAATGGGGCATGAATGGCAGCCGCTCATTTTGACCGTGTATTTCTCAGCGGCTGGCCCCAAATCGAACACGGATTTATAGGTACGGAAACCCACGGTATTCTGGTTACCCGGCGGGATTTCCCCTGTTTCGATTGGTCCCCCTTCTGCCGCGCCCCAGAACAGTCCCTTACGGGCCGTCCAGCGCGAGTTTGGCGAAGAGTATTCTGCCCAGGCCTGGGGGGTGCTTGGCACAACGTGGTTGTTGTTGGCACCGATGAGCTCGGTCATCATGTAATCATTGAGCCGCTTCATCTCTTTACGATCGGCAATATTGACCCCTTTGGTCCCTTCTACCGCAATAGCCTTCAGGTTTTTCGACCCCATTACCGCACCAGTACCGGCGCCTCCGCTGTGGTTGCGACTGTTGATCATGCAGGAGAGCGGCACCAGATTTTCACCCGCCTGACCAATAGCGGCGACGCAGGTTTCCGGGCTGGTAATGCGGCAAATCTCTTCGGTTGTGGCGCGCGTTCCCTTACCCCACAGGAAATCGGCTTTTTCGATGCTGACCTTTTCATCTTTGATATTGATCCAGACAGGCGTCGCGGACTTGCCTTCGATAATAATGGCGTCGTAACCGGCGAATTTCATTTGCGCAGCGAAGAAGCCGCCCATATGAGCATCCACCACTAAATTGCCTTTGGTAAAAGTCGATAAGGAGGTGATATTGACGCGGGAGCTACAAGGGGCACCAGAGCCCGTTAATGGCCCAGTGGCGAAAACCAGTTTATTCCCTTCATCGAAAGGCATGGTGCCTGGCGGAACTTCGTCGTACATAATTTTATAACCAAAGCCCATCCCGCCGACAAATTTTTTAAATTTACTGGAATCTTCAAGGGTGATATTCCCCGTGGTGAGATTGACCCGTAAAATATTACCTGTCCAACCATTAGCCATCATGTTTTCCTTTGCAAGAAGGTTTAATAGATATACCCGCCATCCTTCAGGCAGTTTTTTTTGCAAAACTGCGATATTTTTGGCAATTAATGACGCGTATCAGGCATACCTGCTATCTATCAAACAGTAATATCTTTCCACTCGATAATTTTTAATGCCCCAGTCGGACAAGCATTGGCGCACTCCCCACATAACACACATTTTGAGGATTTTTTTGTTTCGGTATTCACGGTCGCCATCATCCACGGGCAGGCGGTGGTACAAGCACTGCAGCCAATACAACGTTTATGATCCACCGCAATACAGCCGTCTTCCTGCTTCCAGGTAATAGCGCCAATGGGGCAGACCTTCATGCATTGCGGATCTTTGCACTGACGGCAGGTATCAGCGGTATAGTTTAAATCGCCATACAGTCCGCCACCGGACCCGACGCCATCATCGCCAAAGAAGAAGTTGCGATGGATTTTTATACGGGAAAAGAAAGTCCCCACGGCACCATCGTTATAATTGGTACAGGAAATTTCACAGCGGTGGCAGCCAGTACAGCGCGCTCGCTGGGTCACCAGCACCCCTTTCGGCGTATTGATAAGCCCCACGGTACCGCTGTCGATATCTTCCTGCTTACAGCCAAAAAGTGATAACAGTGCAGGGGCGATGGTTAATCCCGCCAAACCTTTTCCTGATATCCGCAGAAATTCAAGCCGCGTTAAACCACAATCTAAAAATGGACGATCAACCTGATTCATTTATTTCGCATCCTCTTCGCAAACGCTGTGTTAGCAACACATCCAGGCTAAATTAAACCCGTGCAGCTCAAGCCATTTCGGGCGGTTAATGTTGCCAACAACACGTAAATTTTTGCCCTAACCTGATCGCGTAAAATGACGGTGGTTAAACTGAATGAATCTAATCCTTTAGGGTTAGGCGTAAAGATAATGTGGTTATTCAGCGCTCATAGTTTTGATCGTCATCAATTAAAAAACGGAAGGGAAATAATAAATGCGGAGTGAGATTTATTATCATTAAGATAAGTTGAAATAATATTTCACATGCTTTGCAAATATTTGTGACTCTACTCGCATATATATTTTAATATATCATTCGGAATATAACTCAATATACAGCGAAGGTTACTCTTCTAATTGCAGCACTAAATTATATATATTGATAAATTAACGTGACGAGAATAAAAGGACGGCGAACGAGACCACCATCCTCTTTTTGTGGATTAACCGGCTAATGCTTTAATGACGGTCTCAATAGCCTGTTTTTCTAACTCGCTGCGCTTCACACGCTGGTTGGCGAGGGTGGTTCTCAGTACTCCCGCAATGACGATATGCTTAGGCTCTTGTCCCAGATCGCGCATTTCCAGCACTACTTTACCGACTACTCTGCACATTTCACGGTACAACTCATCGTCTTTGGTCTGATTTCCCATTTTTCCCGCTCGTCATTAACTCAAACCAACAGCATATACAGTCTGACGGATTAGACAAAATTCAATGAAAATCAAATAAATGTCATAAATTTACTGAATCCTCTGCAGTCGATTAACCAGTTCAGCAAGACTCCCCGCCTGCATTTTTTCCATCACCCGCGCCCGATGAACCTCAACCGTGCGCACGGCAATATTCATGGCATCAGCAATTTCCCGATTCATTAACCCTTTTGCTACCAGTTGCGCCAGCTCTCGCTCCTTTGGCGTAAGCTGCTGATAGCAAACCACGATCTCTTGTCGCGAAAAGGCGGCGTGAGAGATCTGCACTGCATGCTCTAACGCCGCTTGCAGAGGCGCGGCGGAAACCGGCTTTTGCAAAAAATCGACCGCACCGCGTTTCATTTGCTCAACCGCCATCGGCACATCGCCATGCCCGGTGAGAAATACCACCGCCAGCGTACTCTCACGCTGGCGCATGGCTTCATGCACAGCATGCCCATCCAGTACAGGCATACGCATATCCAGCAAAAGTACGCCCACCTGGTGCAGATTTGCCTCGGTGAGGAATGTTTCGCCTTGCTCCCAGCAACACACCTCATATCCCAGACTTTCCAGTAAAAACGCGCAAGCCTGGGTGACGGCAATATCGTCATCCAGCAGATGAATGATTGCCACGACGGCCTCCCTCCGGGTTTTGCTTAAAATGTAATGTCACCACCACGCCCGCTTTTTCATCTGGAGCCTGATGATTTTTGATCTCAATGTCTCCGTTTGCGTAGCGCACCAGCCGCTGACAAATGGCTAGCCCCAGCCCCATTCCCTCTTTACGGGTGGTCATAAACGGCTGAAAAGCCTGGTACAGCTGCACCTCATCAATACCTCCGGCGTTATCCTGCACCTGAATACTCACATCACCATCCTCACGCTGAGCGCTAAACCACACGGTGGTTGCCCCCGCCTGGGCGGCGTTGAGAACCACATTAGCCAGTACCTGTTCGAGGAGAACACTTGGCAACGTTAATGTTAACGCCTTACCGATCTGCGTTTGCAGCGCTACCGCCGGGAATTGCTGTGGCATGCGTAATAATTGCCAGACGTGATGGATAGCATCGTGAACGTTGACGACCTGCCAGTCATCGGTCATCACCGGATTGCCCTGTGCCTGGCTGACCCACTGGCGAAGATTGTGCAGCGTATCAGCCCCCCGCTGCGCCTGGGTATCAATGTGCTCCAGCGCGGGCAGCAGCGGATGCTGTTGATCCTGACTACGCAGGCGGATCAGACAGCCCTGCGCATAATGACGGATAGCCGATAGCGGCTGATTGAGCTCGTGGGCAAAACCCGACGTCATCTCGCCAAGCACGCTCATTTGGCGAGCGGTTTCCAGCTCCTGTTCCTGTTTGCGCAACAATACGTTGTTTCGCTCCAATTGCCAGCCGCGTCGGCGGACCAGCAGCATCACCCAGATGTAATTGAGCGTCAGCAACAACAGTACGAGAGCCGCGGCCCCCATCGCCAGCCGATGTTGAATAAACCAGCTTTTGACATCCAGCCACAACTGGCGCTGCTGCGGATGCTGGCGGACATCGCGCAGCAACGCTTCCACTTCGCGGGTCGAGGCGGGCGCCCCCCAGCGAAACGTCGCGTTCTGCGGCGCATTGAACAGAGCCCGCGTGACGCGATCGGCCAGCTCGTCGCTTACCGCAGGCAGTGCCGCAAATGACCAGTCAGGATAGAGCGGCGTACTGGTTAAACAGGGAATCGACGTAGGATGGTTAAGCACCGCCGTAAAATCTGTTTTACGAATAAGCCCTTCTTCGTCCATTTTTTCCAACAGGCACACCGGCACAATCACCGCCTGCACGGCTTTTTCGCGTAATAAATAGAGTAAGGCATCGGCGGGAAATCCGGTAAACGTCAGGCGCAAATCGCGCTCCGGGCGCAGGCCGGCATCGCTGAGCGCTTTATATCCCAGCAAATAGCCGCCAAATGCCTGAGCATCAATGGCACCCACCGTTTTGCCGATCAGATCGTGTGCGGAGGTTATCCCGCTATCGCGCCTGACGAGGATCGCGCTGCCAATCACATTACTGGTGGCTTTCCCCCCGCGAGTAGAACGGAGTGACGCCAGCCAGCGTAGCGCAGCGCGGCTGTTTAGTTGAACAAATTGCGCCGGATTAGTGACCACAAATTGTACCGTTCCACGATTCACCGCCTCCTGCATCTGCCGCAGGTCCAGCGGTTGAATATGAAACTGTTCGCCGGGAATTTGCTGATTCAACAGGGTTTCCAGCGGCTGCCAGTGATTACGTGTGGAGACCTCCCCACGCATCGCCAAAACGCCAATGTTCCATGTCTGAGCCCTGACCACACCGCTTAGCATCCATAGCGACACCAGCACCGTCAGACATTTTGCTACGTTGCGTCCCACTCAATTATCCCTGTCAATTATGTTGTTTTAGATCAACAACAAGCCGGGTATGTGGTTAACCACAATAGAGTACCCCCCGTCACGATTTTTACACTGTAAATCATCAAGATTCTTTATTCATCACACGCAAACCAACGGCGTGACCAATGTTTCGTTGTTGCATCGTGACGGGAGAAAATATGGACAGCAGTAAACGGCAGTTTCTCCAGCAACTGGGCGTCCTGACCGCTGGCGCATCACTGGTACCCTTGGCTCAGGCGCAATTTCCCTTCTCGCCTGAACGCCATGAAGGCTCACTTCAGCATCGCTACGCCATGCTGGTTGACCTGCGACGCTGTATCGGCTGCCAGGCCTGTACTGTCAGTTGCGCCATTGAAAACCAGACGCCGCAGGGTGAATTTCGCACCCTCGTTAACCAGTACCAGGTGCAGATTGAAGGTCAGCAGAGCGTCACCAACGTCCTGCTGCCGCGGCTGTGCAACCATTGTGATAATCCTCCCTGCGTGCCCGTTTGCCCGGTACAGGCTACCTTCCAACGCGAAGACGGCATTGTGGTGGTCGACAACTCGCGCTGCGTGGGCTGCGCCTACTGCGTGCAGGCCTGCCCTTATGATGCGCGGTTCATCAACCATGAAACACAAACCGCCGATAAATGTACCTTTTGCGTTCATCGCCTCGAAGCTGGCCTGCTCCCGGCCTGCGTGGAATCCTGCGTCGGCGGCGCGCGCATCATAGGCGATATCAAAGATCCGCACAGCCGGATTTCTCAAATGCTGCGTGAACACCATGGCACCATCAAAGTCCTGAAACCGGAAAACGGGACATCACCGCACGTGTTCTATCTGGGTCTGGACGAAGCGTTTGTAACCCCGTTGATGGGACGTGCTCAACCCGCTCTCTGGCAGGAGGTTTAAATGAACCATTCACTGGTTATTGAAGAGGTTCTGGCCCATCCCCAGGACGTAAGCTGGTTACCCTGGGCCGTACAATATTTCTTTTTCATCGGCATTGCCGCCTGCGCCGCGCTGTTCGCCTGCGTGCTTCACTGGCGTAAACAAGAGATGCCGGAGCTGGAAAACCTGACGCTGTTAATCGCCCTGACCTGCGCGATTACCGCGCCGCTGGCGCTGACCGCTGACTTACACCAAACCGCCCGCGTCTGGCATTTCTACGCCTGGCCGACGCCGTGGTCCTGGATGCCCTGGGGCGCGCTGTTTTTACCGCTCTTTACCGGCTTCTTAGGTCTGTGGTTTCTGGCGCAGCATGTTAAACGGTTAACGCTTAAAAGTTACAGTGTCACTAAGTGGCTGGCGATAGGTAGCGCCTTGTCAGCCATCGGGTTGCTGGTATACACCGGCCGCGAAGTGTCGGTAGTGCAGGCGCGTCCCGTCTGGTTCAGCTACGCCTTTCCGGTTGCGATGTTCCTCAGCGCGCTGCAAACGTTTCTCGCCCTGCTCATCGCCGCGACAAAACGCGAGGGAACATTGACCCGCAAACTGGCGTGGGGGCAGACAGTCACCCTGATGGTACTGGCTTTAGTCGTAGTGATATGGGTGAGCGGCAATACGCTTTCCGGTTCGGCTATTCGCCAATGGCTGAACGTTGCCCCGTTAGCACGACACTACGCCATCGGTTGGGTTGCGCTATGGCTTGTTTCGCTTGTCCTGTGCGGGCTGGTGCTCCGTAACCCCTTATTACTGCCGCTGCGCATATTACTTGCATTTAGCGCGATGGCGCTGTGCTGGCTGATGCGCTGGACGTTACTTATCCAGGTGCAGACCGTACCGAAATTTAACGCGCTGTTTAATCCTTATACCCTGCCCGGTGGTACCGATGGCTGGCTGGCCATTGTGGGCACCTTCGGCCTGTGGATAGCACTGATCATTATTGTTCGTGAAGCCCTGAACGCGATCGCAAGGAGAATGCAACATGGCTAATTTAACCCGTCGTCAGTGGCTTAAAGTAGGCCTTGCCGTAGGTGGTATGGTGACTTTTGGCCTGAGTTATCGGGATGTGGCAAAGCGCGCGATAGACGGTTTGCTGGACGGCTCCTCGGGCAAAATTACCCGAGACCGCATCTTTGGTAACGCCCTCATCCCCGAAGCCAATGCCCAGCCGCGCTGGCAGCAGAACCCGCAGCAGGTTATCTCCATGACGCAGTGCTTCGGCTGCTGGACGCAGTGTGGCGTGCGGGTGCGCGTTGACAGCGAACAAGGCAAGGTGTTGCGCATTGCGGGCAACCCCTATCACCCATTGTCTCACGAGCACCATATTGACGCCTCCGTCCCCTTTGCCACCGCAATGGAACAACTGGCGGGCGAAACGGGTCTTGACGCGCGTTCCACGGCCTGCGCCCGTGGCGCAACCTTACTTGAAGGTTTATACAGCCCGTTACGCATTCTCCAGCCCATGAAACGTGTCGGCAAACGCGGTGAGGGAAAATGGCAGCGCATCAGCTTCGAACAGCTGATCAAAGAGGTGGTGGAAGGCGGCGACTTGTTTGGTGAAGGCCACGTTGACGGCTTGCGGGCAATCCATGACACCAACACGCCACTTGATGCCAGGCATCCCGGCTTTGGCCCTAAATCCAATCAACTGCTGGTCACTAATACCAGCGATGAAGGACGTGATACATTTTTGCGCCGCTTTGCATTAAATAGTTTTGGCAGTAAAAACTTCGGCGCTCATGGCGCTTACTGTGGTCTGGCATACCGGGCCGGTTCCGGTGCGTTAATGGGCGATCTGGATAAAAATACCCATGTGAAGCCCGACTGGGACAATGTCAAATTCGCGCTATTTATGGGAACGTCCCCGGCGCAATCCGGTAACCCGTTTAAGCGCCAGGCTCGCCAACTGGCCAGCGCCCGTTTACGCGACGACTTCCGTTACGTGGTGGTGGCACCGGCCCTGCCATTGACCACGGTGCAGGCTGACAATCGCGGCCACTGGCAGCCTGTACGACCGGGAAGTGACTCCGCGCTGGCGATGGGGATGATCCGTTGGATTATCGAAAAACAGCGTTATAACGCCGATTATCTCACCATTCCCGGCGTACAGGCCATGCAGCAGGCCGGGGAAAAAAGCTGGACTAACGCCACACATCTGGTGATTACCGATGAGCTTCCAACCCTTGCCGGACAGCATTTAACCCTCGCGCACCTGAGTGCAAACGCCGCCCAGGAGCCGGTGGTCATTAACGAGGCCGGCGAAATTGTCGCCGCCAGCAGTTGCCCACGCGCGCAGCTGTTCGTCACCCGCCAGGTCACGCTGGCAGACGGTCAGACGGTGACGGTAAAAAGCAGCTTCCAGTGTCTGAAAGAGTCCGCCGGGAAACTAACGCTGACGCAGTACAGCCAGCAATGCGGTGTGTCTGAAGCTGACATTGGCGCCCTGGCCGACGCGTTTACCCGCCATGGCCGCCAGGCAGCGGTGATTACGCACGGTGGAATGATGGCAGGCAATGGATTTTATAACGCCTGGGCGGTGATGATGCTCAATGCGCTGATTGGCAATCTCAGTCTTGAAGGCGGCGTATTTGTCGGCGGCGGCAAGTTCAATGGCGCCACCGACGGTCCGCGCTACAACATGGACAGCTTCGCCGGGAAGGTAAAACCAAAAGGATTAAGCATCGCGCGCAGTAAAACTGCTTATGAGTCTTCCGAAGAGTATCGCAATAAGGTGGCGGCCGGACAATCGCCCTTCCCGGCCAAAGCCCCGTGGTATCCGTTTGTCGCAGGCCAGCTTACCGAACTCCTCGTCTCGGCGCTGGAAGGCTACCCTTATCCACTGAAAGCCTGGATCTCCAACATGACCAACCCGTTCTACGGCATCGCAGGGTTGCGCGGCGTGGCGGAAGAAAAGCTCAAGGATCCTGCGCGTCTGCCGCTGTTTATCGCTATTGACGCCTTTATGAACGAAACCACGGCGCTGGCCGATTACATCGTGCCGGATACCCACAACTTTGAAAGTTGGGGATTCAGCGCCCCGTGGGCCGGCGTTGCCAGTAAAGCCACCACCGCGCGTTGGCCGGTAGTGACAGCGGCAACCAGCAGTACCGCTGATGGTCAACCCGCCTCGATGGAATCTTTCTGTATCGCAGTGGCAAAACGTATCGGGCTCCCCGGATTTGGTGACAATGCGATTACCGATCCGCAGGGCAATCACTATCCGTTGAATCGTGCGGAAGATTACTACCTGCGACTCGCCGCCAATATTGCGTTTATGGGCAAAGCGCCGGTCGCTGAAGCGCAACCGGAAGACATAGCGCTGACTGGGGTACAGCGGATCGTGCCGGTGATGACCCAAACGCTGAAAGCCGATGAAATCAGGCGGGTGGCATTTATCTACTCCCGCGGTGGGCGTTTTGCGCCAGACAACAGCGGGCGGGTTGAGAATCGGATAGGCAATGCGTGGGAAAAACCGCTACAAATCTGGAATGCGGACGTCGCCGCGCACCGCCATGCAATTACCGGCGAGCGCTACAGCGGCTGCCCGGCCTGGTATCCTTCACGCCTGTCAGATGGGCGTGCGGTCGAGGAGTTGTTCCCGGAACAAGAGTGGCCGCTGAAACTGATTTCTTTTAAATCCAATACCATGTCCAGCGCCACGGCGGTGATCCCACGTCTGCATCATCTGAAGCCGGTTAATCTGGTGGCGCTTAATCCGCAGGATGGTCAACGATATGGTTTAGCGCACGGCGATATGGTGCGTATCACCACGCCTGGCGGTCAGGCGCAGGCGCAGATAAGCCTGCTTAATGGCGTGATGCCGGGCGTGATCGCCATTGAACACGGTTATGGGCATAAAGAAATGGGCGCGGCGCAGCATACGCTCGACGGCAAGCCGATGGCATTTGACGCACAAATAAGGTCGGGGATTAATCTCAACGATTTGGGCTTTGCGGATCCTACCCGGCAGGTAGCCAATACCTGGCTTGACTGGGTGTCAGGTGCAGCGGTGCGCCAGGGTTTACCAGCGAGGATTGAGCGAGTGAAACTCTAGCGCCGGATGGCCACGCCAACGCGTTTTATCCGGCCTACAGAACGTCGTAGGCCGGATAAGGCAACGCCAGCGGATCAGTTATTTACCGGGATCACCGCACCTTTATATTTGGTGCGGATCCAGTCCTGGATCTCTTTTGAGTGCAGGACATCAACCAGCGCCACGATATCTTTTTTCTTCTCGTCGCCACGATGCACGGTAATGATGTTGGCATACGGGTTGTTTTCACCACTTTCGACGGCGATAGGATCTTTCACCGGATCCAGCCCGGCGTCGATGGCGTAGTTGGCGTTAATCACCACCGCATCGCCTTCGTCGTTGTTATACATCTGCGGTAACAGCGCGGCTTCCACGTTAGGCAGGAACTTCAGTTTTTTCGGGTTCTCGACGATATCGCTAATGCGCGCGGTGACTTTATCCACGCCCGGCTTCAGCTTGATTACGCCCTCTTTTTCGAAAATCGACAGAATACGGCCTTCTTCAGATACCGCATCGCGCATGATGACCTTGCCGCCTTCCGGCAGATCTTTAAGCGATTTCACTTTTTTCGAATAGATCCCAATTGGCTCGATGTGAATCGCTCCGGCACTGACGAAATCATAGGTTTTATCGCCCGCATGATCTTTAATCACGCTGTTCAGGTACGGAATATGCTGGAAGTAGTTAGCGTCAATCTCACGGCCAGCCAGCGCGGTGTTGGGCAGAATGTAATCCTGGAACGGTTTAATCTCTAAGTCGATCCCCTGCTTCGCCAGAATAGGCTTAGCCTGCTCAAGGATCTCCGCATGCGGCACGTTTGAGGCGCCAACGGTCAGAGTATCTGCCCAGGAGGCAAAGCTCAGGGCGCTTAAGGTTGCTGCGGCGAGTAACGTCAGTGATTTTTTCATGATAATGGTTTCCGTATTTTATTAGCGTTTATCTAACAGAGAGGTGATCACATCGCCGCAAAGCTGGATGATGAAGACAATGAGCAAAATCGTCACCGTCGCCACCAGCGTGACGTCGCTGTGGTTGCGCTGGAATCCTTCCAGATAAGCCAAATTCCCTAAACCACCGGCGCCAATCACCCCTGCCATCGCGCTGTAGCTGACCAGCGCAATCAGCGTCACGGTGATCCCGGACACCAGAGCAGGAGAGGATTCCGGCAGTAAAACCCGAAAAATAAGCGTGCTTAGCCGTGCGCCCATCGAACGCGTCGCTTCAATAACGCCTTTGTCGACTTCACGCAGGGCAATTTCGACCAGACGCGCATAAAACGGTGCGGCCCCTACGATCAGCGCAGGCAACGCGGCATTAGCGCCGAGAATGGTGCCAACCATCGCTTTGGTAAACGGGATCAGCAGCACGATCAGAATGATGAACGGGATGGAACGAAAGATATTCACCACCAGCGAAATAACGCTATACACCGCGCGATTGTGAAACAGTCCGCCGCGTGCGGTCAGGAACAGCGCCAGACCAAGTGCAACGCCCAGGACAAAGGTCGCCGCGCCAGAAAGGACCGTCATGTAGAGCGTTTCCTGGGTTGCTGCCAGCAGTTGCTCCCACTTCAGATGAGGAAACAGTTCTTCAGCCATGGTTGATCACCTCGCCTTCAATGTCGCTCTGGCGCAGATCGGCCAAAATATTGTTCAATTGTTCCTCAGAGGCCACAACGTGCACCCAAAGCTGACCAAATACACCGTGCGCGGTTTGCGTCATCTTGCCGTGTAAAATGTTAAACGGCAGGCCATAGCGCAGAGTCAATTCGCCAACCACAGGCCGATGCGTACGTTGCCCGGTAAACGTTAGCTTGATCACCACACCGCCCAGCTCGCGGGCCAACTGTGGATTAAACTCGTCTTCTTCGGTGTACTGACTCACCTGACGAACGAACTGTCGGGTGATCGGCTGCTGCGGATGGGTAAAGACGTTGAGCACGTCGCCTTCCTCAACGACCCTGCCGTTTTCCATTACCGCGACGCGATCGCAGATTTTGCGTACCACGTGCATTTCATGCGTGATCAGCACAATGGTTAATTTGAAGCGGCGATTAATATCGAGCAGCAAATCGAGGATTTGATCGGTAGTTTGCGGATCCAGCGCCGAAGTGGCTTCATCACACAGCAGAACGTCAGGATTGTTCGCCAGCGCACGGGCAATTCCTACCCGCTGTTTTTGCCCACCGCTAAGCTGGGACGGATACGCATTTTCACGACCGCTCAGCCCCACCAGCGAAATCAGTTCAGCAACTCGCGCTTTAATTGATGCTTTTGGCGCTCCAGCAATTTGCATAGAGAACGCAATATTTTCACTAACCGTTCGTGACCACAGCAAATTGAAGTGTTGAAACACCATGCTGATTTTCAGTCGCGCCTGACGTAAAGATTCCCCACGGGCGGCAGAGATATCGTGGCCGTTAATCGTTACGCTGCCTGAAGTCGGTTTTTCCAGACCATTAAGTAAGCGTATTAAGGTGCTTTTCCCCGCCCCGCTGTAACCAATAATTCCGTAAATCTGTCCCTGTTCAACCGTCAGGTTGACGTTATCGACAGCGGTAATGGCAAGCCTGCCTGGCGTAAACACTTTCGAAATATTTTTCAGGACAATCATGTCGTTTAGGTATCCGCTGCTGCTTATTGTTCTGCTGCTAGCGCTTTTAGCTGTTTAGCAGTATGGATGTCCAAACGAGTGTAATCAGTGAGATTGGCTTTTAAAATGAATTAAAACGCATTTGATATAACTTTTAGAAATATGTCGACTTGGTCGGCGTTATACACAAAAAGTCAGGGATTGGGATGACAATTACACCTTGTTGCGCAACAAATGCTGCTGCGAACAACCTCTTTATCCATACCTGGAAACAAATTAATGAATATTTTCTGTAAAACTGCACAGAAGTGTTTTGAAACGCTGTTTCCATTTTCCTTTTTGATAATTTTCAGCGTATAATGCGCGCCAATTGTCTCTTGAATGGTTTCAGCACATTGACCTGTAAAACTCAACGACTACAAAACTCACCATCCCGTTGGGCTGAAACACAAGCACACATTCCTCTGCACGCTCTTTCGATGTCACCTATCCTTAGTGCGAGGCATCACAACTTTCGTAACTCAGGTTTAGCTTCCCGTCCGTGCGCGGCGGGAGCCAGATTTCCATATCCTTCTCAACTTAAAGACTAAGACTGTCATGAAAAAGACGAAAATTGTTTGCACCATCGGTCCGAAAACCGAATCCGAAGAGATGTTAACCAAAATGCTGGACGCGGGCATGAACGTCATGCGTCTGAACTTCTCCCACGGGGACTATGAAGAACACGGTCAGCGCATCAAGAATTTGCGCAACGTCATGAGCAAAACCGGCAAGAAAGCCGCAATCCTGCTCGACACCAAAGGTCCGGAAATCCGTACCATCAAACTGGAAGGCGGTAACGACGTTTCCCTGAAAGCGGGCCAAACCTTCACCTTCACCACCGACAAATCTGTCGTCGGCAACAACGAAATCGTTGCTGTTACTTATGAAGGCTTCACTAAAGATCTGTCCGTCGGCAATACCGTTCTGGTTGACGATGGTCTGATCGGCATGGAAGTTACCGCTATCGAAGGTAACAAAGTTATCTGTAAAGTGCTGAACAACGGCGACCTGGGCGAAAACAAAGGCGTTAACCTGCCGGGCGTTTCCATCGCGCTGCCAGCACTGGCTGAAAAAGACAAACAGGACCTGATCTTCGGTTGCGAGCAAGGCGTTGACTTCGTTGCAGCATCCTTTATCCGTAAACGTTCTGACGTCGTTGAAATCCGTGAGCACCTGAAAGCGCACGGCGGCGAAAACATCCAGATCATCTCCAAAATCGAAAACCAGGAAGGCCTGAACAACTTCGACGAAATCCTCGAAGCATCTGACGGCATCATGGTTGCTCGTGGCGACATGGGCGTTGAGATCCCGGTTGAAGAAGTTATCTTCGCGCAGAAGATGATCATCGAAAAATGTATCCGTGCACGTAAAGTCGTTATCACTGCGACCCAGATGCTGGACTCCATGATCAAAAACCCGCGTCCGACCCGCGCTGAAGCCGGTGACGTAGCGAACGCCATCCTCGACGGTACTGATGCAGTCATGCTGTCTGGCGAGTCTGCAAAAGGTAAATACCCGCTGGAAGCCGTCACCATCATGGCAACCATCTGTGAGCGTACCGACCGCGTGATGACCAGCCGTCTGGACTTCAACAACGACAGCCGCAAACTGCGCATCACCGAAGCCGTTTGCCGTGGCGCGGTTGAAACTGCAGAAAAACTGGATGCTCCGCTGATCGTTGTAGCAACCCAGGGCGGTAAATCTGCTCGCGCAGTACGTAAATACTTCCCGGATGCCACCATCCTGGCGCTGACCACCAACGAAACTACCGCGCGTCAGCTGGTGCTGAGCAAAGGCGTTGTTGCACAGGTAGTTAAAGAAATCAGCTCTACCGATGATTTCTATCGTCTGGGTAAAGAAGTCGCTCTGGAAAGCGGTCTGGCTCAGAAAGGTGACGTTGTGGTGATGGTTTCCGGTGCACTGGTTCCGAGCGGCACGACCAACACGGCATCCGTTCACGTGCTGTAATAATTCCAACGCGAATTAATTTGCTTAAAAAAGCGCCCTGGTGGCGCTTTTTTTATTTTATCGATAGCTACAATTAATAAAAAATCAAATCGGATTTCACTATCTAATCCGTGATTATCTAAGATGAATCCGATGGAAGCTTTCTGTTTTCACTCGGGTTTTTAGCCGTTTTTGCACAATTCGATGCTTCTTTGAGCGAACGATCAAAAATAAGTGCATTCCCATCAAAAAAATATTCTCAACATAAAAAACTTTGTGTAATACTTGTAACGCTACATGGAGATTAACTCAATCTAGAGGGTATTAATAATGAATCGTACTAAACTGGTACTGGGCGCGGTAATCCTGGGTTCTACTCTGCTGGCAGGTTGCTCCAGCAACGCTAAAATCGATCAGCTGTCTTCTGACGTTCAGACTCTGAACGCTAAAGTTGACCAGCTGAGCAACGACGTGAACGCAATGCGTTCCGACGTTCAGGCTGCTAAAGATGACGCAGCTCGCGCTAACCAGCGTCTGGACAACGCAGCTACTAAATACCGCAAGTAATAGTATCTGTGTAATAAAAATGGCGCACATTGTGCGCCATTTTTTTTGCTCTGAATTTCCCTTCCCTGTTATTGCGTAGCACGCACCTCTGCATCCTCTCCCGGCACGCCATTCTGTGCAGACTTCACTTCCGCGCCATTGCTTACGACCGACGCTTGCCCGGCCGTTACGGTGACCGGATAGCCGGCACGACGATACAAGGCTCTTTCCACCAAACTATTATCCACGGCTTTATTGTCTTTAAACTGGGTAAAACCGGCTGGCAGCACATACGGCATGGTCTGGACGTTTTGCTCCTCCTCCGGCGACAGCGGTCGATGCACCTCGACATAGCGCATTCCGTTCGGCTCTATCGAATATTTTATCGGCTCATTAATCACCCGAACCGGCGTTCCTGTCCGGACCTGAGCAAACAGTGCTTTGATGTCCGGCGCGTTCATGCGAATACACCCAGAACTTACGCGCAGTCCCACGCTGTCCGGCGCACTGGTGCCATGGATCAGATATTCACCGTTTCCATGCGCCAGACGCAGTGCAAAGCGTCCTAACGGGTTATTTGGCCCGGCAGGCACTACCGGCGGTAATGTTATGCCGCGCTCCAAAGAGCGTTTACGGATGCCTGCTGTAGGGGTCCAGGTCGGATTCGGGATTTTCTGCCCAACCCGGGTTTCCATTACCGGCGTTTCCAGCCCCTGCAAACCGATACCAATTGGGAAAACCTGAACAATATTCTCTCCCGGCGGGAAGTAATACAGACGCAGTTCCGCCAGATTCACAATAATGCCTTCTCGTGGTGCATCCGGTAGCAGTAATTGCGAGGGAATAGTAATCAGCGTTCCGGGTTTAGGTACGGGGGCAATAGTATTATTGGCTTCAAGGATCAGCATTGCGGCGGTATCAAACTTACGGGCAATCGCCTGTAGGTTTTTATCGCCTTCCTGCACGGTGTAGGTTTGATTTTGCCCAACAAGACGGCTGTTCGCCTGAGGCAAAGGATAATCGACCGCCCATGCGGCCTGAATAGCGCTGTAAGCGCCGATTAGCATTAACGTAATAACAGACGCGCGTTTCATACTCACCCCCCTGGCGTTCCTGCCGGACGGCGTCGAGCGCCCGATCCGGCCTACGAGTCACTGCGTTGCACTACCTCACTCTTTCACGTCGAGCTGAAATTGACGTGTTTTATCAGTTTAGCTAAGAGTTGCGGCTTTGGTGCGAATAGCCCGAATCATCGCCTCCAGCCCTTGTGAACGAGACGGTGTGAGATGCTGTGCGAGCGCCATTTTTTCAAACCACGGACGCACATCAAAATTCACAATATCCTGGGCCGTCATGCGGTCATATAAAATGAATACGACAGCGATAAGCCCTTTCACAATTGCCGCATCGCTGTCGCCCTGTAATTCAATAATTCCTTCAGCATTCTGACGCATGACAATCCATACCTGACTTTGACAGCCCTGGATGCTATTTTCCGTATTACGATCGTCGTCGTTTAATTCCGGCAAACGCTGACCCAGTTCAATAATGTACAGGTATTTCTCTTCCCAATTAGCGCAACGCAGAAAATTACGCAACAACTTTTCTTTATCCGGCAGCGCAGCCATAACGCCTCCCTGTTATCCCAGTAAGTGATGAATACGCTTGAGGCCCGTTACCAGGCGATCCACTTCTTCGTGGGTGTTGTACATGGCAATCGACGCCCGGCACATCGCAGGAACGTTATAGTAGGCCATCAGCGGCATAGCGCAGTGATGCCCTGTCCGCACGGCGATGCCATAGTTATCAAGAAAACTTCCGACATCATAGGCATGATGTTTGCCGAGGTTAAACGCAATCACCCCCAGACGATTATCCGGCCCGTAGAGCGTTAAATCCGGCACATCCGCCAGCTGTTCCAGCGCATAGCGCATCAGGAATTGTTCATATTCGCTGATTTCAGTAAGCCCCAGCGCGGAAACATATTCAATAGCCGCGCCGAGTCCAATAATTCCCCCGGTGTTTGGCGTTCCGGCTTCAAACCGCCAGGGGGCTTTGGCCCACGTCGTCCCCTGGCTCAGGCTCACCGTCGCAATCATCGACCCTCCGCCTTCCCACGGCGGCATCTCCTGCAGCAACGACTCTCTGGCATACAGAACGCCAATACCGGTTGGCCCGTAGAGCTTGTGCCCAGAGAAAACATAGAAGTCGCAATCCAGCGCCTGCACATCAACCTGATGATGCATAACTGCCTGTGCGCCATCCACCAGCACTTTCGCGCCGTATTGATGCGCCAGCTCAATCATCTCAACCAATGGGTTTTCCGTGCCCAGCACGTTAGACACATGGGTAATCGCCAGCAGTTTCGTGCGATCGTCAAACAGCGTCGGCAACGTTTCCAGTTGCAACGTCCCCTCTGTATTGAGCGGAATAACGCGCAGTTCTGCACCTACGCGGGCGCACAACATCTGCCAGGGCACAATATTGGCGTGGTGCTCCATTTCGCTGATGATAATGTTATCGCCCGCCCGCACATTGCTGCCGCCCCAGCTGTTAGCTACCAGGTTGATACCTTCCGTTGTGCCGCGAACAAACACCAGTTCTTCAGCTGAACGGGCGTTGATAAACAGCGAGGCGAGCTTGCGCACATTCTCCATTTTTTCCGTGGCCTGCGCGCTCAACGTATGGATCCCGCGGTGGACCGCGGCATAGCCGTGACGGTAAAACTCGGCTTCGGCATCAATCACCTGGTTAGGCTTTTGCGCGCTGGCGGCGCTATCCAGATACGCCAACGGTAAACCGTTCACTTCACGCGTCAGGACCGGAAAATCAGCCCGCACTTTTTCAATGGGAAATGTCATGCTACGCCTCCCGGCAAGCGTTGGGCGATCCGTGCCAGGACCTGTTGTTTCAGCGTTTCCTCGCCCAGGGCTTCCGTCAGCTCAGCGGCAAACGCATAGAGAATCATTTGTTGGGCATCCTGCTGGCCGATCCCGCGCGAACGCAGATAGAACATCTGCTCGTCGTCGATCCGCCCTACCGTCGCCCCGTGGCTGCATTTCACGTCGTCGGCATAAATTTCAAGCTGCGGTTTGGTATCCACTTCCGCCAGTTTTCCGAGCAGCAAATTATTGTTGGTCATCTGACCATCGGTTTTAATGGCGTGCTGAGCGACGTTGATCAGGCCATTGAATACCGCCCGCCCCTTATCGCTGACAATCGTTTTATGCAGTTGTCGACTGTTGCAATATCCCTTGTTGTGCGCAAGCCAGGTGCGGGTATCGCAGACTTCATTTTTCACCGGCATCGCCAGGCTGTTAAGCCGAAGCGTGGTGTTTTCGCCGTTAAGCTGGGTGCTGGTGTTATGGCGCAACACCGCATCACCGAGTAAAAAGCTGTGGCTGGCGGCCGTGGCATCAGCGCCCAACTGAATATCATTATGCGCGAAGTGGTGGCTGAGCGGATTCTCAAACGCCAGTTTGATGTGGCGCAAGTGTGCGTTTGCCGCGACGTTCATCGTTAATCGTGCACCGGTAAAATGGCAATATTCGCTGAGGCTGACATAGTGTTCAATGACGGTGGCTTCTGCGCCTTCTGCCAGGTCCAGATGGTGGCGATAGTGCGCCGTGTTCACCTCATCACCCGCCAGCCCCTGGGTAATGTGCAGCAGCAGCAACGGTTTTGCCGGTCGCTGGTTACGCTTCACCTGAATGTGCGTTACGCTGCGGGAGAGGCTTTCGGTCAGGTGCAGAAAGACTTCCGGTTGGATAGCCGCCGGTAGCGACTGGCGCACATCATCAACGGTAATGTTAAAACCGCTACCTTCCACGCTGTCGCTGAGCGTTGGACAGAATTGCCCGTCAACAAACACCAGGCGGACAGCATCAATAGCCGGCGCTAACGCTTCACACTGGGCGGACGTTATCTCAGTGACATGACTGACAAACTGGCTGTTGGTTAATCCTTCCAGCGGCGTGTATTTCCAGTCCTCATGCTTACGCGTTGGCAGTCCCAGACGCAGCATCTGCTGCAGGTGCTGTTGGGCGTGGTGCGAGCGCGTCTCCCCTTGCGTTTCAAACAGATGATGCCACTGTTGCAGCACGTTACTGCTGTTCGCTAAGCCAGCCATAACCTTGCTCCTCCAGTTGTTTGACCAGCGTGAAATCGCCGGATTTCACAATTCGCCCCTGGTAGAGAACGTGCACATAATCGGGTTTGATGTAATCCAGGATGCGCTGATAGTGGGTGACGATAATGAATGAACGTTGCCCGTCGCGCAGCGAGTTCACGCCATCCGCAACGACTTTCAGCGCGTCGATATCCAGCCCGGAGTCCGACTCATCAAGAATGCACAGCTGAGGTTCCAGCACCGCCATTTGCAAAATGTCATTACGCTTTTTCTCGCCACCTGAGAAACCAACGTTGACCGAACGCGTTAGCAAATCTTCCGGCATCTTCAATAACGCGATTTTCTCTTCCATCAGATCCTGGAAGTCAAACCTGTCCAGCGACTCTTCGCCACGGTAACTGCGCACCGCATTCAGTGCCGTTTGCAGGAAAAACTGATTACTGACGCCGGGGATTTCTACCGGATACTGAAATGCCATAAAGATCCCTTCACCGGCCCGGTCTTCGGGTGACAGTTCCAGTAAATCCTTACCGTTGAATTCTACCGTCCCGCCGGTGACTTCGTAGTCATCGCGCCCGGCGAGCGTTGCGGAAAGCGTACTTTTCCCGGAACCGTTCGGCCCCATAATGGCGTGTACCTCTCCGGGGCCAATATCCAGGCTCAGCCCACGCAGGATCGCCTTATCTTCCACACTGACCTGTAAATTTTTAATGCTTAACATGTGCTTTCCTTAAATTTTAACCGACGCTGTGTTCAAGACTTATGGCGAGAAGTTTTTGCGCTTCAACGGCAAATTCCAGCGGCAGTTCAGAGAACACGTCTTTACAGAAACCATTAACGATCATCGAAATGGCATCCTCTTCGCTGATGCCGCGCTGCAAACAGTAAAACAGCTGGTCTTCACCAATGCGCGAGGTCGTGGCTTCATGCTCAAGCTGGGCGCTGTTGTTACGACACTCCACATACGGGAAGGTGTGCGCTCCACAATCCGCGCCAATCAGCATCGAGTCGCATTGGGTATAGTTGCGGGCGTTGGTTGCGGTCGGCATGATCTTCACTAAGCCGCGATAGCTGTTTTGACTGTGTCCCGCGGAGATCCCTTTCGAGATAATGGTCGATTTGGTGTTCTTGCCGATGTGGATCATCTTGGTGCCGGTATCGGCCTGCTGATAACCACTGGTCAGCGCGACGGAGTAGAATTCGCCGATAGAGTTGTCGCCGCGCAGAATACAGCTTGGGTATTTCCAGGTAATGGCCGAGCCGGTTTCCGACTGCGTCCACGACATTTTGCTGTTTTCGCCTTCGCACAGGGCGCGCTTGGTGACGAAGTTCAAAATGCCGCCGGTGTTACCGTCACCAGGGAACCAGTTTTGTACCGTCGAGTATTTCACTTCGGCATCTTTGTGGATGATGACTTCCACCACCGCGGCATGCAGTTGGTAGCTATCGCGTACCGGGGCTGAACAGCCTTCGATATAGCTGACGTAACTGCCCTCATCCGCAACCAGAATGGTGCGTTCAAACTGACCGGTTTTTTCCGCATTTATACGGAAATAGGTCGACAGTTCCATTGGGCAACGCACACCTTTCGGGACATAAATAAACGTGCCGTCGGAGGCCACCGCCGCATTCAGCGCCGCAAAGAAATTGTCATTACCCGGGACAACCGTACCCAGATATTGTTTTACCAGCTCAGGGTGATCGTGAATCGCCTCACCAAACGAACAGAAAATAATGCCCTGTTCCGCCAGTTTATCGCGATAAGTTGTCGCCACCGACACCGAGTCAAAAATAGCATCAACCGCCACCTCTTTGCCTTCGCGGACCGGCACGCCAAGCTGCTCGAATGCGTCCTCAACTTCTTTACTTAAAAACGCATTCGCCCCCGTTTGCTGCACCGCGCCCGGCTCAGACGCGCAGGTTTCATCGCAATTACCGCAGGACGGCGCAGAGTAATAACTGTACTCCTGGTAGTTCAGCTTATCGTAATGCGCTTTTAGCCAGTGCGGCTCTTCCATGGTTAGCCACGCTTTAAAGGCATTCAGGCGAAATTCCAGCATCCAGTCGGGTTCATTACGTTTTGCCGAAATCGCGCGCACGACATCTTCGTTGATCCCTTTCGCCAGTTCATCGGTTTGTAGATGGGTGAAGAAGCCCTCTTTGTAATTAAGGTGCCCGCCAGCCCAGGTGTTGACATCGTCAGTTGCTTCAGTATTACGAGACATAGTACCGCCTATACCCCAAAACTTTCGCCACAGCCGCATTCGTTCTGGGCTTTCGGGTTATGAAATTTAAATAGCTGATTTAATCCTTCGCGCACGAAATCAACTTCTGTGCCGTCGATAAACGGCATCGCCTGTAACGGTACATAAAGTCTGGCCCCCTCCGTTTCAAACAGCAGATCGTCTTTTTCCGCCTGGCGAACGGTGTCCAGCACGTAGCCAAATCCCGCGCATCCCGTTTGCTTCACGCCTAAACGCACGCCTAACATGTCGGGTTGCTTTGCCACCAGCTCGCGGATGTGCGCCGCAGCCGCTGGCGTTAACGTCAGACCACGCCAGGCAAAATCGTCCGGGTTAAATGTTCCTGAATGCAATTCCATAGGGTTACCTCGAGTCACTAGCTTTCAAGCTATAACAACATGTTAGTGATAATGATTATCACTTCAACCCCTCAACAGCAGGGGCATTCGGGTTAATCGCCCTTTTTGACCCCTTTTACTAAGCATAGACCCTGCTGCGTGGGTTAACAGGGATGGATTTTTTTGTTCAATGCATTGATTAATAATGGATTAAGTAATTTCAATCGGCGAGACAGGTCGATAATCAAAAGATGTATAGAAAATGACTATTTCTGTGATAGAAGGGGTAACTTCCTCTGTCAGGCTATACCTAACCAGGGAGTTATCAGAGATGAGATTCGCAGAGCGGTGAACGGACAAAAGTTAACGGCTGGCTAACCACCCATTGCCATTTTTCACTCGCCCGTAGGCAGGGGTTATATTATTTTCAAGCTGATAGATGATGGATAAAATAACATTTAAGTTATATCGTGTTATTTGATTATGTTCGGTTGCAAAGGATGAACTGGTTTCCACAAGATTGAAATGATTATATTCCTGCAACAGTGCTAAATTTGGCGCAATCTCAACAGGAAACTGTTTATCATTTGGTGAGGTGAAAAGATAGATATTCGCAGTTTTATGTTTATCTCTGTAGATAACATCCTGCAGCATATTATCCAGCTTATTAATATTCGCTGGCGAGATGGTGCCCATCATCTCTTGTCCGACGTGCGCCCAATATCCTTTTGCAACATAGCTACCGATGTAAAACTGGGGGACTGCTGTAATGATGTTCCGAATGTTGTGCTTAATGCCGTAATACATCGACATCGACCCGCCTTTGGAAGCACCAAGAATAGTCGTGTTAGAGGGTTTTACAAAATCAATCACCCCCTGCATGAGTAGACTAACCCCCTGCTCAATATCGAAATTCATTTTATTACACAAGTAATAAGCTGGCAGACCGCCAAAATCATCTTTAATCCATAGAATTGCAGAATGGCAATGGTCAAGCATGACAAAGTCATAGATGGTAGCATCCGGGATATTAAATCCAGACATGACAATCAACAAATGCCGACAATCTCTGGAGGCCGGTTTGAATCGATAGTGAATCGGTGTCTGATTTTTATAATTGAAAACAAGATTCTCTACCATTATTTAAACCCGGTTAACGTTTCACGGTGACCAGAACAGCGCACACAGTAATGATTTACCAAAGCGTCTGTTCTGTATTCTCTGTGCTATATAAAGCGGTTATGATTCTTTAAACTTAAATGTCACCACGGCTATTTTTTGACAACATCGGTCTGCAGACTCACGGCAAGTAGGTACAATCCCGTTCGGGCACTACGTGAAGACAACAAAAAACCCTTAAGGCTGCTTGCTGGCAGGCTTAAGGGTTCCGGCCCCATCCGGCGCTTATCTCCGGCACTCACGATGGCTTAGCTCTTGAAGGGGCGATAAGAATAATCTCACTTCCGGATATGTTTTGTTTAACACAAATTGCGATTTGACTATTTTATAAGCGTATTCAATCAATTATTAGGCGCTGTTTTTCACTGAGCGCGTCCAGCAACAGGCGCAGTCCTGCAGGCTGATGCTCCCGCGAAAGATATAAACCATAAATTGGCAGGCTTTTTGGTTGAAGCTCGGGCAAGAGTCTAACCAGCTTTCCCTGTGCCAGCCCTTCTCGCGCCTCCAGTTCCGGCACCAGCGCAATGCCCGTTCCCGCCAACGCCGACTCACAGAGCAACGAAGAGATCCCGGCGCTCAAATTGCCTTTAATCGCAACAGCGGCAGCCCGCCCCTGGGCATCCAGAAAGTGCCAGGATTTTCCGGCAAACCCGCTGTAGTACAGACAATTATGCCGCGTAAGGTCGTCGATAGTCTCAGGAGTGCCATGTTGATGCAGGTACTCTACAGACGCGCACAGTACCGATTTACAGTCGCCAAGGCGACGGGCGATAGTTCCAGGTTCAGGGTTTTCCGTTATACGGATCGCCACATCAATGCGTTCTCCAACGAGGCTTACCGGTTGATTATTGATCTCCACCTCGATACGCAGTTGTGGATACTTCGTCAGAAACGCGGGCAGTACCGGCGCTAAAATATGCATAGCTGTAAAATGCGCACAGGCCACACGTAGCGTGCCAGAGGGAGTTTGCGCGGCGCTGGCGGCACCAATATCCAGCGAAAGCTGCGCCAGAGAACGCGTTTTCACTAATGCCTCTTCACCCGCTGGCGTGATCGTCAGACGGCGCGACGAGCGATGGATAAGCCTTGCACCCGCCCATTTCTCCATCTCGTCGAGGTAACGACTGACCATCGGACGGGAAAGCCCTAGCGCACGCGCGGCGGCGCTCAGACTGCCCAAATCACAGATATGGTTGAATACCGTTGCCGCCATCACTCTGTCCATTGCATCCCATCCGATCGTTTTATGAAACTCAGCATGTCCTAATAAGGGAATTCTAACAGATCCGAATTTCCTTAAAATACAGGAACTATCAAAAGACAATTTCCTGCACAAGGATACCTGACATGAAAGTTAAAACGCTGGCCCTGCTGTTACCTCTGTTCGCCTCTTCAGCCTTTGCCGCGACGCTACAGCTGGACGTCTACAATCCACAGGACAAGGCTATTTTCCCGGTCTCTTCAACGCTGGTTTCAGGACCGAAAGAAGCAATATTGTTTGACGCACAGTTCAGTACTAAAGATGGTGAACAGCTGGTGCAGATGATTCGCGCCAGCGGTAAAACGCTAAAGGCCATCGTGATCACCTCCGGCGATCCGGATTTCTATTTCGGACTGCAGCCTATCGTCAAAGCCTTCCCACAGGTAAAAGTCCTGGCAACACCGCACGTAGTAGACCATATCCGTGCCACCAAAGAGGCCAAACTGCAATTCTGGGGTCCGCAAATGAAGGATGGTGCGCCAACATCGCTCACCGTTCCGCAGGCGACAACGCAAACGCATTTCACGGTTGATGGTGAAACGCTGGAGCTGCGCCACCCTAATGATTATGCAGCCTATGTCTGGATCCCGGCGAACCGTGCCATTATTGGCGGTACCGGCGTGGCGTCTGGTATACACGTCTGGACGGCGGATACGCAATCTGCAGAACAGCGTAGCGCGTGGCGTAGCGTACTGAGCGAAATGCAGAAGTTACAACCCACCCAGGTGGTCCCGGGGCATTACATCGGCGAACGCCCTGCGGGCGATAAAGCGATTCGCTTCACACAGGACTATCTGCAATCGTTTGAGCAGGCGTTAGGGGCGAAGAAAGGTTCGGATTATGTGATTAAAACCATCACCGCGGCATGGCCAGGTCTTGCAGACGCAAGTTCTCTGGAGCTAAGTGCGAAGGTTAATACTGGTGAGATGAAGTGGTGATTGAGATTTAACGCAAAAAATAACCCCGAACGCGTGTCGGGGTTTCATTACGATAAGCATACCGGAATCAATGAACGCCCATGCGCCAGGCAAAATAGATCTCTTCTTTTAGTTCAGTCGAAGAAAGCGTCAATAAATCCGCGAACTCCAGCTCTAACTGTTTCAGTCTTTTCAGGTACTGAGCTGGTGAAAGATCGGTTTTATCACGACGTAAAAACTCTATTGCCAGTTGGGCCGGGTCTAATTGGGTAGACATATCATCCTCGCTTGTGTTCAAAACCTGCACAGTATAACACCATTCCCTGTGCAGATAATGACCAAAAGCAATATGCATCACAAAATTGCTGTCGTCAGACGCGACGTACAGCACAATCGTCCCTGCTCATCGAAGATTTCGATTTGCCATACCTGATGACGGGAGCCGGTATGCACCGCGCGACATACCCCTCTGACTCGCCCTTCCCGCGCCGAGCGAATATGGTTGGCGTTGACCTCCAGGCCCACCACTTTCTGCTCACCCTGAGTACACAGGTAGCCAGCCACCGAACCAATGCTCTCAGCCAGCACTACGGACGCGCCGCCGTGCAGCAAACCAAAAGGTTGTTTAGTACGGTGGTCTACCGGCATTGTGGCTTCCAGCGTGTCATCGCCAATGTGCACAAAACGAATATCGAGCAGCCCAACCATATTTCCTTCACCCATGGCGTTGAGCGCTTCGAGTGTGACTTCACGTTTCCAGATCATCCTATAATCTCCAGCAGTGCCTGTAATGGATGGCGAACGCCCGTGCCTTCAACGCGTTTAACCTGACTGCGACAGGAGTATCCGGTAGCCAGACAACGGTTACGCGGCAATCGTTGCATTGCCTGGTGCCATGATAGCTCATAGATCCCCAGTGAGTTCTGATGATTCTTCACTTCGTGGCCATAGGTGCCCGCCATACCACAGCACCCTACGCTGATGTTCTCCAGCTTTGCGCCAAAGCGGGCAAAAATAGCCGCCCACTGAGCAGGCGCGCCCGGCAGGGCCGTCACTTCGGTACAGTGTCCAAAGAAGTACCACGGTTCACCGCCCACAGCGACTGGCTGCTGTGACTCCACAACTGTCGATAACCATTCGTTGGCGAGTAACACATGGAAATCGCCCCGCTGTTCCCCGAGCGCCAGTTTGTATTCATCGCGATAGCAAAGCACCAGCGCCGGATCGACACCCACCATCGGAATATTCAGCTTCGTCACCCGATTGAGAAACTCAGATGTTTTCTTTGCGGTTTTAGCAAAACGGTTTAAAAAGCCCTTAATATGCTGGGCCTTGCCGTTTGGCGAGAACGGCAGCAGTACAGGCTGCAAACCCAGCTTTTCAACCAGACGTATAAAATCAGCCACCACCTGTGCATCGTAATAGCTGGTGAACGGATCCTGCACTACCAGCACCGTACGGGCTTTTTGCTCAAGGCTGAGTAATTCGAGCTGTTCCAGCGTCATATTGGCGGAACGATGGCCAACCAACTGACGTTGAAGCGACGGCGCAGACAGCAGCGGTAAGTCGACCATGCCGATGTGCTTTTTAGCCAGATTACGCACCAGCGGCTGGTTGATGAAGAAGTTAAACGTGTTGGGCGCCCGCGCCATTAACGGCGCATAGCTCTCAACGGTCGCCACCATGTGATCGCGCAACGGCCGCAGATAACGCGTGTGGTACAACTGCAGGAAGCGTGAGCGGAACTCCGGCACATCGATTTTAATCGGACACTGTGTGGAGCAGGCTTTACACGCCAGACAACCCGACATTGCCTCTTTCACTTCGTGCGAGAAATCGTATTCGCCTTTGCGCGCATGCCAGCTGTTGCGGGTACGGGCAATCAGCGTACGTAAACTGGCACGTTTTTCCGGTAGCTCTTTTTCCAGCTGTAGCGGGTCAATCCCGCGATCTGCCAACAGACGCAGCCATTCACGCACCAGCGTAGCTCGCCCTTTCGGTGAATGGATGCGGTTGAGGCTGATTTTCATCGACGGACACATCGGGCTTTTCGCATCAAAGTTAAAGCATAACCCGTTGCCGTTACACTCCATCGCCCCACGCCACTCCTGGCGTACGGCCAGCGGGATCTGACGGTCATACGTTCCGCGCTTCACCGCGTCCACTTTCATCATCGGCGCATCAACATCTTCCGGTGGACAGATTTTGCCAGGATTGAGCCGGTTTTGCGGATCAAACACCGATTTCACTTTACGCAGTTCGCGATACAGTTCCTCACCGAAGAACGCCGGGCTATATTCTGCACGAAAACCTTTCCCGTGCTCACCCCACAGCAGACCGCCATATTTTGCCGTCAGCGCGACAACATCGTCAGAAATGCGTTTCATCAGCACTTCCTGCTGCGGGTCGCACATATCCAGCGCCGGTCTGACGTGCAGCACGCCTGCATCCACGTGACCAAACATGCCGTAACTCAGGCCGTGGCTATCGAGCAGCGCACGGAACTCGGCAATATAGTCAGCCAGATGTTCCGGTGGAACGCAGGTATCTTCAGCAAACGGAATCGGCTTCGCGGCCCCTTTCGCATTCCCCAGCAGACCGACGGCTTTTTTACGCATCGCGTAAATGCGCTCGACGCCCGCCAGCTCAGTACATAGCTGCCAGCCTATAACGCCCGCTTCCTGACGCGCGATTAAGCCATCCAGCCGTTCGCACAGTGCGCTGACTTGCGAATCAATCAATGCTTCATCGTCACCGGCAAACTCCACAATATTCAGACCCAGCATCTCTTTATCCGCCACATCGGTAATCAATTCACTTACCGAGTGCCAGACAATATCTTCCCGTGCCAGGTTAAGCACTTTGGAGTCGACGGTTTCTACCGACAGCGCGCGCGCTTCCACCATCACCGGGGCATTACGCAAGGCCGAGTCGAAAGAGTCGTACTTAACGTTAACCAGTTGTCTGACTTTGGGTAGCGGCGTGATATCGAGACGGGCTTCGGTGATAAACGCCAGCGTACCTTCAGAGCCAGTAAGAATGCGGGTTAAATCAAATTCGGTCATCTCATCGTTAAAGACGTGCCGCAGATCGTAACCGGTCAGGAAGCGATTAAGTTTCGGGAATTTATCAATGATCAGCTGTCGGTTGTCGCGGCAACGCTCATAAACCGTCTTGTAGATGCGGCCAATAGTGGTGTTGCTATTACCCAGCGTTTGGGCAAGTTCGACCGGCATTGGCTGGGTATCAAGAATATCGCCGCCCATCAGCACCGCGCGGATACCCAGCACGTGATCGGAGGTTTTACCGTAAACCAACGAGCCTTGTCCGGATGCGTCGGTATTGATCATCCCACCCAGCGTTGCCCGGTTACTGGTGGATAACTCGGGGGCAAAGAAATAGCCGTAAGGCTTGAGAAACTGGTTGAGCTGGTCTTTTATCACCCCGGCTTCGACCCGCACCCAACCTTCCTGCGCATTGATTTCAATGATGCGGCTCATATAGCGGGACATATCAACAATAATGCCCTGATTCAGCGCCTGACCGTTGGTCCCGGTGCCGCCGCCGCGTGGGGTAAAAATCAACGAAGAGAAAAGAGGTTCCGCCGCCAGACGAGCGATGAGCGCCACATCTGCGGTTGAACGAGGGAATACGACAGCATCAGGAAGCAGCTGATAAATACTGTTATCCGTCGACATTGTCAGACGATCGGCATAGCTCGTTGCCGTATCGCCCGTAAATCCTTGCTGCTCCAGTGCCTGCAAAAAATTGAGCACCAGTTGAACGACACCTGGCGCCTGAGAAATTTGTGGAATCATTATAGTGACCCTTTCCTGCGGTCTGTGTTGTGAATTTAATCGTTTGCGTGTTGCTTTGTTTGTTGTATCACATTTTTTTCTAATACGCTCAGCAGATTTACAGGCAGAATCCGCCTGTTAAAAACCGCTGAAATTGCTCATCATTACAGGGTGTCATTTAAGTGTTCACGTCGCGTCAACGTTCTGGCGCAAAGACAAAGGTGAAAAGTATTTATGGTAAATTTCCGCCAGCCCAAGGATATTGCACAAGTGCTGCTATCGGCGCTGTTTTTAGCCGTCATGATTGTGGCCTGTCTTTGGATTGTTCAGCCCTTTATCCTCGGTTTTGCATGGGCGGGGACGGTGGTCATTGCGACCTGGCCGATCCTGCTACGCTTACAAAAATTGCTCTGGGGCCGTCGCTCGCTGGCCGTGCTGGTGATGACCCTGCTGCTGGTGCTGTTGTTCATCATTCCTATCGCGCTACTGGTCAATAGCATTGTTGATGGCAGCGGGCCATTGATCCATGCCGTAACCGCAGGCGATATGACCCTGCCGGATCTGGCGTGGCTGAACAGTATTCCGTTGGTCGGCGCAAAATTGTATGCCGCGTGGCACAGTCTGCTGGATATGGGCGGCGCGGCCATCATGGCCAAGGTTCGTCCTTATATCGGCACGACGACGACCTGGTTTGTTGGCCAGGCTGCACATCTTGGCCGCTTTATGATGCACTGTGGTCTGATGCTGCTGTTCAGCGCCCTGCTGTACTGGCGCGGTGAACAGGTGGCGTTAGGTATTCGCCACTTCGCTTGTCGCCTGGCATCCAAACGTGGCGATGCCGCCATTCTGCTGGCAGCACAAGCCATTCGCGCCGTCGCATTAGGGGTTGTGGTCACCGCGCTGGTGCAGGCAGTGCTCGGTGGTATTGGTCTGGCGGTAACCGGCGTGCCGTACGCCACGTTGCTGGCGGTATTGATGATCCTGTCTTGTCTGGTGCAACTGGGGCCATTGCCGGTGCTGGTCCCGGCCATTATCTGGCTGTACTGGACGGGCGATTCAACCTGGGGCACGGTGCTGCTGGTGTGGAGCGGCGTGGTCGGAACGCTGGATAACGTTATTCGCCCGATGCTGATTCGCATGGGGGCCGATTTGCCGCTGATCCTGATTCTCTCAGGGGTCATCGGCGGACTGATTGCCTTCGGCATGATTGGTCTGTTTATCGGCCCGGTGGTACTGGCCGTGTCCTGGCGTCTGTTCTCCGCCTGGGTAAACGAAGCCCCTGCGCCAGGTAGCGATCCCGACGAAATCCTCGAAGAAATTGCTGAAATCGAACGCAATAAGTAATCCCACGTCAGGCGGCACCGCCGCCTGATTGTTTAACATTGCTAATCAATTCCGCCCGCTTACTGAATAAGACCCAACGTTATCCTTCTTTAAATACTCATTTGCTTCGCAAATTATTTACAGTTTTTAAACTATTGAGATGAATCTGATCGACGTAAAAAATCAGTATGCCTACTATTAGCCCATGGCTTTAGATCAACACATTGATTTATAAGCATGGAAATCCCCTGAGTGAAACAACGAATTGCTGTGTGTAGTCTTTGCCCATCTCCCACGATGGGCTTTTTTTTGTCCTTCGCGCGCCTCGCCACCAACCTTACCGCACCACAGCTCCGCTCTTCCCCGTTGATAAACAAATAATATTGCACAAGATACTGTGACTCTCTTCAAGCCGAAATATCCACAGCAATGTTATTACTATTCCACCGTCTTTTATGAGGTGATCAAATAATGAACGCATTGGAACTCCAGGCTATCCGCCATATTTTTGCTATGACGGTAGAAGAAAGCGCTATGTATATCTCGCGGGATCACAATGTTGCCGCCTGGCAACAATGGGAGAATGGCGAAAGGGAAATCCCGGAAGACATCACGCGCATTTGTGCAGAAATGAAAGCCAGACGAAAGTTAAGAATTAACGCCATTATCGAAAAAATAAATAACCGTATCGGTAATAACACCATGCGTTTCTTTCCCGATCTGATCTCTTTTCAGGCAGTTTATCAGCACGATGATTTTCTCGACTGGAAAATCTATCAATCGGCCGCTGTTGAACTGTATGCCCACGACCTTGAGCGTTTGTGTTAAGAGACCGCAGCGCCACACTCATTTAGCCTCTTCGCTGAGTAACATATTATGAAAAACACCTATTTCTCCACTGCGATAGGGCTGTACTTTAATTACCTGGTACACGGCATGGGGGTCATTCTGATGAGCCTCAATATGTCTTCACTGGAACAACAGTGGCACACCGATGCCGCAGGGGTCTCAATTGTTATTTCCTCACTCGGCATTGGCCGTTTAAGCGTGTTATTGGTGGCGGGCATGCTTTCCGATCGCTATGGCCGCAGACCGTTTATTATTTTCGGTATGGTCTGCTACCTGCTGTTCTTTGTAGGCATCATCAATACTCATAGCATTTATATTGCCTATGCTTTTGGATTTTTAGCCGGAATGGCAAACAGTTTTCTTGACGCCGGAACTTACCCCAGCCTGATGGAGGCGTTTCCCCGCTCTCCCGGCACGGCTAATATCTTAATTAAAGCGTTTGTTTCCATCGGTCAGTTTCTGCTGCCGATGATTATCAGTCTGCTGGTGTGGGCAGAACTTTGGTTTGGCTGGTCCTTCCTTGTGGCGGCCGCGGTAATGCTAATCAATGGCATATTTTTGTTTCGCTGTCGATTCCCGGCCCATCCTGGGCATCAAGCCCACCTCAAGGCATTACCCGTTGAACAGAAAAGCATACAATCTGAACATCGTTGTTCTCTTCTCGATCTCGCCAGTTACACTCTGTACGGCTACATCGCCATGGCGACATTTTATCTGATAAGCCAGTGGTTGGCACAGTACGGACAGTTTGTCGCCGGGATGTCCTACACCTTATCGATCAAGCTGTTAAGCATATATACCTGCGGTTCTCTACTGTGTGTGTTGATCACCGCGCCACTGGCACGAAAGACGGGGCGCGCAACCTCTCTGTTAATGCTGTACACCTTTATCTCATTTATCGCCTTGCTGATGGTTTGCCTGCATCCGTCGATCTACATGGTGATCGTCTTCGCATTTGTCATCGGTTTCTCTTCAGCCGGAGGCGTTGTACAAATCGGCTTAACGCTGATGGCCGCACGCTTTCCCGATGCGAAGGGCAAAGCTACCGGGATTTACTACAGCGCGGGCAGCATTGCGACCTTCACCATCCCACTGATAACGGCAAGACTCTCGCAGACCAGCATTGCACACATCATGTGGTTTGATACCGGCATAGCCGCGGTAGGCTTCCTGTTAGCATTGTTTATTGGCTATCGCAGCCGTATCGCGACAAAGCAGCAACTAAACATGGCGACGGTCGTAAAATAACGCGGATGCAATATTGTTCTCCCCCGCTGCAAAATAATTGGTCGCGGTTTTAAAACTTCAGCAAAATGTTGGTTGAAAGAATTAAGTTTCACAGTTGAGCATGCAACATACCTGGTAACTTAAACGCCATGCTATGTAGGCACAATATCAGCACCCCGGTATATTAATCACAAGGTCGCCGCAATTTAAACAATATCGACGAGCACAGAACAATTTTAAAATCCGCAAGGAGTTGTGAACATGTCTCAAAATAAGACCTTTAATACGCCATTTCTTTTGGCGATAACCTGTATTTATTTAAGTTATTTTTTACACGGCATTAGCGTCATTACACTGGCGCAAAATATGAGCTCTCTCGCAGAAAAATTCTCCACTGACAATGCTGGGATAGCCTATTTAATTTCCGGAATTGGTCTTGGCCGCCTGGTGAGTATTTTATTCTTTGGCGTGCTCTCAGATAAATTTGGTAGACGGGCTATCATTCTGTTAGGTGCTATTCTGTACATGCTGTTTTTCTTCGGCATTCCCGCCAGCCCGAATCTGATGATTGCCTTTATTCTCGCTGTTTGTGTCGGCGTCGCTAACTCGGCCCTGGATACAGGTGGTTATCCGGCTTTGATGGAATGCTTCCCTAAGGCATCTGGGTCAGCGGTTATCCTGGTTAAAGCGATGGTCTCATTCGGGCAGATGATCTACCCCATCGTCGTCAGCACCATGCTGCTCAACCATATCTGGTATGGCTATGCGGTCATTATCCCAGGGATACTGTTCGTCATCATAACGTTGATGCTGCTCAAAAGCCGTTTCCCCAGCCAGATGGTGGATGCGGGCATTGCAAAAGAGCTACCACAGATGAACAGTAAACCGCTGGTCTGGCTGGAAGGCGTAGCCTCCGTTATGTTTGGGGTGGCCGCATTCTCGACCTTTTACGTCATCGTGGTCTGGATGCCGAAATACGCGATGGCATTTGCCGGCATGGCAGAAGCCGACGCGCTGAAAACCATCTCTTACTACAGTATGGGTTCGCTGGTCTGCGTGTTTATTTTTGCTGCACTGCTCAAGAAAATGGTTCGACCCATTTGGGCGAATGTATTTAACGCCGGGCTGGCAACCCTCACCGCAGCGGTTATCTATTTATATCCATCCCCATTGGTGTGTAACGCCGGTTCATTTCTTATCGGGTTTTCTGCCGCAGGCGGTATTTTACAGCTCGGCGTTTCGGTGATGTCAGAGTTTTTCCCCAGGAGCAAAGCCAAGGTCACCAGTATTTATATGATGATGGGGGGCGTAGCCAACTTTATTATCCCATTAATCACCGGATACCTTTCTAACATAGGCCTGCAGTACATCATTTTGCTGGACCTCGCATTTGCTTTGCTGGCCTTCATCACCGCCATCATCGTCTTTATTCGTTACTACCGCGTATTTGATATTCCCAAAAATGATGTGCGGTTGGGCGAACGTTATTTTCAATAAATTGCTTAGAAGGAGTATCAAATGGACGTAACTGCAAAATATGAACTGATTGGTCTGATGGCCTACCCGATCAGACACAGCCTGTCGCCTGAAATGCAAAATAAGGCATTAGAAAAAGCGGGATTACCTTTTACCTACATGGCATTTGAAGTCGATAACTCCACGTTTGCTAATGCGATTGCCGGGCTGAAGGCCTTAAAAATGCGCGGTACCGGAGTCTCAATGCCCAACAAGCAACTGGCATGTGAATATGTTGATGAATTAACGCCTGCAGCCAAACTGGTCGGCGCGATTAATACTATCGTCAATGATGATGGTTACCTGCGCGGCTACAATACTGATGGTACGGGTCATATTCGTGCCATCAAGGAAAGCGGTTTCGATATCAGGGGTAAAACCATGGTACTGTTGGGCGCAGGCGGCGCGTCAACGGCCATTGGCGCCCAGGCGGCGATTGAAGGCATCAAAGAAATCAAACTCTTTAACCGTCAAGATGAGTTCTTTGCCAAAGCGCAGGAATTCGCCAAACGTGTTAATGAAAATACCGATTGCGTGGTCACCGTTATCGATCTCGACGATCGACAGGCTTTTGCGGACGCACTGGTCAGCGCGGATATTCTGACCAACGGTACGAAAGTGGGAATGAAGCCGCTGGAGAACGAATCTCTGGTGACCGACGTTTCCCTGCTACGCCCGGATCTGCTGGTGACTGAATGCGTCTACAACCCGCATATGACCAAATTATTGCAACAGGCACAACTTGCCGGTTGCAAAACGATTGATGGTTACGGCATGTTGTTATGGCAAGGGGCTGAACAGTTTAAACTCTGGACCGGGAAAGATTTCCCTCTTGAGTATGTGAAACAGGTTATGGGTTTTGCAGCCTGATGGGCAAGCATTTGTAAAATATTTAAAGGGTAATCGATGAAAACCGTAACCGTAAAAAACCTCGTCATTGGCGAGGGTGCGCCGAAGATCATTGTCTCACTGATGGGTAAAGACATCGCAACGGTAAAAAGCGAAGCGCTGGCCTATCGCGAGGCGGATTTCGACATTCTGGAATGGCGCGTTGACCATTTCACCGAGGTGTCCTCCGTTGATGCCGTACTGGAAGCTGCACGCGTCATCCGCGAGGTGATGGCTGACAAACCGCTGCTGTTCACCTTCCGTAGTGCCAAAGAAGGTGGTGAACAGGCGCTGGCTGTCGAAAACTATATTGCGCTAAACCGTGCGGCGGTAGATAGCGGTCTGGTCGATATGATTGACCTGGAGCTTTTCACCGGTGACGAATTGATTAAAGCCACCGTCGAATATGCACATGCAAAAAATATCGCCGTCATTATGTCGAATCATGATTTCCATAAGACGCCAGCGGCACAAGAGATTGTCCTGCGCCTGCGTAAAATGCAGGAGCTTGGCGCTGATATCCCGAAAATCGCCCTGATGCCGCAAAACAAAACGGATGTATTGACCCTGCTTGGCGCAACTCTGGAAATGCAGAACGCTATGCCGATCGCCCGATCATTACTATGTCGATGGCTAAAACAGGGGTGATTTCACGTCTGTCCGGTGAGGTTTTCGGTTCAGCTGCAACCTTTGGCGCGGTGAAAAAAGCCTCTGCCCCTGGGCAAATTTCGGTCACCGACCTACGTACTGTTTTGACCATATTGCATCAGGCGTAATAGTACCGTTTATCCATATTAATATCAGTAATGCCCTGCCCCAGATATTCGCTTAATCACGAATATCGGGCAGATGGCCGGACATTATTAAATAACTCACATTATTATTGTCGAATATAGCGACAGGTAGTCGCACGCATATAATCTGGAGTTCACATGAAATTATCAAGACCAAAACGCATTGATGGTCGGGTCCCCGTATTATCCCCAGCGGATGCCATTAATTATATTCCTGATGAGGCAACGCTCTGTGTATTAGGCGCAGGCGGCGGTATTCTCGAAGCAACAACATTAATTAACGCGCTGGCTGAAAAATATAAAAACGCACACTCCCCCCGAAACTTATCATTGATTAGCCCAACGGGATTAGGTGACCGTGCTGACCGTGGAATTAGCCCGTTAGCACAAGAAGGTTTAGTCAAATGGGCATTATGCGGCCACTGGGGACAATCACCACGAATTTCCGACCTCGCTGAACAGAATAAAATTGCCGCCTATAACTATCCTCAGGGCGTATTAACCCAGACCCTGCGTGCCTCGGCAGCCCACCAGCCGGGTATTCTGAGTGAGATCGGTATCGGAACATTTGTCGATCCCCGCCAACAGGGCGGAAAGCTGAATGAAGTGACCACCGAAGATCTGATCAAGCTGGTGGAAATTGATAACAAAGAGTACCTCTACTACAAAGCCATTGCGCCAAACATCGCCTTTATTCGCGCCACCACCTGCGACAGCGAAGGTTACGCCACGTTTGAAGATGAAGTTATGTATCTCGACGCGCTGGTGATCGCTCAGGCCGTTCACAACAACGGCGGCATCGTCATGATGCAGGTGCAAAAAATGGTGAAGAAAGCCACACTGCACCCAAAAGCCGTGCGTATTCCGGGCTATCTGGTCGATATTGTGGTCATCGATCCCGATCAAACTCAATTGTACGGCGGTGCGCCGGTTAACCGCTTTATCTCGGGCGATTTTGTCCTTGATGACAGCCAGCAGACTGCCCTGCCGCTCAATCAGCGTAAACTGGTGGCCCGACGCGCCCTGTTCGAAATGCGTAAAGGCGCGGTCGGCAACGTTGGCGTGGGTATCGCCGATGGTATTGGTCTCGTTGCTCGCGAAGAAGGCTGCGCTGACGACTTTATTCTGACGGTCGAGACCGGCCCGATTGGCGGAATTACCTCCCAGGGCATCGCTTTTGGCGCCAACGTCAACACCCGCGCGATTCTGGATATGACCTCCCAGTTTGACTTCTACCACGGCGGTGGGCTGGATGTATGCTATTTAAGCTTCGCCGAAGTGGATCGCCACGGCAACGTCGGCGTACATAAATTCAATGGCAAAATTATGGGGACCGGCGGTTTTATCGATATTAGCGCCACCTCGAAGAAAATAATATTTTGCGGCACCTTAACTGCCGGAAGCCTGAAAACGGAAGTTGCCAATGGCAAATTAAATATCGTGCAGGAAGGCCGGGTGAAAAAATTCGTCAACGAATTACCTGAAGTCACTTTCAGCGGAAAAATTGCACTCGAGCGCGGACTGGATGTGCGTTACATCACCGAGCGTGCTGTATTTACGTTAAAAGAAGATGGTCTTCATTTAGTCGAAATTGCGCCAGGAGTCTCTTTGCAGGAAGACATTCTGGACAAAATGGATTTCCCTCCGGTTATTTCTCCGGAACTGAAACTGATGGACGAAAGATTATTTATCGATGCTTCGATGGGTTTTATATTGCCCGATGCCGCCAATTAAAAGGAGTACCCTGATGGATTTTTCATTAACTGAAGAACAAGAGCTGCTGCTTGCCAGCATTCGCGAACTGATTACCAGCAATTTCCCGGAGGAATATTTCCGTACCTGCGATCAGACGGCTACCTATCCGAAAGAGTTTATGCGCGCCCTTGCGGACAACGGTATTTCAATGCTGGGCGTTCCGGAAGAGTTCGGCGGTATCCCGGCAGATTACGTCACGCAGATGCTGGCACTGATGGAAGTTTCCAAATGCGGCGCACCCGCTTTTTTAATCACGAACGGTCAGTGTATTCACAGTATGCGTCGTTTTGGATCCGCCGAGCAGTTACGTAAAACGGCAGAAAGCACCATGGAAACGGGCGATCCGGCTTATGCGCTGGCATTAACCGAACCGGGAGCAGGTTCAGACAATAACAGCGCCACCACCAGCTACACCCGCAAAAACGGCAAGGTATATCTCAACGGGCAAAAAACCTTTATCACCGGCGCTAAAGAGTATCCTTATATGCTGGTACTGGCTCGCGATCCGGAGCCGAAAGATCCGAAGAAAGCCTTTACGCTGTGGTGGGTGGATTCGAAGAAACCCGGCATTAAGGTTAATCCGCTGCATAAAATCGGCTGGCACATGCTCAGCACCTGCGAAGTCTATCTTGATGATGTTGAAGTAGACGAAAGCGATATGGTCGGCGAAGAAGGCATGGGCTTCCTCAACGTCATGTACAACTTTGAGATGGAACGGTTGATCAACGCCGCGCGTAGTACCGGTTTCGCCGAGTGCGCCTTCGAAGATGCCGCCCGTTACGCTAACCAGCGCATCGCATTTGGTAAACCGATTGGCCATAACCAGATGATCCAGGAAAAACTGGCGCTGATGGCGATTAAAATTGAAAACATGCGCAATATGGTGTTGAAAGTGGCCTGGCAGGCCGATCAGGAACAGTCGCTGCGGACCAGCGCGGCGTTGGCAAAACTGTATTGCGCCCGCACGGCAATGGAAGTGATTGATGACGCCATTCAGATCATGGGCGGGCTGGGTTACACCGATGAAGCACGCGTTTCCCGATTCTGGCGCGATGTTCGCTGCGAGCGCATTGGCGGCGGCACCGACGAAATTATGATTTACGTCGCCGGACGCCAAATCCTGAAAGATTACCAGAATAAGTAAGCGGTAATTCGTGCCGGATAGCGCACAAGCGTTTTCCGGCACGAGCAAGGGTTAATCAGACCTCTGGCATCAAGCATTCCTGCTCAACCAGATTATTTTTAAACTGCTTGCGATAATCACTGGGGGTACAACCCACATGCCGCTGAAAGAGTTTGGCAAAGTGATCGACATTTTCATACCCTACCCGCCAGGAGATTTCCGCTAACGAAGCTTCCGTATTCGTCAGGGCAAATTTCGCCTCGGTCATTCGTCGCTGAATCACATAATTGATCGGCGAAATTCGATACTCCTTAGTAAATTCATGGCAGATATAACTCACGCTGGCCCGGAATTTTTTGGATAACTGATCGAGAGTAATTTTTTCGCGGAAGTTATTATTTAAATAGACCAGCACATCTTTAATTAAGACATCTTTTTTAATATAACCTTGCTCAGAACGATAGGCATTTTTAAAGTTTTCGTAAAATAAAACGGTTAGAGCATAAGCAAAAGCGTCGTAGGCTGAAGATGTCAGGTTATTTTTGCTCTGGGGGAGCATAACTCCCAACTCATTAAAGATACTCTTAATAACCTCCTTCCCCTGAGTAACGCTGATCACCGGACACGAGTGCATCTGCAATAGCTGATTATCCTGCCAGCCGTTGAAACGAAAACCGTAGAGCGCGCAGGTGTAAGTCGTTGCAGGCGCGCTACTATCCGAAGCAACCGCATGGAGTCGCCCTTGCTCTATCACCACGATATCACCGGCATGCGCGACATACAGCGACGAATCGATAATTAATCTTGCGACCCCTTTTTTGACATAAATAAGCTCTGTTTCATTATCGTGAACGTGATGACCCGACTCCCAGTTAGGGTCATCACTGATGACGAATCGCGAGAATCTCGGGGTTTTCCCCTGTTCAAAAAGGGTCTCCACGGCATTATCAAAGCAGCGTTGATACATGACAACCTCCACCTAAAGGCAGCAATTTTGGGATTATTAATATCAGAAAATAAAAACGATAATGACGTTATACAACGTTATTCCTTCCCGGCGAAACAAAATTATTTGCGCCGTCTGCAAGATGACACCTTTTGCTTTGGTACATTGCTGCCATTGATTATTTGCGTTTTATAATAATCAAAAAGAATAAATGTTATTAAGTCTGTATTAATAATTTACATATAAGAAACAAATTCAGCGCAAAGGCGATTAAAAACATGATGCATTTCGCAATTATTTTCACTGTCTTTGTGTTCCCGTTTTTTCCTCTGGGACGCACCGTCTGATTATTGCTGATAAACCAGGCATTCCCGGGACGTTTTTTTTGCAAGATTGTTGGCAATGAAAACAGATTTCCCCGTCGAAAACAGCCCTCCCTCTGTCGCACACTATTTTCAGTCAATTTTCCCTACTGTCGATAATGACGCACCACGTCATTATCCACACGAGAATCACTGGAGATGCCATGAAAATAATAACCTGCTTTAAGTTGGTGCCTGAAGAACAGGACATTGTTGTTACCCCACAGCGCTCGCTTAACTTTGACCGGGCCGATGCCAAAATCAGCCAGTTTGACTTAAATGCGATAGAGGCCGCAGCGCAGCTTAGCGCGGAGGGTGATGAAATCATCGCCTTAACGGTGGGCGGGTCGCTACTACAAAACTCCAAAGTGCGTAAAGACGTGCTGTCCCGCGGGCCGGACAGTTTGTATATGGTGCAGGATCCACAGCTGGAGCATTCATTACCCCGGGATACCGCTCAGGCGGTGGCCTGTGCAGCCAAAAATATGGATTTCGACCTGATGCTGTTCGGTGAAGGATCGGGGGATATCTACGCGCAGCAGGTCGGCTTACTGGTTGGCGAACTATTACAGCTCCCGGTGATTAATGCCGTCAGCAGCATCCAACGTAACGGCGATCGCCTTGTGGTTGAGCGCACACTTGAAGATGAAGTCGAAGTAATTGATCTGCCGCTCCCCGCCGTACTGTGCGTGACGTCGGATATCAACACACCGCGTATTCCCTCGATGAAGGCGATTCTGGGCGCGGGTAAAAAACCGGTCACCCCGTGGCAAGCCAGCGATATTGGTTGGATACCTGCGTCACCGTTAGCGGAGCTGGTGAGTCTCACCGTGCCGCCGCAAACCGAACGTCAGCACATCATTCTGGAAAATGACTCAGCAGAAGCCATTGCCGAACTGGCTGAACACCTGAAAAAAGCCCTGAACTAAGCCCAACGGAGAGAAATCATCATGAGTAAATTAGCCAACGTCTGGGTGTTCAGCGATAACGTAGAACGCTATGCAGAATTAATGGCCGGCGCTCGCCTGTGGGGTGAGCAGGTACACCTTATCGTACAAGGCAGCGACCAGGCCAATCAGTTGCAAGCCCTGGGCGCCGATAAGATAGTCGTGCTCGACGCAACCTCCGGTTTACAGCGTGTTGAAAATTACGCTGAGACCATCGCCGCCCTGATGCAGGAACACGCCGGGCTGCTGCTGATGTCCGCGACTAAACGAGCCAAATCCCTTGGCGCACGCTTAAGCATTCAGCTCAACGCAGCGATGGTGAACGACGCCACATCGGTAACGCTGGATGCAGGCATTTTGTTCGCCGAACACCGGATGTATGGTGGTCTGGCATTTGGCAAAGAAAAAATCAAAAGTACGCTGGCGATTATCACGCTTGCCCCAGGCCAGCTTGAACCGGTCGCGGAAAACGCCTCACACAACTGCCCGGTTGTCTCAGCAACGTACATCGCGCCGCACCATGAAGTGATATGCCTGGAGCGTCGCGCCAAATCCGTGAGCAGCGTGGATCTCAGCAAAGCCAGGCGCGTGGTGGGTGTGGGTCGCGGCCTGGTGGCGCAAAACGATCTGGAAATGGTGCGCCAACTGGCATCGGTGCTGGATGCTGAAGTGGGTTGTTCACGACCGATTGCCGAAGGCGAAAACTGGATGGAACGCGAACGCTACATTGGCGTTTCTGGCGTGTTATTGAAATCAGACCTGTATCTCACGCTGGGCATCTCAGGACAAATTCAGCATATGGTCGGCGGTAACGGCGCGAAAGTCATTGTCGCCATCAACAAAGATAAAAAAGCCCCTATTTTCAATTACGCCGATTACGGTCTGGTGGGCGACATCTACAAAGTGGTTCCGGCCCTTATCGACCATCTCAGCCGCTAATCCCGTTAACGCACATCTCCCGCTGCCCTCGCGGCGGGAAAGGAGCATAAAGCATGTCAGATGAAAAATTTGATGCCATTGTGGTCGGTGCTGGTGTAGCGGGTACAATGGCAGGCTACGTTATGGCCCGGGCCGGACTGGACGTACTGGTCATTGAGCGCGGCAACAGTGCGGGCAGTAAAAATATGACCGGCGGGAGACTCTACGCGCATAGCCTTGAGCGCATCATGCCCGGATTCGCGCAGGAAGCGCCTCTCGAACGTAAAGTCACCCGCGAAAAAATCTCCTTCCTGACCGAAGAGAGCGCCGTTACCCTCGACTTCCATCGTGAAAAAGACAACGCGCCAGCGCAGGACTCTTATACCGTTTTGCGCAACCGGCTTGACCCATGGCTAATGGAAAAAGCGGAACAGGCTGGCGTGCAGTTCATCCCCGGCGTGCGCGTCGACGCGCTAATTCGCGAAGGCAATAAGGTCACCGGAGTGCAAGCCGGGGACGATATCCTTGAAGCCAATATTGTCATCCTAGCCGATGGCGTTAATTCTATGCTGGGACGGTCGCTGGGGATGGTTCCCCCCTCTTCTGCGCAGCACTATGCCGTTGGCGTAAAAGAGCTGATCGGCTTACCGTCGGCGGTGATTGCGGATCGGTTCAATCTGTCAGGCAACGAAGGTGCAGCCTGGCTGTTCGCAGGCTCACCGTCTGATGGACTGATGGGAGGCGGATTTCTGTATACCAACAAGGATTCCATCTCTCTGGGCCTGGTGTGTGGTCTGGGGGATATTGCCCATGCCACGAAAAGCATTCCGCAAATGCTGGAAGACTTTAAGCGACACCCGACTATTCGTCCGCTGATTGCCGGCGGTGAACTGCTGGAGTATTCCGCACATATGGTACCGGAAGGCGGTCTGGCAATGGTTCCGAAACTGGTTGATGACGGGGTAATGATCGTCGGCGATGCCGCTGGTTTCTGTCTGAATCTGGGTTATACCGTGCGCGGCATGGATTTGGCGATAGCTTCCGCAGAAGCCGCCGCCCAAACAGCCATTGCTGCAAAAGAGCGCCAGGATTACTCGGCCAGTAGCCTGATGGATTACAAACGCGCCCTCGAACAGGGCTGTGTGATGCGTGATTTACAGCATTTTCGCAAGATCCCGGCGCTGATGGAAAACCCGCGCCTGTTCACCCAGTATCCCCGCATGGTGGCCGATATCATGAACGATATGTTTACCGTCGACGGAAGCCCAAATCAGCCCGTTCGCAAGATGATCATGTCCCATGCCAGGCAAATTGGGCTGATGAACTTACTGAAAGACGGCATCAAGGGGGCCACCGCACTATGAATCAGGACACTAACGTTAACGTCGACGTCAAACTGGGCGTCAATAAATTTAATGTTGATGAAGGCCACCCGCACATCATTCTGGCTGAACATCCCGACCTTAATGAATTTCGCAAGTTGCTGAAAGCCTGCCCCGCCGGACTGTATAAACAGGATGAGAGTGGAAATATTCATTTTGATTCCGCAGGCTGCCTGGAGTGCGGCACCTGCCGGGTGCTGTGCGGTGACACGATCCTCACACAATGGGAATACCCGCTCGGAACATTTGGCGTTGATTTCCGCTACGGCTAACGGATTTTGCATGTTGTACGCCGGATTGGCCCCGCCTGGCCATCCGGTCAGATGTATGCCGAAATAATCCTGGGAATAACTTCATGAGTATCACACTTACGTTTAACGCCGAACGTCGCCAGGCCTGGCGACAACTGGGTTTATGGGGAGATGCTTCGCTTGGCGATTACTGGCACCAAACCGCCAGAGCCATGCCGGATAAAATCGCCGTGGTTGATAATCATGGCGCTTCATATACCTACGCTGCACTCGACGATGCTGCCAGCAGTCTGGCAACCTGGTTTGTAGCCTGCGGGATCCAACCCGGCGATCGCATTGCCTTTCAGTTGCCTGGCTGGTGCGAGTTCACCATTATCTACCTGGCCTGCCTGAAAACCGGGGCCGTTTCCGTACCACTGCTGCCTGCCTGGCGCGAAGCGGAACTGGTGTGGGTACTGAACAAATGCAAAGCGAAGATTTTTTTCGCACCGACGTTGTTTAAACAGACCCGACCGGTCGATCTGATCCTCCCCTTGCAAAACCAGTTGCCGCATCTGCAACAGATTGTCGCCGTAGATAAACTGGCACCGGCCACCGCCTCGCTGGCATTCAGCCAACTGCTTCAGGCTCCGCCATTAACCCAGGTTATTAACGTTCACGCCGATGAACTGGCTGCCGTGCTGTTTACCTCCGGGACCGAGGGAATGCCGAAAGGCGTAATGTTAACCCACAACAATATCCTTGCCAGCGAACGCGCCTACTGTGCCCGTCTCAATCTCACCTGGCAGGATGTGTTTTTGATGCCCGCCCCACTGGGACACGCTACCGGTTTTTTGCATGGCGTTACCGCGCCGTTTTTAATCGGCGCACGCAGCGTTTTGTTGGATATATTCACCCCAACCGCCTGTCTGGAACTGCTCGAGCAACAACGCTGTACCTGCGTGCTCGGTGCAACCCCCTTCGTCTACGACATGTTGTGTAGTCTGGAAAAACGGCCCTGTGATCTCACATCACTACGTTTTTTCTTATGCGGTGGCACCACCATTCCGCAAAAGATTGCCCGTGACTGCCAACAGCGCGGCATTAAATTGTTAAGCATCTATGGTTCGTCGGAGAGCTCGCCGCATGCGCTGGTCAATCTCGACGATTCACTTTCACGCATGATGAACACCGATGGATATGCCGCCGCAGGCGTGGAAATTAAAGTCGTCGATGAAGCGCGCAATACGTTGCCTGCAGGGTGCGAAGGTGAAGAGGCGTCGCGTGGCCCCAATGTTTTTATGGGCTACCTCGATGAGCCTGAACTGACCGCCCGCGCGCTGGATAAAGATGGCTGGTATTACAGTGGCGACTTATGCCGCATGGACGAAGCGGGATACATCAAAATTACCGGGCGTAAAAAAGATATTATTGTGCGCGGTGGGGAAAACATCAGCAGCCGCGAAGTGGAGGATATTTTATTGCAGCATCCGCGCATTCATGATGCCTGCGTTGTCGCGATGCCAGACGATCGGCTAGGTGAACGGTCGTGCGCTTATGTGGTACTGAAACCGCCGCATCATTCGCTGTCGCTGGAATCAGTGGTGGCCTTTTTTAGCCGCAAACGGGTGGCAAAGTATAAATATCCGGAACACATCGTCATTGTCGAAACGTTACCGCGCACGGCGTCAGGCAAGGTACAAAAATACCAGCTGCGTCAGGATATCATTCAGCGTTTAAGCGTGGAGAGTGTGGAAAGCGTTGAAGGGTAAAATACCGGATGGCGATGCTAACACCTCTAATCCGGCCTACGTTGCATACTAACCGTAGGCCGGGTAAGGCATTTACGCCACCATCCGGCATGATGTTACTTCTTCAGTTCAGCCAGGCTCAGCCAGGTCTGCACGACGGTGTCCGGGTTCAGCGACAGACTGTCGATCCCCTCTTCCATCAGCCAGGCGGCGAAGTCTTCGTGATCGGATGGACCCTGACCGCAAATACCAACGTATTTGCCCTGTTTCTTGGCTGCACGAATCGCCATCGACAGCAGCGCTTTCACCGCGTCGTTACGTTCGTCAAACAGTTCAGAAACCACACCAGAGTCACGGTCCAGTCCCAACGCCAGCTGCGTCATGTCGTTTGAACCGATGGAGAAGCCGTCAAAGTACTCAAGGAACTGCTCGGCCAGCAAGGCGTTGGATGGGATCTCGCACATCATGATGATCTTCAGTCCGTTCTCACCGCGTTTCAGCCCCTGACGCGCCAGCTCTTCCACTACCGCTTTCGCCTGGGCAACGGTACGTACAAACGGTACCATCACTTCTACGTTAGTCAGGCCCATATCGTTACGGACACGTTTCACTGCGTCACATTCCAGCGCGAAACAGTCGCGGAAGCTATCAGCAATGTAACGGCCCGCCCCGCGGAAGCCCAGCATCGGGTTCTCTTCATGCGGCTCATAACGCTCACCGCCGACGAGGTTGGCATATTCGTTGGACTTAAAGTCTGACATACGCACGATAACGCGTTTTGGATAGAACGCTGCACCCAGCGTAGCGATCCCTTCCGTCAGACGACCAACGTAGAATTCACGCGGGGAATCAAAACCTTTCATCATGCCGCGGATTTCGTTTTGCAGCTCAGGCGTCTGGTCATCGAACTCCAGCAACGCACGCGGGTGTACGCCAATCATGCGGTTGATGATAAATTCCAGACGCGCCAGGCCGACACCTTCGTTTGGCAGACAGGCGAAGTCGAAAGCCCGGTCCGGGTTACCCACGTTCATCATCACCTTCAACGGCAGATCCGGCATGGTCTCCACGCTGGAACTCTTCACGCTGAAGTCGAGCATCTCAGCATAAACATAACCGGTATCACCCTCGGCGCAGGAGACAGTGACTTTCTCACCGTCCTTCATACGCTCGGTGGCATCACCACAGCCAACCACGGCCGGGATCCCCAGTTCACGGGCAATGATCGCCGCGTGGCAGGTACGACCGCCACGGTTGGTGACAATCGCCGCCGCTTTCTTCATGATCGGTTCCCAGTCCGGGTCGGTCATGTCGGTAACCAGGACGTCGCCAGGTTCGATACGGTTCATTTCGCTGATGTCCTGAATGACTTTGACCGGACCCGCGCCAATGCGGTGACCGATAGCACGACCTTCAGCAATAATTTTACCCTGAGCATGCAGCGTATAACGCTCCATCACCTGGCCGCGCGAGCGCACGGTTTCCGGACGCGCCTGCACAATGAACAGCTTGCCGGTATGACCGTCTTTCGCCCATTCGATGTCCATCGGACGACCGTAGTGCTTCTCGATCTGTACCGCCTGCTTCGCCAGTTCCTGCACTTCTGCGTTGGTCAGGGAGAAAATGTCGCGCTGCTCCTGCGGTACATCTTCAATCGTCACCTGCTTGCCGTGTTCCTGGGTTGGCGCGTAGACCATACGGATTTTTTTCGAACCCATTGTGCGACGGACGATCGCCGGACGGTTTGCCGCCAGAGTCGGTTTGTGCACGTAGAATTCATCCGGGTTAACGGCACCCTGCACAACCATCTCGCCGAGGCCCCATGCGGAAGTGATGAACACCACCTGATCGAAACCGGATTCGGTATCGATGGAGAACATTACGCCGGAAGACGCGAGGTCTGAGCGCACCATCCGCTGAACGCCAGCAGAGAGCGCCACGCCACGATGGTCATAACCCTGGTGAACGCGATAAGAGATTGCACGGTCGTTAAACAGCGAGGCAAAGACGTGTTTGATAGCAACCAGTACGGCATCAAATCCCTGGACGTTGAGGAAGGTTTCCTGCTGACCGGCAAATGACGCATCTGGCATATCTTCTGCGGTGGCGGAAGAGCGCACGGCAAAAGAGGCATGGGCATCGTCTGCTGACAGCTGCGCGTAGGCATCGCGGACGGCATTTTCCAGCTCCGGCTGGAAAGGAGTGTCGATAATCCACTGGCGGATCTGTGCGCCGGCTTTCGCAAGCTCGGTGACATCGTCAATATCCGTTTTATCCAGCAGCTCATAAATGCGCTGGTTTACACCGCTCTGGTCCAGAAACTGGTTAAACGCATCGGCGGTCGTTGCAAAACCATTCGGTACGGAAACACCCATACCGGAAAGGTTAGTAATCATTTCACCCAGGGAGGCATTTTTGCCCCCAACTCTGTCTACATCATTCATGCCGAGTTGGTTATACCAAAGCACCAGCGGTGACGAGCCATTGTTGGACATCGAACAATCCTTATATATGAACGAGGTTAGGAAACTCAATTTTGCGTAATTATCTTTGCATATTTACTTCAGCGAAAAAAACGGTGAATCGTTCAAGCAACTTTATTTTTTATTTTTTCAGATTGTTTCCGCATTTGCGCAAACCCGCGAGCCACAGGGGATCACCACAAAAACTACCGGTATAAACATTTGTTCCGAAAAATGAAATGTACTTTTCAGTAAATATAAAAATACCGTTTCATTTTACAAAATAGATGCAGCAATATTCGCTTCTGGCGAATTTTAATTTATGCTTTCAGAGAATTATGTCAGCCCCAGGATGAGCAAAATGGATAATGCTGTTGATCGTCACGTATTTTATATTTCTGATGGTACGGCCATCACCGCCGAGGTATTGGGCCACGCGGTAATGTCACAATTTCCGGTTACGATCAGCAGCATTACGCTGCCGTTTGTGGAAAATGAGAGTCGTGCGCGAGCGGTTAAAGACCAGATTGACGCGATCTATCAACAAACTGGCGTGCGCCCTCTGGTGTTTTACTCTATCGTTTTGCCGGAAATTCGCTCGATCATTTTGCAAAGCGAAGGATTTTGTCAGGATATCGTGCAGGCGTTGGTTGCCCCACTGCAGCAAGAGATGAAGCTCGACCCTACGCCGATCGCCCATCGTACCCACGGCCTGAACCCCGGCAACCTTAACAAGTACGACGCGCGCATTGCCGCCATTGATTATACCCTCGCCCATGACGACGGCATTTCGTTGCGCAACCTCGATCAGGCGCAGGTGATCCTGCTTGGCGTTTCCCGTTGCGGTAAAACCCCGACCAGTTTGTATCTGGCCATGCAGTTTGGCATTCGCGCGGCCAACTACCCCTTTATTGCCGATGATATGGATAATCTGGTGCTGCCAGCGTCCCTGAAGCCGTTACAGCATAAATTGTTCGGCCTGACCATTGACCCTGAGCGCCTGGCGGCCATCCGCGAAGAGCGCCGGGAAAACAGCCGTTACGCCTCGATGCGCCAGTGCCGGATGGAGGTTGCTGAGGTGGAGGCGCTATACCGGAAAAACCAGATCCCATGGCTGAACAGTACCAATTATTCGGTAGAAGAGATTGCTACCAAGATCCTCGACATCATGGGGCTGAATCGCCGCATGTACTAGAATGCTAGTGCATTGGTTCGATTTTTTGTTATTATGCTCGCCACCAGGCAGGATGAGTATGATATTGTGATATACATCACTTCCCGGTAGTCCTGCCGTTGAAGCAACAAATTTCTGAGACAAGTAATGAACAGAACCGATGAACTCCGTACTGCGCGTATTGACAACCTGGTCACTCCAGCAGAGCTTGCGCAACGGCATCCTGTTTCGTCCTCCGTCGCCCGTCATGTTACGGACTCCCGACGCCGGATAGAAAAAATATTAAATGGTGAAGACGCTCGTTTACTGGTGATCGTAGGTCCCTGCTCGATTCACGATCTTGATGCCGCCATGGAATACGCGACGCGTTTGCAGGCGCTGCGCGAAAAACATCAGGCGCGTCTGGAAATCGTGATGCGCACTTATTTTGAAAAACCGCGCACCGTAGTGGGCTGGAAAGGCTTAATTTCCGACCCGGATTTAAACGGCAGCTACCGCGTGAACCACGGCATTGAACTGGCGCGCAAACTGCTGTTGCAGGTCAATGAACTGGGCGTACCCACGGCAACAGAATTCCTCGACATGGTGACCGGTCAGTTTATTGCCGATTTAATCAGTTGGGGAGCCATTGGCGCACGCACCACCGAAAGCCAGATCCACCGTGAAATGGCCTCTGCGCTTTCCTGCCCGGTCGGCTTTAAAAACGGTACGGATGGCAATACGCGTATTGCCGTCGATGCGATTCGCGCCTCCCGTGCCAGCCATATGTTCCTCTCTCCGGATAAAACCGGCCAGATGACCATTTATCAGACCAGCGGCAATCCTTACGGGCATATCATCATGCGCGGCGGTAAAAAGCCGAATTATTATGCTGAAGATATTGCCGCCGCCTGCGATACCCTGCACGAATTTTCCCTGCCTGAACATCTGGTGGTCGATTTTAGCCATGGCAATTGCCAGAAGCAGCATCGTCGTCAGTTAGACGTTTGTGATGATGTGTGCCAGCAAATTCGCAATGGTTCGACGGCGATTGCCGGGATTATGGCGGAGAGTTTCCTGCGTGAAGGTACGCAAAAAATCGTTAGCGGCCAGCCGCAGGTTTACGGCCAGTCCATTACCGACCCGTGCCTGAACTGGGAAGATACTGAACTGCTGGTTGAAAAACTCGCCTCTGCGGTTGATAGCCGTTTTTAATGCTGTTCGCCGGGTAACATCACGTTGCCCGGTGCTAATCCTTTGTTTTCCCCCTCCTTATTGTACAAAATCTATTCTCGTCACAATTATTTCACAAAAAGGCTTGCCGCAATTTTGCGGTTTGATGATAATGATTATCATTGTTAAATTGATTGTTATTTTTAAAAACTATTCACGTATGGATAACACAACAACGCCCGCAAAAGAAAAAACACCGCCTGCCGTCGCGCCAAACGAGCGCCGAATTGACAGTAAAAGTCTGCTGGGCAAAGAGGGGCGCGTGATCATAGAACACGATGGCCAGCTCTATTTGCTGCGCCAGACACAAGCCGGAAAACTCATTCTGACCAAATAAACACCACTTTTCGCCAGCCACCCAGGTAATACCCAGGCAGCCAGCGCTTTTCGATTTCCTAATGGAGAGTTGCTATGCCACACCTGCACACTGCATCCCTGCGCCCTTCGCTCTTGGCGCTGGCGATTATCAGTAACCTGCCCGCCGTCGCGTATGCGGCGGTAGAAGATATGACCGTCACCGCTACCGGCAATGCCCGAAGTGCTTTTGAAGCACCGATGATGGTCAGCGTGATTGATGCCACCGCGCCGGAAAACCAGACCGCCAGCTCAGCAGCCGACCTGTTGCGTACGGTTCCGGGCCTGACCCTTGACGGCACCGGTCGCACTAACGGCCAGGACGTGAATCTGCGCGGCTACGATCGACGTGGCGTTCTGGTGCTGGTTGATGGCGTTCGTCAGGGAACCGACACCGGACACCTGAACAGTACCTTCCTCGATCCGGCGCTGATCAAACGCATCGAGGTCGTCCGTGGTCCTTCTGCACTGCTGTACGGTAGCGGCGCGTTAGGTGGTGTGATCGCCTATGACACTGCGAATGCCAAAGATCTGCTGGAAGCCGGACAAAACAGCGGTTATCGCGTGTTCGGTACCGCGGCAACCGGCGATCACAGCCTCGGTATGGGCGCCAGCGCGTTTGGTCGCACCGATACGCTGGACGGACTGCTTGCCTGGTCCAGTCGCGATCGCGGTGATTTGCGCCAGAGCAACGGTACTACGGCACCAAACGACGAAGCGATTAACAATATGCTGGCGAAAGGCAGCTGGAAAATTGACAGCGCCCAGACGCTGGCCGGCTCGCTGCGTTACTACAACAATGACGCCCGTGAACCTAAAAACCCGCAAACCAGCGCGGCGGATGCCACCAGCAACCCGATGACCGATCGCTCAACCATCCAGCGCGACGCGCAACTGACCTACTCGATTGCTCCAGCCGACAATGACTGGTTGAACGCGGATGCCCGCGTCTACTGGTCCGAAGCACGCATTAATGCGCAAAACACGGATAACACCGGCGAGTTTCGCAAACAAACCACCAAAGGCGGCAAAATCGACAACCGCAGCCGTCTGTTTACCGACTCTTTTGCATCTCACCTGCTGACTTACGGCGGGGAATACTATCGTCAGGAACAACAGCCAGGCGGCGCAACCACCGGTTTCCCGGAGGCAAAAATCGATTTCAGCTCCGGTTGGCTACAAGATGAAATCACCCTGCGCGACCTACCGGTTACGCTGCTGGGCGGTACCCGTTATGACTCTTATCGCGGCAGCAGCGACGGCTATGAAGATGTCGATGCCGATAAATGGTCGTCCCGCGCCGGGCTCACCGTTGCGCCAACCGACTGGCTGATGCTGTTCGGATCATACGCTCAGGCCTTCCGTGCGCCGACCATGGGCGAGATGTATAACGATGCGAAACACTTCTCGATTGGCCGTTTTTACACCAACTACTGGGTACCGAACCCTAACCTACGCCCGGAAACCAACGAAACGCAGGAATACGGATTTGGCCTGCGCTTTGACGATCTGTTGATGGCGAGCGATGCGCTCGAATTTAAAGCCAGCTATTTCGACACCAAAGCGAAAGATTACATCTCCACCAGCGTCGACTTTGCCGCCGCGACAACCATGTCCTATAACGTACCCAACGCCAAAATCTGGGGCTGGGACGTGATGGCGAAATATTCCGCCGATCTGTTCAGCCTCGACATGGCCTATAACCGTACGCGCGGCAAAGATACAGACACCGGCGAATACATTTCCAGCATTAACCCGGATACCGTCACCAGCAAACTGAACGTACCGGTTGCGCACAGCGGTTTTTCCGTTGGCTGGATAGGTACATTTGCTGACCGTTCAACGCATATCAGCAGCAGCTACACGAAACAGCCCGGTTATGCGGTAAACGATTTCTACGTGAGCTATCAGGGCCAACAAGCGCTGAAAGGCATGACCACCACGCTGGTACTGGGCAACGCCTTCGACAAAGAGTACTGGTCGCCGCAGGGCATTCCGCAGGATGGTCGTAATGGCAAAATTTTCGTGAGTTATCAGTGGTAATCACTTTTCCCCGGTTCGCCGGGGCAGCAATCTGGAAGGAAGAGACAATGAATCATTACACACGCTGGCTGGAACTGAAGAAAGAAAATCCTGGCAAATACGCACGTGATATTGCGGGATTGATGAATATTAGCGAAGCCGAACTGACCTTCGCGCGCGTCGGTCATGACGCCTGGCGCTTACGTGGAGAAGTGCGTGAAATCCTCGGCGCACTGGAAGCCGTCGGCGAAACCAAATGTATATGCCGCAACGAATATGCGGTGCATGAGCAGGTTGGTGCGTTTACCAATCAGCACCTGAACGGTCATGCCGGACTGGTACTCAATCCGCGCGCTCTCGACCTGCGCCTGTTCCTCAATCAGTGGGCAAGCGTGTTCCATATCAGCGAAACAACCGCCCACGGCGAGCGTCAGAGCATTCAGTTCTTTGACCATCAGGGGGATGCGCTGCTGAAGGTCTATGCCACACAGAATACCCTCATTGAGGAATGGGCTGCGTTGCTGACCCGTTTCATCTTCGCTGAAACCCCGCCTCTGGCGCTGCAACCCGCCCCCCCTTCTGCTCCAGCCACCGTCACGGTCGATGCGCAGACCGTTGATCAAGAGTGGCGAGCCATGACCGATGTACACCAGTTCTTCGGTCTGCTGAAACGCCACGACCTCACCCGCCAACAGGCGTTTAACCTGGTGGGCGACGATCTGGCCTGTAAAGTCGCAAATAGCGCTCTGGCGCAGTTACTCGACACCGCGCGCCAGGATGGCAATGAAATTATGGTCTTTGTGGGTAATCGTGGCTGCGTACAGATTTTTACCGGTGTGATAGAAAAACTCGTGCCGATGAAAGGCTGGCTGAACATATTCAACCCGACATTTACCTTACACCTGCTGGAAGAGAGCGTGGCAGAAACATGGGTAACGCGCAAACCGACCGCCGATGGCCACGTCACCAGCCTGGAACTGTTTGCTGCCGACGGCACGCAAATCGCCCAGTTGTATGGTCAACGAACGGAAGGCGAACCGGAGCAGACGCAATGGCGCGCGCAAATTGACGCACTGACGCCGAAGGGGCTGGCCGCATGAAAAAACTGCTGGTCCTGATTGCGCTACTGCCCATCGTCGCGATGGCTGCGTCCAGGGAACGGGTTGTTGCTCTCGGTGGCGATGTCACCGAGATTGTATACGCACTGGGAGCACAGTCTTCCCTTGTGGCGCGAGACAGCACCAGCCAGTGGCCTGAAGCAGCAAACGCCCTACCTGATGTCGGTTATTTGCGCCAACTCAACGCCGAAGGGATCCTTGCCACCCGCCCTACGCTGGTCCTTGCCAGCGCGCAGGCGCAGCCCTCTCTGGCGCTAAAACAGCTCGAACAGAGCAACGTCAGGGTTGTGACGATCCCGGCAAGCAACGCGCTTAATGTGATTGATGAAAAAATTCGCGTCATCGCCGAAGCCACCCATAGGGAGGCCGATGGCGAAACGCTGCGCACCCGCTTACGTCAGGAACTGGCGGCGTTGCCGTCATCTGAACTTAACAAACGCGTGCTGTTTATTCTCAATCATGGCGGGATGACCGCGATGGCAGCGGGCCAGCAAACCGCAGCCGATGCGGCTATTCGTGCCGCCGGTTTGCGCAACGCAATGCAGGGTGTTAACCGCTATCAGCCGCTGTCGCAGGAAGGTGTCATTGCCAGCCAGCCCGATCTGGTGGTGATTTCACAGGACGGCGTTAAGGCGATGGGGGGCGAAGATAACCTGTGGGCGCTGCCGGGCCTGGCGCAGACGCCTGCCGGACGGAATAAACAGGTATTGCAGGTTGACGATATGGCGCTGCTCGGCTTTAGCGTACGCACCCCGCAGGCCATTTTGCAGCTTCGCGCTAAAGCTGAGCAATTGCCCTGATGTCGCGACGTATCCGTTGTTCTTTGTGGACACTCGCACTCATGTTGGTCGTGATGACAATCATGGCTACCGGTTTTGGCGCGTTGCGCCTGCCGGTAAGTCTGCTTTGGCGTGATGGCGATGAGGCACTGCGTCAAATCTGGCTCACCATTCGCCTGCCCCGCGTCCTGCTGGCGCTGGTGATTGGTGGTTCTCTGGCGCTCGCGGGCTGCGTGATGCAGGGCCTGTTTCGCAACCCTCTTGCCGATCCGGGATTACTGGGGATAAGCAGCGGAGCCGCCTGCGCCGTCGCCCTGTGGGTAGTGCTGCCGGTCTCTTTGCCCGCGCTGTTGATGCTGTACGCCCCCATGCTGGCCGCTTTTCTCGGTGCGCTGGCGGCAACGGTGGTTATTTTTATCCTTAGCCAACAGCGCGACGCTTCACTCTCACGTCTGCTGTTGGTCGGTATTGCCATCAACGCGCTGTGCGGGGCGGCGGTTGGCGTTCTGTCGTGGGTCAGTAATGACGCGCAACTGCGCCAGCTGTCGCTATGGGGGATGGGCAGTCTGGGGGCCGCGCAATGGTCCACGCTGCTGGCTGTCACTTCATTGACTGTCCCGACGGTGCTGATCATCTGGCGTCTGGCACCGGCGCTGAACCTGCTGCAGTTAGGTGAGGAAGAGGCGCATTACCTCGGCGTAGATGTGCGTACCGTTCAGCGTGTTTTGCTACTTTGTAGCGCATTGCTGGTTGCCGCAGCCGTGGCGGTAAGCGGCGTAATAGGCTTCATCGGGCTGGTTATCCCGCATCTGATGCGCATGTGGCTCGGCTCAGACCATCGGGCCGTTATCCCAGGTTCCGTGCTGGCGGGCGCATTTTTATTGCTGATAGCCGACACGCTGGCCCGTACGGCGGTTGCGCCTGCGGAAATGCCGGTCGGTTTGCTAACCAGTCTTCTGGGCGCACCGTGGTTTTTATGGCTTATTTTTCGTCAGCGAGGACCTCATGGCTGAACATTTCATCGCTGAAGGGCTTCACTATCGCGTCGCGGGCAGAGCGGTGATTGACGACGTCACTCTTGCTCTCGAAAAAGGTGAACTGGTGGCGCTCATCGGCCCAAACGGTGCGGGGAAATCCACCCTGCTGCGCCTGCTGACCGGTTTTCTGAAACCGGCTACAGGGCGCTGCGTGCTGGCGGGTAAACCGCTGGATGAATGGCATAGCCAAACACTGTCGCGGCATCGGGCGGTGATGCGCCAGCAAACGCAACTGGGATTTGACTGGCCGGTAGAGGCCGTCATCGCGATGGGGCGTGCGCCCTGGACCCAGCGGTCGGAACCTCGACTTATCGCTCAGGTGATGGAAATGACCGGATGTACACCGCTGGCGGGCCGGCAATACGCCGCGCTTTCCGGCGGCGAACAACAGCGAGTACAGTTAGCCCGTGCACTGGCGCAACTTTGGTGCGACGGCGCGCCTCGCGGCTGGTTATTCCTTGATGAACCGACCTCTGCGCTGGATCTTTACCACCAGCAGCATCTGTTGCGCTTGCTGAAGACGCTTACCGCTTCACAAGAGCTGCATGTGTGCATTGTGCTTCACGATCTGAATCTCGCCGCACTGTGGGCAGACAGAATAGTGTTGCTGCACAACGGCAGGCTGGTGTCGCAGGGAACGCCTGAGGCCGTGTTACAGGCCGATGACCTGAAGCGCTGGTATGGCGCGCAGGTACACGTTGGCCAGCATCCGGCCAACGGATCCCCACAGGTGTTTCTGGCCCCTTAGCTTGAACAGCTCACTTCCAGCCGTTTGCCCCAGTCAGGTGGACGGCTGACATAGTCATCATCACGATCGACAAATGGGGTACGCAACGCCTCGTGTAACCGATGCAGCTCGGCGTAATCCCCCTGCTCTGCCTGATTAATCGCCCGTTGCGCCAACCAGTTACGCAATACCATCGCCGGATTAGCCGCCTTCATCTGCGTTTGTCTGTCTGCGTCGGCAATGTTGTCTTGCTGCAGGCGTGAGCGATACCGCGTGAACCAGTCGTCAAACGCTGCGCGGTCGATAAACTCATCGCGCAGCGGGGATTGCGCGCTGTGTTGTTCCGTCTGACTGAGCATGCGAAACGTTCGGGTATAGTCGCTTCTTTCCCGCGCCATCAGGTTAAACAGTTCACTAAGCAGTTCGTTATCGTTTTTTTGCTCGCTAAAGAAGCCAAGCTTTTGTCGCATCCGCTGACCGTAGCGTGTTAACAGCGCCAGTTGATAACTGTCCAGCGCATCATTAAGCGCCTCGACCGGGATAAATGGCGACAGAGTTTGCGCCAGACGTCGCAGGTTCCAAAGCGCCGCGGCCGGTTGATTATCGAAACTGTATCGACCCTGGTTGTCTGAGTGGTTGCAGATAAAATCGGGCACGTAGTCATCAAGGAAACCGAATGGACCGTAATCCATCGTCAGTCCCAGAATCGACATGTTGTCGGTGTTCATGACACCATGCGCAAATCCTACCGCCTGCCAGTCCGCGATTAACGTCGCAGTACGCGTGACAACATCGTTAAACCACAGCTGATACTTATCGGCTTCTTCCTGCCATTGCGGCCAATAATAGCGAATCGCAAAGTCAGCCAACTGGCGCACTTTTTCCGGCTCGCGGCGATAGTAAAAATGCTCAAAATGGCCAAAGCGCAGATGGCTTTGCGCCACGCGCATGAGCATCGCCCCTGATTCTACCGTTTCGCGATACACCGGCGTGTCGCTGGTAACAATCGACAATGCCCGCGTGGTCGGTATTCCCAGGTAATGCATCGCTTCACTGGCCAGGCTTTCGCGAATTGTCGAGCGCAATACGGCGCGACCATCCCCCATACGGGAATAAGGCGTAAGTCCGGCGCCTTTCAGGTGCCAGTCACACGTTGAGCCGTCAGCGAGCTGTTGTTCGCCCAACAGGATCCCGCGTCCATCGCCAAGCTGGCCCGCCCAGACGCCAAACTGATGTCCGCTATAAACTTGCGCTAATGGCGACATCCCGGGAAGCAACGATTCACCGCCCCAAACACCGGCTCCGGTTGGAATATCAAATAGTGTCTCTGGAATAGCTAATTGCTCCGCCAGCGCATCGTTATGCCAGATCAGGCGCGCGTTTTTCAGGGGAGTGGGTGAAAGTGCTGTATAGGTTGCTGGTAATTCATCACGCCAGCGGGTGGTAAAAGACAGGGTCATAGGGCCTCCTGTCTCTAGTGTAGACTGTTAAAAGCCTGTTAAACACCAGCAAATATGAGGGTTATATCTTCGCGAGCGAAATTATCTGCGCGGGGGGCACAGCAGGCCACAGCGCGCCCTGCATGGCGCTGAATCCCAGTGGCAGTACGCGCGCTAACATCTCGGGGGTATCAATACCGCTAATGATGATTGACTCACTGCAGGGAAATAGCTGTGCCAGGATAGCTCGCATAAATGGCTCAAACGAAATATGTGTAATCCTTTGTTGAACAAAGTTTTTATCGAGCACGACGCGTTTGAACAGCCCATCAAAAATTGCCCGGTTTGATATGCCGCCAGCACCATAGTTTGTCAGTACTAATGGAAATCGCGCCGCCAGTGCTGCCAGCGTTGGATTCGCTTTTCCATTATTTAACTCTGGATAGTTTTCATTAATAGCCAGTTCCAGAAATGACAATCGTTCAACTTGTGAAGCAAATTTAGCATCTGATAATAAAGTATTAGCAATTGCCGGCGTTAAATTAATCCAGGCAGAAACCTTTCGTTGAATAAAAAAATGTTGGCACGTTTCGATTAATTCAAGCTTTTCGGTAAATAAGCGACATTGCTCTTCGTCCGACATCCGAGGTAGGACCAGCTCGGTGGGTATACGCACATCCCCCTGCGCACTGGCAAAACTGGTAATGATATCTACGTATTCAAGATCGCCTTTTTCGTTTCTCGCAGGGAGAAAAGAGAACTCTGAATGGTAAAGAGTATCCATTGAAACAATCATCGTGCCAGCCCCTCTGCATAGGTGTTATCCGGCATCCTGTAGCAAAGGATGGAGAAATACGTTATTGCTGATGCAAGTAGAGGCCCTTTCATTTTTCCCTTTATAGCCAGTAAATCGAATCCCTTTTTTTTAGCTTATCCTGATTATAAGCGAATATCCAGCTTTGCACTTTTTAATATCTCGGAATAAATCATATTTTTAGCAAGATACGCTCTTAATGTTCAGGGGTATTGTCCGGCTGGCGGCAGAAATAAGAAGTTACTAACAAATGGAAATGTCGAGGCTGCTCAGCCGTAGGCAGCCTCGTGACTGATGAGGATTAAATACGTCGCGCCTGCCAAAAGTTTTTGCGCCAGTAAACGTTGTCCAGTGACGAGCGCATCACACCACGGCTGGTTGAGGCATGAATAAATTGATTATTGGTATCGTAAATTCCGACATGCAGACCGCTTTCCCCAGACCCGGTTTTAAAGAACACCAGATCGCCGGGCAGCAAATCATCTTTATCAATTTCGGTACCAATCTTTGATTGCGTGCGCGTATCACGCGGGAGTTGCAGATCGAATTTATCGCGCATTGTCATCAATACAAATCCAGAACAATCCACTCCGCTACGGCTCATGCCGCCATAACGATAGGGTGTGCCATGCCAGGTTTGTAGCTGGTCATTAAGCCCGGCGATAACGGCGATAGAATCCGACAAGCGGGCATTTGGCGCAGGAGCACGATGGCTGCTGCAGCCCGCCAAAAACAATGCTGTGATGAAAAGAAGCCAAAAGCGCATTCAGGACGAATCCTCTGAATTATATTTTTATGTCAATTTAGCGTGGAAATTATATGATTTTCAAGAACCCATTTAACTTAAGTGGTTGATATGAGCATTCTGTGGCCTTCAATATCCAAACGACGGAAGTTCACGCCATAAGCCGCAGACAGATTGGCCGGCGTTAGTACCGTATCACGAGCACCACTGGCAAGCAGCTTCCCGCGTTTGAGGAGCCAGGCCTTGTGCGCATGACGTAAGGTATGATTAAGGTCATGGCTGCTCATTACAATCGCGATGCCCTGCAAACACAGCTGACCCAGCATCCGGTCCAGCGCATTTTGTTGCGCCACGTCCAGGCTGTTCATCGGCTCATCCAGCAGCAAAAGCTGGCCGAATGGATTCGCTTGTGGGCAAATCTGCAGGATAACCGCAGCCAGGCGCACGCGCTGCCACTCACCGCCGGAGAGCTGATTCACGCTGCGTCCCAGCTTATCCCCAAGCCCAAGCGCATCGGCGACTTCCTGTAACAGATCGGTGCGCGCTTTATCGGGTTGATGCAGCGTCAGAAAATGCCAGACCGGCATCGCAAACGGCGGGTTTTGCTGTTGCGCAAGATAAGCGCGATATTGCGCCAGCTTTGCTGCCGGCCATTCATCCAATGACACATCACCAAAGGTGATGCTGCCCTTGCCGGTCGTCAGACCCGCCATTCGCGCCAACAGTGTGCTCTTTCCTGCGCCGTTAGGTCCCACTAAATGCAGGATCTCCCCTGCTTTTATCTCACCAGAAAGCGGGCCGAGTCGGGTCGATTCTGCTACGTCCTGTAGCTGCATCAATCGAGACATTAGTTTGCCAGCGCCGTCTTGATGGATTGCACCAAAACAGGATCCTCAGGCGTCATATCAGGTGAAAATCGTTGCAGTACCTGACCATCCCGACCCACTAAAAACTTCTCGAAATTCCACAGAATATCGTCCGGGTAGAGCGGCGCCCGACCTTTACTCGCCATACGCTCATAGAATCCACTATCCGCAGGCGCAACGGCGGTTGGCGCGGCATCAATCAGTTTCTGATACAGCGGATGGCGTCCCTCGCCGTTGACCTCAATTTTGCTGAACATCGGGAAGGTAACGCCCCAGGTGGTACTGCAGTACGTTTTTATTTCCTCTTCACTGCCCGGCTCCTGGCCCAGAAACTGGTTGCAGGGGAACCCAAGAACGGTAAAGCCCTGCTGATGCCAGGCTTTCTGCAGATTCTCCAGTTGCTCATATTGCGGCGTTAGCCCACATTTTGAAGCAACGTTGACGATTAACAGCACATTTCCGGCATACGGCTGCAGTGAGGTCACCTCGCCGTCGATGGTCGTCACGTCTGTATCGAGGATAGTGTTTTGCATAGCATCTCCAGAACAACAGGTGGATTTTCAGTTTTTAATCATAGACCGAATCAACGCGTTCTAGCGCGCGGCTTTTAACAATAGCCAGATAAATACCGGTGCGCCCATGGTGGCCGTCACCACGCCAATTGGCAGCTCAGCCGAGGCCAGCACCAGACGCGCGACAACATCAGCCAACAGTAATACGATAGCGCCAGCCAACGCGCAGCCCGGCAGTAACACGCGATGATCGGTTAAGCCGCACAGCCGCAGAATATGTGGGATCACAAGCCCAATAAAGCCAATCGCTCCTGCCAGAGCCACGCTTACGCCAACCATCCAGCCCGTGGCGACCACCAGCAGGTTGCGCCAGAACCATAATGGCAATCCCAACTGACGTGCAGAAGTCTCCCCCAGCGCCAGCATATTCATCGGCTGCGACTGACAGCAGATCCACACCAGCACCGGAATCAACGCCACCATGAGCCAGGCCTGATGCCAGTCAACGCCACCAAAGCCCCCCATCATCCAGTACATTAGCTGTCGCAAATCAAATGAAGTGGAGAAGTAGATGGCCCATGTCATTAGCGCGCTACAGATAATCCCCAGCGCCACCCCCGCCAACAGCAGACGGCTGGTAGACAAATGACGGCGGGCAAAACGGAGCAGAATAAGCGTGATAATCAGCGCCCCAGCGATGGCGCATAAACCCAGCGCCCAGCCGGGGAGCTGCCCCTGCCCCAGCAGCACCGCCGCGATGAGCCCGACCCCCGCGCCATTAGACACGCCCAGTAATCCAGGCTCTGCGAGCGGGTTTTCAAAGAGAGCTTGCATCACTGCGCCAGATAAGGCCAACGCAGCGCCTACCAGCAAAACGGCGAGGGTACGGGGAAATCGGATTTGCCAGACGAACAGATCGCCGCGGGCGCTGAACCAGTCGCCGGGGGCGATCCACTGTTCTCCTGCGCATAAGCTAATCACGAGCATGACCAATAGCAACAGCGATAAAGTGCCTAACCAGTATCGGTCTCGCCGACGTTGTAATTGTGCAAAAGGTTGCATGTTTATACTTTTTTTATGGGTTATCTCATTAATTTTACGATGAAAGCAAAAAACATGGAAGGAAGCTCTACCGCAAATGAGGCAATGGCCCAAAACAGCATGAACCTTAGACTTTTGCATAATGCAATGCTGGCAGCAATACCAGGTAGTACCTGTCATTATTAATATCGTTCCTGAGATTAAATAAATAACCACAACCGGACAGGATGTCCGGTTGCAGAAGTTTTGTGTGATTGTCTTCTCATCAATACGTAAATATATTGTGTAGTCTTCGTATCATCATAACACCCTCAGGAATTATCTTATGGATATAATTCTTTCGCTTATTGCTGGTGCAATTATTGGCTTCATATTTACATTAATAAAACTCCCCATCCCAGCCCCTACTGTCTGGCCTGGTGTATTTGGTATCATCGGTGTACTTAGTGGTAATCAGATCTTTAACTATTTATTCAACAAATAAATTCATTCACCAAAAAATTAACGCATAGACAAAATAAACTTATTACATGGACCTCTCATCACATTCATGAAAAGTGAGGATTAGATGCCCTGTCGTTACAAAAAACAGCGTCTTCGCTATATTTTAACACTACTCAAAAAACAAGGAAGTGTAAAAATATCATCTCTTGTTAAGGTACTTGATGTTACGGAAAGAACACTCCGCCGCGACATCAATGACCTCGTAAAAACAGGACATGTCCGCTCATGCTATGGAGGTGCTGTATATAATCACGACAATGCATTCCCATTATATGAGAATAACTCTCTTTATTTGCACCAAAACATCATCATTAACCAATCAAAGATCGAACGAGAAATATCAATGAACGAAAACAATGGGAAAGTTTACATTCTGGGTTCATTTAATACTGACTTAGTATATCGGCTTCACCGTTTTCCTATTTCAGGGGAAACTACGCGCGCGCTTTTATCCTGTTGTTTACCCGGAGGGAAAGGCAGCAACCAGGCGATAGCATCCGCACAAGCCAATGCTCGCACTTATTTTACAGTCAAATTAGGTGAAGATGAGTTTTCAACCAAAGCCCAGCATTTTTTAAATGGCGTAGGATTAGAAAAACTAACAATCTTTACCAAAAATGATGCACCAACCGGCAGTGCCGTAGTGATGATATCCGAAGAGGCTGGCGATAATGTAATCGTTATTAATCCAGGGGCTAATCAGGAAATAACGAGTGAAGAAATTATATCCTGTTATGACGAGATAGGCACCGCCAATGTTTTTTTGACGCAGATGGAAAACAATCCTGATGCTACAGCTCAAGCTATTAAGTTCGCACATGCCGCCGGGGTGATGACAATCCTGAATCCAGCACCATGGCGCAAGGAAGTGACAGATCTTCTCCGCTGGACACACATCCTGACCCCAAACCTCACAGAAGCAGAGGCGATAATTGGCAAGGCTATTCGTACGCCAGACGATATTCGTCAGGCCGCCGAAACCATGCACCAAATGGGACCACAATATATTCTAATTACGTTAGGCAAAGATGGGTGCTGGTTATTTGATGGTTCTACTCACCAACAGTTCCCGGCATATCCCGCCGTTAATATTGATACATCCGGCGCCGGTGATGCATTTAATGGTGCACTCGCTGCACGACTTGCCTGTGGAGAAAATATTGCCAACGCAATTCATTACGCCTGTGTATTTGCCGCACTGGCCGTAGAGCGTGAAGGCGCAGCCAATATGCCATCCCATGAACTCGTATTAAAACGATTAGCTTGTACTAAATACTGATATTAACCCACCACAAAAATAGGGATATAAAATGAAAAAAATCGCCTTCGGGGCTTTATTATCGTGCGTAGCTTTTTCCTCATTAGCTGAACAACAATACGGTTGGGGAAATATACATTTTGACTATCAATCCTGGGATGCCGGTGTTAAAGACCTCGAATATGAACAAGCCTTAATTGGTATTGAGGGAGGTATTGGTTTTGATTGGGGTGAAATGTACGGTTTTTATGATTTTGAAAACATTCTAGATGACGAAGGAAATCAGGGGCAGACTGCGAATGGTGAAATTCATACCTACCTCTGGAAAACGGGTGCCAGCCTATTTACAAAAGTCTATAATTCGCAAAGCCCTAATTTTAAAGAGACGAATCAATTTATTGGGCTTGGCTATACCGACCTGAAAGGCGATGGATGGTGGTTTAAACCCTGGATTGCTCGTCAGTACATTACCGCGCACAGTAATTTTGGCCCAGCTTATGATATTAATGGACTCAATGGTTTCTCAATCGGATGGAACGCTGGCTATGCTTTCAATCTTCTCAACCAGGACTTCTTACTGTCCAATTGGAATGAAATAGAACTTGACCGTAATGATGACTATACCGCTAACAATCATGGTAGCAATGGTTTAAACGGCGGCCTGAATATTACCTGGAAAATCATGCCTCATATATCCACCACATTAATGTATCGATACTTTTATAACAAACTTGGTGCGGATGGATATGGCGATATTCTCATTTATCGACTGGCCTACGACTTCTAACTTAAGGAACATTAACGATGTTAAGTATCCACTGGCCTGAATTAACTTCAGCGCAGCGTATTGCCTTAATTACGCCACCTAATTATGGCAAAGTGCCTATCGTTATTGACAGCGATACCTACAATGAAATTGACGATCAGATGGCCATTGCCTGGGCATTCTTACACCCGGAGCGCCTCGATCTGCAAGCTGTTTACGCCGCTCCGTTTACCAACCACTATTTTGGTAAAGAGGGCTCGCACACATATGTTGACGATCCCGCAGTAGGCATGCAACTGAGCGTCGATGAGATCTATCGCGTATTTAACAAACTCCCCCGCCGCGAAAACATACCGCAAATATTCCAGGGTTCAACACGCTATCTGAAAGATAGCAATCAGCCGGAGATGTCAGCAGCAGTACAGGATTTGATTAACCGGGCAAGAACGGCTGAGCAAACATTACATGTACTCGCAATCGCCGCGCCGACCAATATCGCTAACGCACTGCTCCTCGCGCCGGACATCGTCACAAAGATTCATGTCATCTGGCTTGGGGGTAACAGTTATGCCTGGAAAGATAATCATGAATTCAACCTGATGCAGGACATTGCGGCGAGTCGGGTACTTTTTGATAGCGGCGTAGCGCTCACCCAAATCCCCTGCTTTGGCGTGGCTAACACTATGGCCTCATCGGTCCCAGAGATGCAGCACTATTTTGCAGAGACCAGCCGCATTGGTAGCTACTTTGCTGAAATTGCCCCGCGATGCCCCTGGATTGGTTTTGCATCCCGCAAAGTCATTTGGGATATCACTACGGTTGGCTATGTCCTGAATCCTGACTGGTTCACCTGTGAATACCGTACATCCCCTTTGATCAATGACAATCTGAGCTGGAGTTTTGATAACCGCCGTCACGTCATTCAGGTCGCAAAATTTATTGAGCGGGATGCTCTCTTTAAAGATCTTTTCCGTAGCATCATTGATGCCGATGAGGGATAAACCATGCAGATACTCATCGTCATACTTGGCATTGTTGTCCTGTTACTCGTTGCCTGGCTATGTTCAGAAAATCGCAAAGCTATCCGGTTTCGCACCGTTGGCGGCGCCTTTGCAATCCAGGCTCTTTTTGCTGCATTTATCCTGTATGTCCCCTTAGGGGAAAAAATCTTACTCGCCATATCAAACAGTCTGTCAGGCATGCTGAACTATTCGTCTGAAGGGATTAACTTTCTCTTCGGTAATCTCGGACAGTTCAAAATGGGGTTTGTATTTGCCGTGCATGTTCTGCCGATTATCATTTTTATGTCAGCATTGTTCTCCGTGCTGTACTACCTGGGCATCATGCAGTGGATTATCCGTCTCATCGGTACGGGTATCCATAAACTGCTGCGCACCAGCCCGGCAGAATCCATGGCTGCAACGGCCAATATTTTTGCGGGCAATACTGACGTCTTCGTCCTGATGAAACCTTATGCGCCACGCATGACGCGCTCAGAACTGTTTGCCCTCATGACAGGTGGTGTGGCCTCTATCGCAGGCTCAGTGCTGGTTGGCTATGCCAGTATGGGGATCGAAATTCGCTATCTGGTAGCCGCCTCTTTTATGTCAGCACCAGGCGGTCTGTTAATGGCGAAAATGCTGTTTCCAGAAACGGAACCCGAAAACACTGCCGACGTGTCAGGCGATATGCTTGGTCAAGATGAAAAGCCTATCAACATCGTTGAAGCGGCGACAAATGGCGCGACTATCGGGCTGAAGCTCGCCGCTAACGTGGGGGCAATGCTTCTGGCACTGATTGCATTAATTGCTATGGTGAACGGCTTGTTGGGCTGGTTTTGTGGCTTTTTCGGCTATGGTAACGTCACGCTACAATTTATCTTCAGTTACCTTTTTGCTCCGGTTGCCTGGCTGTTGGGCATTCCCACTAACGAAGTCTTGCAAATTGGCAGCCTGTTAGGTCAAAAATTGGTGCTGAATGAGTTCGTCGCGTATACCAGCTTTATTCCAATGAAAGACCAACTGTCGGAATATTCGCAGATAATAACGATCATGGCGCTGGCTGGGTTTGCCAATTTGTCCTCTCCTGCCGCATTGATTGGCGTACTGGGGGGGATTGTGCCGGGGAAAAAAAGTTTCATTGCTAAAATGGGGCTTAAAGTGATCCTGGCGGGCACGTTGTCTAACCTGCTGAGCGCAGCACTGACCGGGCTGTTTTTCCTTCTGGCCCACTAAGAAAAAAGGCCGCATTCGCGGCCTTTTTAGTTAGTTCAGATTACTCTTCTTTCGGCGTTGCGTTTTCAACCCGGCTTTTTAACTTCTGTCCGGGTCTGAAGGTCACCACGCGCCGTGCTGTAATGGGAATATCTTCGCCCGTTTTCGGATTACGGCCCGGACGTTGATTCTTATCACGCAGATCGAAGTTACCAAAACCAGAGAGTTTTACCTGCTCACCATTTTCCAGAGCACGACGGATCTCTTCGAAAAACAGCTCGACCAGTTCTTTGGCATCCCGCTTGCTAAGCCCAAGCTTATCAAACAGATATTCTGACATTTCAGCTTTTGTAAGCGCCATAGGTTCAATCCCTCAATGATGCCTGGAATCGCTCTTTTAATGCCTCTACACATTTGGCGACGGTAGCGGCAATCTCCTCTTCTTCAAGTGTACGGCTGGTATCCTGAAGGATCAGGCTGATAGCGAGGCTCTTATAACCCTCCGCAACACCCTTACCGCGGTACACGTCAAACAAGTTTACGCCAACTACCTGATTTACGCCAACTTTCTTACATTCGGATAAAATATCCGCAGCGGGAACGTTTTCTGCCACAACAACTGCGATGTCGCGACGGTTCGCCGGGAAGCGAGAAACTTCACGCGCCTGAGGCACCACGCGGTCTGCGAGCTTGTTCCACTCCAGTTCAAACACCAGAGTGCGACCGTTCAGATCCAGTTTACGTTCCAGTTCAGGATGAACAACCCCAATGAAACCAATGCGTTCACCTTTCAGATAAATCGCCGCAGACTGCCCCGGATGCAGTGCTGGATTCGCTTCAGCTTTGAACTGAATATCCGCCAGCTTGCCGGTCAGGTCGAGAACCGCTTCCAGATCGCCTTTCAGATCATAGAAATCAACGGTCTCTTTTGCCAGATTCCAGTGTTCATCATGACGGTTACCGCAGATCGCGCCCGCCAGCATCAGATCCTGACGGATCCCGAGATTGGCCTGCGTGTCCGGTACGAAACGTAAACCCGTTTCGAAAATACGCACGCGGTTTTGCTGACGATTCTGGTTGTACACTACCGTAGACAGCAAGCCGGTCCACAGGGATAAACGCATTGCCGACATATCAATCGAGATTGGGCTTGGCAGCAGCAGCGCTTCTTCACCCGGGTGCAGCAGCGCCTGGACTTTCGGGTCGACAAAGCTGTAGGTAATAACTTCCTGGTAGCCTTTGTCATTCAGCATGGTTTTTACGCGTTTCAGCGACAAATCCGCTTCACGATGCGTACCCATGATAAGACCCGCCTGAATTGGCGTATTCGGGATATTGTCATAACCGTATACACGGGCGACTTCTTCGACCAGGTCTTCTTCGATCTCCATATCGAAACGCCAGCTCGGCGCTACCGCTTTCCACTCATCTTGCCCTTCCGTAACATCACAACCCAGACGGCGCAGAATATCGCTCACCTGCTCATCCGCAATATGGTGTCCGATCAGACGATCAAGTTTGCTACGGCGAAGCGTAATGGTTGCGCGTTTTGGCAGCGAGGCTTCGTTCGTCACGTCAATGATTGGACCCGCTTCGCCGCCGCAGATATCAATCAGCAGGCGCGTAGCACGCTCCATGGCTTTATGTTGCAGCGCCGGATCGACACCACGCTCATAGCGGTGAGAGGCATCGGTGTGCAGACCGTGACGACGTGCGCGACCGGTAATAGACAGCGGGCTGAAGAACGCGCATTCCAGCAGGACGTTTTGCGTTTCATCATTCACACCGGAGTGCTCGCCACCAAAGATGCCGCCCATTGCCAGCGCTTTGTTATGGTCCGCAATCACCAACGTATCCGCATTCAGCTTCGCTTCACTGCCGTCCAGCAATACCAGGGTTTCACCTTCTTTTGCCATGCGGACAACAATCCCGCCTTCAATGCGGTCTTTGTCGAATGCGTGCATCGGCTGGCCCAATTCGAGCAGCACATAGTTAGTCACGTCAACCACGGCATCGATCGAGCGGATGCCGCAACGACGCAGTTTTTCTTTCATCCACAGCGGGGTTGGCGCTTTAACGTTAATGCCTTTCACCACGCGGCCAGATAGCGTGGGCAGGCTTCCACCGCGTCGACCTGAATCGGCAGGACGTCGCTAATAGTTGCGGCTACTGGCGCTATTTCCGGCTCAACCAGAGGGGCTTTGTTCAGTACAGCAACGTCACGTGCCACACCGATAATGCCTAAGCAGTCGGCGCGGTTCGGAGTGACGCTGATTTCGATAGTATTATCGTCAAGTTTCAGGTATTCACGGATATCGGTACCAATTGGTGCATCGACAGGCAGTTCGATAATACCGTTGTGATCGTCAGAAATACCCAGCTCGGAGAACGAGCACAGCATGCCTTCAGACGGTTCACCGCGCAGTTTCGCGGCTTTGATTTTGAAATCGCCCGGCAGAACGGCACCAACGGTTGCTACAGCCACCTTCAGCCCTTGACGGCAGTTTGGCGCACCGCAGACGATATCCAGCAGGCGGTCGCCCCCGACATTCACCTTGGTGACGCGCAGTTTGTCAGCGTTCGGATGCTGAGCACACTCAACCACTTCGCCCACCACAACGCCATTGAACGCGCCAGAAACAGGATCCACACCGTCAACTTCCAGACCCGCCATCGTGATTTGGTTTGACAACGCATCGCTATCAATCGCCGGGTTTACCCATTCGCGTAACCACAGTTCACTGAATTTCATTGTTTTATCCTGCCTTTATTTAAACTGTTTGAGGAAACGCAGATCGTTTTCGAAGAAAGAACGCAGATCGGTTACGCCGTAACGCAGCATGGTCAGACGCTCCATACCCATACCGAATGCAAAGCCAGAGTAGATTTCCGGATCGATACCGACGTTACGCAGCACGTTCGGGTGAACCATTCCGCAACCCAATACTTCCAGCCATTTGCCATTTTTACCCATCACATCAACTTCCGCAGAAGGTTCGGTGAACGGGAAGTAGGAAGGACGGAAACGAACCTGCAGGTCTTCTTCAAAGAAGTTGCGCAGGAAATCATGCAGCGTGCCTTTCAGGTTGGTGAAGTTGATGTTGGTATCAACAATCAGCCCTTCCATCTGATGGAACATTGGGGTGTGCGTCTGATCGTAGTCGTTACGATATACGCGGCCCGGAGCGATAATACGGATCGGCGGCTGTTTTTCTTTCATAGTGCGGATCTGCACGCCGGAAGTCTGCGTACGCAGCAGACGCGTCGCATCAAACCAGAAAGTGTCGTGGTCAGCGCGCGCCGGGTGATGGCCAGGAATGTTCAGCGCATCGAAGTTATGATAGTCATCTTCGATTTCCGGACCGGTTGCCACGGTAAAGCCCAGCTCACCAAAGAAACTTTCAATGCGATCGATAGTCCGCGTTACCGGATGCAAACCGCCGTTTTCGATACGACGCCCAGGCAAGGAGATATCGATCGTTTCTTCAGCCAGACGAGCATTCAGCGCGGCATTTTCTAATTCGGCTTTACGCGCGTTCAGCGCTTGCTGAACCTGCTCTTTGGCTTCGTTTATCACCGCACCTGCTGCCGGGCGCTCTTCTGCCGGCAGTTCACGCAGGGTAGTCATCTGAAGGGTCAGGTGCCCTTTCTTGCCCAAATATTCGACGCGGACATTGTCTAACGCGGCAACATCTGAAGCCTGGTTAATGGCGGCCGTTGCACTGGCAACCAGCTCTGCGAGATGTGACATGGTTTTCCTCGTTATGTTGCGATATTCACTAGTCGCTCGTATATACACAAAATCATTCTGGCTGAGTCAAGACAGCAGTAGAGCGCTAATCCTCAGACAAATATGTGACTGGGGTAAGCGACTGCAGCCAACGCAGAGGCAGCCTGAAGGATAACGTGTATAAAAAAAGCCTCCACCAGGGAGGCTTTTAGGCGCTGTTTTCCGTTTCTTCTTTCACGCGCAAGCCTCCTGAGTTCAGGTGCTAAAGTAAAAGAAGAAGCGGAAAATAGCAGCATTCATGCTTGCGTTACCTTGTGTGGTAAAAACCGGACAACCTTTATTGAAAAGGCTTACGGATAAATTGTCAACCAATTGATTGCACTACAAATAAAAGAGAGGGAGCCAGGCTCCCTCTTTTCACCGGCTTATGCCAGAGCTGCTTTCGCTTTTTCGACCAGAGCGGTGAACGCTACTTTGTCGAATACTGCGATGTCAGCCAGGATCTTACGGTCGATTTCAACAGAGGCTTTTTTCAGGCCGTTGATGAATTTGCTGTAAGAAATACCGTTCTGACGTGCTGCTGCGTTGATACGCGCAATCCACAGTTGACGGAACTGACGCTTTTTCTGACGACGGTCACGATAAGCGTACTGACCAGCTTTGATAACAGCCTGGAAGGCAACGCGGTATACGCGAGAACGCGCACCATAGTAGCCTTTAGCTTGTTTCAAAATTTTCTTGTGACGTGCACGGGCAACTACACCACGTTTTACGCGAGCCATATGTGCTCTCCTGTATCTATATTCTTAGTAAAAAAATTAATTAAACGTTAACGGCTTATGCGTACGGCAGGCACGCGATAACCAGACCCAGATCGCCTTTAGAAACAAGGCCTTTTGGACGCAGGTGACGTTTACGCTTAGTAGATTTTTTGGTCAGAATATGACGCAGGTTTGCGTGCTTACGCTTAAATCCACCACCACCGGTTTTTTTGAAGCGCTTAGCAGCACCGCGTACGGTCTTAATTTTTGGCATTTTAATAACTTCCACTTCGCATTGTTAATAAACGAAACGTAGGCGAACAACGGCTGTGGAACCCGCAGGCTCCACAGACATTGCTACTTGAAGGCCTTACTGTTTCTTCTTAGGAGCGAGCACCATGATCATCTGGCGGCCTTCGATCTTCGTAGGGAAGGATTCGACTACTGCCAGTTCACTCAGATCGTCACGGACGCGGTTGAGCACTTCCATACCGATCTGTTGGTGGGCCATCTCACGACCGCGAAAACGCAGCGTGATCTTAGCCTTATCGCCATCTTCCAGAAAGCGTACCAGGCTGCGGAGTTTTACCTGGTAATCGCCATCGTCGGTGCCAGGACGGAATTTAATTTCCTTAACCTGGATAACTTTTTGCTTTTTCTTCTGTTCCTTAGAAGACTTACTCTTTTCATAAAGGAACTTGCCGTAGTCCATAATACGACAAACTGGCGGTTCGGCGTTAGGGCTGATTTCAACTAAATCTACTCCAGCTTCTTCAGCTTTTTCGATCGCTTCTCTCAGACTCACAATACCCAAAGCTTCGCCTTCCAGACCTGTTAAGCGAACTTCCAGGGCGCGAATCTCGCCATTGATACGATTCGGACGTGCCGTTTGAACTCGTTTTCCGCCTTTAATACCTTATTCCTCCAGTTGTTGAAGACTGCGGCTGCGAATCTCTTGTTGCAGCTTCTCAATCACTTCATTTACGTCCAGGCTGCCCAAGTCTTTGCCACGACGGGTGCGCACGGCAACTTTGCCTGCTTCTACCTCTTTGTCGCCACAGACCAACATGTAAGGGACACGACGTAAAGTGTGCTCGCGGATTTTAAAGCCAATCTTCTCATTTCTCAAGTCTGCTTTTACACGAATACCCGCATTTTGTAGTTTCTGCGTTAATTCGTTGACGTATTCAGACTGTGAATCGGTGATGTTCATGACGACAACCTGAACTGGCGCAAGCCAGGTCGGGAAGAAGCCAGCGAACTCTTCGGTCAGGATACCGATGAAACGTTCCATCGACCCAAGAATTGCGCGGTGAATCATAACCGGCACCTGACGCTCGTTGTTTTCGCCAACATAAGAGGCGCTTAAACGGGACGGCAGAGAGAAGTCCAGCTGTACAGTACCGCACTGCCATGCACGATCGAGGCAGTCATACAGGGTAAATTCAATTTTCGGACCGTAGAATGCGCCCTCACCCAGTTGGTACTCAAACGGGATGTTGTTTTCTTCCAGCGCAACGGCCAGGTCAGCTTCAGCACGGTCCCACATTTCATCGCTACCGATACGTTTTTCGGGGCGAGTGGACAGTTTGACGACGATTTTCTCGAAGCCAAAGGTGCTATACATATCGTAGACCATACGAATGCAAGCGTTAACTTCATCACGGATCTGCTCTTCTGTACAGAAGATATGTGCATCATCCTGAGTGAAGCCACGAACACGCATCAGGCCATGCAGCGCGCCTGACGGCTCATTACGGTGGCAGCTACCAAACTCGGCCATACGCAACGGCAGATCACGATAGGATTTCAGACCCTGATTGAAGATCTGCACGTGGCCCGGGCAGTTCATGGGCTTAATGCAGTATTCACGGTTCTCAGAGGAGGTCGTGAACATCGCATCTTTGTAGTTATCCCAGTGACCTGTTTTTTCCCACAGCACGCGGTCCATCATGAACGGACCTTTAACTTCCTGATACTGGTATTCTTTCAGTTTTGAGCGAACAAAGACTTCCAGTTCACGGAAGATTGTCCAGCCATCATTGTGCCAGAACACCATACCCGGCGCTTCTTCCTGCATATGATACAGGTCAAGCTGCTTACCGATTTTACGGTGGTCGCGTTTGGCCGCTTCTTCCAGACGTTGCAGGTAGGCACTCAGGGCTTTTTTATCGGCCCATGCAGTACCATAAATACGCTGCAGCATCTTGTTATTGCTGTCGCCACGCCAGTATGCCCCTGCGGTCTTCATCAGTTTGAAGTGATGACAGAAACGCATGTTCGGCACGTGCGGGCCACGGCACATATCGACATATTCTTCATGATGGTACAAGCCAGGCTTGTCATCATGGGCAATGTTTTCATCAAGAATGGAGACTTTATAGGTCTCGCCACGCTTCACGAAGGTTTCACGCGCTTCGTACCAGCTGACTTTCTTCTTAATGACATCGTAGTTTTTCTCAGCGAGCTCGTGCATCCGCTTCTCGAGCGCGTCGACATCTTCCTGGGTTAGCGTACGGTCAAGATCGATATCGTAGTAAAAACCGTTATCAACAACCGGTCCGATCGCCATTTTGGTGTGCGGCCAGAGTTGTTTGATCGCGTGCCCTAACAGGTGCGCACAGGAGTGACGAATGATCTCCAGACCTTCTTCATCCTTCGCGGTGATGATGGAGAGCTTCGCATCATGCTCAATCAGATCGGAAGCATCTACCAGCTCACCGTCAACACGGCCAGCAATAGTGGCTTTCGCCAGACCTGGACCGATGTCCAGCGCAACATCCATGGGGCTTACAGCGTGGTCGTAATGGCGTTGGCTGCCATCAGGAAGAGTAATAACAGGCATGTTATATCCTTATTTGCAGTGGTGACCCACACGTAAGATCACATACAAAGAGAAAATTTATTTGTTTACAGTAAGTTGTGCAACCATCTAACCAACAATCGCTAAATTGGTACACAATCTGGTACACAAATGAAAAACTGACATCCTCAGTCCCTCACCCGGTAAAATGATGGTAACACTAAAAAAGTGGTGATTGCACCACTCTGTTTCACATTGATTCAAATTGTCTTGCAACAATGGATGCGATCGACTAAATGAGAACGGCACAAAGCTTTGCAAACCGATGCATAGTTTTGTGCATCCCGCTTTTGTCTCATTTCATAACACCAGTAGCCCTCCATGATGATCTTCCGGTTAAACCGATGATGACACTGCCGGCGATCAACACTAACGCCAGCAAGCATGAGAAGGAACAGATAAGCCGAGCGGTGCAGGAAATGTTTGAAGAGGCTGATATGTGGCTGGTTGCCGAATAGGTTGGCTCCCATCTACCCACTTTACTGGCATGATCATATAACCTACAGACCCTGGACAGGCCTGTACACCGCTGACCTGCCAGTTTATTTCATCTGTGCAGGTATTTTATTGGCGAGAACTTCCAGAGCCTCTCTGGCTGACGTATCAGAAGTCGTACCTGCAATTGTGGTAATGGTCTCTTTTAATATCCCCATCAATTGCAGAATACTCTCATGATGCAGTGCAGCAGCGACGCCGTAAGTATCCGGACGTTTAACCCATTTGACCACATCTCCATTTTTCAGCGTAACATCACAGCCGCGGCTTACCGCCTCCGGAAATGCTGACTCAACATCCTGAGCTGTAAACCCTATTCCAAAAATATCGGTATCGATATATCTGAACGTCACCCCTTTAATTTTTAGCATTACTGCTAACGGGTCTTCAATTCGCCTGATGCCATATTTAATGCGTTCATCACAAGTAGGCGAGAAGATACGGGCGGTTGCTTCACCTGTGTGGTCAATCTGGAAAATAGAAAATTCGCCAGGGCTGGCAAAGGGAATCAGGCGCACATAGGCCTTCCCTGCATTGTTGTCCGTAACATAATCAACAAGGCCCCATTGTGCGTCAGAATGCTGCCCTTGCGCGATGATATTTCTAAAAACTCCTTGCGTTTCTTCCCAGGTGTTAGTCCCGTCTGATATGTACGCAGCACCTCTTGATGCGTCTGAAACCCGCACCTGACCAGATACCGTCCCACCCGTTTTCCCGTTAACAGTTCTCAGCCTTGCGTCATCTCCAGCTGCGACAGTACCATTGGTTGTGCCAACATCCAGTAATGCAGCCCCTTTAAGTGAAAGGTTCGCTCTGGCTTCTTGAGCATCTTCAATGTCTTCAAGATTTTTACTTTTATCTAATTTTTTACTCAAACTGTCGTTAAAGCTGTTCCATGCAGGGCCAGTAAATGTGGAACCATCAGGTAATCTGACGGTAATCGTTCCGGTTCCGCTGAATACCTGCTGCCAGTTCTGTTTGTCATAGTTCAGCCCGCGCAGCGCTTCTGCACTCTGAGCCACCAGTGCCGCAGTGACCATATTCATTGCCACGCGGGGAACGGCTGACCAGGCGGCGCCTGATTGTGTGGGTCCGGTATAATTACTGACGAGCGTCAACGCTGTACCACTTTCCACGGACTTAACCGGGAGCGTATAGGGAACACCGCCGACAGTGACAACAATAAAATCTCCGGCCGCCACATCGGTAGTAAACGCGGTCCCGCTGCCAGCGACCGCAGCAGAGTTATTCGTCAGGGTTAAAGTTCCTGCTGACATGGATATCTCCTTAATTCAGATAATAAAAAACCCGCCGGAGCGGGTTATTTTTTGTAGGTTTAATTCGAACAGTTCGAACTGGTGAAATTATTCTTATTCACCCATCGCCAGTTAAATGGATAACCGGCTCTGTATTCAGTCTGATTTGAGACTTTACGTACACCATAAATATCCACCGTTTGTGACTGCCCACCCAGCAAGGCCTGAGCCTGACAAACAGGAATCTGCTTTTCCAGCAATGGTCCGGAACACGCTGAAAGCACAAAACTGATAATAAACATAATAATTATATTTCTCATTTACGCCACCAGTGTAAGTTATTTACATTAAAATAACCGAGGTGGATAAATATTATAAATAGATTAAACAGATCGATACTTATAAATTGATCGTTTTAAACGATCAATTTAATCATATGCCGCTGTATTTATCGCCGTTATCACAATTCCGCTATTCGTTGATCCGATCGAGGCCCCACTTGCTGTGGTTGAACTTTGCCCCCTAATTCTTGTACCACCAGTGTCGTCATGGCAACCCGTCCCCACATCAACAGACTGAAATATTGGCTGCCCACCTGGTGCAGAACCCGCCTGGAGGATGACAGATCCCAGCCCCATCGGATTTACGGCCCATTTTCCTGCCATGTATGTATCAATGTTAAGCCCACCACTTACAGCACCTGGTGAACCAATAGTTGTAAGGTCGCTTAATACCCTGGACTCATTCGTAAGTACCAGTGTCCCTTCGGCATCCCATATAGCCACACCCCAGGCCGGAAGGGTAAGCGGATATATGGCAAAAAAATAGGCCTCAAGGACAAAAGCCGATCCCCTGTAATTAGACGCATCAACACTGAACGTATTGCCACTTTTTGAAGCTGATATCTTCGCCGGGGCGCTGGTTCTTGCAAAGGCAATCCCTCCCTTCTGACCGTCGATAGTAACAGACGCCGAAGCGCTGTTAAAATTCCCCCCAAAAGTTGAGTTTACAGTGACTTTTCGGTAAAGCGTCATTGGTGTGGAATCAGGTGTGATAAAAGGGTTCCCGTTAGGTAATGAAATCAATGCGCCATATTTAGCCATCTACGCAGTCTCCGCAAAAACGATTAACTGCACTTTGACTGCCGGGTAATCATTAATCCCATCACTACCTGAAGGCTGTATTGTTATGGTGTTTCCAGATGCAATAATATTTCTTTTATCTGTGTAACTTATTGTCCCTTTATCCTCCAGAGTACCAACTGCAAACCCAACCTTTAAGCCAGGCTCAAGGTTGAACTGGTAGCTTCCCGTTTTCTGACCTAAAGCAAGATCGATGATGCCCACTACGGTTACAGGTTTAATGCCATAGTTATTCGGGACGCCATTAGCGTCCCATGTCTGAATTCCCCATGTCATCAGAATACCCCTGTTAATTTGCCAATCTGCACGCGGAGAACACCATTGCCATCTTTAACGCTGTAATTCAGATTGGTCATTTTCGTTGCGCCCTCCCCGGCAACTGCACCATTCACCTCAAACGTGCCATCTGATTTCATGATCGTCCCTGTCTGTCCCTCAACGTAATTAGCTGAATACCATGAGCCAACTTTCGCCAAAGTGAATGACGCATAGTCAATAAATGCTTCGTTAATAAATACCTGACCATTAGAGGTCAGGAATGCAGCCTTATAATTACCAGGGTCACTTCCTGAATAAATACCAAACTGATCAGCAGCAAAAACCACAGTCGATTTATAGGTGCTTCCTGAGGGCTCAATGGATATACCAAAACCAGCGTTATAGAGAACATCATTTCTTTTAATGCCAAGATTAAGAGTATATGAAGCCTTAGCATTACCATTATCTTCAACCTGAGCAGTAAGCTTTTCATTTACCGCCGCCGTTAACTCTCCGTTCGGGCCAATTTGCGCTTGCACATAGGTAGATAAATCAGCTAATCCCTTTACAGCAGTAGCTACCGTAGTTTTTACTACCAATATATCAGCCCGGACCTCCCCATATTGAGCCCACTGGTGTTCCACGGTTCCGTGGTTTGCCAGCGCATTTGACATGATACCTTCCAGATTAGTATCAACACCCTCCTGAACATTTTTAAACGCATCTGACTCTCGTATTTGCTCATCAATAAGCTCTATCATTCCTGGAATATCAGATGACGCCTGCCCGGATGCTTCAACAAATTCAGACACACCGAAAGCATTCCTGGTACGAACATAAACGTAATATGTTTTATCAGCCTGTAGACCATGAAGGGTCCACTGGTTAGAGCGCCCAAGGAACTGAGTCTGATCTTCAATGTCTGCGGGATTTTCTATCTGATTCAACCCGGAATACCAGAATTCAAACGAGGTGTCGGTCGTTGCCGTAATGCGCATAACAGGAACCAGGTCAGCAGAGAACAAGCCGGGCGTCCAGATAACACTGGATGGCGCAGGTGGTGCTCCGATAACCATGCTGATTTGTGTCTCTGCGCCTTTCATCCCGTTTTCATTACGACCACGAACACCCAGCGTGTAGCTGCCGGCATTCAGACCAAAAAACTCATAACGGAACTGGTCTGTTTCGTACTGCGCAACCACTTTCCCGTCATCGGTGTACACATACACTTCAAACACCAGCTTTTTGGTAGTGGTTGCCGTCTCCCATGTTGCAGTAACCTGTACAGTCTCAGAGTTGGTGTTGATGATGCGCAGGTTCTCCACGTTAGGTACGCGGTAACCGTTCAGCGTATCGTTGGGGACCTCAAACACAGCGCCTTCATCAACAATGGCCTGTTTGTTCGGATCATGTTGCGATGCAGTGATGCTGTAGACTGAATTGTTATCCGTCTCTGCAACGCTCAGGATGCGGAAGAGTCTGGTAGAAAGGTTGCTGGTAGAAATGGCAAATACAGTACCGTCACGAATCCATGCTGGCGTTGTTTTCAACGTCACTATATTGTCAGCAATACTGCCAATTTCAAACTTAACGAACTTCCCGTCACTGCCTATGATCGACATGGTGTCGCCTTCTGATATCAGAGACGAATCAACCGCATCAACGGTAATTTTGTTACCTGCATGCGACATAATGCGGCCACCAAGACGTGCACCAGCATAGTTGTTATCCATGATTTCAACGATGTCACCCGGCGTGAAGTGGATTGCATCGCGCGCCATCTGGAATGACAGTCTGCTGCTCTCGCGCTTCGCTGTTTCCAGCAGCCATTTCCCTGCTCGCCATGCCTGGCCTCGGGACGTACACCCAAATGCCTCAATGGTCGTTTCGTTATAGTTTCCACGTGCGATCATCTCATCGTCGGAAACATACTCTTTCACCTGCTCCCAGCCGTTATCAGGGTCAGTCCAGGACACAACAACGGCATTGTATTTCTCTGAACGCTTCACGGAGCTACGCTTGAACTCACCATCAACCACGTTAGCATTTGTTATTGTCGCAATCGGGTCCTGTGGCGCGTCAATCATGACGGACAGGCGCATCCCGTCCCATAGCGCTATGCCTCGAAACATGCTCGCTATCTTGTCAAGAATGTCACGCGCACTCGCCTGATCGGTAATATAAGCATTCAGCGTCATTCTTGGTTCCTGACCGCCGTAGCCGTCATTAACAAGTTGATCGCAATACTGAGACAGAACATACAGCGCCCCGTCATCGACATCGATATACCCAGCTCGTTTCGCCAGCCCGAAACGGGTATTCTTCGCCAGTTCACGGAACAGCCACGCCGGGTTGTTAGTCCACGCTTTTTTGAATCCGCCAGTCCACAACCCCGAGTAAGTTCTGGCAATCGGATCGTAGTTGTCAGGAACATCCACAATCAGTCCGCGAAGATGGTATGTGCGACTAGGGGTGTCGGTGTACTGGTCTCGGTCAATAACCGCACCAGCGATAGCGGAGAACGGATAGTTCAGGTTATCGTCGGTGATCTCGCTGTAGCTGTTCCAGATAGTGCCGTTTGACAGCAAATCACTGGTGCTGTCCGGCGTAATTCGACGCACACGGATATCGAACGGTTTTGTGTCAGGGGCATCAATCAGGTGCGCCTCAAGATACTCGCCGGAAATTTTACCTGGGCCGATAGTAACGTTTTTTTCGATAACCCATCCGGTTGAACCAGTTCGGGACTCGATGACCATAGTTACTGAGGTGTTCTTTTGGTTACCTTTGGTGTCCTGCTCGACCAACCCGGTTGTCCCAATATTACAACGCACCCGGGTTACATCCTGGTCTGTAATGGTGCGCACCAGCGGTGTATCGTAGGTAACTTCAGTATTGACGATGGTTGTCGCTTCGATTGCAGAGAAACCATTGATTGGTAATTGATTTTCAGAGCCCGGTCGCCATGCAACGCTGATACCGTTAACACTAACGTTTCCGTTGGCGTCAGTAACCGGCGTTTTATTCAGCCTGAATGAAGACAAATGTGACTGATCAATCGGGCCGTAGATTGGTCCTTCCGATATAAGGTCCAGCACCCGGTAAAATTGTTTTGATTTGAGGTTATCGTCAAGGAGAGTTGGGGTTGAAGACTTGCCACCACCTGAAGACATATCGCCACCTTAGCTGATTGATTCTGTCCAGTCCTGATTGTTACTTGTGTCAATGCCAAGAGAAATGACATTCGATCCGACCTCCATTTCCCCGAGAAGAATTGGAACCGATCGCCCCTGTCCTACCCTGTTTTCTGCACTGGTAAATGAATTGTTCGTTAATGTATTTGTTTCCGCCGCTTCTGCAGACGTTTTCGTTTTCATATTACGGGCCATATAAATAGAGTACGCAACAGACGCAGCGGCGATGACCAGGGTGGCAACAAGGGCAACAGTTCCCGAAATAGCCCCCTCAATTACCGGAACAAACAACACTGTGGAACCGTCTTTAAGGTTTCTGTCCATATGCCACTGGACGGAATCTTCTGTCACCTCATCACCTGCAACACGCATCCTGATCCGGGAACTAAGAAATGCTTTTTTAAATTCGTGATTCTGGGAAAGGAGTAACCGTAATCCCTGCGCTGGCGTATCAACGTTCAGAGGGACCTGGCGGTAAAATCGGCGTAAATTGCCTGCAAATTTAAAGATGAGCACTGTTCGTGTCTCCATATGGAATGCATCTGCTTAACGTATGCCGGACGCATAGCCTCTCTCCGGCTCAGGTGCCCAGCGTGGTCATGGTGAAGCACCATGTTGTCATCGAGGAGAATCATTGCGTGGCAGGGGTCAGCGCCGGGGAATGGCTGCCTGATAATCACATCACCTGGTTGCGCTTCGCCCGGCGAAACCTGGTGGAAGCCATTGAGCGGCATGTTTTTCAGGTATAGGTTTTCACCACGTAACCACCAACCATTCGCACGCTCAAAGTTCGGCAGGTTAATACCGCACAAATGATATGCGTCTCTGAACAGGGTGTAGCAGTCCATAACACCATGCTCGAACCTGCGCCCCAGCAGGAATGGCAATGGCCTGAACTTCATAATTCTTCCAGCGCACGCAAGCCACCACGGAAGCCCTGTAACCCCTTGCATCTGGCGATCAGAACCAGACAGGAACGGTACATTCTCAGGGTGCGAGTGAAAGACCGCCGTCACCTCTCCTGCTTCCTCGGCTGCCAGCCAGTCATCATCACTGATGCGGAAATGCTTGCCCGGATCGGGGTGCACGTTCCGACAGCGGAACAGCCGATCGCCATCAAGGATTAAGCCGCACACTTCATCCTGCGACGATGCCGCATATTCGAGTAACTCTTGCATCAGGAAACCTTCTGAGAGCCGGGGAAGCTACTGATTGGCATTGGTTCCGGTCGCGGATAACGGAAGCGGCAGCCGCTACGGCGGTGAGAGCACTTGTCTTTCGCCGGGTCCGTGGTTGGATTGTCGCGATCATCTGCAACGGGAGGCCCGTCATATCCACACCCGACGCCGCGATACTGCCACTGGCACACGTCTGCCAGAATAGTGCGAGCCGGGACAATGGCGTTATCGCAGTCAATCGGTGTCGCCAGCGTGTAGGTCACCTGCTCGAACGTCTCTTCCGTCATCTCTTCAACAACGTAGCGGGAAACTGCTTCCTGCGTCGGATCGGCATCAGGGTTACCGTTAGGGAAATTCACCGCGTCCAGGTACTTAACCGGTACCTGACGTCGGGTGATTACCACGCCAAGCATGTCATCAAAGTCATGGTTGATACCCGTCAATAAGCCGGTAACGTTCGCCACCGCCATTGACGGGCGGGCATAAGTGCCTTCGTTCTTTGACTCGAATCCTTCCACTGCTATTGGGTACGCCTGATACTGGTTACCTTTCCAGATAACGTTACCGTAATAGCCATTTGTGCCGGAATGAAACCGGATAAGGTCGCCACCAAAGGGTTGCAGGTCAGCTTCGAACAAATCGATGAATGCGCCTACTCCGGCGTCTACGCTGTCGATAATTAGATTTGCTGGTATGTCGCGCACGGCAAACTCCCATAAAAAAAGCCACCCGGAGGTGGCTACTGATCATTTGTCAGGATGTAAACGATTTGCATTCCTGGATATGGTTGAGGTTCAGCCCGTCAGTGGTGGGACACTGGCGCACTCAGCAACCAGAGGAATGGCTGATTACCTCTGATAAAGGAAATAAAATGGAACAACCAAACAGTTTAGCTGTTCAGTTAGGCGCTTTCGATACTATGCTTCGCGCTATTTTGCACGTAGTTGGTGATGATCAATTGAATGGCATTAAAAAGGAGCTTGAAAGAACCTGGGATTATCTTGAGAAAAACAATCCAAAACCTGCCGCAGCATCGCAGTTTAAAGCTTCAAGAGAAATGGCTATTGGAATGATTGAGCATGAGCTGCAAGTGCGTTCTGCAAAATAGATTCAAGATTAGTATCTTTCCCTTCCCGCTTCTGAATGCCAAGTCGGATTTGGCAATTAAAAGAGGGAGTGCCATTTTTTTCCTCTGAACACAATTGGATAAAACTATCACGAACGGATTCGGCAACATCTTTGGCCTTTTCCGTTCGTTTATCATCTTCCCACGTCGATACCCCTTCAAGTTCGCGAGAAAGCGTTTTTGCTGCTGCTTCAATTACGTGATCAGGCAGTTCGGTAAACTTCATAATAATCTCCTATCGTGGCACTTGTTCAAACGTGGCCGTTAGTTCAAACAGCGGCCCGGTCTTTGTCATATTCCAGGAGCGGCAGACAAAAAGCTTCTGTACTCCCGTATCGGATGGCGTCCAGTAGAACGCCTCTACTGCCATTCGCGCTTTGAGAAATGCCTCAGCATCCTTCGCTGGATTGCCACGGCACGCCCCGCTGACGCCGCGAAAGGTGAGCGAGTATTTATCCATTAACGGATTGATACCCTTCACCTGTCTCTGTTCGTAACCGTCACCGAGTTTAATAACGGCTACGTTCGGCGTTCGCTCAACGGAGTAGGCTTTCTGCGGTGTCCATGTGAAAGTTTCTGGCATGGATTACTCCCAATAAAAAACCCGCCGGAGCGGGCTTGTGTTAATTAAGGCAACTTTCAGAAGCTATCTACAAGCTCTTTCAACTGCTTTTTGGCTTCGCTCAAAATGTCTGCTTCAATCTCTGCCAGGCTTTTATCGCGCTCCAAAGGCAAATGAACGCGAATTTTCACGCCTTTACAGTGGTCTTCATAATTAACAAACACGCTAGCAAGGAGACCTTTTCCACTATCATTGTCGTAGGCCGTGATGTCTTCAATTTGATATTCCATCTAAACTCTCCTTTGTTATAAGAATGCACGATTTTAGCATGCCTTACCTTTTTGTCCTTGGTTGGATTAATCCACCAGGCCGATTAGCCTGATCGCTTATATGGAACAAAGTAACCTGCTTCATCATCTTTGACATCTTCGCCATAGTGGCATCATCAATGCCGCCGGTGGTGTTGATTTCAAAAGTGATGTGCTGAACCACACTGCCGCCGCCACTGCCACTTCCCTGCATATCCCGATTGCTAATCACCCGACCGTTATCACCCGGTATCATGTACTGACTGCCATTGCTGGCCTTGAAGATTTCAGGCTTACCCCTCTCCCCCACGCGATACATGGAACTGGCATCAACCGGACCTCCGTTGTAACGAGCGCCGGCAACTGCCATCCCTTTAGCCGCAAGTAATGACTCCGCATATGATGCCTGACCAACAGCAGCAGCTGTGCCATACGTCGCTATCGAAGCACTAACTGCCGCCGGAGCCCACGCTGAAGCAGCAGCAGTAGCCTGAGCCATTGTTGAAGCGAGTGATGCCGCAGCGGCTGCCTGCCCCATCAGCTGGCTCTTGGCCCATTGCATTCCCATCTCAACCAGCGCGCCAACAACACTGCCAAGGATTGTCGTCCCTATATTGGCGAATGCTTCCTGGAGATTTTGAGTGCCGTTAATCAAACCGGTAATGGCGTTTGTAGCGCCACTCTGGAAGCCATCAATCGAGGAGGCAAGCAATGCATTTGCTTCACTTTGGTTGCGGTATATTTCCCACTGTGCGGCTATACGCGCCTGCTCGTATTCCGTGTCAGCCGCATTTTTAAGAGCAAGCGCATTCTGGTGCGTCAGAACTCCTTGCTGCTCAAACTGCTGAATTAGAGCAAGCTGCTGAATGTGCTGGTTAGCAAGCTGCTGAACAGGGTCTACTGTACCAGCGGCTTCTTGCTGAGGTGTCACAGCTTGCTGGGAGCGAATTTTAGCGAGATTGGCCTGATGGGTTGCCTCAAGACGCTCTGATGCTTTGGCGAACTGCTCCTGACTGATTGTCTTGGCCGACAGCGCAGCATTCAAGTCTTCAACATCCTGCTTATAGCTGACATTCTCACGAGCTTCTGGCAGTAGTTTCTCTGCTGCAGCTTGCGCTTTTATAGCATTCGCTGTATCCCATTTATCTGCAGCATATTTACCCGCTAAAGCAATCTGCTCGGTGGTTGCGCCCTTGCCGAGAGATTGTTGTGCATTGAGTATCGCCTGCTCTCGACTTAATTTCGAAGTTGAGCCTGCAGCCAATTCGGATTGCTGCTTCAGGTTTGCTAGTTTTTGAGCAACATTTTCTTGCTGTGTCGCTAATTTATTTGCTTCTGATGTTGAGTCTTTCGCTTCTTTCTTGCTATTAGCATTCGCTTGGTCTTGCTTATAGGAAGCGAGTTTAACCTTGTAATAATCCCTAAAGGCCTTTGTTCCCTGTTTATACCCCTGTGTTTCGGCATCCCGCCACGCCTTAGCCTTCATCTGAACTTCCCCAGTTTGCCGCGCAATATAAAGCTCCTGTTGGGCAATTCTGAGCGCTTTATCCTGGCTGGATGCCAGATTATCCGTCATTTCCTTAAGTGCTTTTAGTCGTGATGTTGCATCAGCACTTGATTCCATTATTGTCAGAAGACTCTTTGCGTACTCCCTTGCTTTTGCTGCACCAGACGAGTGTCCGGCCCCCACATTCTGCAAGGTTGAGATCAACGATTTTAGTTTGTCATCTGTAGGGCTTTTCGCAATGTCAGATAGTTGTTTGGCAAATTCAAAAGCTTTCTGATCGCTGATATCAAATTTAGAGGCTAGCGCCGCAACGGTGGCAACCATTGAATTCATTGTTGACTGACCGGCTTGACCACTAGATGCTGCTTGTTTCCACGCCTCACTGAAGTCGTTAGTTGTGATATTTAATGTTGATAAGTAATCATTAAATAGCTTTACACTTGCATAACCTCCCCCTAGAGAGGACATTAGCGAATCACCAAAACCAATAAAATCAGTCGATGCTTTTTGCACTTCTTTCGACACTTTGGAAAGCGCCGACTGCAACTCAATCTCCGCCTGCTTTTTCATTAACCCAGCAACGGCAATGTTTGATCTTGCTAAAGCAGCATACTTATCAGATAACGCAGCAACACCATTCTGTGAAACGGTAATAACCTTATCCATGGTCTCTGCTGCATCTTTCAAGGATTCAATAGCGTTTTTACCACCGTTTAGAGATGTGACCAGCACCCCTGTAATAATGGACCCAAGGGCAATTACGGCGCCAATAACCGCCCCCCCCGGACCAAATGCACCAGCTAATTGAGATCCTTGCTGACTGAATGCAACAAGAGCAGACTGCCCTCCCTGGACCTGGATGATAAAGTCTTGCACCTGATAACCTGCCTGCTGCATGCCAGATTTCCACTTGCCAGTGCTTTTAGAACCGACATCCACCCCAGTTTTTAAATCAAAAAGGCGGCCGGTTAATTCGCCAATTTTTTGTTTCTCTTCATCGCTTGCCTTGGAACCGGCACGCAGCTGCGAAGCCAACACAGCAGCACTGCGCGCGCCATTCTCTTGAGCCTCGTCAAGTACAGCCAGTTGGTTCCCTAGCGCTTCAATTATTGATTCAGCACGGTTAAATTCGCTGTTAGCACCACCCGTCCCACTACGAGCCTCTTCCATTGCTCGAGCGATCCCGCTCACATTGGTGTTCAACTTGCGTAATTGGTTGTCCATAGAGTTGGCATAACCAGCAAGCTCGGTGAATGCGGATCCGGTTTGCGATGTGCTCTGATCAAGGTTGTCCATTCCTTTACTGGATGACTTTGCCGCATTATCAAGCTTATCAAGGGCGTCCTCTGCTAACTTGCCACCAATCAGTAGTGGCTCAATATCAGCGCTCACCGTGTAAACGATGCTACCAGCGTCTTTTTCACCTGCCATAATTTTCTCCGGACATAAAAAAACCCCGCCGGAGCGAGGTTTACATTCATCTGTTCTTTACATTCCAGAAAGCGTTTTAGATGTGTTATTTATGCACTCTTTCATAAATGTTGCCCGAGTTGCATTTGTGTTGTTTTTAACACTTTCCACAAATGGGCCATCTGCCTTCATGGCATTTACTGAGGTTATGAATTGAGATTTCATATTTAAAACAACAGTCGGATCTAAGTTGGGGTTTTTTAACTTTATCTTAGCGATGGCGTTATCTGCAGATGCCTCAGCTGATTTGTTAAAGAGAACAACATCTGTAATTTGCTCCCATGAAATCTGGCAGCCTATCTTTGCTTGCTTGTTTGCAAGCGCTACCTTTTCAACACCAGGCCCCGCACATCCTGATAACGCGAGAAATTCATAATCATCAGGAGTGGAGAACGAACCATCAATCACAGTTCTCCCCCCTTGATAAGCAAAAATCTTAAACCCGACGTAACCGCCGTAAGAGTTTTTTGAATTAACTTCACCGCAAACAAACTTCCCACCTTGAGAGTTTGTAATCTCCCTGACACTCTTAAAGTTCGTGCTATCTGGATCTTTCATCTGATTTTTTATTGCACTTTGGGCTGTACCAATCTCGCTAGCAAAACTTGAAGTGCTCACTATGGAACATAGCATTGCTATTATCGCCAAAAATCTCTTCATATCCCTATCCCCTTTGATAAATGTGACAAAAGAGTAGCAGGGATCCGGCAACGACAAAACCAGCTTATGCCAAAGCCTTTTTCCGTCGTGCGGCCTGTTTAGCCAGGTACTCATCGGCGATACTGTCGTATTCTTCGCGAGTGAAGCCTTTCTGGTCAGGGTATTTCGCCGCCAGCAGCATCTGGAATTCGGTCATCGTTAACTGAGAGGCTTCGTCGCGGTTCATGCCGAAGTGGCTGCGTGCCGCGCTGATGTAGTCGAAGGCTTTAAATTCGTTCGTTCTGGCGCCTGTTTCGTGGCGCTGCAGCTGGCGAACCTTTGCCTTTCCGACGACACCGTGCTGCATGAGATGCTGCGCCAGCACGATGATGTCGTTTTTCGGCATCTGGCCCGGGCGGTATACCACGCAGTACCTCCAACCCTTCCACTCGCCGATCATGGGCGTAAGGTCTTCCTCGCAGCACGCCTGCAGCACCAGCATGCTCGTTGATAGCAGCTTCTCAGCAGCGCGATTGAATGATGGGGCCAGCCATTCAGGAAATCGCCCCAGCGTGCCAGCGCACACCTCAATCAACTGAGCAACGTCATTGCCGTGTATGGTGGCATACGCCTGCACAATCTCCTCTGGAGCACCGATCCGCGTCATAGCCTCGAATGATGGCCTGAGCAGGTAATCTTTACCGCCTGCGCGGCTGTCGCTAATAGATAGTTCGCCAATATCGGTTAAAGCAGTCATATGCCTTCCATTAAACAGTCATTATCAAGGGCAGCACGCCGCCCTTTGGAATGTCCGTTAGGTAACGGTGACCGTATGCACAGCCACAAAGTTGCCGTCTTCGGTGTTGACGATGATCTGCGCGCTGCCGGTGGCGACACGTGTCACGGTAACGGTGTTGCCGGAGGCAGTGGCCGTTGCTTTGGTCGCATCGGTAGTCGCTACAGTGAATTCTTTGTTGGTAGCGCCGGTTGGTGCGATGTTCACCGTGAAGGTACTGGTACCGCCCGCCGTGCCGGTGCTGGTTGTCGGAGTTACCGTCACGCCATTAACCGCTACAGCAGTCAGCTCGTTTACTTCGATGGTGCTAGCATCACCGACTTTGAACTCGGTAGATAATGTGACGATGTCGTTGGTGCCGCCGTCAGAACTCAGGGCATTAACGGTCATGTAGCCGACAAACTCCACCGGGCCGTAATCCATACGCACCCAAATGCCGGGCTGTTTTTTAGCCTTCAGCTGCGCAGCAAAGTACGTAATGAACTTGCCGATACCGTACTGGTCCAGTTTGTCCTTTTTACGCACTTCACCTTCAAAGCTGATAGTGAAATCGCTGTTGGTGATGATGGTTTCGACATAGCCGCCGCCGTCATCTGCATCAGATGTAACCGAGTTAGGGTTGAAGTCGAAGCCCTTTGATGTACCCGCAGCCAGAGATTTCCACTCTGATTCTTCAGGTTTTACATCAGGGCAGCCGTCAGCGACCTCCAGCACGATCGCACCGCCGAAAAGGCGCTCGTTCGAGTTAGGGCAGTCAGCCATTTGAAACTCCTCTTTGACGTATAAAAGAAAACCCGCCGGAGCGGGTTATTTGGTTGGGAATGGCTAGTCGCCAAACGTGCAGGCGAACTGGAGTCGGAAGACTATTCGCCCTTCTTCTGTGAGCACCGGCGCTGGGATTGCGCCCATGTTCTGGATGTAGCCGACGCACTCGTCAGCCATGGGGTTGGCCTTGACATAATCGACGATGCGCTGCACGGCATTGAGCGCGTCTTTGCGCTTGTCCTTCGCGCCTACGACATCAACCAGGACGTGATACTCAGAGCCGAGGTCAGCACGGATATTCGAGCCACCGTTTGGTCTGAAGACGATTATGGATTTAGCCAAGTCCTTCGGGTCGTCGTACATCAACTGCTGGACCGTGAAGCCGGTCGTTAGCCCGGCGTCGACGAACATGTTACGCACCCGCTCGTGCATCATAGGCGTCATAGCGAAAGCTCCTTGCGCATCACCGCGTCAACGTTATCGCGCTCATCATTCGCGCCTTTTGTCAGGAATTGCGGCTCGCCATGCGGATCCCAGTAGTTGCCCGTTCCGGTCCCGCCGCCGAACTGCTGCCCGGCACGGGTCGTACCGAAGTGCGCGCGCGGCTGGCCTTTCAGCTTACCTGACGCCTCATGGACGTACGCGGCATAGTTGGCTGAATAGCCAATGCGCCCGGTGATGAACACGCCGCCAGCGTCGATTTCCCGGAACTGGCTGTTAATAAGCGTGGAGGTGTCGATCGGAGTGTAATAGGCTGCCCGGGCACCGATGAGAATCATCGCTGACTGGAGGGCGCGGATTACCTTGCGCCCCTTAACGTCGTTGATGACATCGTTAAGGTGCTTCTTCGCCTGGCTGATGCCCTTCACTTTGATGCCCATGGTTTTCTCCAGGCAATAAAAAAGGCCGCCGAAGCGACCTTATTTTTTCTGATTCTCGCGTAGCCATCGCCACATCTCGTAAATGCTTCTGGAGGAAATCGCGATAGTTGCAACACCGAGAATTATAACTGTCAAGCTGATCCACATCAGAGCACCTCCGTTGAAATCATACGCCAGTTAGTATCGCGTAATCATCAGTCAGCCGTTCGAACGTATCGGCATAGCGGATAACCTGCCGCACCTCGTCGGCACCGGCGACAACCGGGTCCGCTTCGGTCGAAACGCCAATCATCAGGTAATCACCGGCGGCCGCCAGCGCGAACTCCGTCCAGACGGTATTCTTCACGACGATTTCAGCGCCCAGACTAGCTAACTTCTTGCTGAGTCCGCCTTCGTAATCACAGAGGATTTGCTCAGGTTCGGCGTAGCCCAGCGGGTCGCCATATTCGTCATTACCTTCCAGTTTGCGCCAGATGGTCGCAGTGGCGGTGTAAGACCAGTTGGCAACGCTGCTCATAGAGTGAATACCTCCACCTTCTCAACGATTTTGAAATCATCAAGAGGCCGCATCGAGCCTGATTGACTGGCGAGGCGCTTAGCATCAGCCTGCTCCAGAAAGTCAACTTTGGCTTTCTCGTGAGTTTCAGCATGGCGGCCAATAAACTTAACGCCGGAGTCGTTTATCCAGATGAACATCGACCAGTTGTCTTCGCATTTAAACGCATGCACTTCGTATCGTTCAGCCATCTTTCCACCTCAGCACCTTCGCGCCAGTCGCCCGGATGCGCGGGCAGTTGATGAACCACTCGCCATCCGATTTCACGTAGCCGGTAGTTTCCCGCCCGGTATCGGTAATCACCCAGACGCGGGTGAACGAGCGCGGCAGTCCGTGCTTAACTGATTTGTATATCATCAGCAGCCACCGACCACCATGAACAGTCCGACGCTGTTACCGGCGCTGATAGGCAGATCTCCGGTGCATCCGCTGGTATCGAGACGGGCCAGCGAGTCGCGCAACCAGGTAATGCTGTCGTCGCCATATTCAAACGAACGGGACGCGCCAGACGGCGCACCCTGCGATTTGATGCGGCGCGCGCCGGACGACGTAGCCATGAGCGCGGCGGCGTACATCAGGATCAGCTTCGCGGTGCACTCGTCATATCCAGCGCCATCGAGGCACGGGATAATCTTGTTCACCACGCAGAGGATCGGATCCAGCAGCGCGCCCGGGATGGAGTAACCCAATTCACCGAGGAACGCCTGCACGTCTGCCGCTGTGATTGGGTCAGCCATGGTTATTTCGCCTTCTTGGTTGCTTCCGCCAGGGCGGCTTCGGCTTCGTCGGCACGTTTTGTTTCTGCTGCCAGCGCGTCGGCGTGAGCCTTGTCTTTTGCTTCACCATCGGCGATTAGCTTTTGGTTCTGCTCCAGCGCGTCGGCGAGTTGCTTTTGCAGGCCAGAAAGGTCTGCCGCCTGCGCGGACGGAGTTGCCACTTCGAAGGAAAGCTTCTCGCCTTTCTTCTTGTCGGTTTCCTTCGCCTTGCCAGCGCTGATCCAGCGCTCAGCTGTTGCATCGTCCACATCCACCACTGAACCAACCTCCAGCTTGCGGAGGCTGGCACCGGCGTGCAGGTTGCTTGCCACGATTTCTACCAGTGCCATGATTTATCCTTAGCTTGATGCGTGAATTACGGAGTATTTGTTGTTGATGTCCTGCTTGACCATCAACCCCATTGCACCCCAGGTGCGCCAGATGTAGTCGCTGTTGTACTCCGGACGCGGAGATGCAACGGTACCGATAGCCTGGCCGACGATTGGAGCAATGACGCCAGCAGACAGCGGAACGATGACGATTTCGTTACCTGACAGTTGGCTGTCTTCTTTAATCGCCGCAACGCCGGTCAGCTTCAGGGTTTCATCCATGATCGTTCCGGACTGGAAGTTGTCGGAGAAGTAGCGCTCCAGGTTGGAGATGATTTCGCCGGATACATACCAGGTCTGCTCTGCATACTGGTTGTTTATGCGACGCATCTGATCACGAAGCGCGATTGCCCCGGCGCGGATAGCCTGCGACGTTGCTGTGCCAGAGGTGAAATCGATGTTAAGGCCGGAAGCCCCAAGGTCGATCTGTGCTACACGCTCATCGTCACGCAGCCCTTTCCAGGTCAGGCCGTCGAATACTGCAAAGTTGCCAGCCTTATCGCGGAAGCCGTTGAAAATGTAGTCAACGTAACGACGCTGTACATCTTCTACAGAACCACGCTGAGCATCCGACTGCGACTGCAATGCCTGCGGGCTGTTGAAGATCGGATCACGCCATTCGAACTTAAAGCCAGAGTCGTGAATAGGCACCATGGTGCCGTCGAAGGAATAGCTGCGGGCATCGAGTGCCGCACCGACCTGTCCGGACATGGAAGTGTGAGCCCAGCCGCGACCGCCGGTACGAGCGTAATCGTAACGGGATTGTTCGATGCGAACTGAGCGGGCCAGCGGCATCAGATCGTTCAGCAGGGTGAACTCTGTATTCGGCTCGAACTGCTGCAACACGGTTGTATCGAAAGCGCGATAGAGGCGGCGGATATCGTCAACTGCGTTCACAGCATCGAGATAAGGGGCGTTTTCTGCATCGCCACGGAACTGAGTGCGCGCCAGAAAATCAGCAGCAGCTTGCGCGCTGGCGTTTCGCTCAGCTTCGAGAGCGCGCCATTGCGCCTGGTTAACTGCGAGGTTACCGGTCTTTTCGCCGATAGACTTGGAGAATACAAACATTCAATGCTCCTTACTTGAACACAACGCGAATCAGATCACCGGCCGCCGCTGTGACAGCTTTATCTTCTTCAACGTAAGCGAATACAACCGCATCAGCCACTACAGCCGTGACGCGACCATTTGCAACAGCCACCGGCTGCCCCTTTGTGTAAGTGCCAGCAGCAGCGCGCACGTTCAGGAACATGCCAGGAAGTGGATGAATGCCTACAACCATTTCGTTGGTTGCGATCGCATCATCAACACTCAGGCAGCGCAGGTAGTCTTTGTTTGCCACGTACTTAATCGCAGTTTCTGCCCCTGCTACCGATGCAGTGAACTTATCTGTAGTGCTGAAGAACCCAACGGTACCAGGCAGAGTAGATGCAGCAGCGCCGCCTTCTCGGTTGAGTAGTGGGTTGGGGAATACGCCACCGGCGTGGATGATATGCTTTCCGTCTTTAGCCATTTTTTACTCCGGCATTTCGCTGACTGATTGGGTGTTGGTTGCCTGGTGGCGGAATGCACCGTTCAGGCCGAAGGAGGTATGGCACTTGGCATACATAGCGTCGAGCGCCTTACCGTCCAGATCCGCGACTTCTTCATCGCTCATGTTCATCGCCAGCTTCACAGCTGCGCGCTTTTCGCCTTTCTCTTTGTCGGCGTTCTCGTTCAGGCTGTTGAAAACGACGTCCACGCGATCGGCGAGTGTTTTCGCCCACGCTGGCATCTCTTCGTTATTGGTGACCTGCTCTTTTTTCTTGGGCTTGCCGGTTTCCGGGTCGATTTCTTCATCGCCTTTTTTCTTGGCGGTGGCTTCTTCGGCCTTCATCTGGTTGTATGCGTCCATCAGCTCGGCGTCGGACTTGCCTTCAGTCGGCTTACCAGCGGCTTGCAGCGCATTGATAATCAGTTCTTTCATCGGATCGTTCTCTCCGTTGGTTTTAATCTCGTACTCAGTGGGTTTGCGCACGACTTCTACAGGTTCGCCGACGAACACGGCCTTGCCGTCATCATCGATGAGGTACTTCTGCTTCAGGTATTTGGTGTCATTGCGGTAGATGAAGCTGTCCGGCCACACCGTTTCAGGCCAAAGCCACTTATCTTCGGCGTCACCCTCGCGCAGCTTGTCGCTGATAGCGCGGGAGATGTCGTCGAAAGAGAAGTTGGAGGCATTGGTGAAGAAGAATTTTGTCTTGTTGAGCAGGCCGTCGCGGGTGCAGTCGATACCATCAGCCAGGCGGGCAACTTCGATCTGCTGCTCATCACCTTCTGAGTTAACGAAGATGCCTACGCCCTCTTCTGGCGTTCCAGCGCCAGGCTCATCAAGCAGCACCGCAACATGGTCAAACATCATGTTGGTGGCGATCTCGTTGTACTTTTTGCCCTTCGACTCGCCGTTGGCGGCGATACCGGAATACAGCAGGCCGGTGGAGATGTGGATCGGGTCGGAATTGGTTCCGGCCAGCATCTCATCCAGACGGTTAATCAGGCGCTTGCCCTTCTCGCTGGATTCGGCGTACTGCCGGTTAACGTACATGTCGCCAGTCACCTTCCCACCTTCGTGGCTGACGTTCTGCAGCCAGGCGCCAACGTGGTATTCGTTCACCGCCCGGACATCGCGCGCCGACACGTGCTTACCGTCCACTTTGGGGTGGCCCAGCGGCATCGGGTTGCGCTCAAGCGTGTTGTAGGCCTTTTCGATTTCGGCTGCCGGGTACAACTTCCGGTTCATCACGATATCGTCCACGACAGGCGTGATGCCGCGAACCACGATATGTGGCTTGCCGTCGATGGTTTCAGTGGTGATGTTTGAAGCGGAGTTGACGACGGTCAGCACGTTAACGCGGTTGCGTTTCATGCTGGATCCTCGTTATTGGATAGTTTTGTGTAGAGCTCTGACGATAGTTTTTACTTGGCGCACGTTGCCGCGGCCTTGCGACTTAATAACTTTGCGATCACCTACCTGCTTCATCATCGCTTCGACGCCGCCGATCTTAACGTGAGTGCATGAGATATCGCCATGTCGCTTCGATTCGAAATATACTCCGCTCATATGGGCCTCATTGGTTGGTTTAGGCTGCTTTAGCCCATTGTTTACGTTCGGCTGCCAATTTATCAGCCAGCCCCTCATTGAAGATGCTGCCGTCGTCATTAAGCAGCACCGGAATCTGGCTGCAGTAGCAGTTGTACCTGTTGCCGCTCTCGGCGTAGAAGTCCCGCACCTCTTCGGTGGTGTAGACTTTGCCGTGGCGGCTTGCGTGCCAGGTGCGCGTTGTGGGCTTGAGCGCTGACAGCCACAGCAGGCCAGTGTTCAGCCCCAGCCTGTCAGCAGCCCAGTCCGTTTCGTTCCATTGCGCTTGCCGCAGCGCGCCGACCTGCTCAGTCTGAGCGATGGTCTTCGCCTTCGACATGCTGACATCGAGGCGCTCACTGATTACGCTTGCAGTCTCGCGAGGATTCACGCCGCGCGCTACCGAGTCGGTGATGATGTTGGTCAGGTCGCCGCGGGCTGTATCGCTGATGACCTTCCAGTCACTGAACGTTGTCAGCCTGGCCGCCGCCACCTGATTAAGGTGACCTGGGCTGTTTAAAAGCTGCTGTAGCGTCGTCTGGCTGGCGTACACCTGCGACTGAACCGACAGGTTGGTGAAGGCGTTTAGCGTGCCGCGGTCATACTCCGCAATGACGTAGTCCATCGCCCACAGGTTCTGGCTGCCGCCATCGAGAAGCTCATCATCCAGAATCGACTGAACTACCTGCAGCAGGTCGGCTAGCTCAACGGCGGTCATGTCATATATGAACTTACCGGCATTGACCTGATACAGAGAAGGTTCTGCACCTTCGTTGTTGCACATCATCCATGACCGCTGCGCGTTCGCCTCTCGCTGCTGTCCTGTCAGCCTTTGGTCAAAGAGTGCCTTTAGCCTGCGCTTAATGTTCAGATACCGGTCTTCGATATCGCTGAACATCCGGCTGACCTGCCGCGAGGACTGCGTAGGGTCAGCTTTATTGCGCGGTACGATTGGAGTCCCGATTCTGGTTTGCGCTGTCATCATCATCTGTCAGCGGATCCTTATCGGTTTGCTTTACATCAGGGTTAGGTGGCGACACGACCTTGCGAGGCTCCAACTCACCGACTGCGCGGATTTCGTTTTCATCCACCGCCGGTGTGCCGTATGCCTGCTGTGTATCTTTCGCCACGACGGCCATTGCCTGCATGTTGGCAATCTTCTCTTTTTCGCTCGGCGCGAGCAGATCAGACCATGCCAGTGTGACCTCTCCGGATGATGGCGGATCTATGACGCCTACTGTCCAGAAGCGTTCAAGCACGCTCTCGATCACCGTCGACTGGAATCCCCAGCGGCGGCCGTTACAGCGCTTCGCCCAGTCTGTTTTATCCTCATCGGAAGCAAGTCGCCCCGTCTGTTGACCAAACAGTATGGTGAACGGGCACTGAATCGAAGATGCAAACTCGTTGGCGGCCACTGTCCAAGTCGGGGATGGGTCTGCCGCCGCAACGGAGAGAACAGACGGCGTGCCGGCCTGCATAACCAGGGCCGCATCCGTGCCACGGTTCATCTTGGCGACTTTGTCGTTAAGCGCCTCGCCCAGGTCTTTGTAGCCAGATTCCGTGGCTTGCTTTGACAGGTTCGCAATGTTGGTTTCTTTGTCGAACGCAATCCCGAGCTGGCGACTTGCATTCTTCAGGAACCCCTCGGCACTACCGCCAGATACCTTTTCAAGGTCTAGCAGTTTGTTGTAGCCCGCGCGCAGGAAAGGTACGCCAGACAGCATATTTTCGTCTTCCGAGCCTTCGCAGAGGATGATGATTCTCTCTGGGTGCACGGTAACGCCTCGCACAGGGCCGTACGTACCATCATCACCAACTGGCTGCTCGTTGAAATTGTACGAAACTGGCTGGCCGTACGTTTCTGAAAGCGTGTCGGTATCGAAGTTGCCCGGCTTGATCTGCGATTCCCACGCGGGAATCAGCTTAACAATGGCCTTATCTTTCAGTCGTGCAACCACCGACCTGTCTACCGGTTCACTCCATTCCCTTCCGTCGCGGAACTGAATAAGCAATGCCGAGTACCGGCCAACGAGATTGCGGCGATCCGCATCCTTAATTTTAGGCCAGTGCTTCTTCAGCAGCTTAGTGGCTGACTTCTCCCAGTCCGTTGTCTCGGTTGACTCCTTTCCGTCGTCGCCGTCGATGATCGTCGGGTTATCAACCCAGCACGAATCGAGAAGCTTATGGACTGCGGCAAATGCCACCGCGTTGCGCTCGTAGGCCCGGTAGTAGCGGTCGAACTCGAGACTGTTTGGATAGCCGAACTCATCCCACAACTTCGTGCGTTTGGTGTTTCCCGGCTGGCCCGCGTACATCATGCGCTGTCGCCCGATAGCATCAGCAAGGGCATTAACGAGGAACTGTTCCCCGGTGCTTGATTCACTCACTGATGAGCTCCTTAGAAGAATACTGCGCCGACCTGCTTGTGGTTGTTCTTCGCTACTGAAAAGTAACGGAAGCTGTCAGCACCGTGTGATGTGAAGTCATGAAGCGGTTTATCTTTCCAGCACCCGCGCTTGTCGTCCCACTCCTTGCGGTAGCCTTCCAGGTGAGATATGCCCTCGGCACATTTCTCCTCATCGAAGACGCAGGACGGGAGGATTTCACGCACCGACTCAATGCCGGTATCGACACCAGTTTTGGGGACAACATTGAAGGTCATCGAGTAAACCTGGCCGTCGATTTCATAACCTTCCTGCGCGAGCTCTTTGCGCGATTTGGCATCAGCGCCGAACTCGCGGTTCTCAATGTCGTGCGGCCCCCAGTGCTCGCCATACTCATAGCCGCGGTCTTTCAGCACCTTCATGTAGTGCCTCAGCCCCTCGCCGGAGTTTTCGTAGTAGTCGATGATATGGAACTCTTCACCTACCTCGCGAACGAACCAAATCGCCGTGGAGTCTCCCACACCGATATCCCAGAACGTGTGTACCGGCAGGTGTGAGTTATCCGGGATTTGGCCAATTCGCTTGTTGGTGTAGAGCCAGCGGAACTGCTTGGCGTAGTAGGCGCCCTCGACCGACTGCTGGAACGCCTCGGCCGGAATGGTCGGGTATTCGCGCTTCATGTCGTCGCCGAGCGTTTTCTCTTTGGCGTAGTACCAGGCCTTCTGGCGGTCGTTTACGACAACGCCGTGCTTCGCCTCCATTTCAGCGAAGTACTCAAGCAGGCGCACCGGCAGCGTTTCAACCGGGTCGATTGCGTACAGCGGATTCTTCCACCAGGAGAAGAAGAAAAACTTCCAGTCCAGCGCGGATAGCGGTTTTCCCTGTAGCAACGCCTTCTCTGCAGTCTGGCAGTAATCGAAGAAATACCCCGCCCGGCCCTCCGCCGTGCTCTCGATAGTGGCGAAGCATCCGGTTGATACCGCTTCAAACGCACCAGTGACGATTTCACGGGCTTTATCCGGATACTTGGCGCATATCTTCCCGAACTCGGAAACGTGCAGGTAACGCAGCGTACCACCACGAAATGACGTGCTGACGTAGAGCGATCCGCCCTTCTTGAAGACGAGTTCTCCGGAAGAGTCATTGCTGGCCGGGTTGGCCGCCTTTATCTCTGCGGGCAGCTTGTCGTATGCGTACTTCACCTTTTCGCGGAACAGGCGCTTTGCATCATTCAGCGTGTGGGCAATCAGCGCGCACTTAGCCGACTCGAACAGGGCCGCGTCCAACTGAATGATGCACACCTCAGTTGTGATACCGAGCTGACGAGCCTTAAGGATGATGTTGCGGGTGTGGATCCCCTCGAAGTATTCCCGTTGTTCAGGCGTCATCCTGAAGCGCGTTGGCTTTCCCTCTTTGTCGGTGATCCAGTAAAGATTGTTAAGCCGCCAGTCTTTATCAGCCAGCAGCTTGAGGTGCTCAGGTTTCATTACGCCCCCTGAGACAGTGAATCCATCAGGTTAGACAGGTCATCAACCGTCTTATTGCCTTCTTCGGTGTCAAGGTTATACGCCTTGCGCTCAGCGTTTATCACTTTGATTTGAGCATCAACACCGGCAGTGATCGAGCGAGACATTGAGGCGTGGTTTTCTTCCGTGATATCTGCATCTTCGAGGAAGTCGCGGAGCTTATTGGTGATGCCGCGCCATGCCGACAGACTTTCTCGATGAGCCATGACTACAGCAGCCGCCTCATCGGAGGCCTGGTCAATAATCTGCTCATCAGTAACCACTGGTGACTGGTTACCGTCTTTGGTTACCGACTTGGTTACCTTGGCTTTGGTTGCCGCCCTGACCTTTTCTGTCAGGTCGCGCTGCCATCCTTCTTTGTTCGCTCTCTTCAGGATGGTGGCGTGGTTAACGCCATGCTTTTCACCGATGGCCCTTACTGACAATGAACCAGCCCGGTAAGCCGATTCAATGGCCTCCCAATCTGGTTTGCTCATTGGTTACTCCGTTATTTCTTTACAGGCTCATACTTCAGCTTCTGGGTAATGCCATGCTTAACGAGGAAGTTTCTCACCTTTTGGTAGTCAGGCTCGCAACGCATCATCAGGCAGAAAACTGTCAGCGTCCTTAGGTAGACAGGAACCCACCACCTGCTTTTGATTTCAACTGACAGTCTGCACATCGCCATTGCTTTCTTCCTCTTCCGTTACTGGCGTGAACTCCACGCGCTTTACATCGGCAGGAGCGAAATACAGCCATTGGCCCGTCTCGGTCGCCAGCGGCACAAAGCCGTTAACCAGCTCAGGCTGACGGCGTGACATCTGGCCTTTGTACTCTCCGCCGTCGTTCGTCGTCAGTTTGATGTTGTAGATGTCGGACATGATTACCTCTTTGCCTTGTCGCAGCTGTTGCCCTGCTTCTCAGAAGTGCTTAGCCACTTACGGCTTACCCGTCAGCAAGATTGATCACCTCGCTTATTCAGGTGCTCAGTTCATTATCGAAGCCCCTCAGTGAAGAGCTTCTGTAATGCCTACAGCAGTGGACTGCATAGCGCGCCGGTATTGCGAGGGTGGCACCCAAAGACGTTAATCTTCTCTCGGACGCTTTCGCTGCACATTCGCTCTACGATTCGCCAATCAGCCTTTTCAGGCAGGGCATGGTTAGCGGTGGAAAAGACTACGCGTTCTACCACACGGCGGAGAGTGCACAGCGCTCGGCTTACACTGAAATGATCGAATGAAATGGATGCGACAAACGCCCAGCACCCAGTTAGGAAAGTGAAGATGCGCGTGTAATTAGCCATGTATTACTCCTGTTTATTGGTTATCAGTACCCTGTTATTTGAGGCACTGTTCTTTGATGTAGTCATGCAGATATCCGACCTGCTTCGTCACTGTGGCGATTCGCTCTCTGAGGGTGAAATAATCCCGTTCAGCGGAGTCAGTAAGTCGGGGGCCGGAAGCATCGCCCAGGCCGCCGGTGCTGGTCGTTCCGTTCGCGGGACATCTGGCGTTGACGTGCAGCCCACACTTGCCATCGCGAACACAACGCTGCAAATCATCAAGCTGCTTTTTCGCATCAGCCAGTTCTCCGGTGTATTTGGCATCAAGCGCAGCGACATCACGCTGACGGGTCTGCATGTCTTTTATGGTGGCATTCGCCAGGCTGAGCTTTTCAGTGGCTTTATCGCGCTGTTCTTTGTAGGTGATCGCGTTGTCGCGGTAGTGATTAACAGCCCAGCCAAGAGATACGATGACGCAGACGACAACGGCAAAGATGATTGCGGTTAACCTGCTCATGATTTTGGCTCGTTTACCGTTCCGCCAGCTTCTTTGAATTTGGCGATAAGGTTATCTGCTTTGTGCTCAAACTGACCGTATCCTGCCCCGGGTAGTGATGCCCAGATATTGCTGCAGCGATCGATGGCCTGACGGATGTCACCAGAGTCGATTAACTCAAGTGCTCGGCGTTCTTTAATCTGCTGCAATGCAACAGCATCCTGACTGGCAGGAGAGAAATCTTTCAGACCGAGTTGTTTCCGGTATGCATCCCAGTAACGCGCCAGCAACTGATAACGACCGGCGGCGGTTGATTTAATCTTCAGACGTGGTAGGTCGACTAACTGGCGAGGATGGTCTGAGTAGTCGGAGAATAGCGCACCTCCAACAATCACATCGTAGCCGTGGTTCTTTGTCGGTTGTCGGTCATTGTCAGTGCCTTCTGACCACGCCAGCATGTCGAGGAATGCTTTCCGCTGAGGGTTAATTGCTTGCATCATCCACTCCTACCTTCTTGGCGGTGAATTTCTTGATAAGCGATCCAATTGAAGCGGTGCCGAGATAACCAATAAACACACTGCCGATATAGGCAAGGTTTGTACTCAGCCCAATGAATACGAGAATGTCTCTTACGAACCAGGCAAACATCGCGCACATCAACCCATCAATAAGCGTCTTTGATAGCGTGTCTCCGTTATAGCGGCCACGCAGATACGCCATGATGAATGCCAGAATCGCGCCAATGCCCTGCTCTTTGGCAGCTAACAAAGCAGCGATAAAGTCTTGTTTGTAGGGCATCTTCATAGTCTCTCTCCTCGCAAGTGAAGCGGGAGCTGTGTGTTTGTAGAGAAGCGCCTCACCCATTGCGTTCAAGGAGTAAGTGGTTAGCTGTATGGATGGGCGCGAATAAAAAAGCCAGCGGCGCGGCTGGCAAGATGAGGGTAGTGCGTTGAGCTTTCGCTCTTATGTTCCTGGTAGGAATTTGGGCAATAAAAAAGCCCCGACATTTCTGCCAGGGCCTTTTTCGTTGGGTGGGTAACCGCAACTCTTTTGCGTTAGAACTCTTGCAANCCTCTCAGCTTGCGATGGTTGGAGTACCAGACGATGCGTCGAAGATACCAACTAGGGGGTTCAGTGGTGCGCGCCGCCTCGCTTATCTCACCACCTCGCTCTTTCGCCTTTGACGTCCGAGCATACATGGAAATATACACTTCTATTTCCCGAAATCAAGATATTTACAAAATATTTCTACTTATGCTGCAATTTCTGGAATCTCCTTCTCCATTTCGCGCCTCATTGCGTAAAACATTTCCGCATCGAGGACGTTCTCGCACCACACAACGCGCTTACGGCAATATTGAATATCAGCACCAGTGTGGTATTGAATTCGTCGAGCGATGTCTTGCGTGTTGTTGCAATCACAATATCGTCTAATAGCTACATC
>NZ_KZ559409.1:0-137433 GCF_002850715.1 Citrobacter sp. L55 | reverse complement strand
GGTGTTCGGGTTGTCATGCCAATGGCATTGCCCGGTAGCTAAATGCGGAAGAGATAAGTGCTGAAAGCATCTAAGCACGAAACTTGCCCCGAGATGAGTTCTCCCTGACCCTTTAAGGGTCCTGAAGGAACGTTGAAGACGACGACGTTGATAGGTCGGGTGTGTAAGCGTAGCGATACGTTGAGCTAACCGATACTAATGAACCGTGAGGCTTAACCTTACAACGCCGAAGATGTTTTGGCGAAAGAGACACGAAATTCAGCTTGATTACAGATTACATCGACAGACCCGAGAGGTGTGTTGATAGACAGAATTTGCCTGGCGGCTGTAGCGCGGTGGTCCCACCTGACCCCATGCCGAACTCAGAAGTGAAACGCCGTAGCGCCGATGGTAGTGTGGGGTCTCCCCATGCGAGAGTAGGGAACTGCCAGNACAGAATTTGCCTGGCGGCTGTAGCGCGGTGGTCCCACCTGACCCCATGCCGAACTCAGAAGTGAAACGCCGTAGCGCCGATGGTAGTGTGGGGTCTCCCCATGCGAGAGTAGGGAACTGCCAGGCATCAAATAAGTAAAGAAGCCCATCCTGCCGGATGGGCTTTTTTGCGTCTGCAGGGAGTGAGAACTGCCGGAGGTGACCTCCCGCCTGATCCGGGCTACAAAAGCGTATCACGACACAGCAGCTATCTTCTTATCCATTGCGTAACAAAATCGGCAACTTGCTGTATATCGTTGATATCTAAAAATGGAACATCCACCGCAAGCGGAATATCACTGGCAACCGCGATAACATAGTTGTCTATCACCAGGTCCTCTGGACTGTGCCCGCAACCGTCGCGAAAAAGAACGATCTTAGCAACAGGTTCATGCTTAAAGCCCTCAACCAACACCATATCCAGTGTAGAAGCATCCATCCTGCTTACCAGGTACGCTAAATCCAGTTCGGGCTCTTCCGGGGTCTCTACCATTAATGCCCAGCGCTGCTGGCTGGCGACCAGGGTTTGTGCTGCACCGGCTTTGCGTAGCTCATAGCTATCTTTGCCGGGCTTATCAACATCCATATTGTGATGAGTATGCTTAATCAATCCGGGACGAATGCCTCTGGCACGTAGCTCCGGGATCAATTTTTTAAGCAGCGTAGTTTTTCCCGTTCCACTCCATGCTGCTATAGCGAGTAATGGGATCATGATTTGTCCTGCCATTTTGCAAGTTCTTCAGGGGTGTTCACGTTCACGAACGCATCTTTATGATCGCTGAAATCGACAGCATGACCGCCAGCCTGGCGCATAAAGACCATGACGCGTCTTTCACCGGACTGAAGATAATCTTGTAGCAAGGGTTGCATGGTGCGGTGCATTAGCGCAATGGTCGGATGATCTCTTTCGCCATCATGCACCCAGACAACCGGTGCAGCTTTGCGCTGCTCCTTCAAACGTTTGACCAGATCGTGAGGAATATAGGGCATATCGCACGGGCAGAACAGAAACCACTCCCCCGCTTGCTGCAGGAATACCGATAGCATCCCGGCCAGTGGGCCAGGGAAATCGGCCAATGAATCAGGGATAACTTTCAGGCCGCTTTGTTGGTAAATATCCCGGTGGCGATTGGCATTAACCACCACGGTTTCGACCTGTAAAGCGAGGGTATCGGCTACGTGCCGCCAAAGAGGTTTACCGTCCAGCTCAAGCAGACCTTTATCGGTTCCGCCCATCCGTCTGGCCTTACCGCCTGCCAGCACAACCCCTGTTATTGCACTATCCAGAATCACTGATATCGCCTCTTTTAATGTGGGATTGACCCTGCTAACGTATCTGTATTGAGCCTAAGGAGCACAACCATGAAATGTAAACGTCTGAATGAAGTTATTGAACTCCTCCAGCCGGCCTGGCAGAAGGAACCCGATCTTAACCTGATGCAATTTTTACAGAAACTGGCGCAAGAGTCAGGTTTTGACGGCGAACTGGCGGATTTAACTGATGACATTCTGATCTATCACCTGAAAATGCGTGACTCGGCGAAAGATGCCGTCATCCCAGGTATTCAGAAAGATTATGAAGAAGATTTTAAAACCGCACTACTCCGCGCACGTGGCGTAATTAAAGAGTAAAAGCTTGTAATCGCCACCACCGAAAGCGCTGCGAAATGATATCCTGAATCATTCGTAGTATTTTCCGGATGATGGGATGAACGACAACGCTTTTAATTTCCAGACGCTACACCCGGATACCATCATGGATGCACTGTTTGTGCAGGGGATCCGGGTGGACTCCGGGCTTACCCCGCTTAACAGCTATGAAAACCGTGTCTATCAATTCCAGGACGAAGACCGTCGACGCTTTGTCGTTAAGTTTTATCGCCCTGAACGTTGGTCCGTCGATCAGATCCAGGAAGAGCACCAGTTTGCTCTGGAACTGGTAAGCGATGAAGTCCCGGTAGCTGCACCGCTGGTACTAAGCGGCCAAACGCTGTTAAGCCATCAGGGTTTCCATTATGCGATCTTCCCCAGCGTCGGCGGGCGGCAGTTTGAGGCCGACAATATCGATCAGATGGAGGCGGTGGGGCGCTATCTGGGGCGTATGCATCAGACCGGATGCAAGCGTACTTTTGCCTTTCGCCCGACGATTGGCCTTGAAGAATACCTGACTGAGCCACGTAAACTTTTTGAACACGCACAGTTGATCCCATCAGGGCAAAAAGCGGCTTTCCTGAAGGCAACGGATGCGCTTATCGCGGTCGTTACCGAACGCTGGCATGCACGTTTTACCACGTTACGTCTGCACGGTGATTGTCATGCCGGTAATATTCTGTGGCGCGATGGTCCGATGTTTGTCGATTTAGATGATGCCCGCAATGGCCCGGCTGTTCAGGATTTATGGATGCTCCTCAATGGCGATAAAGCTGAACAACGCATGCAGCTTGAAACCATTATCGAGGCTTATGAAGAGTTTAGTGAGTTCGACACCTCTGAAATCGGACTGATAGAACCTTTACGCGCTATGCGTTTAGTTTATTATCTTGCCTGGCTAATTCGACGTTGGGCTGACCCTGCTTTTCCAAAAAACTTCCCGTGGTTAACCGGGGAAGATTACTGGCATCGTCAGACCGCGACTTTTATTGAGCAGGCAAAAATTCTGCAAGAGCCCCCCTTACAATTAACGCCAATGTATTAATCGGAGAAATTTGAACATGAAAAAATTATGGCTGGCGCTGGCTGGTATGGTTTTAGCTTTTAGCGCATCTGCAGCGCAGTTCCAGGATGGCAAACAATACATCACTCTGGAAAAGCCTGTTGCGGGTGAACCGCAAGTGTTGGAGTTCTTCTCCTTCTACTGCCCGCACTGCTATCAGTTTGAAGAAGTTCTTCACGTCTCTGATAACGTGAAGAAAAAACTGCCTGAAGGCACCAAGATGACCAAGTACCACGTCGAGTTTCTGGGGCCTTTGGGCAAAGATCTGACGCAAGCTTGGGCCGTTGCTATGGCGCTGGGCGTTGAAGATCAAGTAACCGTTCCGTTGTTTGAAGGTGTTCAGAAAACCCAGACCGTTCAGTCTGTAGCTGATATCCGTAAAGTGTTTGTCGACGCGGGTATTAAAGGTGAAGACTATGATGCGGCATGGAACAGCTTCGTGGTGAAATCACTCGTGGCGCAGCAGGAAAAAGCGGCGGCTGATTTACAGCTGCAGGGCGTTCCGGCAATGTTCGTGAATGGCAAATATCAGGTAAATCCGCAGGGCATGGATACCAGCAGCATGGATATCTTTGTACAACAGTATGCGGATACCGTGAAGTATCTGGTTGGTCAGAAGTAAAAGCAAAAGCCGGTCACTTGTGCTGACCGGCTTTTTCATTTGAAGCTTTAATCGCGTCGAGCTGCGCGTCTTTCTCACTCCACAGCGTATTAAGCCATAGCTGAAACCGACGCTTGAATCCCTTATCGTTCACGTAATCACCGTGCAACCCTTCATGAATTGGCTCCAGATTTACCCGCACGACAATACGCGTTAGCTTACCGCTCAGCATATCGTAGAACGGTCGGCTGCTATTTTCCGGATAGCACAACGTGACGTTCAACATTTTATCGAACTGTGACCCCAGTACGTTCAATGCCATCGCAATACCGGCCGCCTTTGGAGGGAGCAAGTTTTGATAAGGAGAGCGGGTTTGCTCACGTTTCTCTTTGGTAAAGCGTGAACCTTCGACAAAATTCACAATAGTTGTCGGGTGTACGCGAAACTTCTCGCAGGAACGACGCGTTGTTTCGACATCTTTACCGCGCCGTTCTGGATGACGGAGCAGGTAGCCACGCGAATAGCGTTTCATAAACGGCATATCCAGCGCCCAGCAGGCCAGGCCAATAAAGGGCACCCAGGCCAGTTGTTGCTTGAGGAAATATTTATTCATGGGGATGTGCTTACGGAACAGCACGCAAAGCACAACGATGTCAGCCCAGCTGTAATGGTTACAAATGAGCAGATACCAGTTTTTCTTGCTAAGACCTTCCAGTCCCTCGACATCCCACTTCAGTCGCGGATTGAGGTGTAGTAGTAGCGCCAGACCTTCACACCAGCAGTACATCATGAAATTACAGAAGACAGAAACCTTGCGCCAGACAACGGGAACGGGCAAAAGGAGTTTTACAACCCCGGCAAGGATGATCGGCACAGAACAAAAAATCGTGACCAATATGGTCAATACGATACTCAGCAACAGCGTTATCGCAGCGAGTATTCTCGTCATAATTAAATTATTCAAAAGGTTAGCCATAGATAGTGCGCTAAAGAGGCGCAAGGGGCTGATTTTATCAGAAAACGAACCAAATGATGGATCTTCCCTGAATAGAAAAAAAGGGAATATCTATCCACATCAGGATATAAGCTGTATAAATGGAATAAAATGCTACGCATTTATTTAAGCTTCTGAAATATATGTACAAAATAAATGATGTGTTAATTTTATTGCTATATTTAAAGAGCTGAAAATTATTTATTCACAAAGTTATCCACAGTCTTCTTTGCGAGCAAAGCAGAAGATCTACAAAAGTTTTTCGACAAATGCGGCGAAAAACTCATGTTTTCATCCTGTCTGTGGCATCCTTTACCCATAATCTGATAAACAGGCACGGACATTATGGTTCAGATCCCAGAAAACCCACTTATCCTTGTAGATGGCTCCTCTTACCTGTATCGCGCATACCATGCGTTCCCGCCGCTGACTAACAGTGCAGGAGAACCTACTGGCGCGATGTATGGTGTCCTCAACATGCTGCGTAGCTTGATTCTGCAATATCAGCCGACCCATGCTGCGGTGGTATTCGACGCTAAGGGTAAAACCTTCCGTGATGAGTTATTCGAACACTACAAGTCACACCGCCCACCCATGCCGGACGATCTGCGTGCGCAGATTGAGCCTCTGCATGCGATGGTAAAAGCGATGGGGTTGCCACTGCTGGCCGTTTCGGGCGTGGAAGCAGACGATGTCATTGGTACGCTGGCGCGGGAAGCAGAGAAGGTGGGTCGTCCGGTGCTGATTAGTACCGGTGATAAAGATATGGCTCAGTTGGTGACGCCGAATATCACCCTGATCAACACCATGACCAATACGATCCTCGGCCCGGATGAAGTGGTGAATAAATATGGTGTTCCACCAGAACTGATCATCGATTTCCTGGCGCTGATGGGGGATTCCTCAGATAACATCCCTGGCGTTCCTGGCGTAGGTGAAAAAACAGCGCAGGCTCTGCTGCAGGGGCTGGGGGGGCTGGATACCCTCTATGCTGAATCAGACAAAATCGCGGGGCTGACTTTCCGTGGTGCGAAAACTATGGCGGGCAAACTTGAGCAGAATAAAGAGGTAGCGTACCTCTCTTATCAATTAGCTACCATTAAAACGGATGTTGAACTGGAGTTGACCTGCGAGCAGTTGGAAGTACGTCAGCCGGCAGCGGATGAACTGCTTGGCCTGTTTAAACAGTACGAATTCAAGCGTTGGGTTACTGACGTTGAAGCGGGTAAATGGCTACAGGCGAGAGGAACGAAGCCGGCGGCAAAACCACAGGAAACTATCGGCGTCGATGAAACGCCTGAGGGGCCGGCCACGGTTCTCTCGTATGATAACTATGTGACAATTCTGGATGAAGCGACGCTGGAAGAGTGGATTGCGAAGCTGAAAAAAGCGCCTGTCTTTGCCTTCGATACTGAAACTGACAGCCTGGACAACATCTCCGCGAATCTGGTTGGCCTGTCTTTTGCCATTGAACCGGGTGTGGCTGCATATGTTCCTGTTGCCCACGATTACCTGGACGCCCCCGATCAGATCGCTCGCGACCGCGCGCTGGCATTGCTGAAGCCGCTGCTGGAAGATGAGAACGCGCATAAAGTCGGGCAAAACCTGAAGTACGATCCGGTATCCTGGCGAACTATGGCATCGAACTGCGTGGTATCACCTTTGACACCATGCTCGAATCCTACATTCTTAACAGCGTCGCTGGCCGACACGATATGGACAGCCTGTCGGACCGCTGGCTGAAACATAAAACCATCACCTTTGAAGAGATCGCCGGAAAGGGCAAAAACCAGCTGACCTTTAACCAGATAGCGCTGGAAGAAGCCGGACGTTATGCTGCGGAAGACGCCGACGTTACGCTACAGCTCCATCTCAAAATGTGGCCAGAATTGCAGCAGCATAAAGGACCGCTGAACGTCTTTGAAAATATCGATATGCCGCTGGTTCCTGTTTTGTCTCGCGTTGAGCGCAATGGTGTGAAAATCGATCCGGCTGTTCTGCACAAACATTCAGAAGAGCTGACGCTGCGTTTGAACGAGCTGGAGCAAAAAGCGCACGAGATCGCCGGAGAAGCGTTTAACCTCTCTTCCACCAAACAATTGCAAACTATCCTGTTTGAAAAGCAGGGTATTAAGCCGCTGAAGAAAACCCCTGGCGGCGCGCCATCAACGTCGGAAGAGGTACTGGAAGAGCTCGCGCTCGATTACCCATTGCCGAAAGTGATCCTGGAATATCGCGGCTTAGCAAAACTGAAGTCGACCTATACGGATAAGCTTCCGTTGATGATTAACAAGAAAACCGAGCGCGTTCACACCTCCTATCACCAGGCGGTGACCGCTACCGGGCGCTTATCATCCACGGATCCAAACCTGCAGAACATCCCGGTACGTAATGACGAAGGTCGTCGTATTCGTCAGGCGTTTATTGCGCCAGAAGACTACGTGATTGTCTCCGCAGACTACTCACAGATTGAACTGCGTATCATGGCGCATCTCTCGCGTGATAAAGGTCTGCTTACCGCATTTGCCGAAGGGAAAGATATTCACCGCGCAACGGCGGCGGAAGTCTTTGGCTTACCGCTGGATTCCGTGACTGGTGAACAACGCCGCAGCGCGAAAGCCATCAACTTCGGTCTGATCTACGGGATGAGTGCCTTTGGTTTGGCGCGCCAGTTGAATATTCCGCGTAAAGAAGCACAGAAGTACATGGACCTCTACTTCGAACGCTACCCTGGTGTGCTGGAATATATGGAACGCACCCGTGCACAGGCAAAAGAGCAAGGTTATGTCGAAACGCTGGAAGGGCGTCGTCTCTATTTACCGGATATTAAATCCAGTAATGGCGCTCGTCGCGCTGGTGCAGAGCGCGCGGCAATTAACGCCCCGATGCAGGGTACTGCCGCAGACATTATCAAACGCGCCATGATTGCGGTGGACGGATGGCTGCAAACCGAGCAACCACGTGTGCGCATGATCATGCAGGTACACGATGAACTGGTGTTTGAAGTGCATAAAGATGACCTCGAAAGCGTCTCTAAAAAGATCCATCAACTGATGGAAAACGAGACCCAGATTGATGTGCCGTTGCTGGTGGAAGTCGGTAGTGGCGAAAACTGGGATCAGGCGCACTAAGGGTTTACTGAATAACGCCCCTTTTTCGTAACTAAGCAACATAAGATAGAACTTTTTGTGATGTCCATTAGAATTCCCTATGTAAGGAATGAAAAAAAATTACAAAAAGTGCTTTCTGAGCTGCTCAAAAAAGAGTAAAGTTATTCACGTAGGGTACAGAGGTAAGATGTTCTATCTTTCAGACCTTTTACTTCACGTAATCGGATTTGGCTGAATATTTTAGCCGCCCCAGTCAGTAATGACTGGGGCGTTTTTTATTGTGCGAAAGAAAAGTTTCGTACAGGCTGTAGGCCGGATAAGACGCGCAGCGGCGCTATCCGGCATATCGGTGGGTTACTCCCCGTCCTGCATCTCTTCAATCGGCGCCAGTTCACTAAACCAGCTATCCAGCTTCTGCCGAAGTTTGTCCACGCCCAGTTTTTTCAGTGATGAAAATGCTTCTACCTGTACATCACCGTTAAATGCCAGTACGGCTTCACGTACCATATTCAACTGGGCTTTGCGCGCACCGCTGGCCAGCTTGTCTGCTTTAGTCAGCAGTACCAGAACCTGAACGTTGCTCTCAACCGCCCACAGGATCATTTGCTGGTCGAGGTCTTTTAGCGGGTGACGAATATCCATCAATACCACCAGACCTTGCAGGCTCTGACGTTTTTCCAGATATTCAGCCAGCGCGCGCTGCCATTTGCGCTTCATCTCTTCCGGAACTTCGGCATAACCGTATCCTGGCAAATCGACCAGGCGTTTGCCGTCAACGACTTCAAACAAGTTGATGAGCTGAGTACGACCCGGCGTTTTAGATGTACGCGCCAGACTCTTTTGATTCGTCAGGGTATTTAGCGCACTGGATTTGCCTGCGTTGGAACGGCCAGCAAAAGCCACTTCGATACCGGTATCGGAAGGTAAGTGGCGAATATCAGGCGCACTCATCACAAAGTGCGTCTGTTGATAATTCAAGTTAGTCAAAGCAGTCCTCTCCATCAATCAGGGCTTTGCAGCGATTATACCTGAACCCCAGCAAAAGGCTGGTTTTTCGACGCGTAGGCTATGTAAGTAAAAACCTCGCACTTTGTGAGATATTGCCGATAGTTTCTATACGAGATGACAGAGTAAAAAATGACGTAACTAAAATAAATCATATAGTTAAGATAAGGCACTATTCTTAAAGTCCGAAATTGTTACCCAGGTTACTTGTACGTTTAAACCAAAGCGGTAAAGTAGCGCCCATAGCGAGGAAGCTGACAGGATAGTCGACTCAGGATGAGGGTCAGGAGCGCCAGGAGGCGAAGACACAGGATTGTCAGGGAGACAAACGTCCGGAGACGTTAGTAAAAGGAAATGGAAACAACACGGAATGTTTCAGGCTAAGGGAAAAACAGGGTGTGTTGATAGCCAACAAGGATTGTAGAGCCCGTAAGGGTTGAGAGTCAGGAAAAAAGGCGACAGATTACTCTGTCGCCTTTTTTCTTTATTTCTGCTAGATTCCGGCGCAATTATATACTGAATAAAACAGCCAAAGACGAATCATGATGAAACCAACTTCTACACCACGCGGTAAAGGTCCTGCAAAAGCGCGTCGTAAAACACGCGAAGAAATTAATCAGGAAGCTCGCGACCGTAAGCGCCAGAAAAAACACCGTGGTCATGCGGCGGGTAGCCGTGCGTCCGGTAGCGAAGGCGCATCTGGTGGCGGAAACCAAAATAAGCAAAAAGATCCTCGTATTGGCAGCAAAAACCCCATTCCATTGGGCGTGACCGAAAAAGTCACCAAACAGCACAAACCGAAGAGTGAGAAACCTATGCTTTCACCACAGGCTGAGTTGGATTTACTGGAAACGGATGAGCGCCTGGATGCGCTGCTGGAGCGTCTTGAAGCAGGAGAAACCCTGAGCGCGGAAGATCAGACCTGGGTTGATGCCAAGCTGGACCGCATCGATGAGCTGATGCAAAAGCTGGGTCTTTCTTACGATGACGAGGAAGAAGAGGAAGAGGAAGAAAAGCAGGAAGACATGATGCGTCTGCTGAAAGGCGGCAACTAACGGTTTTACACCGTGGGTCTTCCCGTCCTGCTTATAACCCTTCCGGTTATATGTTATCTGGTGTGGTTATTCGTTAAACTACAGCGGTTGTCGCGGCGACAGAAGTGGCTGCGCAACCGGTTTATTACCCGCACTGGGGTTAAGCCGGTACGCCGTACCCGCCAGAGACGCCATCGGAAGGAGTGAGTATGTCAGAGCAGTTAATAGACTGGGACCTGGCCCTGATCCAGAAATATAACTATTCCGGGCCACGATATACCTCGTACCCGACCGCGCTGGAGTTTTCTGAAGACTACGGCACAGAAGCATTTCTAAAGGCCGTGGCGCGTTATCCTGAGCGTCCGCTCTCGCTGTACGTTCACATCCCGTTCTGCCACAAACTGTGCTACTTCTGTGGCTGCAACAAGATTGTGACTCGCCAGCAGCATAAAGCAGATCAATATCTCGATGCCCTGGAACAAGAAATTATCCATCGCGCACCGCTGTTCGCCGGACGCCATGTCAGCCAGCTGCACTGGGGCGGCGGCACGCCAACGTATCTGAATAAAGCGCAAATCAGCCGTTTGATGTCACTGCTGCGTGGCAATTTCAACTTTAACGACGATGCCGAAATCTCGATCGAAGTGGATCCGCGTGAAATCGAGCTGGATGTCCTTGATCATTTACGCGCTGAAGGTTTTAACCGTTTGAGCATGGGAGTGCAGGACTTCAACAAAGAAGTCCAGCGCCTGGTGAACCGTGAGCAGGATGAGGAGTTTATCTTTGCGCTGCTGAATCATGCGCGGGAGATTGGCTTTACCTCAACGAATATCGATCTGATTTATGGCCTGCCAAAACAGACGCCAGAGAGCTTCGCCTTTACCCTGAAACGCGTGGCTGAGCTGAATCCAGACCGTCTGAGCGTCTTTAACTACGCGCACCTGCCGACGCTGTTTGCTGCCCAGCGCAAGATTAAAGATGCCGACCTGCCCAGCGCGCAGCAGAAGCTGGATATCCTGCAGGAGACCATCTCTTCACTGACCGAAACTGGCTATCAGTTCATTGGCATGGATCACTTTGCCCGCCCGGATGACGAACTGGCCATTGCTCAACGCGAGGGCGTTTTGCATCGCAATTTCCAGGGCTATACCACCCAGGGGGATACCGATCTGCTGGGGATGGGCGTATCGGCCATCAGTATGATTGGCGACAACTACGCGCAGAATCAGAAAGAGTTGAAGCACTATTACCAGCAGGTAGACGAGCAGGGGAATGCGCTGTGGCGCGGAATTGCCCTGACCCGCGACGACTGCATTCGTCGGGATGTTATTAAGCTCCTGATCTGCAATTTCCGCCTCGACTATGCTGCCGTGGAACAACAATGGGATCTGAACTTCGCTGACTATTTTGCCGAAGACCTGAAACTGCTGGCGCCGCTGGCGAAAGATGGGCTGGTGGATGTGGATGAGAAGGGGATTCAGGTTACGCCGAAGGGGCGTCTGCTGATTCGTAATATTTGCATGTGCTTCGATGCATATCTGCGCCAGAAAGCGCGTTTGCAGCAGTTCTCGCGCGTTATTTAGCCGGGTTGCCCGGTGGCGCTTCGCTTACCGGGCCTACGAAATCTCAATACGTAGGTCGGGTAAGCGAAGCGCCACCCGACAAACCCGCTAGCTAAACAGCCCAACCAGCGCCGCACACAGCACGGCGGCAACCGCAGTTTGTGGCGTATGGCTTTCAACCGCACCGCTCGATAGCAGATTTATCATTGATTCCAGCATGATGACTTCCCCCCGTTTGCCGGGCACGATCATACTTAACTCATCGGAACAGTAAAGCGCAAAATAGCAGCAATTTGCGCTCAATTATCAATCTTTACACAGTGACCGATCGTCACTCCATTCCGAGTTCTTTTAACTTTCGCGTCAAGGTATTACGGCCCCAACCGAGCAGCCGTGCCGCTTCCTGTTTATGCCCCTGGGTATGGCGTAGCGCGGTGGTCAACAGCGTGCGCTCCATCTCCGGTTGAGCCTCTGAAAGCAGGTTTTGATGACCGGAACGTAATGCCCGATCCGCCCACTGTGCCAACAGGGTTGCCCAGCTGTCTGGCTGCATATGGGACGGTGCGTCAGGCACGGTGGTTTCAAACAGTTCGGTCGGTAAGTCCTGAATGAGTACTTCCTGTCCGGCGGCCATTACGGTTAACCAGCGACAGGTATTCTCAAGCTGACGCACGTTTCCCGGCCATGACAGACGGGTGAGCGCCGCCTCTGTTTCAGTGTGTAATTGCTTGGCTTCTACTCCCAGTTCGCGAGCGGCCTCCTGCAGGAAATGACGCGCCAGGCGTGGGATATCTTCCCGACGTTCGCGCAGTGGCGGCAGATGTACCCGGATGACGTTCAGGCGATGGAATAAGTCCTCACGGAATTTGCCTTCCTGCACCCGCAGTTCCAGGTTCTGGTGCGTGGCGGCGATAATACGTACGTCCACCTTCACAGGCGCATAACCGCCAACGCGGTAAAACTGTCCATCGGCTAATACGCGCAATAAACGCGTCTGCACGTCCAGCGGCATATCGCCAATTTCATCGAGGAACAGCGTGCCGCCGTCTGCCTGTTCAAAGCGCCCCTGACGAATCGTATTCGCCCCGGTAAACGCCCCTTTTTCATGGCCAAACAGCTCAGACTCGATCAAATCTTTCGGAATAGCAGCCATGTTCAGCGCGATAAACGGTGCTTTGACGCGCGGACTATGACGGTGCAACGCATGGGCGACCAGCTCTTTACCGGTCCCGGACTCTCCGTTAATCAATACGCTGATTGAAGAACGGGACAGGCGACCAATAATGCGAAAGACGTCTTGCATTGCCGGTGCTTCGCCGATGATGTCGGTTGTTGGGCCGTTGATCTGAACATTACGCGGCTGCTGCTGTTCCTGATAATGGCTGATGGCGCGTTCGACCAGCGCCACGGCTTCATCAATATCAAAAGGTTTGGGCAGATAATCAAACGCCCCTTGCTGGTAGGCGCTGACGGCAGCATCCAGATCGGAGTGTGCAGTCATTATGATGACCGGAAGCATCGGATGCCGCTGTTTGATCTGTTTTAACAGCGTCAGGCCGTCCATGCCCGGCATGCGGATATCCGACAGCAGTACGTCCGGCGTTTTGCTGGCCAGCGCGTCCAGTACCTCTTTACCACTCTCAAATGTAGTGCAGCTTAGTCCTGCCCCTGCGAGCGCACGTTCAAGCACCCAACGGATGGAACTATCGTCATCAACTACCCAGACTATTCCTCGTTGCATAAACGTCACCTTTATTTCCTGATAGGCAGGTAAACCGAGAACTCGGTATGACCCGGCCAACTGGTAAATTCAATTTTGCCGGAATGTTGATCAATCAAATTACGGGCGATGGATAATCCAAGGCCGGTACCGCCTTCGCGACCGCTGACCATTGGGTAGAACAGCGTGTCCTGCAAATGCGAGGGAATTCCCGGGCCGTTATCCTCAACATCAATCCGCGCCGCCAGACGATAACGCATACCGTGCAGCGTGAGCTGAAACGCGGTGCGGGTACGCAGAATAATCTCGCCGCCTTCCGGTCCCAGCGCCTGCAAAGCATTGCGCACGATGTTCAGCAAAACCTGCTCGATCTGGTCCGGGTCGTGCAGTAATTCAGGCAGACTCGGGTCGTAATCACGAATCAGCGTGACGTTTTCCGGCAGCTCCATCGAGACCAGCGCTACCACGCGCTCCGCCACTTTGTGAATACTTTCCGTGACGTGCATTCCCGGCTGTTGCGGTCCCAGCAAACGGTCGACCAGATTACGCAGGCGGTCGGCCTGCTCAATAATGACTTTGGTATATTCGGTCAGCGCCGGGTCCGGAAGCGCTTTACTGAGCAGTTGCGCCGCGCCGCGTAATCCACCCAGCGGGTTTTTAATTTCGTGCGCCAGGCCGCGCACCAGATCGCGGGCAGCAATCTGCTGGGCGTGCTGGAGCTGTTCCTGGCTCAGACGGCGCTGGTTATCCATTGGCGCCATCTCCAGCAGGATAAGGCCATCAGGCAGCCTCTGAGCGGTCACAGAGAGGATGTGTGAGTGGCTATCTATCACCAGCGTCACTTCGTTATCCGTAAAGCCCTGGCCTGCTTCCAGGCTCTCTCGCATCAGCCCGATGTTTAAGGAGAAATAACTCAACAGATCCGGAAGTGGGGTACCAAACAGTTTGCGGGAGCTTTGGGCGAGCAGCTGTTGTGCCGCCGGGTTGGCGTAATGTACCGCCAGCTCATCGTCGACGAGTAAGATGCTGTTGATTAAAGAATTGAGGATCTGCCCAGCATCGGGCAGCGTGCCGGTTGCCATTCAGCAGTCTCCTGAAAAGTGTTGCACCAATTTAGTGCATTATAGCTTTTTACATCAAAAAAGCGCGAGGAAGCAGGTTGTTAGTGGAGAAAAAAGCCCATCCTGGGATGGGCTAAAAGTTCCACGGCAACTTAAAGACTCTATATTTTTCTTGCTACAGCCGCGTGGGTCGCAACAAGAAATCTACGGAGTATTGGTACTAATTAAACGCTGTAGTACAGCTCAAACTCTACCGGGTGCGGAGTCATGCGCACGCGGTCATCTTCTTCGCGACGCAGCGTAATGTACGCATCGATCGCTTCATTGGTGAACACGCCGCCTGCAGTCAGGAACTCACGGTCCAGATCCAGTTCTTTCAGTGCTTCTTCCAGAGAACCTGCAACCTGTGGGATCTCTTTCGCTTCTTCCGGCGGCAGGTCGTACAGGTTTTTGTCCATGGCTTCGCCCGGGTGGATCTTGTTCTTAATACCGTCAAGACCAGCCATCAGCAGTGCTGCGAAGCACAGGTACGGGTTAGCAGCCGGGTCCGGGAAACGCACTTCGATACGACGCGCTTTCGGAGAAGCCACTACCGGAATACGGATAGAAGCAGAACGGTTACGGGCAGAGTAAGCCAGCATTACCGGCGCTTCGTAGCCTGGGACCAGACGCTTGTAAGAGTTGGTGGTTGGGTTAGCCAGCGCGTTGATCGCTTTAGCGTGTTTGATTACGCCGCCGATGTAGAACAGCGCCTGCTCAGACAGACCCGCATATTTGTCGCCAGAGAACAGGTTTACGCCGTTCTTGGACAGGGACATGTGGCAGTGCATACCGGAACCGTTATCGCCAAACATAGGTTTTGGCATAAAGGTCGCGGTTTTACCGAAACGGTGAGCGACGTTGTGAACCACATATTTGTAGATCTGAATTTCGTCCGCTTTTTTGGTCATGGTGTTAAAGCGGGTCGCGATTTCGTTCTGACCTGCGGTCGCCACTTCGTGGTGATGCGCTTCAACAACCAGGCCCATTTCTTCCATGATCAGACACATGGTAGAACGGATGTCCTGAGAAGAATCTACCGGAGGAACTGGGAAGTAACCGCCTTTCACGCCAGGACGGTGACCTTTGTTACCACCTTCGTATTTGGTGGAAGAGTTCCATGCGCCTTCGATGTCATCGATAGCCACGTGGGAACCGGAAATGGACGCGCCGAAACGGATGTCGTCAAACAGGAAGAACTCTGGCTCAGGCCCGAACAGAACGGTGTCTGCGATGCCGGTAGAACGCAGATACTCTTCAGCGCGTTTAGCGATGGAGCGCGGGTCGCGGTCGTAGCCCTGCAGCGTACCTGGTTCCAGGATATCGCAACGGATGATCAGGGTGGACTCTTCATAGAACGGGTCGATGAGTGCAGTAGACGCATCTGGCATCAGAACCATGTCTGATTCGTTAATGCCTTTCCAGCCACCGATTGAGGAGCCGTCAAACATTTTGCCTTCTTCAAAGAATTCGGCATTTACCTGATGAGCAGGAATAGTGACGTGCTGTTCTTTACCTTTGGTATCAGTGAAGCGTAAATCAACAAACTTCACTTCGTGTTCGTTCAGCATCGTCAAAACGTGTTCAGCGGACATACTTACTCTCCCGGATTGGTCATGGTCGTCGTGGTAACGAAGTCTTCAATTCTGCAAAAAATTGGCCGTGTCGCCGTAAAAAATATAAAGCGAAATCTGTGCCAACTTTTAAATTGCCCCTAAAAGGCGTTATCATGCGCACTATCGTGCAAAGGGGCTGCACCATGAAGGTTGTATTGCACCATTATAGTGCTTTAATGTGAACATTAAGCACCATATTGGTGCAAAGCATGTCAGATTACCCCTTTTAACGCTCCGTGAATGTGATCACAAAGAAACTCTGCAATACTTGTTTGCGGAGGATGTTTGTGATCCTGTTTTGTACTGCGATTAATCCGTGTACAATAACGCGCTATTTCTAAAATGCCTGAGGCAAAGTTGTGATCGAAAATTTGCGTAACATCGCCATCATCGCGCACGTAGACCATGGTAAAACGACCCTGGTAGACAAGCTGCTCCAACAATCCGGTACGTTCGATGCACGTGCTGAAACCCAAGAGCGCGTGATGGACTCCAACGATTTGGAGAAAGAGCGTGGGATTACCATCCTCGCTAAAAACACCGCTATCAAATGGAATGACTACCGTATCAACATCGTTGATACCCCAGGGCACGCCGACTTCGGTGGTGAAGTTGAACGTGTAATGTCCATGGTCGACTCCGTGCTGCTGGTGGTGGATGCAATGGATGGTCCGATGCCGCAGACGCGCTTCGTGACCAAAAAAGCCTTTGCCCATGGCCTGAAGCCAATTGTTGTTATCAACAAAGTTGACCGCCCTGGCGCGCGTCCTGACTGGGTTGTTGATCAGGTATTTGACCTGTTCGTTAACCTCGACGCTACCGACGAGCAGCTGGACTTCCCGATCGTTTACGCTTCCGCGCTGAACGGTATCGCAGGTCTGGATCACGAAGATATGGCTGAAGACATGACTCCGCTGTATCAGACCATCGTTGATCGTGTTCCGGCTCCAAGCGTAGACCTTGATGGCCCGCTGCAGATGCAAATCTCTCAGCTGGACTACAACAACTACGTTGGCGTAATCGGCATCGGCCGTATCAAACGCGGTAAAGTTAAACCGAACCAGCAGATCACTATCATTGATAGCGAAGGCAAAACCCGTAACGGTAAAGTCGGTAAAGTTCTGACCCATCTGGGTCTGGAACGTATCGAGAGTGATATTGCCGAAGCGGGCGATATCATCGCGATCACCGGTCTGGGCGAACTGAACATCTCCGACACCATCTGCGACCCGCAGAACGTCGAAGCGCTGCCGGCTCTGTCCGTTGATGAACCGACCGTAACCATGTTCTTCTGCGTAAACACCTCCCCGTTCTGTGGTAAAGAAGGTAAATATGTTACCTCTCGTCAGATCCTTGACCGCCTGAACAAAGAGCTGGTGCACAACGTTGCGCTGCGCGTCGAAGAAACCGAAGATGCGGATGCGTTCCGTGTATCCGGTCGTGGTGAGCTTCACCTGTCTGTTCTGATCGAGAACATGCGTCGTGAAGGTTTCGAAATGGCGGTTTCCCGTCCGAAAGTAATCTTCCGCGAAATCGACGGCCGTAAACAAGAGCCGTTCGAAAACGTAACGCTGGACGTAGAAGAGCAGCATCAGGGTTCTGTCATGCAGGCTCTGGGTGAGCGTAAAGGCGACCTGAAAAACATGAATCCAGATGGCAAAGGCCGCGTACGTCTTGACTACGTGATCCCAAGCCGTGGTCTGATCGGTTTCCGTTCAGAATTCATGACCATGACCTCCGGTACCGGTCTGCTGTACTCCACCTTCAGCCACTACGACGATGTTCGTGCGGGTGATGTGGGTCAGCGTCAGAACGGCGTACTGATCTCCAACGGCCAGGGTAAAGCAGTTGCGTTCGCACTGTTCAGCCTGCAGGACCGCGGTAAGCTGTTCCTGGGGCACGGTGCTGAAGTTTACGAAGGCCAGATCATCGGTATTCACAGCCGCTCTAACGACCTGACTGTAAACTGCCTGACCGGTAAGAAACTGACCAACATGCGTGCGTCCGGTACTGACGAAGCAACGGTTCTGGTTCCGCCGGTTAAGATGACTCTGGAGCAGGCTCTGGAATTCATCGATGACGACGAACTGGTAGAAGTTACCCCAACCTCTATCCGTATCCGTAAGCGTCACCTGACTGAAAACGATCGTCGCCGTGCAATGCGTGGCGCGAAAGAAGAGTAATTAACGCTCTTTCTCAGGTAAGCATAAAAAAGCCGCTGATTTCAGCGGCTTTTTTTATCATCAGGAGAATTAGAAGAAATACTTTGCCCCAACACGAATCTGGTTTTGTTCGCGATGATAGGGTTCAACATTGCGATCTAACCAGCGTAATTCAAGGTAGGGTAACCAGTGTTCATTGATACGATACTTAAAGGTATTGGTAATTTCCCAGTGATGATCTTTTCCATTGCTGCTATTGAAGTCATTGACTCGCATAAAATAGTGCGGTTCAAAGGTATAGGAAAATTTATCGGTAATGGTAAAGTTCCAGTAGTTGCCTATTTCATAGGTATCATTATTATCCAGCTCACCGTTTAGGTCGGTTGAACTGTAGTTATTATGGTTATATCGATTACGCACGGTAAGATTAAACCACGGTGTAAATTTATAGTTAATATCCAGATAAACAGCACCGCCTGAGCCAATACTCTTATCGTTTATTAACCCTCCAGGCTGGATTGTTAATTTATCTGTCGGTTTAAATAACGGGTACCAACCCTCTATTTCGTTATAGCCGTGTTTTAACTCATCCTTGCGTTGCATAGTGTAGGTGTTCGTAAGCATGATACCCGCGCCCATATCGGAGTTATAGCCAACGCGCAGCATGACCTCCATTTGGTCGGATGCCAGGTTATATGCTTCGCGGTTTTCTACATAGGCTCCAGCGAAAGCAGAGGTTGATACCACAGAGGATAATAGAATTATTGTCGTTAATTTTTTCATGATAAATCCATTTTTTACGCGTAGGGAGGCCGCCATCCATTGGGATGGAATAGGCGGCAATTATTTTTATACGTTTACAGCAGAGGTATTCTTTTTATTAGTAATAGGGTCCGGTTGGATGTTGTTTTTCTTCCGTTGGCTGATTTCCTCAATAATAAAAGCAAAACGAGTTTCGTTGAGCTTATAAAAGAAGCCCATCGAGAGTGCTGCAATAATTGCAAGTCCGCAAGGCCAGAGGAAAATAAGCTGACGCAAACCGAGCAGTGTGGCATCGCTCTGGACTATATTGGGGATATAACCGATTTGCGTCAGCATGATGCCCGGCAGGAAGCCTGCGAGCGCAGCAGAAATTTTGCGAGAAAAGGTATAACCCGTATACACCGAACCTTCCGCACGGATCCCCGTTTTCCATTCGCCATAATCGACCGTATCCGGAACCAGTGCCCAGTTTAGACTGTTAACAAAAGCGGTTCCGAAGAAGGCCATGCAAGAGAACGTGACGAATAAAAATGACGTACTGCCCCAGAAAAAGTTCAGCACATCACCGATAGCCCATAGCACCAGGCCACCGAGGTAAACCTGCTTTTTACCGAAGCGTTTTACAGCCGCGGGAACCAGCAGTACCCCAACCAGAATGCATCCCATGCTGAAGAAACCCATCCACGACAGCAGATGAATATCGTTGAGCACGTACTGGGTGTAATACACCTGGATCGCCAGCTTGATGTTGAATGCCGCCAACGTGCACAGATTGGCGACACACAGCACCAGCAGTGGAGGGTTACGGAAAATGGCGCAGAACGACTTGAGAATGCTGGGCTTATGGTGATCCGGCACGATCTCGATATAGCGTTCCTTCACACCGCTAAAGCACCACCACATACTGAACAGTCCGCAGACGGAGAAGATCAGTGCGGCAATCAGATAACCCAGCGAAGGTGAACTAACAAATAGCGCCTGAATAGGCATAAAGCCAACAGTACACAGTAACAGGCCTACGGTAGCTCCGCCCTGACGCCAGGCGGCGAGCTGAGCTCGTTCATGCGGGTTTTTCGTGATCGCGGGCACCATCGCGCCGTAGGAGCAGTTCATCAGGCTATAGAACAGCCCGAACAGCATAAACAACACTGTCGCCAGCCCGGTTTTCACCGTTAGCGTAAAATCTGTCGCTAAAAACTGCGCGCTGGCAACGACAGCAACAGGAAATGATGCATACAAAATAAAGGGCCTGAATTTCCCTTTTGCGCCAATATTACGCCTTGAGTCCAGCAACACACCGGTCAACATATCAGTGAAAGCGGTGAAGAACTTCGCCACCAAAAAGATAATCCCACCGTAATACGCCGGCATCCCTAGTTCATCGGTATAAAATTTAAGCAGATACAGCGTACCGATACACAGCATCAAATTTGAGCCGAAGTCACCCACTCCGTAGGCGAATTTTTCACGCAGGCTCAGTTTTAGCGTTAGCGGATCATGAAAAGACATAATCGCTCCTCAATAGCGCCCCGTAGAGCGCTATTCATTATTATTATCAAACGGGTTGTTTACGCGCTTCTATCTCTTCAACGATGCGGACATACATCTTCTCGTTAAGGTTGTAGAAACAGCCCATAGCTACAATGGTGATCACCGCCAAGGCGCAGGGATAAATAAAGATCAACTGACGAAATCCTTCGACCGTACTTGCAGATTGCACCACATTGGGGACGTAGCCGATTTGCGTCAGCATCCATCCCGGGAAGAATCCTGCCAGCGCTTGTGACACTTTACGGAAGAAGGTGAAACCGGTGTATACCGTACCTTCAGAGCGTACGCCGGTACGCCATTCGCCATATTCCACGGTATCGGAGACCAGCGCCCAGTTCAGGCTGTTGACGAATGCCGAGCCGAAGAACGCCAGACAAGAGAACGCGACAAAACTGACGGAGCCGCCGCCAAAGAAGTAGTTAAGCAGATCGCCCGCCACCCAAATCAGCAAACCGCCGATGTAGACTTTTTTCTTGCCAAAACGTCTGACCATGCCAGGCATCAAGAAGACGCCGATGAAGATACAACCCATGCTAAAAAAGCCCATCCAGGAAAGGAGGATCGGGTCATTAAGAACGTACTGGGTGTAGTAGACCTGAATCGCCAGCTTGACGTTAAACGCGCCAAGCGTGCAAAGGTTGGCAATGCACAGAATAAACAGCGGGCGGTTACCGGCGATGGCGCGAAAGGATTGCAGCAATCCCGGTTTTTGCGCGGCATCAACGGGTTTCACTTCCACGTAACGTTCTTTTACCCCGGCATAGCAGAGCCACATAAACAGCAGGCCAAACAGAGAAAACAACGTGGCGGCGAAGATATAACCCAGCTGCGAGTTGCCTTCGATCAGGTTCATTACGGGAACAAAACCGACGGTACACAGCAACAGACCCAGGGTTGCGCCACCTTGCCGCCAGGCGGCAAGCGACGCGCGTTCGTCAGGATTTTTCGTAATCGCGGGAACCATCGCACCATAAGAGCAGTTCATCATGCTGAAAAACAATCCGTACAGCATAAACAGCACCGTTGCCATGACCGTTTTACCGGTTACTTCAAACGGTGTACCGACAAAGTTTGCAATCGCCAGCAAGGTAACCGGAAATGCGGCATAAAGAACGAACGGCCGGAATTTTCCCTTCGGGCCGATTTTGCGGCGGGAATCAAGCATAATCCCGGTGCCCATATCGGTAAACGCGGTAAAAAACTTGGCGATGAGGAAAATGATACCGCCATAAGTTCCAGGTAAACCAAGGACATCGGTATAAAACTTGAGTAAATAGAGCGTACCAATATCCAGCAGGATATTGGAGCCTAAATCACCCATCCCATAGGCGAGTTTTTCTTTGAACGGCAAGCGTAGGGTTGCCGGATTAGAGGAAGTCTGACTCATTATTATTCTCCATGTGCCCGCGAGTTTCCCCACGGGCGAGCCGCATTAGATGTTGCGTAAAGTGGCAAACAGTGACGCCCATTCACTCTTCGCGCGATAAAACACCGGAGGCTTGCCAATAGGCGCATCCACGGTAATTTCACCGCCCTGGTAAGTTTCCCCGGTCCAGATGTTGACCCAGCTATCCTCCGGCAGATACAGAGTCCAGTTTTGCTGGCCTTGTTCGTGAACCGGCGCAACCAGCACATCCTGTCCCAGCAGGTACTGATATTTCAGGGTGTAGGTCCGCGCATCGTCTTCGTAATGTAGGAATAGCGGACGCATCACCGGCAGACCGGTAGCGCTGTTTTGTGCGACTGCCTGTTTCAGATACGGTTTAAGGGTGGTAAAGACGGTGGTCATACGAGCAAAGTGGGCGATGGTGTCAGCATCGCCATCAAACTGCCAGTTATCGCCAGGGCGGTTACCTTCGTGGGTGCGCATCATCGGCGTGAAGGCGCTAAAGTCACACCAGCGCAGCAGCAGCTCTTTGCTGCGTTTCATTTCAAATAGGGTGGTGTAGCCGCCGATATCGCTGTGGTGCAGACCATGACCGCTCATCGCCAGTGACAGCGCTGCAGGAACGACGGAAGCCAGACCGTCGTCAAGGCTCCAGTCAACGTTCTGATCGCCTGCCCACATCATGGTGGAGTATTTCTGGCTGCCGGTGTAACCCGCACGCATAAAGAACAGAATCTCGCCGAGCTTGCCAGTCTCCTGTAACGCTTCGTAGTTACATTTCGCCCACAGCGCAGGCCAGGCGTTATGCATAATTTCAGCGCTAATGCCATTGTGCAGGTAAGTGTCTGTTGGCAGGTATTCGCCAAAGTCGGCCATCCAACCGCCGCATCCCAGCTCAATCATGTTCTTTTTGATGACTTCTTTGAACCAGGCGTAGGCTTCAGGGTTGGTCAGGTCCACCACGCCGCCATAAAACTCGCCAAACTCAACCAGATAGTCAGCGCCAGAGGCATCTTTCGCCAGATAACCGTGCGCAGCCGCTTCAGCGCAGAGATCTTTATCGCTGGCGACGTACGGGTTGATGTAGGAGAGGAATTGCACGCCTTCTTCTTTCCACTGCTTAATACGGCTATCCAACTGAGGATAGTTGTCGCTGTTCCACTTCCAGTTCCACATCACGCGTTTGCCAAAGGAGGTCATGCGGATCCCGGACCAGTCCTGCGCCCAGATGCCGTTTACTTTCACGCCTGCGTTACGCATGGTGTCCAGTTTGTTCTGGCAAACCTCAGTACCGCCTTGAATACCGAGCGTGACGCCATCGTAGATCCAGTCCGGCAGCTCCGGCTGGCGTCCTAACAGCGCGGTCAGTTTTTCCAGTAAAGAGATGTAGGTGTCAGCGCATTCAAATCGTAGGGTGGTTTTGTCCTCCCACAATGCCAGTTCGTGATACTCCGGCGCGCTGAAGTCGAAATTCATATAGCAGCTGTTATCAACGTGGCAGTAGTACTTCTGCGTGCTGACGAAGGTCGGCTGCGGGAAAAAGGTCCAGTAGTAGTCACCACCAGCATTTTCTTTGCAGTCTGCCTGCCAGGTGACATAGCTATTTTTGTTACGGCCCACGCCCTGTTCGCTGGTCCACAGTGGGAACGGTTTACCGCGTAAGTCGAAATAAGAGAACTGTTCACCGCAGCCGTAAATATGATCGTCCGGGTTGGCAGCCAGACGCAGCCAGATGCGGTTATGGCTGAGGTCATCGTTGTGCAGATCCAGCTTCAGGCGACCCTGTTCATCGGTGGAGATGTGCAGCGTGGCGTTGATGGTGTTACCGCGACTGAAATGCACCTGCCAGCCGTCAGGCGACTCGCTGACCGTGGCGTCGGTCAGGGCAATCTTCTCATTGAGTTTGTCTTTAATGCTGAAGTTGCCGCGGAACATATCAATATCGGCAACGCCAGCGCCGATCCACAGGCAAGGTGTTTCTGTGCTGTGACGTAAAATCAGGCGCTGGTGGTATGTCAGCGTAAAGCCATTCTGTAACGTCGTTAGTTCTAAAGCGGTTGACCGTTGTTGTAGCGAATTCATTATCGTCTCCGTAAAAATAGGGTAATTCGGTAATTTTTGTTTTGGGATAAGGTTATTCGGCACCGATTAAAAAATGCATCCGATGCATCTCGCCGGGTGCCAGAGAGATAAGACTGATGCCTGAATTAAAGGCATCTGGCGGGCAGGTCATGGGTTCTACGGCAATCCCCAGACGGTGTAATTTCTCGCCGCTGTAAATCTGTAGCCACGGCTGGTCGCAACGTAAGTACGTCGTCATATTTTTCGTTGCACTGAACATGCTGACTTCCCATTCACGCCCGGACACAGGGGTTTTAAAGGTGTGATCGATCTGCGTTGCAGCGACAGGGCGCGGCGTGGTGAAATTCAGCGCGGTATTCTCAACGCGATGCGTTTCCAGGGTATCAATGTCAAAGACCTCATCTGTCGGAAGAGTGAGCGTACAGCTATCTATCTTCTCAAGACCACAGGTCAAATAGGGATGAGCGCCAGAACCATAAGGCGCTGATTCATCACCAATATTCAGCGTAGTAATAAAAATGTGCAGACCGCTTATTGCATCAAGGCGATATGTTGTTTCAACCAGTAATGAAAAGGGATAACCATAAGAGGGCGGCAGAAAAATCATCAGCGACACTTCCGATGCCGACTGCTGGTTAATCTGCCAGTCCCGCCAGGCCAACAGCCCGTGAATGGCGGTATGCGAAATAGGGTCGTTAACGGCAAGCTGGAAGGTCTTGCCGTTATGTTGATAGCTGCCGTCTGCAACGCGGTTTGGCCATGGGACTAACACTTTTCCTAAATGCGCCTGCGGCATCTCTTTCGGCTTATGTGGAATAACGATGTGACGCCCACGATGCATCAATTCTGCCAGCCCAGCGCCAACCGTGACGATTTTCGCCTCGTAGTGTCCGGCCTGAAGATGAATGGTTTTTCCACCACTATGCATGGCTGCTATCCTTGTGACTTATTTGGCGTTGATATCCAGAAGACCGGCAGCAACCGCCGGAGCAAGGCCCGGAGCCAGCGGTAGACGCGGGATTACCAGGCAGTGCAGCAGGTGATAAATGTCCTGCTTACCGTCCCAGACTTTGGTGGTCACTTTGTTATCGGTGTCCAACTCCTGCCACCATGAACCGGTCTCGTAGTCCATCAGATAGGTGATGCAGTAATCCCACCACTTCTGGTACCAGGCTTCGTACTGGCTGTCGCCGGTGAGGGTATACAAGGCATAGGCGGTACCCATGGCTTCGACTATCGGCCAACGCACTCTTTCGCGAACGATTGGTTTACCGTCCCAGTCCACCGAATAGACAAAACCATCCGCACCGTCCGGTGCCCAGGCATCACGGATGGTGGCGTGGAACAAGCCTTTGGCATCTTCCAGCAGCCAGGCGGGAGGCGTTTCGAAGCGGGCTTCCAACGCGGCATGCAGATGCAGCATCAGACGGCCCCATTCGATCCAGTGGCCCGGCGTGCCGCCGTATGCGCGGAAACGGTGAGCAGGGTTATCCTTGTTGTAATCGCGGATTGGGTTCCACTGTGAATCGAAGTGCTCGTTGACGCGATACTCCCCGCTGCGGGCCACGTCGTGAATAATCACCGAAGCAATTCGCAGTGCGCGATCGAGCCATTTACGGTCATGGGTAACGTCATAAACGATCAGGAAAGCCTCGACCGCGTGCATGTTGGCGTTACCGCCACGGTAATCTTCCGTCTGGCTGAAGGCTTCGTCCCAGGACTCCAGGCACATCTGCTCGTCTTCGCTCCAGAAGTACTTTTCAATCACCTCGATGGCATCATCCAACAATTGTCTGGCCTGTGGATGACCGGTAGTGACCGCGCTTGCCGCGCCGAGCAAGACGAAGAAATGCTGATAACCCTGCTTGGAGGCGTCCATCACGCCTTCGTCATTTACGCAGGCGTACCAACCGCCGAAGCGTGTGTCGCGTAGCGCACCGTTCAGCGCTTTAATGCCGTGATCGACGAGTTGGTATGCGCCAGGCCGACCCATCGACGCGGCAACGGAGTAGACGTGCAGCATGCGGGCGGTGATCCACAGATGTGTCCCCATATCTGCTCTGACCTGACCACTGTTTCCCAGCCAGCCAAATCCGGTAGGTACCGCAGCGTTCTTACCAAAGTTAAAGATGCGGTCTGTTTCCTGCTCCAGCCAGCGGTTGTGGCTTAGGGTGTTAAACCATTTCATTCTGAGATCCTCTTAGCGCCGGGCCATCATTTCATCGACGATATCGCCCAGACGCTGCAACTTAGGTGCGGAAACATCACGCAGCATCAGTTCGGTATCCGGCAGGCCAACCACGGATGACCAGACCGCACGTCCGGCCAGGAAGCCGGATGCGCCAGCGGTCATTGCTACGCTGACCGCGCGTGGGAACAGTTTTTCATCCACACCGGAGGAGAGAATGACCCACGGCATGTTGATGTTTTCATTCAGGCGCTGAGAGGCGCTAAGCAGCTCTTGTTGGGTTCCTTTGCCGTACAGAGGCATTTCGACCTTGTAGAGATCGGCACCGCTATCACCCAGTTCTTTCGCGGCATCGATAATGGCCTGTTCACGATCGAACTTATCGCCACGACGTGGCGGGCGAACAACCGGCTCGATGATGCTCAGCAGGCCATTGGAATGGCACAGTTCATTGAATTCTCCCACCATATCAAGACGTTGTTGGGCATCTTCATCGCTACGCCACAGCACCAGCAGTTTGAGGGCCTTGGCACCATCTTGCTTCACGGTCTGCGGGTCGATTTTTTTATCAATCACCACGCTATCGACCGGAATACCGTTACCCGGAATGAACTCATCAGCGGCCACAATCATGGCGCAGTTTTTGGCGACCGCGTTTTGCTCTACAACCTGGCGGTAGCAGAACTGCTGATCGACCAGAATGGCGGAGGCATAGGGGGAAAGGATCTTCGCCGCATTGACTTTGAAATCGGTCAGCACGCTGTCATTGACCGGGGATTTTGCACCCGCGGCGGCAAACATTAAGCGCATGGCTTCGCGCTGATCGACCGCCAGCATGGCAAACCCGCCGGAAGCTCGGGTGATATCTTTCAGGGTGTACTTGGTCATTGTTCAGTCCTTTTACTTATCAAAGTTGGGAATTCAGTCCGGCAGATGTCCGAACCTGCTCGAGTATTGCGGTCCAGTCTTCCCGGCCACGGCCAGCGGCCCGTGCCTGGTTATAGACTTCGCGGGAAGCGGCGCCGAGCGGCATCGGCACGTGCAATTGGTTGGCAACGTCCAGGGCGATGCCAAGATCCTTGTGAGCTAAATCGATCATGAAAGCCGGGGAAAGATCGCCTTTCAGCACTTTGTTCGGCCAGGAGGTAGTAAAGTGGCCTTTTCCGGCGGGGGTGCCGCTCATGACTTGCAAAGCCACATCGAAGGAGAGACCAAGTGCCTCGCACAACACGGCGGCTTCGGCAGAGAGGGCGTTTAGCGCGATACTCATGTAGTTGTTGATGAGCTTCACGCGGATCCCCATGCCGGGACCACCTGCATTGATCAATTCATTACCCATCGCCATCAGAACCGGTGTGGCGCGTTCTACCTGCTGTGCCGTTCCACCTGCCAGCAGCAACAGCGTTCCCGCTATGGCGTGATCGGAGGTGCGTCCAACCGGGCAATCCATCATATCGAAGCCTTGGGCACGCATATCGGCGATGAGTTTATCGGTTTGCAGTGGGTGAATAGTCGACATATCAATTACTAACGCCTGCTGGGAGAGGCTTTCGCAAATACCCTGCTCGCCGAACAATACGCTGCGCACCAGATCGCCGTTTGGCAGCATGGTGATGACAAATTCTGCACCTTGTGCTGCCTGAGCCGGGCTACTGGCAGGCTGTGCTCCTTTTTCCACCAGGCGCTGAACGGCATCCGGGTTAACGTCAAAGACGCTGAGTTGATGACCCTGCTTCAGCAAGTTGCTCGCCATGGGTGAACCCATCTGACCTAATCCGATAAATGCTATAACTGCCATAACGTTCTCCTGAGACGTGGATGTCATTTTTTGTCATTTAAGGTCGTTTGTTTCTGTCTGTTTTTGATCGTATTTGTAATTTATGGTCAAAAAATTGACAGTCGTCACTTTTTAAACATTTTGTGAAATTAAAATGATCCCATCTTGAAACGCCTAAGGAACGACCATGATTCGTATTGCTTGTGTAGGTATTGCCGTGATGGATCGCATCTATTACGTGGAAGGTTTACCGACTGAAGGAGGTAAGTATGTGGCGAAGCGTTATACGGAAGTGGGCGGCGGGCCTGCTGCAACGGCCGCAGTGGCTGCAGCGAAGCTGGGCGCTAAGGTGGACTTTATTGGCCGTGTGGGCGATGACGACACCGGAAATAGCTTGCTGGCGGAGCTGGAGTCCCTGGGGGTAAATACCCGCTATTCCCGGCGCTACGCGGGGGCGAAGTCTTCACAATCGGCAATTATGGTTGATGCGCAAGGGGAACGGATTATCGTTAACTATCCCAGCCCGGATTTACTGCATGATGCTGACTGGCTCAATGAGATCGATTTTACCCAGTGGGATGTGGTGTTGGCGGATGTTCGCTGGCACGAAGGGGCCAGGCAGGCGTTCACATTGGCACGTCGGGCGGGAGTGATGACGGTACTGGATGGTGACGTAACGCCACAAGATATCCGCGAGTTGGTGGCATTAAGCGATCATGCTGCGTTTTCTGAACCCGGTCTGGCGCGTTTAACCGGGATAAACGATCCTGAAGCCGGACTGAAACAAGCACAAACGCTCACAAATGGTCACGTATATGTAACGCGGGGCAGTGCAGGCTGCGACTGGATAAAAAATAATACGTTGCAGCATCAATCTGGATTTAAAGTCGACGTTGTTGACACTACGGGGGCGGGGGATGTTTTCCATGGTGCGCTCGCGTTTAGCCTGGCCGGTGGCGACCTCCCGGAAGAGGCCGTCAGGTTCGCCAGCGGGGTTGCTGCGCTAAAATGTACGCGTCCGGGAGGAAGGGCCGGAATCCCTGACTGTGATCAAACCCGATCTTTTCTGTCACTTTTTGTATAAAATGCCAGGGCAATGGTTTTTCGAGGAAATTTCATGAGTCTTACCGAACTGACCGGTAACCCGCGACACGATCAACTGCTTATGCTGATTAGCGAGCGCGGTTATATGAATATCGACGAGCTGGCCAGCCTGCTGGACGTGTCCACGCAGACCGTGCGTCGTGATATTCGTAAACTCAGCGAGCAGGGATTAATTACGCGTCATCATGGTGGCGCGGGCAGAGCCTCCAGCGTGGTGAATACGGCGTTTGAGCAGCGTGAAGTCTCCTGGACGGAGGAGAAAAAAGCCATCGCGGAAGCGGTGGCGGACTACATTCCCGATGGGTCAACGGTGTTTATTACCATTGGCACCACCGTTGAGCAGGTGGCCCGCTCGCTGTTAAACCATAATCATTTGCGCATTATCACCAACAGTCTGCGCGTGGCGCACATTCTTTATAACAATCCACGTTTTGAAGTCATGGTGCCGGGGGGAACGTTACGCCCGCACAACAGTGGCATCATTGGTCCTTCTGCCTCGGCATTTGTCGCTGATTTTAGGGCCGACTACCTGGTAACCAGCGTTGGCGCGATCGAAAGTGATGGCGCGCTGCTGGAGTTTGATGTCAATGAAGCCAGCGTAGTGAAAACGATGATGTCGCACTCAAGACACATTCTGCTGGCAGCGGATCATACGAAATATACGGCTTCTGCCGCGGTAGAAATTGGTAACGTCTCTCAGGTGACCGCGCTGTTTACCGATGAATACCCAGGTCCCGCATTGCATAATTTACTCCAGTCACAACAGGTTGAAATTGTGCAGGTGAGTCCTTCACAAGATGATGCTTTGGCCGTGTAATTCCTCAGATGATGGCTCGATAAGTTCGAAGCCATCACTCTCACATAGTCAAACTTCTCCTTTCCCGCTACAGTTATTCATCCACGGCGAATAAGGAGAAGGGCATGCTCTATATCTTTGATTTAGGTAATGTGATTGTCGATATCGACTTCAACCGCGTGTTGGGCACATGGAGCGATCTGAGCCGTGTACCGCTGGCCTCGCTGAAGCAAAGTTTCACCATGGGGGAGGCTTTTCACCAGCATGAGCGAGGTGAAATAACGGATGAAGCCTTTGCCGAGGCGCTATGTCATGACATGGCACTGCCGCTAAGTTACGAGCAGTTCTCTCACGGCTGGCAGGCCGTTTTTGTGGCATTGCGCCCTGAAGTCATCGACATCATGCATAAACTGCGTGAGCAGGGGCATCGGGTGGTCGTTTTGTCGAATACTAACCGTCTGCACACAACATTTTGGCCGGATGAATATCCTGAAATTCGTCAGGCTGCTGACCATATTTATCTTTCCCAGGATCTGGGCATGCGAAAACCGGAAGCGCGGATTTACCAGCATGTCCTGCAGTCTGAAGGTTTTTCTGCGGAAGATGCGGTCTTTTTTGACGACAACGCCGATAATATTGAAGGAGCTAACCGGTTAGGGATTACCAGTATCCAGGTCGTCGATAAAACGACCATTCCTGACTATTTCGCGAAGTTGTTATGTTAAAAAATGTTCAGCAACAAGCCAGGCACCATACGCGTCCTGTACGGGCCTGGCTGAAGCTACTATGGCAGCGGATTGATGAGGACAACATGACGACGCTGGCAGGGAATCTTGCCTACGTTTCACTGCTCTCATTAGTGCCGCTTATCGCCGTTGTGTTTGCTCTTTTCGCCGCATTTCCGATGTTTTCCGACGTCAGTGCCCAGCTACGTCATTTTATTTTTGCAAACTTTATCCCGGCGACGGGAGACGTCATCCAGCGTTATATCGAACAGTTTGTCGCCAACTCGAACAAAATGACGGCCGTTGGGGCATGTGGGCTGATTGTCACGGCGTTATTGCTGATGTATGCCATTGATAATGCTCTGAATACTATCTGGCGCAGTAAGCGCACTCGTCCCAAAGTTTACTCTTTCGCCGTCTACTGGATGATTTTAACGCTGGGGCCGCTGCTGGCGGGGGCTAGTCTGGCGATCAGCTCTTATTTGTTGTCATTGCGCTGGGCCAGCGATCTCAACTCGGTGATTGATGACGTCTTGCGTATTTTCCCTCTGGTGCTTTCCTGGCTCTCGTTCTGGCTGCTTTACAGCATTGTACCGACTACGCGTGTGCCCAATCGTGATGCGGTTATTGGCGCCTTTGTGGCCGCCGTGTTGTTCGAGGCCGGAAAGAAAGGATTTGCGCTCTACATCACGATGTTCCCGTCGTATCAGCTCATTTACGGTGTCCTGGCGGTGATCCCCATTTTATTTGTCTGGGTATACTGGACGTGGTGTATCGTCTTGCTAGGCGCGGAAATAACTGTCACTCTCGGGGAATACCGCAAACTTAAACAAGCCGCAGAACAAGAAGAAGCAGATCAACCATGATTGCATTAATTCAGCGCGTAACCCGTGCCAGCGTCACCGTGGAGGGCGAGGTGACGGGTGAAATTGGCCTAGGACTTTTGGTCTTGTTAGGTGTCGAAAGGGATGATGACGAACAGAAAGCGAACCGTCTGTGCGAGCGCGTACTCGGCTATCGAATCTTTAGCGATGCCGAAGGAAAAATGAACCTCAACGTGCAGCAATCAGGTGGCAGTGTGCTGGTGGTTTCACAGTTCACGCTGGCGGCAGATACCGAACGTGGCATGCGTCCGGGGTTTTCGAAAGGCGCTTCGCCCGAGCGGGCAGAAGCGCTGTATGAATACTTTGTTGAGCGTTGCCGCCAACAGGAAATGAATACGCAAACCGGTCGATTCGCTGCGGATATGCAGGTTTCACTGGTTAATGATGGCCCCGTGACGTTCTGGTTACAAGTATGAACCAGCTACCGGTGTGGCCGCGGGCAACAAGAGAGAATACGACTATGTATCACCTTCGAGTACCGCAAACAGAAGAAGAGTTGGAGCGTTACTACCAGTTTCGCTGGGAGATGTTGCGTAAACCGTTGCACCAGCCCAAAGGCTCCGAACGGGATGCCTGGGACGCGATGGCGCATCACCAGATGGTGATGGACGAAGAGGGAAATCTGGTCGCGGTCGGGCGTCTGTATATCAATGCGGATAACGAAGCCTCCATACGCTTTATGGCCGTTGACCCCTCAGTGCAGGAGAAAGGGTTGGGCACGCTGATGGCGATGACCCTGGAGTCTGTGGCGCGTCAGGAAGGGGTAAAGCGCGTAACCTGTAGCGCCCGTGAAGATGCGGTTGAATTTTTCGCCAAACTGGGGTTTGTGAGTCAGGGCGAAATTACCACGCCACAAACCACGCCGGTGCGCCATTTTTTGATGATTAAACCCATCGCAACGCTGGACGACATTCTCCATCGCGGGGACTGGTGCGGACAGCTACAGCAAGCCTGGTACGAACATATTCCATTGAGTGAGAAAATGGGCGTGCGCATTCAGCAGTACACCGGGCAGAAATTTATTACTACGATGCCAGAGACAGGCAATCAGAACCCGCACCATACGCTGTTTGCCGGAAGCCTGTTTTCACTGGCGACGTTAACGGGCTGGGGGCTTATCTGGCTGATGCTGCGCGAGCGTCATCTGGGGGGGACGATAATCCTCGCCGACGCGCATATCCGATATAGCAGGCCAATTACCGGGAAACCTACCGCTATTGCCGATCTGGGCTCGCTGAGCGGTGACCTGGACCGTCTGGCAAGAGGCCGTAAGGCGCGCGTTCAGATGCAGGTCGGGGTGTTTGGCGATGACACGCCGGGCGTCGTGTTTGAAGGTACCTACATTGTGCTACCCGCGAAACCGTTTGGCGCATATGAAGAGGGCGGGAATGAGGAAGAGTAGGTCAGAGGGGATCCTCTTTACTCGATGAATGCGTCTGCCGGAAGGTTAAAGCGTTCTGCGAGCATTTTAATATGACTTACAGTCAGTGCTCTGCGACCATTCAAGATGTTGCTGACATTGGATTTTGAACCAAGTTCGTTGGCAAGATCTGCTGCTTTGAGACCATATTGATCCATGAGCGTACGCAGTAACGCAACGCCATGAGGAGTATGTTCCAGTTGTTGGTTGAGGGCACTGAACTCAGGCGCATGTTTTTCGTAGTCGCGGATCCGAGCTGAAAGCAGCTCAAACAACGGGTTTTCCAGGTCGTTACGATCAACCAGAAACTCCACCAAAGCGAGTGCTTTTCGGTACTCTGCCTCATTTTGTTCTTTGCCTAACAGGGGGATTTTTTTCACTGCATCGGTAAAGGTATCGATCATCAATTTTACACTGGCTGTGTCTATCTGATGGCTTTCATGCGTTCTCATTCTTTGTGACCCCGATAGTATGTGGTTAGTCTGTCATACTCGGCATGGTGAACGATATGCTTCACAAATACCTTTTGCAGTTTGAAATCAATATAGGCAATAAGTCTCAAGCAGTTACCTGAAACATTAATCACCCACCATTTATTTCTGTATTTAAAATTATCCAGTGAAGGTATGTACTGCTTCATCTCTTCAGGAGTGTGGAACATTTTTTTCTCTAAAATATTCAGCAAATCAACGAGTGCTGCCATGTGGTTTGGAAAACGGAGTATTGCCTCGTTGAAAGGTTTTCGGCTGATAACATGCATGGTGTAGTTCCATTACAAGGTTTTCAACCTGAAAACAAAATAACGCAAGGTAATTAAGTTTTCAAGATGAAAGCAAAATATTAATCAAGCATGTCTTCCTGATACAGGATTTACGACGCGCCAGGCCACATCTCGCATAACATTTCGTGCCGCCTGGCTCACTCCTGCCAGCTGGAAAAATCCGTGGATAACGCCAAGATAGCGTTGGCAGGTACACTCCACGCCCTGCTCCTGGAACCGTTGATACAGGGCTTCGCCCTCATCGCGCAGTGGGTCGAATTCGGCTGTAATGATGTGCGTGGGCGGCAGACCGTTGAAGTCTTCACGCCAGACAGGGCTGGCTTCGGGATGCCGCAGGTCGGTTTGCGGCAAATACATCTCGTAACCCGAAAGCAACGTGTCACGTGTGATAATGTAATCCTGCCCATTTCGGTCGTAGCTCTCAAACTTGGCGGTCGCGTCCAGCATCGGGTAAATCAGCATTAGCTGCGCAGGTTGCCATTGATTGGCAGCTTTCAGGCGCAGTGCAGTGATCAGCGCCAGATGCCCGCCCGCACTGTCGCCAGCAAGCGTAATCCTGCCGCGGTCGACACCCAGTTTCTGGGCATACTTCCAGATAATATTGGCTCCCGTTTCAGCGTCGTTATGTGCAGCCGGGAAAGTATGCTCTGGTGCAAGGCGATACTGCACCGCAATGACTCGACAGCCGCTGTACCAGGCGAGCTGCCTTAGCTGGTTATCATGCGTCGCGAATCCGCCACTGACAAAGCAGCCGCCGTGATAATAGATAACGCAGGGTAGATTTCCCGTGGCGCCCCGCGGCGAAACAACGCGAAATGTCATTTCATCGAGTTCAATATCTTCAACCTGTACGCGGGTTTCAGTTTCTCCTGCCAGTACCGTGCTGACAATGTAGCCTGCTCTCCGGTCATCAATATTTTGCTCGCGCGAAGAAGGGCGTCCCGCCGCGATAAATGCCTCAACCAACTGTGCAATCCCGATTTCCAGTGCCATTTATTATTTTCCTTATCTGTATGGATATACAGTTTTATAACCTGGATAACCGCGAATGAGAATGGGAAAAGTGGTGGGGTGTACGATTCTGGAAAGCGGCTCGCAAAAGTAAAAATCGTTCGCGTGAAGGCTATTTTCTCGCTTTTCTCGGGTGTATGTTGTGTGGGAATTAATCGCCAATGATATACTGGAGGTATATGTGAGTATGATGGCTGGGATGGATATGGGCAGAATTTTACTCGATTTATCAGACGAAGTGATCAAACGTCTTGATGATCTCAAGGTGCAGCGTAATCTGCCGCGGGCCGAGCTTTTGCGGGAGGCTGTTGAACAGTATCTTGAGAGGCAGGATCAAGCTGAAACGACAATTTCACGTGCTCTTGGGCTATGGCAAGGTTGTGAGGAAGATGGCGTTGATTATCAGCGTAAACTCCGTGAGGAATGGTAATGGTCACAGGATCTGCGCTTTTTGATACCAACATCCTCATCGACCTGTTTAGCGGGCGAAGTGAAGCAAAACTAGCGATAGAAACATGGCCGCCGCAGAACGCAATCAGCCTCATTACATGGATGGAGTTGATGGTGGGCGCAAAAAAATATCATCAGGAATCTCGCACACGCGTTGCGCTAGGCGCTTTTAATGTGATCGGTGTTTCACAGGATATTGCTGAACGAAGCGTGAGTATCAGGCAGGAATATGGGATGAAATTGCCGGATGCCATCATTTTGGCCACTGCGCAGATTCATCGTCTTACACTGGTTACGCGTAATACCAAGGATTTTGCAGGCATATCCGGCGTGGTCACACCGTATACGTTATAACCCGGGCGACCTGCGCCGCCCGGTAGTGCGAAGAACTTACTCCCCTTCACCCGGGAACAGGAACGGGTTGATGGAGCTGCGGGCAAAGCCCTCTTGCTCCATGTGTGCGTCCAGCATCAGTGAAGCGAGATCGTCGGCTACGGCCTCGACTTTCGGGTCTTTTTCCTGATAGAGAATCTTCAGGTAAGTCCCGCAATCGCCGCAGCTTTCAGCTTTAATTGCCGCCTGTTCGTTATCCAGCGACCAGTAGTTCAAATCACGGCTCTGCTCACAGTTGCTGCACTTCACGCGCACCACGTGCCACTCGGTTTCGCACAGGTTGCAGTGCAAATAGCGCAGCCCCTGAGTGGTACCGATTTGCACCATGCTGGAGACCGGCATTGAACCACACACCGGGCAGTACTGACGCTGTTCGCCGTATTCCGCACGGGCTTTGCCGGGGATCAGGCTCGCCATCTGCGCCCAGTAGAGCGACAGGGCAGCCCAAATGAACGGTGCTTTGTCGCTGCTGACGGAGGCGAAATCGGAGGCAAACAGCGCGCTGGCCATCAGTTCCAGCTCCTGCTCCGAGGCTTTTTCCAGATTCTCGATCACGGCCAGCGCAGGGCCGCTCATTTCCGGCTTCAGCTCAGCAATTAGCGATTGCAGCAGTTTTTGCCAGTGCTTGTCGCGTGGCAGAACGTGGATATCCAGTGGCGGTTTGCCCTGATCGTTCGCTTCTTTGATGCGAGCGGTCAGATCCATCTGCAGCGGATGGTCGTACAACACCACTTCCTGCGCGTGAGCGATCAGCGCGGCAAAACGCAGGTAATCACCCAGCGGGTTGTTCTCGGCCAGCTCGCGCAGACGTTCAGCGCGGCGGTTATACAAATTTTTGAGTCTGGGGAATAATAACGGCGGAATCATATCCGCCGTGCGTTTCTCGCTCTTCTCCAGCTCATCTTGCGGGATTATGCGAATACTCATTCAGATGACTTTTCCTGTTTCTGGCGGACTTCACGGTACCAGCGCGGGTGATGTTTCTTCGCCCATGAGCTGGTAACCCATCCTTCCACCATCGCGGTAATGGTGCCTTTCACCCAAAGGGCGGCGTAAATGTGCACCATGATAACCACAATTAACGCTACTGCGGCAAATGAATGCAGCATTAACGCGAATCGGATCACCGGGATTGAGAAAGCAGGCGCAAAATACGGACGCCAGATGACCACTCCGCTCACCAGCAACAGGACCAGGAAGATAATCGCCGCCCAGAATACGCATTTCTGGCCGAAGTTATAACGTCCCGTGTCACCTACTTCCTCGTTGACGACAATCTTACGAATATTCTTCGCCCAAAAGATATCATCCCGATTGATTAGATTGTGGTGCCAGTAACGGAAAAACATGATGATAAACGAGGCAAACATGATCACGCCGACAAACGGGTGCACAATTCGCGCCAGTTGCGGCGTGCCCATGATGTGCATCAGCCAGTTAAAAGACGGGAAGAGAAAACCCATCCCGCTCACTGCCGCCAGAATGAAACAGAAGGCGGTGATCCAGTGGTTGATGCGTTCCGGCGCTGTGTAGCGCACGATGGTGTCACGTCGTTTCATTTGCGCACCTCGTCTTTTTCTTCATGCAGATTGTCTTCTTCCTCTTCCGCACGGTTCGGGCCTACGCCGACGTAGTGGAAGATACTGGCCGCAAATGTCGCTGCAAAGCCGACGGCTGCGAGAGGTTTCCAGATGCCTTTCCAGAACTTCACGGTGGCGCTGATTTCCGGGTTCTCCGGCAGACCGTGGTACAGATTCGGCTTGTCCGCATGGTGCAATACGTACATCACGTGCGTACCGCCAACGCCTGCCGGATCGTACAGACCTGCGTTTTCGTAACCACGCGTTTTCAGCTCCGCCACGCGCTCACCGGCCAGCGTTTTCATCGACTCTTTAGTGCCGAAATGAATAGCGCCGGTTGGACACGTTTTCACGCAGGCTGGTTCTTGTCCGACCACTACACGGTCAACGCACAGCGTACATTTGTAAACGCGGTTGTCTTCCGGGTTGAGGCGCGGCACGTCGAACGGGCAGCCCGCGATACAGTAGCCACAGCCGATGCACTGCTCGGACTGGAAGTCGACGATACCGTTGGCATACTGAATGATTGCTCCTTCGGCCGGACACGCCTTCAGGCAGCCCGGATCGGCGCAGTGCATACAGCCATCCTTGCGGATTAGCCACTCCAGTTTGTCGTTTTGTTCCACTTCCGAGAAGCGCATTACCGTCCAGGATTTAGCGGTCAAATCAGCCGGGTTGTCGTACACCCCAACGTTGTTGCCCACTTCATCACGGATGTCGTTCCATTCTGAACACGCCACCTGACACGCTTTACAGCCGATACAGGTGGTGACGTCGATAAGCTTCGCCACCTCTTCCTGATGGTCCCGCGCCTGAGGCGCGGGGGTGAAACCGTTAGTGGCGGAACGACGAATGATGTCTTGCGATTGATAAGCCATAGGTCGTCTCCGTTACACCTTTTCCACGTTCACGAGGAAGGACTTAAATTCCGGCGTCTGCGTGTTCGCATCACCGACGAATGGCGTTAACGTGTTAGCGATAAAGCCTTTTTTCGCCACACCTTCGTAGCCCCAGTGAATCGGAATACCGATAGTGTCGATATCCTGACCGTTGGCCTTCAACGTGCGAATACGTTTGGTCACCACCGCTTTGGCTTTAATGTAGCCACGGTTAGAGGAGACTTTGACGGTATCGCCATGAGAGATACCGAGCTTATTCGCCAGCTTCTCGCCAATTTCCACAAACTGCTCCGGCTGGGCGATAGCGTTAAGCAGCGCATGCTTAGTCCAGTAGTGGAAGTGCTCGGTCAGACGGTAGGTCGTACCGACGTACGGGAACTTATCCGCTTTACCCAGTGCTTCCGCGTCACCTTTAAAGATACGTGCGGCAGGGTTAGAGATAACGTTCGGGTGCAGCGGGTTAGTCCCCAGCGGCGTTTCAAACGGCTCGTAGTGTTCCGGGAACGGACCTTCTGCCATCTTATCGATAGCAAACAGGCGTCCCATCCCTTCCGGCTGCATGATGAACGGCCCAACGTTGCTGCCCGGCGCGGCGGCACTGTAGTCTGGAATATCCATCCCGCTCCATTTCGCCCCGTCCCATTTCAGGATCTGACGTTTTGGATCCCACGGATTCCCCTGCGGGTCAGCGGAGGCGCGGTTATACAGAATGCGGCGGTTGAGCGGCCACGCCCATGCCCAGCCCAGCGTATTGCCAAGGCCTGACGGATCGGCGTTATCGCGACGTGCCATTTGGTTGCCTTCCGGCGTCCAGCTACCGGCAAAAATCCAGCAGCCGCTGGAGGTGGTACCGTCGTCACGCAGTTGGGCGAACGAGCTAAGCTGTTGGCCTTTCTTGACGATAACGGCACCGGTGGCCGGGTCGATAATGTCGGCCAGGGCTTTTCCGTTGCTCTCCATCGCCACTTCTTCCGAAGCCGGTTCGTGTGGGGTGGAGTAGTTCCAGGTCATGCTCAGTACCTGTTCCGGGTTCGCGCCACCCTGCTCGGCATACATCTTGCGCAGACGCAGGAAGATACCGGCGAGGATTTCACCATCGGTAACGGCAATCCCCGGGGCATCCGCACCTTTCCAGTGCCACTGCAGCCAGCGACCGGAGTTGACGATAGAACCGTTCTCTTCGGCGAAGCAGGTGGACGGCAGACGGAAGACTTCGGTCTGGATTTTCGACGGGTCAACATCGTTCGACTCACCGTGGTTCTGCCAGAAGGTGGAGGTTCTGTGTTGAGCGGGTCGATGGTGACCAGGAACTTCAGTTTGGACAGTGAAGCCACAACCTTGTTTTTATTCGGGAATGATGCGACCGGGTTAAAGCCCTGGCAGATATAGCCATTCACTTTGCCCTGGTTCATCATCTCGAAGTACTGCAGGACGTCGTACCCTTTATCCCACTTCGGCAGCCAGTCGAAGCCCCAGCTGTTTTCCGCTGTCGCTTTATCGCCAAAGAAGGCTTTCATCATCGAAACGAAGAATTTCGGGTAGTTGCCCCAGTAGTTCACCTGGCCTTCCAGCAACGGTTTTGGCGTGTTGGCGGCAAGGTAAGTTTGCAGGTCAGTTTGCTTCTCGCTTGGCAGCGTCATATAGCCCGGCAGGCTTTGTGACAGCAGACCTAAGTCGGTCAGACCCTGAATGTTTGAGTGTCCGCGCAAGGCGTTAACGCCGCCGCCAGCCATCCCCATATTGCCAAGCAGCAACTGGATCATCGCCATGGTACGGATGTTCTGCGCACCAACGGAGTGTTGCGTCCAGCCCAGTGCGTACAGGAACGACGCGGTTTTATCTGGGCGGCTTGTTTCTGCGATGTACTCACAGACCTTCAGGAAGTCGGCCTTTGGCGTACCGCAGATATTTTCTACGACGTCCGGCGTGTAGCGGGAGACGTGCTGTTTCAGCAGGTTCCATACGCAGCGCGGGTGTTGCAGGGTGACATCGCGTTTGGCGAAGCCTTTTTCATCCAGTTCGTAGTTCCAACTGGTTTTGTCATACTTGCGTTTGTCCGCGTCGTAGCCGGTAAACAGGCCATCTTCGAAACCGTAATCCTCACGCACGATCAGGCTTGCGTTGGTATAGGCTTCAGTGTATTCGCGGTTGAATTTTTCGTTGTTCAGCAGGTACAGCAAAACGCCTGACAGGAAAGCAATGTCAGTACCGGAACGAATCGGAGCATAGAAATCAGCCACTGCCGCGGTTCGCGTAAAGCGCGGATCGATAACAATCAGCTTCGCGCCGTTGTGAATTTTGGCTTCCATCGCCCAGCGGAACCCGACCGGGTGAGCTTCAGCGGCGTTACCGCCCATCACCACAACGAGGTTGGCGTTTTTAATGTCGACCCAGTGGTTGGTCATCGCACCGCGACCAAATGTTGGAGCAAGACTTGCTACCGTTGGTCCGTGTCAGACGCGTGCCTGGTTGTCGACCGCGAGCATACCAAGCGCGCGGGAGAATTTTTGTGTTAAATAGCCGGTTTCGTTACTGGAAGCGGAAGCACACAGCATCCCGGTGGAAAGCCAGCGGTTAACGGTTACGCCTTCGGCGTTTTGTGCAACGTAGTTAGCGTCGCGGTCTTCTTTCATCAGCTTAGCGATGCGGTCAAATGCCTCATCCCAGCTAATCTGTTGCCACTTATCAGAGCCAGGTGCGCGGTATTCCGGGAATTTCAGGCGGCTTTCAGAGTGGATGAAGTCCACAAGTCCTGCCCCTTTCGGGCACAGTGCGCCACGGTTAACCGGGTGATCCGGGTCCCCTTCGATATGGAAGATGGATGCTTTGGCGTTTTTTGCTCCGTCACCGAGACTGTACATTAACAGTCCACAGCCAACGGAACAGTAAGTGCAGGTGTTACGGGTTTCGCGGGTGCGCAGCAATTTATATTGCCGTGTTTCCGCTAGCGCTACGCCGGGTGCAAAGCCCAGTGCCGCTGCCGTGGTGCCTGCCATACCGCCAGCGCAGATCTTAAAGAACTGCCTTCTGCTGACCTGCATGGTTCGCTCCTTGTTTCGACATTGTCACGTTCCCTTCGTTTTCCTATAACGCGAACGCGAGGGAAGTGGTTGTTATTTTTCTTTGCGGACGGGACCGCAAAGGTCCAGAATTGGGTGAATTTCCCTCCGTCCAAGAGGGGTTTGTAAAGAATACCACAATGTTGGTATGCGTGTTCCAATACGGTTAAAAGAAAGTGAATAAGATTATTCAAGAAAACATCAAGAATGTGACATCTCCGACAGGATCTCGTCAGTTGACCCTCTGGAAGCGCGAGGACTTGCAACATCCTCAGCCAGATGAGGTAGCTGAAGAAGTGCCTGTGGCGCTGGTATACAACGGGATTTCACACGTGGTGATGATGGCATCACCGAAAGATCTTGAGCACTTCGCGATGGGTTTTTCACTTTCTGAAGGCATTATTGAGTCCTCGCAAGATATTTACGGGATGGACGTGGTGCCTTCCTGCAACGGATTAGAAGTGCAGGTTGAGCTGTCCAGCCGGCGCTTTATGGGGCTGAAAGAGCGTCGTCGCGCGCTGGCCGGTCGGACTGGCTGCGGTGTTTGTGGCGTGGAGCAACTTAATGATATTGGCAAACCGGTCCAGCCGCTGCCGTTTACCCAGACATTCAATCTGGCGCATCTCGATAACGCCTTAAGGCATCTCCCTGATTTCCAGCCTGTTGGGCAACTGACAGGCTGCACGCACGCGGCTGCCTGGATACAGCCGTCAGGTCATCTGGCGGGTGGGCATGAAGATGTTGGACGTCATGTTGCGCTGGATAAACTGCTGGGACGACGTGCGATCGAAGGGGAAACCTGGCAGCAGGGCGCGGTATTAGTCTCCAGCCGCGCCAGCTACGAGATGGTGCAGAAGTCGGCAATGTGCGGCGTGGAAATCCTGTTTGCTGTTTCTGCGGCGACAACGCTCGCTGTGGAAGTTGCCGAACGCTGTAACCTGACGCTGGTGGGTTTTTGCAAACCGGGCCGGGCGACGATTTATACACATCCCGAGCGTCTGATAACTGAGTAACCAGTATTCAATTAATTTGAATAAGACTGGCAAATCCTTCCGCTTTTAGTTGTGCGATGAGATGGCTATTATTTATCACATCAAGGCACGGTGCCTTAATCAAACAACTAAGTTAAAGGGTTTATATCATGAAAAGCATCAAAACTTTTGTCGCAGTTATCGCTCTGGCTACTTCTTTCGGTTCTTTCGCTGCTCAGACAGTTACCGCAACCGGTTCTACACTGGAAAGCGCTGAAGCAAAAATTGCCGCTCAGGCTGAACGTGCAGGTGCCAGCGATTATAAAATCACTCAGGCATACACCGGCAACCGCGTGCACATGACCGCTGAACTGCTGAAATAAAATACCTCAGTACTGTCGAAAGAGCGCCCTTGAGGCGCTTTTTTCATTTCCGGTATTCACTGCCTGAGCAATCCGATAAACGCGTTATAGTCTTTCAATCCCGCAATAGTTTCTGCCGGATGGCTGCTCAGCACGCTGGATAAATAACTGAAGATTTTTAGCTCATGCCGCGCCTCGGCGGCGGCACAGGCGATCAGGACATGGCTGACCGGTTCGTTATTCACCAGAATAGGGTGTGCGAGGGTAATAAAGAAACCACGAAAGCGGCGCTCCTGTTCGCTCCAGCAATGAGGAATCGCCAGGCGATTCACGATCAGGTTTTCACCTTCATGCTCCCGGGCGCAAATGCGCAGCGCTTCGTCCTCGGTGATATGGCTCTGTGCCACAAGCTGGCCGCAGATCCGGCCGATGATACTCTGCCAGCTTTCGGCCTTCATATTGGCGTAATGGAAGCTGCCCGGCTGTAAAAAGAAACGTTCGGGCTGCTGGCGGATAAAGGCCGTTGCGAGGAAGTGTTTAATCTGCTCGGTACCTGCAGCGGTGATGATGTTCTTGATAGTTAAGGTATTTTTTATAGATTCATCAAGTAAATAGTGACTATTGTTGATGATTAACAGTGGGGTGATTTCTTCACTGATGGCGCTGACTTCACTCGTATTTCGCGCAATGATCACCCGACAATTCAGAACATCTCGCTCAATGGCCTGTTGGTTGATGGTGGCGATAGCATTCTGGTCGGATAACAAAATGACCGGCTGGCGCTCGTTTTGATGGCGCTCCAGGGCGCAGGCGAAGTAAAGCCCTATGAGGTCGCTATCGAACAGTGGGATATCCAGTTTTTCACGCAACAGGGCAATAAAACGCAGACTCAAATCGAAGGCGGCAGGCCAGGTCGACTTCAGGTTGTGCATACTGCTCTGGCGATGTTCTGGTACCCAAACCGGGGCAGAGACGCATCTCAGCAGGTGGCCGGTAATATTATCAACCAGTTGGGTATCGATAACGTTCAACGCAACGATGCCGGGAACGCTTTTTAACAACAAGGTCACCGCATCGGCAGAAATTGTCATTGCCTGCTGTTGTCTGATTTCCAGAAGGCCGATCAGTGTTCTGAAGGCGTTCTCGCCCAGGTAGACTCTTCCTTGTTCCACCGCATTTTTCAGTGAAACATACCGACACTCCGGCCATGATCCGGAGAGCTGGTTACGCAGGGCATAGACGGCCAGCACCAGACTTGCCAGGTACTCTCCCGAGATGAGCGGGAATTCATTAAGTTTTTCACATGCTGCATTGAGCCTGTCGATGTTGTCTCGGGTAATACCCGGCAGTGGAATTAAGAGGGGATCTTTTTTAAGCAGATTCGCCAACAGGATAATGCGCTTTTCTTCCGGTTCATCAATGAAATGACCGACGCCCGGGCGGCTGGCAAGACAAAAGGCGCGCTCATAGCGCTGCTTCAACCGTGGGAGACGATCGGCCACCCAGGTTTCAGGTAAATTGAGCGCCGAAGCCAGCTGTACACGCGGTGTAAAGGTATTGAGCAGAAGAAAGGCCAGCAACCGGTCATCATTATCATGGCGTTGCAGAAGCTGAAAATAACCGCGTCTGTCGACAATTTCCAACTGATAGCCCGCACTGCCGCCGGGCTGAATGCGGGCCTTACCGCTGAGGGTAAAATTGAGGTAGTCAATATCGCGCAGGATGGTTCTGCCTGAAACGCCAGTTTGCCGCGCCAGGTCGCCCAGCAAACACGGCTGCTGTTCAAGAAGATCCACCAATTTTAACTGGCGTTCCGAAAGCATTAACTCTCCCGGCGAAAGTCAGTAAGCGCGCGGACCTTTTCGGTCGACAGCGAGGTGAGCAGTTCCCGCACCAGCCTAAACAGCGCGTCGTAATCCGATGCAGAAATCATGCCGCTGTTGGCGTGGAGATAGCGCGTCGGCAGGCATAGCGCCGCCACCGGACGACCGCCGCCCATAACGTTATAGCGTCCACCGTCCGTCGCCCCGGTTTTCATGGTGCAAAACTGCAATGACGCACCGCTGTTTTCTGCACACGCTTTTAATGTGGCAACCAACTGCTGATTAGGGAAATAGCGCTTATCGAACAGCATCAGCCCTGGGCCCTCGCCAAGCTTGAGTGGGTATTTAATGCTGTCGATTCCGGGCACATCGCCCGCAACCGCAGTATCCAGCACGATCACCACATCGGGCTTGATATGCTCCGCTGAGGTTTGCGCCCCGCGTAGACCCACTTCTTCTTCCACGCTGCCCACGCCGTACAGGGTAATTTCAGGGTTATCCACGGTTTGTAAAAGCTCGGCCATCAGGGCGCAGCCGACGCGATTATCCAGCGCTTTGCCGACGATCTTATCTTCGCCCCAGCGAGCGAAATTGGCTTCCGGGCTAACGAAGTCACCGATCGCAATTCCGCGGTTTTCTACTTCTTCGCGGCTGTTGGCACCAATATCGATGAACATTTCGTCAAATGTCAGAGGTTGCTGTTTCTGCTTTTCCGTTAAGGCGTGCGGTGCCACGGAGCCGATTATGCCAGGGATTTTGACGCCCTTGCGGGTGCGGATGGCGACCCGGTGGTTCAGCATCGACTGGCTCCACCAACCGCCAATGGTGGTGAAGCGCAAAAAGCCGCTTTCGTCGATATGCGTGACCATAAAGCCCACTTCATCCATGTGACTGACGATGGCAACCTTCGGCCCACGGTTGCCCTTGCGTGCGACAAAGCTGCCGAGGCCGTCAAAAGTGATTTCATCGACGCTGGAATCCAGCGCATTAATGAGAAGAGTGCGAACTTCCTGCTCATCACCGCTGACGGCGCTGGCTTCGCATAACTGCTGAAGTAACTCAATGTTCATGGGCAAGCTCCTGCTGTGCGGCTTTACGTTTCAGCCACAATCCTTTCAGGATGATAATTAACGAAATGTTCAGCGCCAGACCGATAGCCAGCACCAGGTAAAATGCCCCCACCGGAGACATCAGGCCAATCAGCGGATCAAAGATACCTAAACCCGGCGCGAGACGTTTGATTCCAAAGGCGATGACCAGCATGCCGGTAATACCACCGGAGAGTGTATTGGCGGTAATCATCGGCAGCGGCGCGGCCAGCGCATAGGGGATTGCCGGTTCGGTGGCGACGGTGGCACCCACCACAATCGCACTGCTGGCGGCGGCCTTCTCCTGCTGGGTAAACAGTTTCGGCGCTAAATAGGTAGCGATACCTGCCGCGACGGGCGGCATCAGCGCCACCACGCCGACGATGGCGTACCAGTCATAGATATGTTTTTCCAGCAGTGAGAAGCAGAAGAACCAGGCCGTTTTATTGATTGGCCCGCCCATATCAAATGCCAGCATTGCGCCAACGAGGAAGGCTGCGCCCATTTTCATTGATGGTGGAATGGTGTTCAGGAAGTGCAGCAGCCCCCCCATGATGTCGGACATCACCGGGCCGATGACGTAATAAGTCAGTACGCCAAACACCAGCAAAGTGACAAACGGGATCAGCATGGAGCCGAGCAGCGGCTGCAACGCTTTGCCGAGCCGAACCTTGCGAAACCAAAGCACAAAGTAGCCAATTGCCAGCCCGAGTACGACCGCGCCGAGAAACCCCGCGCCGGACTGGGTGCCGAGTAGGCCTTTATCGTTCGCCAGGTAACACACCAGAAACGCCGGGGCAAAAGCGGGCTTATCGGCAATCGACCACGCGATGTATGCCCCCATAATGGGGATCATAAAGGTGAAACCCAGATAGCCGATGGATTCAACAACCCAGGTGAACGACGGCGCACCTTTCGACATATCGGCATAGGGCAAACCGAACTGCACCAGCATATTAGCGATGGCGACCAGAATACCGCCGCCAATAACAAACGGCAGCGCGGCGGAAACGCCAGCCATCAGGTGGCTCATCACGCTACCGTGCTGGACCTCCTGTTTTCCCAGCTTCACGCTGCTATCAGTGGCAAAAAGTTGTGAGTGAGTCGGTAACTGCGTAAAAATCAGGTCGATATTTTTCAGCGCCTGGGAAATGGCTATTTCATAGACTTTTTTCCCGGCGAAACGCGCCCGGTCTTCACCGCTCAGGCCGCGACCTGTAGCCAGAATAACGTAATCGGCAGCGGCAATTTCTTCACTGGTCAGTCGGTTTTCGACGCCGCTTGAGCCCTGGGTTTCGACTTTAATCGTATGGCCGAGCGAGCGCGCTTTTTGCTCCAGCGCTTCTGCCACCATATAAGTGTGGGCGATACCCGCCGGACAGTTGGTAATCGCCACTAAACGCAAGGATGACTCCATAGCCGCTTCCTTATGAGGTTAAGGTCTGATTGAGCAGGGCGAGCACCTGGTTGGTGTCGCCTTGCTTCAGTTGGTTGATGAAATCTTGATGGATAATTTTGCGGCACAGGGTGCCGATAATTTTGACCTGATCGTCCTCGCCCGTTTGTGGCACGCCGAGGCAGATCCAGCAGTTAACGTCCTCGCCGTCGCTGGCTTTCCAGTCCACTTTTTCTGATTTGCGCGCGAACAAGACGAAGGGGCGTGTGATACAGACGCTTTTACCGTGTGGGACGGCAATGCCCGAACCAAAGCCGGTGGAATGCAGCTTTTCGCGTATCAGCAGCGTTTGCAGGAAGGCGCTGCGGTCAGAGACGTAGCCATTTTGAAGCGCCATATTCGCCAGTTGCTTGAGGATGGCATAAACGCTATTCCCCTGAATATTCAGGTCAATGCAGTTAGCTGTAAGGGCTGTCATGATGGGACTCCGTTAAAAACTGTTTGATTTGATTTTAACGGTGAGATGGTGAAGAGATGAGCAGCAATATGTCAGCGGGAAGTGACAATTTGAGGCAGAGTTAGCGCCTGGTTTTGTGGGGTAAAACACATAACGCTACAGGTGATTACCCTGATGAATATTTCGCCAGGGTAATTATATTCTTAGTGTATACCCACCATTCGTAACAGCGCGGTTACCACCGCAGCGGCAACGATCACCACGATCAGCGGCATCTTACGCCAGGCGAGAAATACCGCAAAAGCCACGCCGAGTACGCGCGCCATTCCGGCAAAGTGTTCGCCCTCGTAAAAGGTGGTCGCCAGCGCAACGGAGAACAGTAATACCGTTGCGGCGTCGGAAAGCAGCGCCTGCGAGCGTTCTGAGAACGCTAAACGGCTTCCAAGCTTGGCTCCCCCTAAACGCATTAAATACGTTCCCAGAGATAACATGGCGATACCGACGATAAACAGCGTCATGTTGCCCATTATTTTTTCCTCGTCAGTAAGCCAAAGAGTGAGAGCAAAACCGGTAAACCGACCGGCGCAAAGGGAATGGCGGCAAGCGACAACGTGGCGCCGCTACAGGCACGAATCAGCGTAGTGCGGTTTTTGAATGCCGGGACGACCAGAGCCAGCAGAATGGCAGGGAAGACGGCATCCAGACCGATGGTTTCCGGGGCAGGGAGCAGTTTGCCGACGCCTGCGCCGATCAGGGTGCCAACAGGCCAGAAAATTGCGACGCCCAGACCGCACAGCCAGTAGGCGGCTTTACGTTGCTCAGGCGTTTTTTGCGACAGGCCAAAGACTACGCTTTCGTCGTTCATAATATGACAGCCGAGGAAACTGGCAGCTCGGGTGCCTACCAGATCGCGCACGGTGACGCCGAACGGCACGTGACGGGCGTTAACCAGTAAACCCGCAGCCGCAGCCGCCAGTGGATTACCACCGCTGGCGATAATGCCGATAAACATAAACTCGGACGCGCCCGCCAGCACAGTAATAGAGAGTACAAACGGTACCCACAGCGGGAAGCCGTAGGCCATCGCCAGCGAGCCGTATGACATGCCGACTACACCGACGGCCAGACAGACTAAAAATATTGCTTTTATCGTGTCGCCTTTGAGACTGGAAAAATAATGTTTCATACCGTTTTAGCCATATCGAACGAGTTTCCATTATAATGAACGCGACCAATTGGCTTTACAAGTCGAACAATTCGTTCGATATAAAAAACATGGAGTCGTGAATGACCCAGCCCATCAGTATGATCGCGAAAAGTCTGGTGCGTGAACGTCAGCGCACTGGTTTGTCGCTGGCGGAGATTGCCCGTCGCGCGGGGATTGCAAAATCGACACTCTCGCAATTGGAAGCGGGCAATGGGAATCCTAGCCTGGAAACGCTCTGGTCGCTGTGTGTGGCGTTAGATATTCCCTTTGCGCGCTTGCTGGAACCGCAGGAGCAAAAAACGCAGGTGATTCGCCGCGGCGAAGGGACAAAAGTCGTGGCTGAGCAGGCCCACTATCAGGCCATTTTACTGGCCGCCTGCCCACCAGGCGCGCGGCGGGATATCTATCTGCTGCTGACGCAGCCGGGCGCGGATCGTATTTCACAACCGCATCCACCGGGATCGGTTGAACATATTATCGTAACGCAGGGTAAGGCGATGGTGGGATTGACGGAAGCGCCGGAGGAGTTAGGTGAGGGCGATTATATTTGTTACCCTGCCGATCAAGCGCATATCTTTAAAGCACTGGAGCCTGACACTCAGGCGATTCTGGTTTCTGAGCAGAGTTAATTGAACGCTTATTAAATAAAGGCGCGGCGATTGTCGTTCGCGCCTTTATTATTTTTAATTATATTTTATTGTTATTCATATAAAATTGTTTTTATTATTTTTCGTTAATTTCAGCACTATTGTTATATCCCTCACATTCTTAATTATATCTACGTTACACATAATAAAATCAGTATGATAATAAATATTAGCCTGCACTGGTGCCACGTTTTAATGTTCTGAATTTATTTCAGTCATCGGTATCGTATTACCTATAAAAATATTTTTTGGATTTGCATGTTGCGCGTCTTCCGGTCGGAAGACGTTGGACGATCTTTATTTCAAGGAAAGCAAATAATGAAGAAATCGACATTAGCTTTAGCAATAGGTCTATTATTAGTGGCAAATAATGGCTTTGCTAAAACGCAAAAAATGACTCTGGAACAGCGGCTCGAACAACTGGAGGCTCGGCTGGAAGCTGCGGAAAACCGCGCGGCAAAAGCGGAAAATCAGGTGCAGCAATTGCAGGTACAGCAGGCTGCGGAGATCCAGGAAATTAAAGTTGCTCAGGGAAATACGCCAGTCAACGGCACTACGCCCGCACAAGAGACCAAAAAGAACGCCACTACCCCTAATCTGGTGCTCTCCGGCTATGGCGATCTGAAAATCTACGGCGACGTGGAATTCAACATGGATGCGGAAAGCAACAAAGGCGTGCTGGCGGCAACCAATTCGAATGTGGGCGACCCAACCAATGAACGCTGGGATCTGAACGGACGTATCCTGCTGGGCTTTGACGGTATGCGTAAGCTGGATAACGGCTATTTCGCCGGTTTTTCAGCGCAACCGCTGGCTGACATGACGGGTTCGGTCAATCTTGATGACGCCGCTTTCTTCTTCGGTCAGGAAAATGACTGGAAAGTAAAAGTCGGTCGTTTCGAAGCTTACGATATGTTCCCGCTGAATCAGGATACCTTTGTTGAGCATTCAGGGCATACCGCCAACGATTTGTATGATGACGGTAGCGGCTATATCTACATGATGAAAGAAGGTCGTGGCCGTTCAGATTCCGGCGGCAGCTTCCTGATGAGCAAACAGCTCGATAACTGGTATTTCGAGTTAAATACCCTGCTGGAAGATGGTACCTCGCTTTATCAGGATAGCCGCTATCATGGTCGTGAAATGTCGCAGGAGAAAAACGTGGCTTATCTGCGCCCGGTCGTCGCCTGGACACCGGTGGATGCGCTGACGATTTCTGCGGCCATGGAATCGAACGTTATCAATAACGCCTATGGATATACCGATGCTCAGGGCAACTTTGTCGATCAGTCCGATCGTAACGGTTACGGTATGACGATGACCTGGAACGGTCTGAAAGCCGATCCGGAAAATGGCCTGGTGTTTAACCTGAATACCGCTTATCTCGATGCGGATAACGAAAAAGACTTTACGGCGGCGGCCAACGTTCTGTGGAAGCGCTTTGAACTGGGCTATATCTATGCTCATAACAAGATCGACGAATTTAACGGTCTGATCGATCACGATGATAATGACTGGTTCTACAATGAGGGCACTTACGATATTCATACCATTCATGCGTCTTATTTAATTCCGAACGTGATGGATATGCAGAACTTTAATATTTATCTCGGCGCTTATTATTCGATGATTAACAGCGATAACAGCAATCCGGAGAATTATACCGACGACGACGACCGTTACGGCGCGCGTCTCCGTTTCAAATACTTCTTCTGATTTTCCGTTCTCAGGCGCCTGGATTCAGGCGCTTTTTTCTTAGAGCCTGGTCATCAGGTTTTTATTTCCCCACCCAGTTATTTTTGATTTTGAACTTGTCGGCGCGGTTGTAGCTACACGAGTAGTTAAATGCCGTCCCATCTTCCAGTTTGGTGACGCCGGAGACTTTCAGCATTGGCAAGCCTGAGCAGGTGCCGGGTCGTGGGGAAATGGCGTGGATGACAAAACGAACGCAATGCTGCTAACGGGAGAAAAAAGTTTCCTCCCCCGTCAGGGGAGGAAACAGAGCGGTTAAGGCAGATAAAACACTTCTTTTAGCTCAGCGCTGACTGGACTGTTGTCCGGGTTTGCCGGCATGACATCACGCATATGCTTCCACCAACGCTGGCAAACATCGGTGCTGGCAACGGCGTTCCAGCGCTCTTCTGACTCAATCTCGACGGTGGCGAACAGCAGGTTGCGTTCCTGATCGAGATAAATCGCGTAGTGATGGGCACCGTGCTCTTTCAGCACCGCTTCCAGTTCTGGCCAGATGGGATTGTGCCGACGTTGATACTCAACGTGCGCGTCGGCATTCACCTGCATCACAAAAGCCTTGCGGATCATAACGCCTCCAGATACAGCTCGCGGACTTCGTCGCGGCTGGCGGTGCGTGGGTTACACGGCGCGCATGGATCGGCCAACGCTTTATCCAGCCAGCCTTCAATATCCTCTTTCGTCACGCCAAGGGAACTAAAACCAGCCGGAATACCTACACGCTTGCTCAGGGCACGAATCGCGGTGATGGCCTCCATGCTTGCCGCTTCGTCGCTCATCCCGCGGGTGTCCACTCCCATCGCCTGCGCCACTCGGGCAAAACGCGCCACGGCGTTAGGGCGGTTAAAGTTTTCGATGATCGGCAGCAGGATAGCATTGCAGACGCCGTGCGGCAGGTTGTGGGTCGCGCCTGGCTGGTGTGCCAGCGCATGCACCAGACCCAGACCAGCACTGTTGAATGCCATACCCGCCAGATACTGACCAAACGCCATTTGTTCGCGGGCTTCGAGGTTATGACCATCGTCGACCGCTTTCGGTAGCCACAGGTTGATCAGGCGAATTGCTTCCAGGGCGTTGGCGTCGGTGAGCGGATGCGCGCCAACGGAAACATAGGCTTCCACCGCGTGAGTCAGGGCGTCCATGCCGGTTGCGGCGGTAACGGAGGCTGGGATTTCCAGCATCACGCTGGCGTCATCCACGGCGATATCCGGGATGATGTTCGGGTCGATGATCACCTCTTTGACCTTGCGGGCAGAGTCGATAATGACCGCGTTGCTGGTCATCTCTGCTGCTGTACCAGCAGTGGTATTGATGGCAACCAGCGGCACGCCCGCATTTTTCACTTTGCCCACGCCGGAGTAAGCGGTAGAAGGGCCAGGGTTGGCGGTCAGGATCTTCACCGCTTTGGCGGTATCGATCGGGCTGCCGCCGCCGAAGGCGATAATATAGTCACATTCTGCCCCCTGATATGCCGTAAAACCTTTCTGTACCAGCTCTTCTGTCGGATTCGGGAACACCTCATCAAACAGGTGGTAAGACATTTGATGTTCATCCAGTGCGACAAAGAGGCTATCCAGCAGGCCCAGCTTCACCAGTTGACCATCGGTGACGATCAGCGCTTTGCCCCATTGTTTATTCGCCACGAGATTCACCATATCGGCAATCGCGCCGGCGCCATGCAGGCTAATTTTTGGCAGTGCCAACATAAAGCTCATCACTATTCTCCTTAAAAAAAATCCCTGGTGCCCGATGGCATTACGCTTATCGGGCCGACGGTGAAACGTGCATCGTCATGTAGGCCGGATAAAGCGAAGCCGCATCCGGCGTTGAGTTGGCAGGTATCAGTACAGCTCTACGGCACTTGCCAGCGGAGTCACGCCAAAGCGTTTAGCCAGTGCTACCAGCTCTTCACGCGTGATGGTCTGCTTCATACCGCCCATCGAATAGATTTTGACTAAAACTTCGGCGGATTTTTCTGCGGTATCTATCAAGCCAAATGCTTCGTCGAGGGAGGGACCGCTGCCGAACACGCCGTGGAACGGCCACAGTACCAGCGAGTGTTTCTGCATTTCCTCGGCGGTTGCCTGGCCGATTTCATCCGTACCCGGCACCATCCACGGCAGAATGCCGACGCCATCCGGGAACACCACCAGACACTCGGTGCTGCCTTCCCACAGTTTGCGGGTAATCAGCGGGGTATTGTTTTCCAGCACGTAGGTCAGGGCGATCAGGTTGGTAGCATGGCAGTGCATGATCACGCGGTCTTTGCCGTTCGTCGCTTTAATACGCTCGCAATGGGAGAGGAAGTGAGCCGGCAACTCAGAGGTTGGCACCGCTTCGTGGGTCAGGCCCCAAAGGATGTGGTAGCCCGCGCCGTCGCTGTCTACTTTCACCACGCCCAAATTTGCCGCGGGATCGAGCTGAACGTTACGGAAAAATTTACCGGAACCGGTGACGATAAACGGCGTGTTCGCCAGCAAAGGCATTGGCTGACTTAGCGCGATATAGCGCGGTTTTTCGTGGAAATCGGCGCTAAATGGCGCAATGTCAGCCTCATCCAGACGCAGCGTCAGGTTGCCGCCGTTACGTTCGTCCCAGCCTTTCAGCCACGCGTCGGAAGTGGCTTTGATCATCCCCTGGACGAACCAGGAATTAGTCATGTTTTGCATATTCGGTGATCCTGTTGATTGCCCGATTATTATCGGGTCTTACGTAGGCCGGATAAGTGAAGATCCATCCGGCAATCGTCTTTCATTCATTGCCGGATAGCGACGTGGGGCGTCTTATCCGGCCTGTAAGCCTGGTGTCACGGTTAGCTACGTTTGCTCAAAATCTCTTTCTCATAGGCGCGCACGCTGTCCAGCCACTGGCTTCCTGCTGGCGTGTCGTGACGCTGGCAATACATCTCCCACACGGCCTGCCACGGCAGCGATTTTTGCTCTTCCAGCAAGGCCAGACGTGCGGTGTAGTCGCCGCTGGCTTCAAGCTGACGCAGTTGTTCGGTCGGTTCTAACAGCGCGCGCAGCAGGGCTTTTTTCATATTGCGGGTGCCGATAACCCACGCGGCGATGCGGTTAATAGAGGCGTCGAAGAAGTCGAGGCCGATGTGTACGCGGTCGAACAGGTTGTGGCGAACGATCTCGCTGGCAATCGCCTGCGTTTCATCATCCAGCAGCACCACGTGATCGCTGTCCCAGCGCACCGGACGGCTGACGTGCAGCAGCAGACGCGGTACGTACAGCATGGCGGCGGAGATTTTGTCGGAAATCACTTCAGTCGGATGGAAGTGACCCGCATCCAGGCACAGCGCGGTCTGACGGCTGGTGGCGTAACCCATATAGAACTCGTTGGAGCCCACGGTGTAGCTTTCGGCGCCGATGCCAAACAGCTTGCTCTCGACGGCGTCGATATGGTGCGCCGGGTCGAGTTTTTCGCTGATCACTTCATCCAGTGCTTCAAGCAGACGTTGGCGCGGTGCTAACCGGTCAACGGTAATGTCTTTCATGCCATCCGGGATCCAGATATTCATCACCGATGGCGTACCCAACTGCTCGCCAAAATACGCTGAGACGCGACGGCTGGCTTTGCAGTGGTCAATCCAAAACTGGCGAATGGTGTCATCGGCGTGGGCCAGCGTGAAGCCGTCGGCGCTCAGCGGGTGAGAGAAGCAGGATGGGTTGAAATCCAGCCCTAACTGGTTTGCTTTCGCCCACTCGACCCAGTTTTTAAAATGTTCAGGTTTGATTTGGTCGCGGGCAACCGGCGTATCGGACTCCAGATAGATCGCGTGCAAATTCAGACGTTTTGGACCCGGGATCAGGCTCAGCGCCTGCTCCAGATCGGCGCGCAGCTCGGTGGCGTTACGCGCTTTGCCCGGATAGTTGCCGGTAGCCTGAATACCGCCTGTGAGCGAGCCTTCCGGATTCTCGAAACCGGCGACATCATCGCCCTGCCAGCAGTGCATGGAGACCGGCAGACGATCGAGCTGGCGTAAGGCCGCCTCGACATCAATGCCTACCGCGGCGAAACGCAGTTTTGCCAGTTCCCAGGCTTGTTCAAGTTGAGTGGTCATGCGCAAAGCTCCTTTGTCTGTCGTAGTGATGGAAACTGCGCCTGGTAGCGGGCAATTTCACTTTCAGGATTTGGAATGAAGGTGGTCAGGTCGTAGTTGGCACGCACCACCTGACGGAAATCATCGACGTTGTTAAGCTCGTCCAGCGTCATCAACTGGATGCCAATATTGCCGAGCGTGGAGGCCTCAATCGGCCCGGACATCACGCGAATACCGCAGGCATCCGCGCACAGCTGGTTCAGTAGGGCGTTCTGGCAGCCGCCGCCAACGATGTGCAGTTGGCTAAATGCTGCACCACGCAGTTGTGCCAGTTCTTGCAGAATGTCAGCGTATAGCAATGCCAGGCTGTCGAAGATACAGCGCGCCAGTTCGGCGTTTTGCTGGGGAACGGGTTGACCCGATTCACGACAGGCCGCCTGAATTTCCGCGCTCATATCGTCGGGGTTGATAAAGCGATCGTCGTTCGGGTTTATCAGGAATTGGCAGGCCGGCAGCGCTTGCGTTTGGGCAATAAGCGTTGGCAGGTCGGTAATCTGGCGCTCTTTTAAAACGCGCTGGAGCAGCCACAGTCCCATGATGTTTTTCAGTACGCGGTAGCGCCCTTCCGCGCCCCCTTCGTTGGTGATGTTCGCCGCCAGCGCCGCATCGTTGGTATACGGCGTTCTGCTCTCAAAGCCCATCAGCGACCAGGTACCGGAAGAGAGATACGCACTATTTTTATCGGCCAGCGGTGAAGCGATGACCGCGCTGGCGGTGTCGTGACTGGCGACGGCCACAACCGGAATTTGGTTTTTCTGCGGGCAAATCCAGTGACCAATGACGTTCCCCGGATGCGTCGGGCGACCAAACCAGGCTTTGTCTGCCCCGGTCCACGCCAGCAGCGTGTCATCCCAGTCGTCGGTGTTGATATTGACTAACTGGGTGGTGGTGGCGTTGGTGTATTCCCAGTTCAATTTGCCGGTCAGGCGAAAGCTGAAGTAGTCGGGGATCAGCAGGGCATGTGCCACCTGCGCAAGCAGTTCTGGCTGCTGTTCAACCAGCGCACGTAGCTGATACAAGGTGTTAAACGGCAGAAACTGAATGCCGCTACGGCGGTAGATTTCACCTTTACCTGGCTGCGCCATCGCCTGTGACATAATGCCGGTCGTGCGGCTGTCACGGTAAGAGACCGGCAGACCAACACGTTGTCCGGCGTTATCGATCAATACGTAATCCACGCCCCAGGTATCAATGCCAATGCTGTCTATCCGAATGCCTTCATCACAGACTTTTTTCAGGCCAAGGCGAATGTCGTTTTCCAGGCTGTCGATGTCCCAGGTGTCAAAACCGTCCGTTTTTTGCAGACAGTTAACGAAGCGGTGGATTTCACGCAGCGTCAGGGTGCGGTGTTTACTGTCGTAACGTGCGAGCATTACGCGCCCACTGGATGCGCCGAGATCGACAGCGACACAATGGCGAAAAGTCATGGCGAGGTCCTTCTGAGTTTTATTGCACTCAGTCTAAGAACCCCGAATAAAGCGTACCTTCTTGACAGTGACAGCCCCAATTAGCGGCTGGCAACATGGCAAAGGTGAACGTGATGTTGTTCACAGTTTCCACTAATAGCGCGGATTTTGGCGGATGTGACGCCTTCCGCATTTCCCGATCTTTCCCGCCATTTCTTGAAGAATTAACCGTGTTTACGCACTTTGGCGTCAAAAAATTAAGGTGAGGGTAGGAACCCTTAATTACTATTCAGCCATATTCGTTAATCAGGGGGAGCCGTCATGACCGTACTGCATTGCGTGGATTTTTTTCCGACAGGTAAAGCGCCTGTGGCTATTGAACCGCGGCTTCCTCAGCCCGCGTTTCCTGAACATCATCATGATTTTCATGAAATTGTGGTGGTCGAACATGGAACGGGGATCCATGTGTTCAACGGACAGCCTTACACCATCAGCGGCGGTACGGTGTGTTTCGTCCGCGATCATGACAGGCATTTATATGAACATACTGACAATCTGTGTCTGACCAATGTGTTGTATCGCTCTCCGGATGCGTTTCAATTTCTGGCCGGGCTGAATCAGCTTTTGCCTCAGGAACAAAATGGGCAGTATCCCTCCCACTGGCGCGTAAACCAGGGCGTACTGCAGCAGGTTCGTCACCTGGTGGGGCAGATGGAGACGCTCGGCGAGGAGATGGATACGCCCACGGCGGCAAATCGCGAGATCCTGTTTATGCAGTTGCTGGTACTGCTGCGTAAAAGCAGCCTGATGGAAGCGGCGACCGATAACGATGCGCGGCTTAACCTTTTGATGGCATGGCTGGAGGATAACTTTGCCGAAGAGGTGTGTTGGGAGGCGCTGGCCGAGAAGTTTTCGCTCTCTTTACGCACTCTGCATCGCCAGCTTAAACAGCAAACAGGATTGACGCCGCAGCGCTACCTTAACCGTCTGCGACTGATTAAAGCCCGACATCTGCTCCGCCACAGTGATGACAGCGTGACTGATATCGCTTATCTCTGCGGTTTCGGTGACAGTAACCACTTTTCGACGCTTTTTCGCCGTGAGTTCGAGTGGTCGCCACGCGATATTCGTCAGGGGCGTGACCTTATAGCGGGAAGCAGCCTTCAGTAACGCGAAAGCTATCAACGTTTTTTACCGTCCGTTTGCTGATAATCATACCCTTTCATGCCGGATAAGCGCAGCGCATCCGGCAAGCGTACAGGTTGAGGTGATGTGATGGCGAATCATCTGGTTCTTTTGAAATCAGACTTTTTTGCGCATGAGCAGCAGGCTGTCGCCGTGGCCGATCGTTATCCGCAGGATGTCTTTGCTGAGCATACCCACGAGTTTTGCGAGCTGGTTCTGGTCTGGCGCGGCAATGGTCTGCATGTCCTTAACGAACGTCCGTACCGGATAACCCGTGGCGATCTGTTTTACATTCGCGCCGAAGATAAACACTCCTACACCTCCGTTAACGACCTTGTGTTGCAAAATATCATCTACTGCCCGGAGCGGTTAACGCTGAATGTTGACTGGCAAGGGGCGATCCCCGGATTTGACGGTACGCCGCGGCAGCCGCACTGGCGACTTGGCAGCGTTGGCATGACCCAGGCCAGACAGGTGATAAGCCAGCTTGAGCATGAAAGTAATCAGCGCGATGCGCAGGCCTTTACCATGGCTGAGCTGCTGTTTGGTCAACTGGTAACTCACCTTAAACGTCATCGTTATGCCACGGATACGCTTCCGGCGACGTCAAGTGAAACGCTGCTGGATAAACTGATCACCGCGTTAGCCGGTAGCCATGAGCATGCGTTCGAACTGGATACGTTTTGCGAGCGTGAACGGTGCAGCGAACGCGTTTTGCGCCAGCAGTTCCGTAGCCAGACCGGGATGACTATCAACCAGTATCAGCGCCAGGTGCGGGTGTGCCATGCACAGTATCTGCTCAAGCATAGTCGGTTGATGATTAGTGAGATTTCCATGCGCTGCGGCTTTGAGGATAGTAACTACTTTTCGGTGGTATTCACGCGCGAAACCGGGATGACGCCGAGCCAGTGGCGTCATCTCAGTACCCAACATGATTAGCTGGCCATTCCCAGACCAACAATGTTTGCCGCGACAATGATCACTACGCAGCCAAGACTTAGCACGCTGACCGGACGGCGACCCGCGTTTTTCCACTCTTTCAATACCAGTCCGACAATTCCGCCGCACAGAACATAGAAGCTCATGTGCAGCATCCAGCTTACATAGTCATACTGTGCCGGAATACGAGCGTGGCCCCAGGCGTAGAAGAAGAATTGCAGATACCACATCAAGCCACCAAGTGCGGAGAGCAGCACGTTGGTGATAATTAGCTGTTTGGCTAACGAGAAGTCAGCTTTTATCGACAAGTTTTTCACTTTTGCCAGACGAATGAAGCAGAAACCCAGGTTGACTAGCGCGCCACCGCCCATGATAACCACATAGCTTGGCAGGGCGACATACAGCGGATCAACGCCCAACGCGGCGGCGGCATCGTGCATTGGTTTAGCAGCGTTCATCGCAAATGACATCCCGGCAGAGAAAATGCCGCACATGACCGCCAGAACCAGCCCTTTTTTCAGATTGAACTCTTCCGCTTTGATGCCCATTTTGCGTTCTTTTAACTGACCCGCACGGGTAACAATGCCCACGCCAATCAGCGCGACCAGCACGCCAAGCAGCGTCATGCGTCCGCCAGAGGTGTTGATCAGTACATCAAAGTTGCCGTTAATAATCGGGGTCATCAGCGTGCCGACAATCAGCGTAATACCAATCGCAATGCCGATGCCCATCGACATACCGAGATAGCGCATGGTCAGGCCATAGTTGATATTACCAATCCCCCACATCGCACCGAACAGAAACACCGGCGCCAGCGTGGAGAGGCTAAAGGAGCTGAAGTAGGCCCAGAAATCGGGAAGTAACATGGCGCTGATGGTCCATGGGAGGATAAGCCAGGAGACGATCCCGCCAACCGACCACATCGTTTCCCATGACCAATGTTTGACTTGCTTGAACGGGGCATAGAAACAGGCGGCACTGGCTGCGCCTATCAAATGCCAAAAGATACCCATCGTAATCGCGTTACTCATGACTTAATCCTCGTTATTTTTTATCGTCGGTAATTACCCCTCCGACCAAACGAGTTTAAAAATTATGCAGGTAGTTAACCTTTTAACGATTGCCGCCATTTGGCGCATGTTGGCAATCATCACGTTAAGTGGGTGATTCGGCTCACATCTTTAGCAATGGACTTGAGTCATCAAAACCTTGTAAAAAGTACGGCATTGATAATCATTTTCAATATCATTTAATTAACTATAATGACCCAACTGCTTACGCGGCGTTAACACTGGCCGCCCGACAATACTGGAGATGATTATGAGTTATACACTGCCATCCCTGCCGTACGCTTATGATGCCCTTGAACCGCACTTTGATAAGCAGACGATGGAAATCCACCATACCAAACACCACCAGGCTTACGTAAACAACGCTAACGCTGCGCTGGAAAGCTTACCTGAATTCGCGAGCCTGCCTGTTGAAGAGCTGATCACCAAACTGGATCAACTGCCAGCAGACAAGAAAACCGTACTGCGTAACAACGCGGGCGGCCACGCTAACCACAGCCTGTTCTGGAAAGGTCTGAAAACCGGTACTACGCTGCAGGGCGACCTGAAAGCGGCTATCGAACGTGACTTCGGCTCCGTGGACAACTTCAAAGCTGAATTTGAAAAAGCTGCAGCAACCCGTTTTGGTTCCGGCTGGGCGTGGCTGGTTCTGAAAGGTGACAAACTGGCTGTTGTTTCCACTGCTAACCAGGATTCCCCGCTGATGGGTGAAGCTATCTCTGGCGCTTCCGGCTTCCCGATCGTGGGCCTGGACGTTTGGGAACACGCTTACTACCTGAAATTCCAGAACCGTCGCCCGGACTACATCAAAGAGTTCTGGAACGTGGTGAACTGGGACGAAGCTGCCGCGCGTTTCGCAGCGAAAAAATAAGTTCTACGCTTTAGTAAGCCCCTGCAAGCGATGCTTGTGGGGGTTTTTTTGTGATCAAAATCAATATAAAAACAATGATCCACTTAAATTGAAACAAGGTTTTATTATGCGAGTGGGATCACTTTTATAGTCTCTATGAATGTCTATCTTCGTTTCATCAAGACGGGCGCATCTCATAAGCAAGATGCAATCGCCCATAAAAATTGCCCCATTTTTATGTCTACAGGTGATGGAAATGCAGATCAAACGAACGATAGAGAAAATCCCAGGCGGCATGATGCTGGTGCCGCTTTTTCTGGGCGCGTTGTGTCACACCTTTTCCCCCGGCGCCGGGAAATACTTCGGCTCCTTTACCAACGGTATGATCACCGGTACGGTGCCTATTCTGGCGGTCTGGTTCTTTTGTATGGGGGCGTCGATCAAGCTAAGCGCTACCGGTACCGTACTGCGTAAATCAGGCACGCTGGTCATAACCAAGATCCTGGTAGCGTGGGTGGTCGCGGCGATTGCTTCACGTATTCTGCCGGAACATGGTGTAGAAGTTGGTTTCTTCGCCGGGCTGTCTACGCTGGCGCTGGTGGCCGCCATGGATATGACCAACGGCGGGCTGTATGCCTCGATTATGCAGCAGTACGGCACCAAAGAAGAGGCCGGGGCGTTTGTCCTGATGTCGCTGGAGTCTGGCCCGCTGATGACTATGGTGATTCTCGGAACCGCCGGGATCGCTTCGTTTGAACCACACGTGTTTGTCGGGGCCGTATTACCGTTCCTGATTGGCTTTGCGCTGGGGAATCTGGACCCTGAGCTGCGGGAGTTCTTCAGCAAAGCGGTGCAGACGTTGATTCCTTTCTTTGCCTTCGCGCTTGGTAACACCATTGATTTGAGCGTGATTGCGCAGACCGGTGTACTGGGTATTTTGCTGGGCGTGGCGGTAATTATCATTACCGGTATTCCATTGATTATTGCCGATAAACTGATTGGCGGCGGCGATGGCACGGCGGGGATTGCGGCCTCCAGCTCAGCCGGTGCGGCGGTCGCTACGCCAGTGCTGATTGCTGAAATGGTTCCGGCATTTAAACCGATGGCGCCGGCAGCAACTTCCCTTGTCGCCACGTCGGTGATTGTGACCTCCATTCTGGTGCCGATTATCACTTCCATCTGGTCGAAAAGAGTTAAAGCCAGGGCGGCGGAAATTGATATTCGTAGCGCCGTGAAGTAAGTCTCTTTTGCCGGATGGTCTGTTACATCCGGCTTAACGATTTACGCTTTGACGACAAATACCTCATCGATGGTCCGACACTCACCCTCGTTCAACTCTCCGCCGGCATTTCGTGACACGCCGGTGCAATAGCCAAACTTACGCGATACCACGGTTTTGATGGTGGTGACGAAATCTTCGCCGATGGCGTAGATGGACATGTAGGTGCCAATCTGGTCCTGAATGTCGCGAAGTGCTGTCAGGTCGCCCTGTTTAAATGCTTCCCGTGCGCTGACAAACAGTTCAGGCATGACGTTGTTTAATCCTGAAATCACCCCCGCGCCGCCTGCCAGCAGGTTAGGAATGTAGTATTCGTCATAGCCGGACAACACGGCAAAATCCTCCCGTACGGCGCGGGTGGTCTGGATCATACTGCGAGTATGGGACTGGCAGTCGACGGTATCTTTAATGCCTGCGAAGTTGGGGAACTCGGCGGCGAGGGTGGCAACCAGTTCAGGTGTTAAATCGCAGCCAGTGCGCGCCGGAAAGTTATAGGCAAACCATTTACCGCTGAGCTTCTGCCCCAACTGACGGAAGTAGCTCAGCAGCTGTTTTGCCGTTTGCCCATAGTAGTAAGGCGGCAGGATCATCACGGCATCGTAATCGGCGCGATACGCTTCCTGCGCCATCAACAGCACATCATTCTGGCAGGTGGATGAGACGTTGGCGACCATCTTCAGCGAGCTCATAGCGCGGGCCTCGCGGATTAGTAACAGCTTTTCTTCGAGCGTAAAGGAGGCAAATTCCCCGATGCTACCCATCAGCAAAATCACGTCGATTTTGGCCTCGGTAAGGCGTTTGAGATGCTGGCTTAGACCGTTAAGATCGATCTTGCCGTCATTATCCATTGGCGTAATGGAAGGACACCAGACGCCAGCAAATTGCGATTGACCAGTCACGTTGTTGACTCCTTATTTGAAATGATGTTTCAAAACCAGATTACATTGATAGCATGTGTCCCTAAGTTTCATGTGAACCGTGCTCTCATTTTGAGCGACTGGGGTAAAATAAATGTGGTGTAATGGGGGAAATTTATCGGGAGAGGGAACAGATGCGATATCCGGTCGATGTTTTTACAGGCAAGGTTCGGGACTACACGGGAAGCCGTCCCAGCGCGATTGCTAAGGTCCAGGTTGACGGCGAGCTGATGCTGACCGAACTGGGGCTGACGGGTGATGAACAGGCGGAAACGAAAATTCACGGTGGGCCGGATCGCGCGCTGTGCCACTATCCGCGTGAACACTATCAGCACTGGAGACAAGAGTTTCCGGAGCAGGCAGAGCTCTTTGTCGCGCCCGCGTTTGGCGAGAATCTCTCTACTCAGGGGCTAACGGAAGAGAATGTATTTATTGGCGACATTTTCCAGTGGGGAGATGCGCTGATTCAGGTCACGCAGCCGCGCTCGCCGTGCTTTAAGCTGAATTTCCATTTTGGCATCAGCGATATGGCTAGCCAGATGCAGGATGCAGGCAAGACGGGCTGGTTGTGCAGCGTCATCGCTCCAGGCCAGGTGTCGGCGGACGCGCCGTTGATCCTGGCTTCACGCGTCAGCGACGTCAGCGTGCGGGAGGCGATTGCCATTGCCTGGCATATGCCGTTTGATGACTCACAATATCACCGTTTACTCTCGGCTGCCGGGTTATCGAAAAGCTGGACCAGAACGATGCAAAAGCGTCGTTTAAGCGGCAAGATCGAAGACAATTCCTGCCGTTTGTGGGGAAAATAAAGCCATTCTGGCCATGCAATTAAATCAGGTGGTAACACCTGATTTGCCTTTCTCGTGGTTCTTATCTCTGCATACTAAGGCGGGTTAAAAAACCTGCTTGTCACGCCATGTTTTCAGTCCATTCTTGATACCTGGCCCACAAAAAGAAACTCTGCGTTGAAAAAAAACTTGAGTATTTCCTGCACTCAAATATCTTAGCTTTAAATTGGTTTAAACCAGATGAGCAAGATGAAAAAGAAAAACAATGTTGATGTGCTTAGAGAGCGCTTTGAAAGCTGGTTAAACGAGAATAATTTGCCAGCGGGCTCTAAATTGCCTTCGGAGAGAGAGTTATGTGAGTTGCTGGATGCGAAGCGCATGACCTTACGTCAGGTTCTGATTGAGCTTGAGATCGATGCGCGTATCTTCCGAAAGAACCGCAGTGGTTGGTTTATTTCATCGAAGCGATTTATTTATAATCCCAAATCACTTTCCAGCTTTAATGCTGAAGCCTGTGCTCAGGGGCGCAAGCCTTTTTGGGGGTATTTAACCAAAGAAACGATTGCGACGGTTCCGCACCATGTTGATGATGTTTTTCTCTCCTCCGGTGATCGCTATTTAGTTACCGGTTGGTGTGGTCTTGATTCGCATAAAGTGTTTTACCATGAGTCCTATATTGATGCTGATGTTGCGCCAGGATTCATTAACAAATTGGGCAATCAGTCTTTTGCCAGCGTCTGGGAAGATGCGTTTGGTCATGCTTTAAATATCAAAGAAATGATTTTTAAACCGGTCAATATGCCAGAAGTGGCCTGCAAAGAGTTGGGCGTTGCGCCTAATACTTATGGAATTTTAGTAGAAAAACATCGGGCTACCCGAGATAAAAAAGTGGTTCAGGTTGATTTTGAATACTGGCGACTTGAATCTGTGGAACTTGTTATTCGTGATGAATGAGAAAAATAATGGGAAAATGCAACCAAGAACTTCTCGCTGAACGTGCGAGAAATATACCACTGTACCTACATGCTTATGCCTTTCATCTGAATATGCGCTATGAGAGAGTCCTTCCGGGCGATCTTCTGGATATTGCGCATCAGCAACAATTAAAGGGAGTGAAAATACATGTTGAGGATGGTGAGTCCCAATCGCTGCAGAAACTAAACGATCGGCAGTTGCACGATTTTAAAGAAAAGGCCAAAAAATATAACCTCGATGTACATATTGAAACGAGCGCATCGGACAAGGTGACATTGACGGATGCGATCCGTATTGCTGTGGCAACTGGCGCAACTTCAGTACGTTTCTACCCCCGCTATGAAGGACATCTCAACGATGTCATGGCAAAGATTGCCAATGATATTGCGTGGTTGTCTCAGTATGACGATTGCGGACTAAGCTTTACTATCGAACAGCATGAAGATCTGCAAGGCCATGAACTGGTGACGCTGGTTAATAATAGTGGAATGAAGAATCTCTCTATTCTTTTTGATTTTGGCAACATGATTAACGCCAATGAGCAGCCGCTTTCTGCGTTAGAAGTTATGTCCCCTCTAATCACTCAGGTGCATATCAAAGACGCAAAAATTATTAAAGAAGGTAAAGGCTGGGGGCATGAGGCTTGTCGTTCAGGATACGGTGATTTACCAATGGAAGAGATGCTTAAGGCATTATTACTTTTAGGTGAGGACAAGCCGCAAGTAAATGCTTTTGGTCTGGAAGAGGAAGTTGAATATTATGCTCCGGCATTTCGTTTTGATGATGAAGGTGATAATCCCTGGATCCCATGGCGCGATGCAAGCTATACGCCGCTGCCCGACAGTAACATGATTGATGCGCGACTGGCGCAGGAAAAAGAACATGCTCTTGCTCAAATAAAGTATATCCGTGATTTATGCGACAAGTTTACAAGTAATAAATAAACTTCTTTTAATATTATTAAATGCGAAAAGGGTTATGAAAATAACTCTCTTAATTTATTAGTTATATGATTTAATTTAAATATTTCTCTCAACAAGCAATGAGGGTTTAATTATGTTCATGAACAAATGGGCAAGGCTCTGTTTTTTAATTTTAGGCGGCGGCACAATATTCAAACTTTCAAGTATGAAAGACGTTTTCTATGTGCCAATGCAAAGTGACTGGGGTTTAACCAATACGCAAATTGGTTTAAGTTTTACTGTTTATACGATTGTTCAGACAACCGGGCTTTTTCTGTCGCTCTATATCGCAGACCGTTATTCCAAGAAAATATTATTACCATTTGGTCTGATCGGCGTTGGGCTATGCGGTTTATATTTGGCGACGCTACCGTCATTTACCGGTTATCTTATTTGCTTTGCCGCAATGGCGTTCTTTGCCGATGTGGTTTATTGGCCGGTGTTATTGAAAGCTGTGCGTCTGCTAGGTACGCAAGAAGAACAAGGGCGCATGTTTGGCTTTTTAGAAGCCGGACGTGGCGTGGTGGATGTTATCGTCGCTTCTGGCGCTCTGTTTGTTTTCGTCCAGTTTGGTGAAGGTAAAGCGGGGATGCAGGCGGGTCTGTTGTTTTATACGGTCATTACGCTTGCGGCAGGTATTGTGACGTACTTTATTGTCGATGATGACAAAGTGAAAGGCGGCGAGAAAACCAGTGCCAACATGGAAGTCTTAAAGGGTATCAAACATGTGTTGTCCTGCCCTAACGTCTGGCTGGCTTCTTTAGGGATTTTCTTTGTTTATGCCGCGTACTGTGGCCTGACTTACTTCATCCCATTCTTAAAAGATATCTACATGCTGCCGGTAGCGCTCGTCGGCGCGTACGGCATCATCAACCAGTATGCATTGAAAATGGTGGGAGGGCCGATTGGTGGGCTGCTGGCGGATAAGGTTGCTAAATCACCTACGATTTACCTGAAGTGGACGTTTCTGATCTCTGCTGCTGCTATGGTTGTTTTTATGCTGTTGCCACATCAAACGATGAATGTGTATATCGGTATGGCGGCGACGCTTGGATTTGGGGCGATTATTTTCTCACAGCGCGCCATTTTCTTTGCACCAATGGATGAGATTGGTACCCCGCGTGAATATGCCGGTTCGGCGATGGCATTTGGCTGTATCATCGGTTATATGCCCGCCATGTTTGCGTATACGTTATACGGTTATTTACTGGATACCAATAGCGGCATCACGGGCTATAACTATGTCTTTAGCGTGATGATTGCGTTCAGCTTAATGGGCTTTATCTGTTCGACCATTCTGGTGAAGCGGATTAAAAAGCAAAAGCTAGCGGCTGCGACTGTGGCAGCATAATGTGAGAACTTCCCCGGCATTACGTTACCGGGGAAGCCTGTTAAGCGCGTTTATACAGCGGCAACCAAATTACCAGCCGTAAACCACCCAGCGGGCTGTCTTCGGCTTTCACCCAGCCACGATGCTGTTGGATTGCGGTTTCAACAATCGCCAGACCCAGACCTGTTCCGCCAGACTCGCGATCGCGCGCCTCATCGGTACGATAGAACGGACGGAAAATCTGTTCTCGGTCTTCAGGGCTAACGCCCGGGCCATCGTCGTCGACGGTGATGGTAATCCCATCGATATCCACCGCGAAGCCAACTTCAATCTGCGTGTGTGAATAACGCAGGGCATTGCGCACAATGTTTTCCAGCGCGCTTTCCAGCGCATTTGGGTTGCCGTACAGTGGCCACGGACCCGGCGGGAAATTCACCGTGAGTGATTTACCCATCTGCTCGGCTTCAAAGGCGGCGTTATCCAGCACTTCGCCCCACAGCTGATTGGCTTTCACCGTTTCACTGACCAGCGCGTTTTTCTGCTGATTGCGTGACATCACCAGCAGGTCGTTGATCATGCTGTCCAGTCGATGAGCTTCTGTTTCAATACGCTCCAGCTCTTTGCTTTCACCGCTACGACGGCGCAGCAGCGCGGTGCCCAACTGCAGACGCGTCAACGGCGTTCTCAACTCGTGAGAGATGTCCGACAGCAGGCGTTGCTGCGAGGTCATCATTCGCTCCAGCGCCGTCACCATCTGGTTAAAGCTGGCGCCTGCCGCCAGAAATTCCTGCGGACCGGCTTCCAGTTCCGGATGCTGGCGCAGGTTGCCCTGGGCCACCTCATCCGCCGCGTTTTTCAACTTACGCGCCGGTTTCGCCAGACTCCAGGCAAGCCAGAGCAATAGCGGAGAGCTGACTAACATGGTGACAATCAGCAACAACAGCGGTCGGTCGAACAGCAGATTGATAAAGTCAGATTGTGAGCTGCTGGCAGGTCGAATGAGATACAGCTGGTAGTTATCTTCGCCGTCTCTGACGGAGAAAGGCCCGACCATCTCAACGCGACCGTATTTTTTCTTTTGCGGATGGTCGGCGTTATCGGCCTGACCAATAAAGTTACGAATGATCTGCATTTCGTTGCGTTCTGCGCCGATCACGCGTCCTTCCGTCGTAACAAGCAATAACCGCTGTCCTGGCGGCGCCCACTTGTCTATCGCCCGAAACAAGCGACGCCACCACATCAAATCGTTGGGTGGATCGTTCGCCAGTTCAGCTTCAACGTGTTGCTCAATCATCAACCCCTGGCGCTGCTCGCTGTCCAGTAGCTCGGTCATCTGGCGTGAATCAAGCTTGGGTAACATCAGTACCAACATCAACACCAGTGCCAGCGTCAACCAGAAGATGGCAAAGATGCGCGCGGTTAAGCTCCCTATCATGAAGCGGAGACCATCAGGTAGCCGCGACCGCGCAGGGTTTTAAACCACGGGTGTCCGTCTTTACGTTCTGGCAGCTTACGACGCAGGTTCGAGATATGCATGTCGATCGCGCGATCGAAAGGTGTCAGGCGTTTGCCCAGCACTTCCTGGCTCAGGTGTTCACGCGAAACCACCTGACCGAGATGCTGTGCCAGCAAATAGAGCAGGGTGAATTCGGTGCCGGTTAATTCCAGGGTTTGCCCGTCAAAGCTGGCTTCCTGGCGACCCGGATTAAGGCTTAACGCATCCACTTCCAGAGTCGGCGAACCGTTGTCGCTGTTCTGCTGCTGTTCGCTCCAGTGTGAGCGACGCAAAATAGCGCGGATGCGCGCGACCAGTTCACGGTCGTTAAACGGTTTGGGTAAATAGTCGTCCGCGCCCAGCTCAAGGCCAAGTACGCGATCCAATTCGCTGCCGCGAGCGGTCAGCATGATTACGGGTGTCTGGTGTGTCTGACGAAGTGCTTTCAGCGTATCAATGCCATTTTTCTTCGGCATCATGACGTCGAGCAAAAGTAAATCGATGCTGTCATCCAGAAGCTCAAGCGCCTGTTCCCCATCATAGGCAACCAGCACATCGAAACCTTCCATTTCGAGCAACTCCTTTAACAGGGAAGTCAGCTCTCGGTCATCATCAACTAACAGGATTTTATTCATTGTTTACGTACCTCCGAGGCAGAAATTACGTCATCAGGCGTCGCTAATCTATGACTTTACGTTGTTTTACACCCCCTGACGCATGTTTGCAGCCCGAATCGTAAACTGTCTCTCGTTGAATCGCGACAGAAAAGATTTTGGGAGCAAGTGATGGGCAAAGTTACCGCTGCCGTCATGGCCTCAACGCTGGCACTGAGTACTTTAAGCCATGCAGCTGAAGTCGTCACAGGCGATCACTGGCACCTGGGTGAAGGCTCCGCGCAACGCAGCGTTCAGAGCCACATGTTCGACGGTATCAGTTTAACCGAACATCAACGTCAACAGATGCGAGATTTAATGCAGCAGGCAAGACACGAACAGCCTCCTGTTAATGTTAGTGAAATGGAGACAATGCATCGCCTTGTCACCGCAGAGAAATTTGATGAACGCGCTGTGCGCGCTCAGGCAGAAAGAATGGCGCAAGAACAGGTTGCCCGCCAGGTTGAAATAGCCAAGGTTCGCAACCAGATGTATCGCCTGTTAACGCCCGAGCAGCAAGCGGTTTTAAATGAGAGACATGAACAACGAATGGAGCAACTGCGCGACGTAGCGCACTGGAAAAAAAGCTCATCGTTGAATTTATTGAGTAGTAGCAACTCACGTTCCCAGTAGTAACCCTGTTTTCCTTGCCATAGACACCATCCCTGTCTTCCCCCACATGATGTGGGGGTTTTTTTTGCCCAAAATTTGTCACTCGGTTATTGCCTGACTGTTTTACTTCATCCGTTATACTAGCGGCATATCCTGGCAGGAGTGTTTATGAATCAAACCTATGGGCGGCTGGTTAGCCGGGCGGCAATCGCGGCGACCGTAATGGCATCGCTGTTACTTTTGATCAAGATTTTTGCGTGGTGGTACACCGGATCGGTCAGTATTCTGGCTGCGCTGGTGGATTCTTTGGTGGACATCGCCGCGTCGTTAACCAACCTGTTGGTGGTGCGCTATTCTTTGCAACCGGCCGATGATGAACATACGTTCGGACACGGAAAAGCGGAATCGCTGGCGGCGCTGGCGCAAAGCATGTTTATTTCCGGTTCGGCGCTGTTTTTATTCCTGACCGGGATTCAGCATCTCATCCAACCCACGCCAATGAAAGATCCTGGCGTCGGGGTGGTTGTCACCATCATCGCGTTAGTGTGTACAATCATTCTGGTCTCGTTTCAGCGCTGGGTGGTGAAGCGCACGCAAAGTCAGGCCGTTAGGGCGGATATGCTTCATTATCAGTCTGATGTTATGATGAACGGTGCGATTCTCGTGGCGCTTGGGCTGGCATGGTACGGCTGGCATCGCGCAGATGCCTTGTTTGCGCTCGGGATTGGCATCTATATTTTATATAGTGCATTACGCATGGGTTATGAGGCGGTACAGTCTTTGCTGGATCGCGCTTTACCCGATGAAGAACGTCAGGAAATTATTGATATTGTGACGTCATGGCCTGGAGTCAGCGGCGCTCACGATCTTCGCACGCGGCAGTCAGGGCCGACCCGCTTTATTCAGATTCATTTGGAAATGGAAGATAATCTGCCGCTCGTTCAGGCGCATTTAGTGGCTGAACAGGTAGAGCAGGCAATTTTACGGCGTTTCCCGGGATCGGATGTCATCATTCATCAGGATCCCTGTTCGGTCGTACCCAAGGAAGGCAAGATGTTTGAGCTTTTATAATTCGTTGTAAAAAAAGTGAACCGGGCCAGCATTTTGTGTATAAATTACCACCATTTGGCCTGACCTGAATCAATTCAGCAGGAAGTGATTGTTATACTATCTGCATATTCGTTGGATCGTTTCGATATGCGGAATCGACTTCCGGCAGCAGATTTCATTTTGCATTCCAAAGTTCAGAGGTAGTCATGATTAAGAAAATCGGTGTGTTGACAAGCGGCGGTGATGCGCCGGGCATGAACGCAGCAATCCGTGGTGTTGTACGTGCAGCGTTGACGGAAGGGCTGGAAGTCATGGGGATCCATGATGGCTACCTGGGTTTGTATGAAGACCGTATGGTTCAACTTGACCGCTACAGCGTGTCCGACATGATCAACCGTGGCGGTACATTCCTCGGTTCTGCCCGCTTCCCGGAATTCCGCGACGAAAACGTGCGTGCCGTGGCTATCGAAAACCTGAAAAAGCGTGGCATTGACGCGCTGGTTGTTATCGGTGGTGACGGTTCATACATGGGGGCAAAACGCCTGACTGAAATGGGCTTCCCATGCATCGGTCTGCCGGGCACTATCGACAACGATATCAAAGGCACCGACTACACCATCGGTTATTTCACCGCTCTGGGTACCGTAGTCGAAGCGATTGACCGTCTGCGTGATACCTCTTCTTCTCACCAGCGTATTTCCATCGTTGAAGTGATGGGCCGCTACTGTGGCGATCTGACTCTGGCGGCTGCCATTGCTGGTGGCTGTGAGTTCGTGGTGGTTCCGGAAGTGGAATTCAGCCGTGACGATCTGGTTGCTGAAATCAAAGCAGGCATCGCGAAAGGTAAAAAACACGCGATTGTGGCGATCACTGAGCACATGTGTGACGTTGACGAACTGGCGCATTACATCGAGAAAGAAACGGGTCGTGAAACGCGCTCAACCGTACTGGGTCACATCCAGCGTGGTGGTTCTCCGGTGCCTTACGACCGTATCCTGGCGTCCCGTATGGGCGCATATGCCATTGAGCTGCTGTTGGCCGGTCACGGCGGTCGCTGTGTAGGTATTCAGAACGAGCAACTGGTTCACCACGACATCATCGACGCGATTGAAAACATGAAGCGTCCGTTCAAAGGTGACTGGCTGGACTGCGCGAAAAAACTGTACTGATTGTTTTTCCGCGCCTGATGGCGCTAAGTGCATCAGGCCTACAGGTTGCAAAGACTTGTAGGCCTGATGAGCCGTTAACCACCATTCGGCACAATTCCCCGCATTTATTCCCCAAAGTTATAGCAAATCTTTTTTTATTCTTTAATGTTTGGATACCTTTCTGGCACGCTTTGCTCATCACAACACCACATAAGAGAGCTGGGCGATGAACAAATGGGGCGTAGGGTTAACATTATTGCTGGCATCGACCAGCGTTATGGCAAAGGATATTCAGTTACTTAACGTATCGTACGATCCAACGCGTGAACTGTACGAGCAGTACAATAAGGCCTTCAGCGCGCACTGGAAGCAGGAAACGGGCGACAACGTCGTGATCCGCCAGTCGCACGGCGGTTCGGGTAAACAAGCGACCTCCGTCATTAACGGCATTGAAGCCGATGTCGTGACGCTGGCGCTGGCTTACGATGTGGATGCCATTGCTGAAGTGGTCGTATCGATAAAAACTGGATTAAGCGTCTGCCGGATAACTCCGCGCCATACACCTCCACCATCGTTTTCCTGGTCCGCAAAGGCAACCCCAAACAAATTCATGACTGGAACGATCTGATCAAACCAGGCGTGTCGGTCATTACACCAAACCCGAAAAGCTCAGGCGGCGCACGCTGGAACTATCTGGCGGCATGGGGCTACGCCTTGCACCACAACAACAACGATCAGGCCAAGGCACAAGACTTCGTGAAGGCCCTGTATAAGAATGTTGAAGTGCTGGACTCCGGTGCGCGTGGCTCAACCAATACCTTCGTTGAACGCGGTATCGGTGATGTGCTGATCGCCTGGGAAAACGAAGCCCTGCTGGCGACAAACGAGCTGGGCAAAGACAAATTCGAGATAGTGACGCCGAGTGAATCTATCCTCGCGGAACCGACCGTTTCCGTGGTCGACAAAGTCGTGGAAAAGAAAGACACCAAAACGGTGGCGAAAGCCTACCTGAAATATCTCTATTCTCCGGAAGGTCAGGAAATTGCAGCGAAAAACTACTATCGTCCGCGTGATGCAGACGTTGCGAAGAAATACGAAAATGCATTTCCGAAGCTGAAACTGTTCACCATCGACGAAGAGTTTGGCGGCTGGACGAAAGCGCAGAAAGAGCACTTCTCTAACGGTGGTACGTTTGACCAGATCAGCAAGCGCTAAATAAGTCTGTGATTTACCGACCCGGTGGCATAACGCGACCGGGTTTTTTATTTGTCATGGTTTTGCGTTACTCTTGCCCTTCAATGAGATACAGGGAACGCGTAATGAAAAAAGCAGGCTATCTTTTACTGGCGGTGATTGTAGTCGCCGCTGCTGCAGGTATCGGGTACTGGAAATTCACCGGTAACCCGGACGCATTACGCCAGATTGTTCTTCAGCAATGCCTGCCGCACCAGTTGCAGCAGCAGGATCCCACGCCGTGCGCCGAAGTGAAGCCGGATGCCGGATATGTGGTGTTCAAAGATCGTAACGGCCCACTGCAATACCTGTTGATGCCGACCTGGCGCATCAACGGAACGGAAAGCCCGCTGCTGCTGAAATCAGGTACGCCGAACTTTTTCTGGCTGGCCTGGCAGGCGCGCAGCTTTATGAGCCAAAAATACGGTCAGGAAATCCCTGACAAAGCGGTATCGCTGACTATTAACTCGCGTAGCGGGCGTACGCAAAATCATCTGCATATTCATATCTCCTGCCTGCGAACCGATGTCAGAAAACAGCTGGATGACAATCTGGCGAAAATCAGCACTCGTTGGCTGCCATTACCGGGTGGGCTGCGCGGTCATGAATATCTGGCGCGTCGCGTCACGGAAAATGAACTGGCGCAACGCAGCCCGTTTATGATGCTGGCAGAAGAGGTGCCGGATGCGCGTGAGCACATGGGCAGCTATGCGCTGGCGATGGTGCGTCAGAGCGATGAGTCCTTTGTCCTGCTGGCGACCCAGCGCAATCTGTTGTCGCTCAATCTCGCCTCCGCTGAGGAAATTCAGGATCATCAATGTGATATTCTGCGTTAACCCCACCTAATCTGGCATTTACTCCGCATGTCTGTCCCCGTATTCTTGTTGAAAAAAACAACAGGAGACAGGCATGTCGCTCTGGCTTACACACCCTCTGTTTATCCCCTCTCTGGTGATTGGCATTACCATCCTGCTCTGGGCGACGTCGCTACTGCCGGAGTTTATAACGGCGCTGCTGTTCTTTGCCGTAGCAATGGTCGCCAAAATCGCCCCTGCGGATGTGATCTTTGGCGGATTTGCGTCTTCGGCATTCTGGCTGGTCTTTAGTGGTTTTGTGCTGGGTATCGCGATTCGCAAAACGGGGCTGGCGGACAGGGCGGCGAGAGCGCTGTCATCGCGATTGACCGATTCCTGGCCGTTAATGGTAGCGAGCGTGGTGCTGCTCAGTTACGCGCTGGCGTTTGTGATGCCGTCCAATATGGGGCGTATTGCGCTGCTGATGCCGATTGTTGCCGCAATGGCGAAGCGTGCCGGAATTAACGAGGGTACGCGCGCCTGGTATGGTCTGGCGCTGGCCGTCGGGTTTGGGACGTTCCAGCTTTCCGCGACCATTTTACCCGCGAACGTGCCAAATCTGGTAATGAGCGGCGCGGCGGAAGGCTCTTACGGCATCCACCTCAATTATCTTCCCTATTTGCTGCTGCATACGCCGGTTCTGGGTTGGCTGAAAGGCGCGGTGCTCATCATGCTTATCTGCTGGCTGTTCCCTGGCAAGCCCCACGCACCGCGCGATCTCACGCCAGCGGAACCAATGAGCCGGGATGAAAAACGCCTGGCCTGGATGCTAGCAGTGGTGCTGCTGCTGTGGGTAAGTGAAAGCTGGCACGGTATAGGGCCTGCGTGGACCGGGCTGGCGGCGGCGGTTATCACGCTGCTACCACGGGTTGGTTTTATCAATGGCGACGAGTTTTCCTCCGGGGTAAATATCAGGACCTGCATTTACGTGGCGGGGATTCTGGGGTTGGCAATTACCGTTACCCAGACCGGCATTGGCAATGCAGTGGGCGAGGCGCTGTTACAGGTGATGCCGCTGGATGCGGAAAAACCATTTACCAGCTTTCTCGCGCTGACCGGCATTACCACCGCACTCAATTTTATTATGACGGCGAACGGCGTTCCGGCGCTGTATACCACTCTGGCGCAAAGTTTTGCCGATGCGACTGGGTTCCCGCTGCTGTCGGTAATTATGATTCAGGTATTGGGGTATTCCACACCGCTACTGCCGTATCAGGCTTCGCCGATTGTGGTGGCGATGGCGCTTGGGAAAGTGCCTGCGAGGGCGGGGATGCTGCTGTGTATCGCGCTGGCGACGGCAACATATCTGCTTCTTCTGCCGCTGGATTATCTGTGGTTTAGCGTGTTGGGTAAGTTGTAAAAAAAAGCCCGGTAGCGCTAACGCTTACCGGGCCTACAGTCTTGGAGGGCGGGTCAGCGAAGCGCTACCCGCCTCAACAGCATTACGCCTGTTTAGCCGCTTCTGCTGCTTTAACGATGACCGCGAAGGCATCTGCTTTCAGAGAAGCACCGCCAACCAGCGCGCCATCGATATCCGGCTGAGCGAACAGTTCTGCTGCATTAGCTGCGTTTACGGAACCGCCGTACTGGATGATAACTTGTTCAGCGATTTTCGCGTCAGCTTTAGCAATGTGGTCACGAATGAATTTGTGAACAGCCTGAGCCTGAGCAGGAGTTGCAGATTTACCGGTACCGATAGCCCATACTGGTTCGTAAGCGATAACGACGCCTTCGAATGCTGCCGCGCCCTGAGTTTTCAGAACGGCGTCGATCTGACGTGCACAGACTTCTTCAGTTTTGCCCGCTTCGTTTTCTGCTTCGGTTTCACCGATGCACAGAACCGGAGTCAGACCTTGTTCTTTCAGTACGGCGAATTTTTTAGCGATCAGCTCGTCAGACTCTTTGTGGTAAGTACGACGCTCAGAGTGACCGATAATGATGTACTGCGCGCCGATATCTTTCAGCATTTCAGCACTTGTTTCACCGGTAAATGCGCCAGACAGGTTCAGGTCAACGTTCTGCGCGCCCAGGATAATGTGGCTACCGGCAGCGGCGTGTTTCGCCAGGTCGATATACATTTCCGGCGGAGCGATTGCTACTGCACAGCCAGCAACGCCAGCCAGTTCTTTACGCAGATTAGCAACCAGTTCGTTTACCATGTGGCGGCTGCCGTTCAGTTTCCAGTTACCCATCACTAAAGGATGTCGCATTTCATTTCTCCACGCTTGTCAGCGAATTAAGGAATATGGCCGCCCGTCAGGGCAGCATGGTCTGTGAAACAGTATAGAGATTCGTCTGCGGAAAGGCTTTGCTTTTTGTCATCAATTCGCCTTCTCAAGACTTTCTGATAGTGCCAGCTTAATCGGTTCAACAGCGAAGGTCAGCCCTTTTTCACCGTTATCTGCCACAACATAGCGAATTGCGCCTTCTGTTTCGGCGTAATAGTGTTTACCTTTGCCGGCAGCGAGCAGTTTTTGCAGCTTTTTCTGGCTCTGCTCTTTCGTCAGTAGCGGGGCGACGGTACGAATGACGGCGGTCATGTATTCCAGCGCTTTCGCTTTGGCCGCCTTTTGTTCTGGTCCCTGAATCGGCAACCAGGTTATCTGCATACTTTTGATTTTTAGCGTGCCGCGCTCAAGGGCGGAGGACGCATACAGGTTTTCATTGATTTTACTGGCCGCGCGGGTGAGGTTTGCCCGATCGCGGCTGCTGTCGATGGCGCGGAACTCATTCAGGATAAGCTTCGGATTCTGCGTATTAAAGTTTTCGCGAAACTGGCTAATCGACAGGTCAAAGGTCGGCGCACCCGCCAGTAAATAGGGGGCCGTGGTTGCCGTCGATGGCTCTTCCGCCCGTGCCGCAACGCTCGCGGTGAAGGCTGAAAACAATAATAAAAACAGTGTAAATCCTTGCTTCATCAATCGTACCTTTCGTTATGACTGCTCACGATTAAAACGGTAACTGTCGGGCTTGTCAAAAGGGTAAACTGTTCTGGAAGGTAATAATAAAGGAACTTACATGACCATACAGCAGTGGTTATTCTCATTTAAAGGGCGCATCGGGCGCCGTGATTTCTGGATTTGGATAGGTCTGTGGATCGTCGGAATGCTGGTTCTGTTCTCGCTGGCGAGCAAGCAATTACTCGATATTCAGACTGCGGCATTTTGTCTGGTTTGTCTGCTATGGCCGACGGCGGCAGTGACGGTAAAACGCCTGCACGATCGGGGACGTTCTGGAGCGTGGGCGCTGCTGATGATTTTGGCGTGGATGCTGCTGGCCGGAAATTGGACGATGTTACCCGGCGTCTGGCAATGGGCGGTTGGTCGCTTTGTTCCGACGCTCATTCTGGTCGGCATGCTCATCGATCTGGGCGCGTTCATTGGCACCCAGGACGAAAATAAATATGGTAAGGATACGCAGGACGTAAAGTACAAAGCCGAGCGCCAGTAGTTGTCGACCGGAGAAGCGCAAGCGCCTCCCGGCAACCCTCACCAGTAGTGCTCAGCAGTCATATGGCCCGGTCGACGGCGCAGGTGTTTGGTCATCAGCCGGGTCTCTTTCAGCAGTTGCTGCGTGTCGCGTACCATTTGTGGATTTCCGCACAACATCACATGGCTGGTTTCTTTATCCATTGGCAGCCCTACCGCCTTTTCCAGTTCACCGCTTTCAATCAGCGCCGGTACACGCCCGGTCAGCGAATCTACGGCTGTCTCACGGCTAACAACCGTCTGGATGCGTAATTTACCTTCGTAGCGCTTTTCCAGCGCCTGCATCAATGGCAGGTAGCTCAAATCGGCGGCATAGCGTGCGGCGTGGACCAGCACCAGATTTTTAAAGCGACCCAGATCTTTGCCTAGTTGCAGAATCGACAAATACGGGCCGATAGCCGTGCCGGTTGCCAGCATCCATAGCGTTTCGCAATCAGGGACTTCATCCAGCACGAAGAAACCAGCGGCCTCACTCACCACCTGAACTTCATCGCCAGGCTTTAGCGCCGCCAGTCGAGGGCTGAGTTTGCCGTCGGGAACCGTCACCAGATAAAATTCTAAGTCGGGGTTATCGGGCGCATTGACGTAGGAATAGGCGCGCTGGACGCGCTCACCGTCGATCTCAAGGCCAAGCTTGGTGAACTGACCTGCAGTGAAAGGAAGAACCGGAGCTCGCACGGTCAAACTAAACAGGGCATCGGTCCAGTTCTGCACCTTTGTGACTTTGCCTGTTACCCAATCTGCCATGGTTTTCTCCTGTCTGCTTTGATTGCCTTATCTTCGTTCGTTGGACGAAAGATTTCCAGCCCGGATGGGCTGGAAGGCTCTATTGATCAAATCAATTACAGGATGTGCGCCTGCACATCGGGATCTTTGCGATCGAGGTAGTGAATCGACTGAATGCGGCGGATCGTGCGTGATTTGCCGCGGATCAACAGCGTTTCGGTGGTTGCGATATTGCCTTTACGGCTAATCCCTTCCAGCAGATCGCCTTTGGTGATGCCGGTAGCGGAGAAAATGACGTTGTCGCTGCGCGCCATTTCATCCAGACGCAGCGCTTTGCCCGCTTCAATGCCCATCGCGGTGCAGCGGGCCAGTTCCTGTTCGCCAATACGACGGTTCTCTTCGCTATCGCCTTTGACGTCATGGCGCGCCAGCAGGCGGCCCTGCATGTCGCCGTCCAGCGCGCGGATGACGGCCGCGGAAACCACGCCTTCCGGAGCGCCGCCAATACCGTACAGCACGTCAACTTCGCTGTCTGGCATACAGGTCAGAATCGAGGCCGCAACGTCGCCGTCAGGAATGGCGAAGACGCGCACGCCCAGTTTCGCCATCTCTGCAATAACCTCGTCATGGCGTGGTTTTGCCAGGATGGTGACGGTCAGGTCACTCAGTGGTTTGTTCAGCGCGGCTGCAATGTTTCGCAGGTTGGTTTCCAGCGACAGGTTCAGGTCGATGGACCCTTTTGCGCCAGGACCGACAATCAGCTTTTCCATGTACATGTCTGGCGCGTTCAGGAAACAGCCTTTATCGCCTACAGCCAACACCGCCAGCGCGTTCGCCTGGCCCATTGCCGTCATACGCGTGCCTTCGATAGGATCGACGGCGATGTCGACCGCATCACCGTGGCCGGTTCCGACTTTCTCGCCGATAAACAGCATCGGCGCTTCATCAATCTCACCCTCGCCAATCACGATGGTGCCGTCGATGTTGACCTGGTTGAGCATAATACGCATGGCGTTCACCGCCGCGCCATCAGCGGTATTTTTATCGCCGCGGCCCAGCCATTTATAGCCAGCCAGCGCTGCCGCTTCGGTCACGCGTGAAAATTCAATGGCAAGTTCTCGTCTCATTGCAAACTCGTAGCTGAAAGGAATGGCGCGAAGTGTAGCACAGGGGAGGGGACTAGATTATTGATGTGTGTGCGGGGTTGCCCCCGCACGAAGATATTGCCGGACAAAGTAACGTCGCCATCCGGCAATGACGAATTACTCGTCGTGATCTTCCCACGCCATGGCGCGTTTGACTGCTTTTTTCCAGCCGCTGTAACGGAAATTACGCTCGGTGGTTTCGATGCCCGGGCGGAATTCACGCTCGATGACCGCTTTCTCCTGCAGTTCATCCAGATTCTGCCAGAAACCTACTGCCAGACCGGCAAGGTAAGCCGCACCCAATGCGGTGACTTCGCGGACTTCCGGGCGCTCAACGCGCGTGCCGAGAATATCGGACTGGAACTGCATCAGGAAGTTGTTGGCGACCGCACCGCCATCAACGCGCAGGGCGTGCAGGCGAATACCGGAGTCAGCCTGCATCGCTTCCAGTACGTCACGGGTCTGGTAAGCGATAGACTCAAGCGTTGCGCGGATGATGTGGTTGGAGTTTACGCCACGGGTCAGGCCGAAGATGGCTCCGCGTGCATACGGGTCCCAGTACGGTGCGCCAAGGCCTGTGAATGCCGGAACGACGTATACGCCGTTGGTGTCTTTCACTTTGGTGGCGAAATATTCAGAGTCGAATGCATCGCTGATGAGTTTCATTTCATCGCGCAGCCACTGGATGGATGCGCCAGCCATAAATACCGCACCTTCCAGCGCGTAGTTCACTTCCCCGGTCGGTCCACAGGCGATGGTGGTCAGTAGTCCATTTTCGGACTTAACGGCTTTCTCGCCAGTGTTCATCAGCATGAAGCAGCCGGTACCGTAAGTGTTTTTCGCCATCCCTTCCTTCACGCACAGCTGGCCAAACAGAGCGGCCTGCTGGTCACCGGCAATACCGGAGATAGGAATACGAATGCCGCCTTTACCACCTATGTTGGTCTGGCCGTACACTTCAGAAGAACGACGCACTTCTGGCAGCATTGCACGCGGAATATCCAGCGCATCCAGCATCGTGTCATCCCAGTCCAGGGAGTGGATGTTGAACAGCATGGTACGAGAGGCGTTGGTGTAATCCGTTACGTGTACGCGTCCCTGCGTCATTTTCCAGATAAGCCAGGTGTCTACCGTACCGAACAGCAGTTCGCCGCGACGAGCGCGCTCACGTGAGCCTTCCACGTGGTCGAGGATCCACTTCACTTTAGTGCCGGAAAAGTACGGGTCAATTACCAGACCCGTGTTATTACGGATGTACTCTTCCATACCGTCGCGCTTGAGCTTTTCGCAGATATCCGCGGTACGACGACACTGCCACACAATTGCGTTATAGATAGGTTTACCGGTCTCACGCTCCCAGACGATGGTGGTTTCACGCTGGTTGGTAATACCGATCGCTGCAATTTCATCGGAACTGATATCGGCTTTCGCCAGAACTTCTACCAGCGTGGAGCTTTGGGTCGCCCAAATTTCCATTGGGTCATGTTCTACCCAACCTGCTTTCGGGTAGATTTGCTCGAATTCGCGCTGTGAAACGCTAACGATATTCGCATCGTGGTCCATTACGACCGCGCGGGAGCTGGTGGTGCCCTGGTCGAGCGCAACGATATATTTTTTTTCAGTCATGATTATTTGTCCCGTAGTCACATTACTGCGAAGCTTTTTGTTGAGTGTTGGTCGCTACGTCTTTCTCTTCAATCGCGCAGACATCGCACGGTAAATGGCGACCAATCAGTTTGCGATATGCCCATGCGCCTAAAATCGCGCCGGTAATCGGGCCAAACACCGGGACCAGGAAGTAAGGGATATCACGACCACCCGTGAAGGCAATCTCACCCCATCCGGCCATCCAGGCGAAGAGTTTCGGTCCGAAGTCACGTGCCGGGTTCATCGCAAAACCTGTTAGCGGACCCATGGAAGCACCAATAACGGCAATCAACAAGCCGATCAGCAGTGGTGCCAGCGGACCACGAGGTACACCGTTACCATCGTCGGTCAGAGCCAGAATCAGCCCCATTAGAATAGCGGTAATGACCATTTCAACCGCGAAGGCCTGCACAAAATTGATATGCGGGTTCGGATAGGTCGAGAAAGTACCTGCCAGACCCAGGCTTTCGGTACTGCCGCGCACGATATGGTTAGTTTGTTCGAAATCGATGAAAAGATTGTAATAAAGCCCGTAAACCAGTGCCGCTGCGCAAAAGGCGCCGGCAATTTGCGAAATAATAAAAGGAGCAACTTTGCGTTTATCAAAACAGGCGAACGGCCAGAGTGCGATGGTTACCGCTGGATTCAGGTGTGCACCAGAAACGCCTGCAGTCAGATAGATAGCCATCGCTACCCCCAGACCCCAGATGATACTGATTTCCCACTGACCAAAAGTAGCCCCAGCAACTTTGAGTGCAGCGACACATCCCACACCGAAGAAAATCAACAACCCGGTACCGAGGAATTCAGCAATGCACTGGCCTTTTAAGGTTGATGTTTGACTCATAATCGGATCCTGAAGAGAGTTTAATGTTTATTGTATGCGAGAAGGTCACTGACATCCCCGGAGCCGGTAGGCACACTGTTAATTTATCGTTAACGCTCAAAAACGAGAAATATCGAAATTGAAATGTGTGTACTCCATCAACAAAATGAGCGTTATCGCGCCATTTCGCGGTATTTGTTATACAAAAATAGTGTGAGCTGAATCATTTCAATGATCAATTCGTTAACACTTAAGAGTTATGATAGTAATGTCACCAGGAGAAAGACGAAAAGTGTTGCAAACCGCAATCTGCGCGGGATGCCGCTGGACAGGGATGACGCGGCTTCATACAATCGGTGTTAAGTAGAGTGCGCTCGTTTTTATTAAGGCGTCGCCGGTTATCGGGACGAGGATTTTTATCCATCAACGCCTTGCAATTCAGGAGAGGTATGACGATGTCATTAGAAGTGTTTGAGAAACTGGAAGCAAAAGTACAGCAGGCGATTGATACCATCACGCTGTTGCAGATGGAAATCGAAGAGCTGAAAGAAAAGAACAACTCACTGTCGCAGGAAGTTCAGTCTGCACAGCAGCAGCGTGAAGAGCTGGAGCGTGAGAACAACAACCTGAAAGAACAGCAGAACGGCTGGCAGGATCGTCTGCATGCCCTGTTGGGGCGTATGGAAGAAGTCTAATTCTGATTTCTTTAAAAAGGCATCCATAATGGATGCCTTTTTACTATGTAGACTTTAGGATATCGTAATTCTCAAATTTCAAAGAATACGATATGACAAAAAGAAACGATATTATTGATAATTCGGATCGATTTATCACCAGAGATATTAGATATGGTCTTATCTATACAGATAATCTAGGGTGGATTGATTTAGGCCACTCTAATCCGGCAGGCGCTGAAAAATTATGGTTTGAAATGACAAGACCTTGTGGTGGTGATAGTGAATTTTATGAAGTAAATTACCATCAAAGTATGTCTAAAAGCATTCACGGTCTAAATATTAATACTGGTATATATCGTAGATTCATGGTGCGACGAGGATTGCAGGAGCGAATTCTGCAAGGTATTGCTTTATCTATATTCTTGAGTACGTCACATCGTTTCGAATCCTTACAGGATTTTTGGCCTTACACTTATTTATGGATGTAATAAAACCAGTTGTGAATCCAAATTATGTTCGGGAACGCCGTATATGACGTTTCGACGATTAGGTGTTATTATTGCATCTATGCTTTTTTTTGCGCTGCTTTATTGTTATTTCATGGTGAGTGTCTTTACAAAAAAATGTTATACGCAGCATGATTTATTAATTTATCAGTTATTAACGCCGAAATTGATTAAACAGGTTCCAAGGGTATCCAGCGACTGGTTTTTTGTAAGCCATACAGATGAGGGTAGCCATCTTCAACGCAGTGAAATAGTTTTTACGGGGATACCTAAGAATGATATTCACAGAGCAGAAGAAAAATTAAACGCATACGTTGAATCTTATCCTGCAAGTCGCGAGATGATGAGTGTCGTTGTTGAAGCAAGAGCTGGGAATTATGATGTTAAGGTCATTCACTACAAATCGGATGAATGAAGAAAATAAAAGGCCATCAAACTTGCTGATGGCCTTTTTCACTTACTCGATATCGAGCGGGTCTTCGGAGAGGATTATCCCGGTGTTGTCGGCGTACAGGTGGTCGCCGGAGAAGAATGTCACGCCGCCAAAGTTGACGCGCACATCGCTTTCCCCAATACCTTCTCCTGAAGCACCTACCGGAATTGCGGCAATCGCCTGAATGCCGATATCCAGTTCTTCCAGATCGTCTACCTGGCGGACTGAGCCGTAGATGACCAGACCTTCCCATTCATTCTGTACGGCCAGTCGTGCCAGTTCGGCATCGACCAGCGCACGACGGACAGAACCGCCGCCATCGACCAGCAGAATGCGACCACGGCCATTTTGTTCGAGCAGATCGTACAGCAACCCGTTGTCCTCGAAACATTTTACCGTGATGATTTGTCCGCCAAACGACGACCGTCCTCCAAAGTTAGAGAACAGCGGTTCCACGACGTTGACATCTTCCTGATAGATGTCACAAAGCTCGGATGTATCGTATTTCATAGGCTTAACGTTCAGTTGCTGCGAGAATTTTTAGTATATCGCGCTATGTGTACTGTTGGCAAAATCATCAATTGTTAATTGATATTTGTCAGTTAAAGAGACCACTGACTTAAGAAAATTCCAACGACAAACAGCAAGTTAGTTAATAGTGCCGCTTTTACGGTGCGTTCCAGCATCGGACGCATTGCCGCAGGATCCATTTCGCGCATCACGTAACGCGCCTGTTTGAAAAGCAGCGGAGCGGCAAGGATAAACAGCCATCCCCACAGACTTTGTAGCGAAAACAGGTTAAACAGCGCCAGGCAGACCAGCGTACCCATCAGCAGGCAGGCATGGTAGCGGCGGGCATTGACGGCACCTAAACGTACTACCAGCGTGTTCTTGCCGTTCTCTCTGTCGCTGTTGATATCGCGCAGGTTGTTGACGTTGAGCACGGCAGTTGCCAGCAGGCCACAGGCGGTGGCAGGCAGAATCAGCGCCGGAATCAGCGTATGCGCCTGCAGATACCAGCTTCCCATCACGCTAAGCCAGCCAAAGAATACCAGCACGGAAATATCGCCCAGACCGATATATCCGTAAGGGCGATTACCCACAGTGTAGGTGATCGCCGCGATAATCGACAGGCCCCCAAGTACCAGGAAACCGACAAAATCCGCCAGCGTGTGGCAGGCCACAGCAACCAGGGCCAGACCCGACAGACAGATCAACACCACGGTAACGATCAGCGCACGCTTCATCTGCTGTTGGGTGATAACCCCTTTTTGCATACCGCGCAGTGGTCCAATGCGGTCGGGCTTGTCGCTGCCTTTGACGGCATCGCCATAGTCGTTAGCGAGGTTGGACAGAATTTGCAGCAGTCCTGCCGTAATCAATGCCAACAGAGCAACCAGCGGATCGAAGTATCCTTGCCACCATGCTAATGCCGTACCGACGATGATCGCCGCGAAGGCGAGCGGTAAGGTCTTAGGTCGTAAACTTTCCAGCCAGGCTTGTGAGCGGCTAATTTTTTGTTGTTCAGTCATATTTAGCGCCAATAAAAATGGGGCTTTATCAGCCCCATCAACAGTGATGAAAATGCATTGAACGCGATTATAGGATAAAACGGCTCAGATCTTCATCTGCGACCAGCGCATCCAGATGTTTGCTCACATATTCGGCATCAATTGTGATGCTTTGGCCGTTTAAATCGCTCGCATCATAGGAAATATCTTCCATCAGACGCTCGAGAACGGTATGCAGACGACGTGCACCGATGTTTTCGGTGGTTTCATTGACCTGCCAGGCCGCTTCGGCAATGCGTTTAATGCCCGATTCGGTGAAGTTGATGTCCACACCTTCGGTCGCCATCAGCGCTTTGTACTGGACGGTGATGGAGGCATTCGGTTCGGTAAGGATACGCTCAAAATCGCTGGTGGTCAGCGCCTGCAGCTCGACACGAATCGGCAGACGACCCTGCAGTTCCGGGATCAGGTCAGACGGTTTCGCTACCTGGAATGCGCCAGAGGCAATAAACAGAATGTGGTCTGTTTTCACCATACCGTGTTTAGTGGAGACCGTGCAGCCTTCAACCAGCGGCAGCAGGTCGCGCTGTACGCCTTCACGGGACACGTCCGGGCCGGAGGATTCGCCGCGCTTACAGATTTTGTCGATTTCGTCGATAAACACGATTCCGTGTTGCTCAACGGCGTCGATAGCTTCCTGTTTCAGCTCTTCCGGATTCACCAGTTTGGCCGCTTCTTCTTCAATCAGCAGCTTCATCGCGTCTTTGATTTTCAGCTTACGCGGTTTTTGCTTCTGACCGCCCAGGTTCTGGAACATGGACTGTAGCTGGCTGGTCATCTCTTCCATTCCCGGAGGCGCCATGATTTCAACGCCCATCGGTGCGGCCGCGAGATCGATTTCGATCTCTTTATCATCCAACTGGCCTTCACGCAGTTTTTTACGGAACGCCTGACGCGCTGCTGAAGGTTCCTGCGGCTGCTCTGACTGTCCCCAGTTATTTTTAGCCGGTGGGATCAGCACGTCGAGAATGCGCTCTTCCGCCATCTCTTCGGCACGGAAGCGGTTTTTCTCGATGGCCTGAACGCGGACCATTTTGATGGCAGCATCGGTCAGATCGCGGATGATAGAGTCAACTTCTTTACCAACATAGCCGACTTCGGTGAATTTCGTTGCTTCAACTTTGATGAACGGCGCGTTGGCCAGTTTTGCCAGACGACGGGCGATTTCGGTTTTACCGACGCCGGTTGGGCCAATCATCAGAATGTTTTTCGGCGTAACTTCATGGCGCAGCTCTTCGTTGAGCTGCATGCGGCGCCAGCGGTTACGCAGGGCAATCGCCACGGAACGCTTAGCGTTGTCCTGGCCGATGATGTGTTTGTTCAGTTCGCTGACAATTTCGCGTGGGGTCATTTCAGACATGGGGGATCCTTACGCTTTGGAGTTCAATTCTTCGATGGTATGGAAGTGGTTGGTATAAATGCAGATATCCCCTGCAATATCCAACGCTTTCTCAGCAATCTCGCGTGCGCCAAGCTCGGTGTTTTCCAGCAGAGCGCGTGCAGCAGCCTGGGCGTAGGGACCGCCGGAGCCGATGGCAATCAGATCGTTTTCTGGCTGGATGACGTCGCCGTTACCGGTGATGATGAGTGATGCAGTTTCATCCGCAACGGCCAGCAGCGCTTCGAGTTTGCGCAGCATACGGTCGGTACGCCAGTCTTTTGCCAGTTCAACGGCAGCTTTCACCAGGTGACCCTGGTGCATTTCCAGCTTGCGTTCAAACAGTTCAAACAGCGTGAATGCATCCGCAGTACCACCCGCAAAGCCCGCGATGACTTTGTCGTTGTACAGACGGCGGACTTTCTTCACGTTGCCTTTCATTACGGTGTTACCCAGTGTGGCCTGACCATCACCGGCGATTACCACATGGCCGTTACGGCGTACGCTTACTATTGTTGTCACGAGCAGACCCCTTGGTTACAAATGCAAAACACAGGCCCCGCGCAGTATGCGGGGCGTAATGCAAGTATAGATGGGGGGGATTTTGGGGGTTTCAACCCCCAGTGGCGAGTCGAATGCAGTTTGTGTGACCAGCAACTTTCAGGCGGCTGATGGTGTTGTCGGCATTCTCTTTGCCTTTGACCGGACCAATGACCACGCGATTCCAGCCGTTATTGGTGGTAATACGTGAGTTGAAGCCTTCAAAAGCCAACTGCGCGCGCACGGTTTCTGCCTGCTCAGCGCCTTTAAATGAGCCGCACTGTACCATCCAGCGGCGTTCATCTTTTTTCTCCGCCGTCTGTTTTGGCGGCTGCGTTTCATTTGTTATCGGCGCGGCCGGCTGCGTTTTCGGCTGAGCGGCGGTGGTATGCGCAGGTGTTTGCAGGAGATCCTGATACGGCTGTTGGGCCGCCGGTTTTGGCTGCGCCTTCGGCTGCTGTACCGGTGCGGCTTGCGCAGTACGCGTTTGCTGCTGCTGGTACGGCTGTTCCGTTACCCGTTGGCGCGGCTGTTGAGCCTGCTGTTGGGTGTTATTCCACTGCTGCTGTTGCACCTGACGTTGACGCTGCAGCGTTTGCTGGCGTTGTTCCGCAGTTTGTTCGTTCCACGGTACTTCGTTGAGCTGCGTTGGCTGTTGGCGCATATCGGCCTGCATTTGCGCCAACAACTGGCGCTGCTCATTGGTTAGCTGATCGGCGTTCAGTACCTCGCCGCCTGCAGACGGTTCGGTAGGCGCACGTACGCCAGGCTGACGGCTTTCCAGCTCTTTGATGTATCGCCAGCGCTCTTCCGGTTTTGGCGGGATGCCATTACCGGTGACTTTCTGGTTTTGCAGCGTTTCGGACTCTTCTTTCTTGTGATGCGTAATGAAGTACAGACCACCGATAAAGGTCACGAGTACGGCTGCAGCAATAGCAACCATAGCGGGCGATACCGCAGGCGTATTGCGTTGTTTTTTCCGTGATGTGCTCTTCTTGCGCCGCGAAGGTGCCGGTTGGCCGCGACGTACATAATCTCGTTGTGCCACTATCGTTTCGCTGTATTTATTCGTTCGTCAGCCCGCCATGTTACTTAAGCGGCGGGCCTTTGACCAGACAGGGGAGTCCGAAAGCACTTTACTTTACGTCAGTGCCCGGGTAGTGCCCCGAATAATAAGCTCGCAGTCCAGTAAACGTGAGCCACTGCTGACGTTCTGACCTTGTAATTGATCGAGCAGTAACAGCATAGCTTCACGTCCGATATCGAAACGCGGCTGTGCGACGGTTGTCAGGGGTGGATCACAAAATTCCGTGAGCGAAATATTATCAAAGCCAATGATGGATAAATCGTCAGGTACCTTCAGACCCTGACGTTTGGCGTAAGAGAGTGCCCCCAGCGCCATGACATCGCTGTGGCAAAAGACCGCAGTAGGTGGCTGTGGAAGCTCAAGGAGTTGCTTAAGCGCATTGGCTCCCGCTTCATAGGTAAAGTCACCACGCGCGATGAAATGCGGATCGACCGTAATTCCACTGCGGCGCAATGCCTGAACGTAACCTTGCAGACGGTAATGGCACAGCGGCATATCCTCTGGTCCGGCGATACAGCCAATGCGTTTATGCCCCAGTTCCAGCAGATAGTTCATCGCGTTGAAGGCGGCGGTGAGATTATCAATGTGCACGGTGGGGAGTTCCAGCTCTGGCGCGAACTCGTTGGACATGACCATCGGCGGCAAGTTGCGCTGCTCTTCCACGCTGGCATCAAACGGCAGTCGCGAACTGAGCAGCACCATGCCATCGATCTGTTTGGTGATAATGAGGTTGAGGAAGGTCTTTTCCTGCTGATTCTGGTGGGCGCAGTCGCCGATAAGCACCAGATATCCCTGCTCAGCGGCGGTCACTTCTATGCCGCGAATCACTTCACTAAAAAACGGATCGCAGATATCCGGCACAATCACCAGAATGGTACGTGATTCATTACGCTTAACGTTGCGTCCCATTGATTGGGGTAAATATCCCACTTCCAGCGCAGCCTGTTCAACCTTGTTACGGGTTGACTGCGAGACTTTGTCCGGGTTCATTAATGCGCGGGATACGGTTGCCGTTGAGACTTTCGCCTTCAGAGCAACATCTTTCATCGTAGCGGCGGCAACCTGCTTATTCGGTTTCACTCTTTCTCCTCGCCAGAGAGCTGCTGGCACAGACTCGTCCTTGAATAGCCTTCATCTGAAACATTTTTATCAGATAGTTAATGGAAGCGGTTACAGAATTTTCATAAAAAGTGTGATGGATCTTTAATTTTACGATCCGCCTCGCATCGTGAGGGATTATCCCTCGATGGGATCGACATCCAGCACCCATTTAACCTTACGTGCATCGGGTAACGTATTGATCAGCGCCAGTGTGCCGCTGACGATATGCTGCAGGCGAATTCGCGACGGATGTTGCAACAAAATTTGCCAGCGATAGCGACCGCCGCGCTTGGGGGCCAGGGCGGGAACCGGGCCGAGCACCCACAGTTTGTCATCGGCAAGCGGACTGGCCTGGATCAGATTTCGCAACTGTTGTAAGAACATTGGCGCATGCTGGTTGTTATGATCTTCTGCCCGCACGATCACATGGCTGGTCCACGGTGGAAGCTGGAGCGTTTGTCGCTCGGCCAGCGCCTGCTCGGCAAACGCGTCATAACCTTTGTACAGCAAAGTTTGCAGCAGCGGATGCTCAGGATGGTGCGTTTGTAGCACCACTTCGCCCTGTTTCCCGGCGCGTCCTGCTCGCCCGGAGACCTGCGTGTAAAGCTGGGCGAAGCGTTCTGCCGACCGGAAATCTGCAGAGAACAGCGCGCCGTCAACGTCCAGAAGCGCCACCAGGGTGACGTCCGGGAAGTGGTGGCCTTTGGCCAGCATTTGCGTGCCGATCAGAATTCGTGCGCCGCCGCGATGTACTTCCGCCAGATGCTGCTCCAGCGACCCTTTACGGCTGGTGGTGTCGCGATCGATGCGTGAGATTGGCACGCCGGGGAAAAAAGGGGCCAGAGCCTGCTCAAGCTGTTCGGTGCCGAGTCCAACCGGAACCATATGCGTTGAGCCGCAGGAAGGGCACTGACGTGGTATTGGGCGCTGGCTGTCGCAGTGGTGGCAGCGTAAATGGTGCTGTGCCTGATGCAGCGTGTAGTAGTGATCGCAGCGCGGACATTCGGCAATCCAGCCGCAGTCATGGCACAGCAGTGCAGGAGCAAAGCCCCGGCGGTTCAAAAACAGAATCACCTGGTTATCCGCCTGCAGGTGCTGACGCATACGGGTGATAAGCGCAGGGGCGAGTCCGGCCTGCACCTGCTGACCTTTGAGATCCAGCACGTGCTGAGTGGCGGGGCGCGCATTTCCGGCACGGCGCGTCAGGCGCAGCATGCGATATTTTTTCTGTCGCACGTTGCACAGCGTTTCCAGAGCCGGAGTGGCTGAGCCGAGAATAATCGGGATTTGCTCGCTGTGGGCGCGATAAACCGCGAGATCGCGCGCATGATAGCGCCAGCCTTCCTGCTGTTTATAAGAGCTGTCGTGCTCTTCGTCGATGACAATCACGCCGAGATTTTTAAACGGTGTAAACAGCGACGAGCGCGTGCCGATAACAATCGCCGCTTCGCCATTTTTTGCTTTCAGCCAGGCCGAAAGACGTTCGCTGTCGTTCAAACCGGAGTGCAGGACTTCGACTGGCGCATTGAAGCGTTCGCGAAAACGGGCAATAGTTTGCGGCGTCAGGCCAATCTCCGGCACCATCACCAGCGCCTGTTTGCCCTGGGCCAGGACATTTTCCAGTACGCTTAGATAGACCTCTGTTTTGCCTGAGCCCGTCACGCCCGCTAATAGCCAGGCGCTAAAACTGTCCGCGGCGCTGTGAATCGCCCCGACGGCGGTGGCTTGCTCGGTGTTCAGTCGAAGACGCTCACCGGAAACCGCGTAGTGGGTACGCCAGTCGCTAAAACCAGGCGTTTCGCTCGCCAGATCGCACAGCCCTTTTTTCCGCAGCGCCTGTAATGCGGCGTCATTAAATTCGAGCTCAGCCACCTGGTCGCGCCAGATTTTTCCCTGGCGTAGCGCAGCCAGCGCCTGCTGTTGCTTGGGAGAGCGCTTGAGGCTGTTGAGATCAATAACCTGACCTTCTTCAGTGGCAAACCAGTACCATATGGGCGCGTTTGTCGCCGGGCGTCCCTGGCGCAGCAGGATCGGCAGGGCATGAAACAGTACGTCGCCGATAGGGTGATGGTAATAGTCAGCCGCCCACAACAGCAGACGCCAGACGGAGGTCGAATAAACCGGCTCGCTGTCCAGCACTTCGAGAACGGCTTTCAATTCGCTCAGCGGCAGTTCGCTGTGCTCGCTGACGGATAAAACGATGCCCACGCGCTCCTGTTGCTTGCCAAAGGGCACGCGTACACGACACCCGGCTTTGGCGCTCATGCCTTCCGGCAGCAGGTAGTCAAAGGTGCGAGGTAGCGGAACGGGTAAGGCAACGTGCGCAACGGGCATTGAATCATCCTGACTTGAAATCTGGCGGGTTAGTATACACATTAGTGAAGGGTAGAATGCGGATCAGTTTGCATGAGCAGGTTAATTTCTGTATGATTCGCCGCCTTTGATGCAAATTGATTGCGTCAAACAATGACCATTACCCGAGAGTTTCAGGCTGTTGATGCAGCGTGAAAGGTGACGGGGAATAATTAACATCGCGTGGTGTCTGGCGTTAGGGCTGGAAGAGCGACGCGGCCTTAAACCGAGGTTTTCCCATGAAAAAAGATATTCACCCGAAATACGAAGAAATTACTGCAAACTGCTCTTGCGGTAACGTCATGAAAATCCGCTCTACCGTCGGTCACGATCTGAACCTGGACGTGTGCGGTCAGTGCCACCCGTTCTATACTGGCAAGCAGCGTGATGTTGCTACCGGTGGCCGTGTTGATCGCTTCAACAAGCGTTTCAGCATCCCAGGCAGCAAGTAAGTTTCAGCTGTCAGAAAAAAGCGCCTTATGGCGCTTTTTTTGTATCTGCGCCTGCAGACTGAAATTCGTATTGATGTATTGAATGATGTCTTTTATTTAATAAGTAAAACAGTGTTTTTATTTTTACGATAAAATGTTTCAACTGGTGATCTGCGTCCTTTTTATCTTCTTGTTTTTGCCACTTATGCCAATCTTTGGCAAAATACCAAAGGTTTCTTCCTTCTTTCTAAAATACACTTTCGTGGAAATATAAAATTATTCTTATTCCTTCATCGTTTCTTCATTTATGGACGGAGCGAGATGGGCAATTTCCTAGATTTAGTGTGAAGAGGGATGGTCATGAAATTTAAATCCGCGTTATTACTGATTTCATTATTCTCTGCGGCCGCGCAAGCGGGTTATGTTGATTATCGACATGAATATTATGATGATGGTCGTAATTACGACCGTGTTTATATGTCGCATCGTTTTGCTACTGGTTTTGGTGTCGCAGTCGAGGCCATTTCACGTTCCGAAAATACGCAATCTAATGATGCGTGGAATAATATGGAAAGTAATGGCAACGAGTATACGGCGAGCTACCAGTTCACCTGGAATGACCTTGTCTGGCAGACGGGTATTGCGCTCGAAACGGGCGATAACATCGCGATTTATAAGCCTTATATTCGCGTGCAGTATAACATCAATGACCATTGGTGGACCGCGTTCCGCTATCGTCAGGAGTACATGCGCAGAAACACTGACGGCAAGGATGACCGTATGGTCTATCGTCCGGAAGCATGGCTCGGTTATAACATCAATGACTGGATGTTTGAGCTAAATGGCATTTATAAAATTGCCGATAGCGAAGATTTATATAACAACCGAAAAGACGATTACGAATATAACTTCCGTGTGGCGTATAAAATAGGCTCATGGGTTCCATTTGTTGAGGTGGGTAACGTTTCCTCGGGGTATAACACCACAACCACAGACGATCGTCAGACCCGCTATCGCGTTGGTCTCGGTTATAACTTCTGACCGTTAATACACTTCGTATCGATTTATTATGCTGAGCATCGGTATACGCATAGTTTGCGTGAATAATGTGTCTAAGGAGTTAACATCATGTCTAATGATGGAACAATGATTGGAAGCAATCAATATATTGCCGTCAGGCCTTTCGGATTAAGAGATAAATTCGGTTATTTATGTGGTGACCTCGGAACCTGTTTTATTCTTGGGCTGGTAAATAGTTTTTTAATGATTTATTACACCAACGTACTCGGTATTTCCGGTGTTATTGTTGGTTCACTCTATTTTGTGACCAAACTCTTTGATGCGTTTGTCGACGTTGGCGTAGGGCGCTTATGTGATACCTCTAAACTGACGGTTCATGGACGATTTAACCCCTGGGTGCGCCGCATGAAGTACCCGTTTTGCATCATTGCGGTCGTTCTGTTCCTGCCGTTTGTGCATGATTTTTCTTATACGGCGAAAATTATCTACATCTGCTGTTCCTATTTTATTTACGGTTCGCTGTTATCGACAGTGAGTATTCCGTATGGTGCCATGTCTGCGGCGATTAGCTCGAATCCGGAAGATCGCGTATCGCTGTCAACCTGGCGCAGCGTTGGGTCCGCCATCGGCGGCGGGACAACCGGCTTTTTTATTCCGATCCTGATGTACACCACTCTGGTGGACGGAAGCCAGGTGATCTCTGGACAGCATTTCTTCTGGATTGCCATTGGTTGTTCTGTGCTGGGGTTTATCTTTTTAACGTTGACCTGTCAGTTAACGACGGAACGCGTGCGGGTGGAAAGAAAAGAGAGCATGCCGGTTTCTGTGCTGCTGAAGGGGCTGATACGCAATAAAGCGCTAATTGTTTTAGTGGTTGTGGATCTGCTGATTGTGATTAATCAGGGGTTGTCTGGTACCAACATGACTTACCTGTTTAATGACTATTTCCATAACAAAGAGGCCATGTCCGTTGCATTGCTATTCACCTTTGGCTCTCTGGTTTTGCTGGCACCCTCGGCATCCTGGCTCACGAAGCGCTTTGGTAAGAAAGAAGCCAGCGTAGGCGCGCTGCTCTTTGCGGTAGCCATGTATGTGATTATGTACTTCACCCACATTACCGACGCGAAGGTTTATTTGGTTTTCCTGTTCCTGGCGACGCTGGGTGCCGGGTTATTCAACCTGATGATTTGGGCGTTTATGACCGATGTGTGTGATTATCACCAGTATGTCACCGGCGATCGTGAAGATGGGACCGTCTATGGCGTGAACTTCTTCGCCCGCAAGGTTGGCCAGGCGTGCGCTGGGGCTATTGGCGGCTTTATGCTGGCCATCATTGGTTATCAATCTTCGTCAACGGGCGGCGCTGTGCAAACCAGCATTGTGCAGGAAAACATCTATACGATGGCAAATCTGTTACCGGCTTTATGCCTGTTTTTGGCAGCGGTCATTCTGATTTATTTCTATCCATTGAACCGTAAAGAGACGCTCAAAATGGAAGAAACATTGAATAAGATTAATGGTATCAGTAAGTAACGTAGTGAGAAGCGGCGGGAGTAATCCCGCCTTTTCTCATCTGTCTTGAAAAATCAGTATTCCCACGTTTCCGGGTTGATACCCAGTTCACGCATAATTACCTTTGCTTCTTCCGGGATTTCATCGCTGCGCTCTTTACGCAGGTCGTCATCGTTGGGTAATGGTTGCCCGGTAAAAGCATGCAGAAACGCTTCACACAGCAGTTCGCTGTTGGTGGCGTGACGCAGGTTGTTAACCTGACGACGCGTGCGTTCATCGGTAAGGATTTTTAACACCTTCAGAGGAATGGAAACCGTAATTTTTTTGACTTGCTCACTCTTCTTACCGTGCTCAGCGTATGGGCTGATATATTCGCCGCTCCATTCAGCCATGAGATACCTAATCCTCTTTGTCATTAATATTGAGGCCAGAACCTGAGCCCGGACCATAATTGCGCGTAGTTTATCGTAGTGGCGTGGCCCTGACACGAAGTAAGCCGACGCAGATGTACGCTAATGCATATAATTTTAACGGCTATTTCCGGTTTGCTCAATCTATACGCAAAGAAGTTTAGATGTCCAGATGTATTGACGGCTATCGTAACTATGATTACTCTGGTGTCTGACTTTTCACCGACTCAGCCAGGATCTCCTCAATATGACGCGTAAACAGGCCACCATCGCAGTGCGTAGCGGGTTAAATGACGACGAACAGTACGGTTGCGTTGTCCCGCCGATCCACCTCTCCAGCACCTATAACTTTACCGGTTTTAATGAGCCTCGCGCCCATGACTATTCGCGTCGCGGTAACCCAACGCGTGATGTCGTTCAGCGTGCGCTGGCGGAACTGGAAGGTGGGGCGGGGGCAGTACTGACCAATACCGGCATGTCGGCGATTCATCTGGTGACTACGGTATTCCTCAAGCCTGGCGATCTGCTGGTCGCACCGCACGACTGCTACGGCGGAAGCTATCGTCTGTTTGACAGCCTGGCAAAGCGTGGCTGTTATCGCGTACTGTTTGTCGATCAAGGAGATGAGCAGGCGTTGCAGGCGGCACTGGCGGAGAAACCGAAGCTGGTGCTGGTAGAAAGCCCAAGCAACCCGCTGTTGCGCGTGGTGGATATCGCGAAAATCTGCAAGCTGGCGCGCGAGGCTGGTGCGGTCAGCGTGGTGGACAACACTTTTTTAAGCCCGGCACTGCAAAATCCACTGGCATTAGGCGCCGATCTGGTGTTGCATTCATGCACGAAATATTTAAACGGTCACTCCGACGTAGTGGCTGGTGTGGTGATAGCAAAAGATCCGGAAATGGTCACTGAACTGGCATGGTGGGCGAATAATATTGGTGTGACCGGCGGCGCGTTTGATAGTTATCTGCTGTTGCGCGGCCTGCGTACTCTGTCACCTCGTATGGAGGTGGCGCAACGTAATGCTCAGGCGATTGTGGATTATCTGCAAACTCAGCCGCTGGTGAAAAAATTGTATCACCCGTCATTGCCGGATAATCAGGGCCATGAGATTGCCGCGCGTCAGCAAAAAGGGTTTGGCGCGATGTTGAGTTTTGAGCTGGATGGCGATGAGCAAACGCTGCGTCGCTTCCTCGGCGGGTTGTCATTGTTTACGCTGGCGGAATCGTTAGGGGGCGTTGAAAGTCTGATCTCCCATGCCGCAACCATGACACACGCGGGAATGGCGCCAGAAGCGCGTGCTGCTGCCGGAATTTCGGAAACGCTGTTGCGTATCTCCACCGGTATTGAAGATGGCGAAGATTTAATTGCCGACCTGGAAAATGGCTTCCGGGCTGCAAACAAGGGGTAAACATGAGTGTGATTGCGCAGGCAGGGACGAAGGGTCGTCAACTGCACAAATTTGGTGGTAGTAGTCTGGCTGATGTGAAATGTTATCTGCGTGTCGCAGGCATTATGGCGGAGTACTCGCAGCCTGATGACATGATGGTTGTTTCAGCCGCAGGCAGTACCACTAACCAGTTGATTAGCTGGCTAAAATTAAGCCAGGCCGATCGTCTGTCTGCGCATCAGGTTCAACAGGCGTTACGTCGCTATCAGAGTGAGCTTATCAGCGGTTTGTTACCTCCTGAGGTGGCGGATGGGCTGATCGGCGCGTTTATTCACGATCTGGAGCGTCTGGCCGGGTTACTCGACAGCGGCGTGAATGATGCCGTCTATGCTGAAGTCGTCGGGCATGGCGAGGTGTGGTCGGCGCGTTTGATGTCTGCCGTCCTTAACCAACAGGGGCTGGAGTCAGCCTGGCTGGATGCGCGCGATTTTTTACGTGCCGAGCGCGGCGCTCAGCCGCAGGTGGATGAAGGTCTTTCTTACCCATTGCTGCAACAACTGCTGGCGCAGCATCCGGGCAAACGCCTGGTCGTTACCGGTTTCATTAGCCGCAGCAACGCCGGTGAGACGGTACTGCTGGGGCGTAACGGCTCCGACTACTCGGCGACGCAGGTTGGCGCGTTGGCGGGGGTTTCCCGCGTAACCATCTGGAGCGATGTCGCCGGGGTTTACAGCGCGGATCCGCGTAAAGTAAAAGATGCCTGTCTGCTGCCGCTGCTGCGTCTGGATGAAGCCAGCGAGCTGGCGCGTCTGGCGGCTCCGGTTCTTCATGCCCGCACCCTTCAGCCGGTTTCCGGCAGCGATATCGATCTCCAGTTGCGTTGTAGCTATACGCCGGAGCAGGGATCGACGCGTATTGAACGCGTGCTGGCTTCCGGTACCGGGGCACGTATTGTGACCAGCCATGACGACGTTTGTCTGATTGAGTTTCAGGTTCCCACTGGCCAGGACTTTAAACTGGCCTATAAAGAGATTGATCAGATTTTAAAACGCACCCAGGTGCGTCCGCTGGCAGTGGGTGTGCATCCTGACCGCCAGTTGCTGCAATTTTGCTATACCTCCGAAGTCGCTGATGGCGCACTGAAAATTCTGGATGAAGCTGGCCTGCCGGGCGAGCTGCGTCTGCGCCAGGGGCTGGCGCTGGTGGCGATGGTTGGGGCGGGCGTCACCCGTAACCCGCTGCACTGCCATCGCTTTTGGCAACAGCTGAAAGGTCAGCCGGTCGAATTCACCTGGCAGTCGGAAGAGGGCATCAGCCTGGTCGCCGTATTGCGTACCGGGCCAACGGAGAGTCTGATTCAGGGTCTGCACCAGTCAATCTTCCGCGCGGAAAAACGCATTGGTTTGGTGCTGTTCGGCAAAGGTAACATTGGGTCGCGCTGGCTGGAGTTGTTTGCCCGCGAGCAGAGCACGCTCTCGGCGCGTACCGGATTAGAGTTCGTGCTGGCAGGAGTGGTTGATAGCCGCCGTAGCCTGCTGAATTACGAAGGGCTGGATGCCAGCCGCGCATTGGCCTTCTTCGATGACGAGGCGGTAGAACAGGATGAAGAGTCATTGTTCCTGTGGATGCGCGCTCACCCGTATGATGATTTAGTGGTGCTGGACGTCACTGCCAGCGAGCAGTTGGCGGAGCAGTATCTGGATTTCGCCAGTCATGGCTTCCATGTTATCAGCGCCAACAAGCTGGCGGGGGCGAGCAGCAGTAATAATTACCGCCAGATTCATGACGCCTTTGAAAAAACCGGTCGCCACTGGCTGTATAACGCCACCGTCGGCGCAGGTTTGCCGATCAACCATACCGTGCGCGATCTGATTGATAGCGGAGATACTATTCTGTCGATCAGCGGGATCTTCTCCGGCACGTTGTCGTGGTTGTTCCTGCAATTTGATGGCACGGTCCCGTTCACCGATCTGGTGGATCAGGCGTGGCAGCAGGGTCTGACTGAACCTGATCCGCGCGTGGATCTTTCCGGCAAAGATGTGATGCGCAAGCTGGTGATTCTGGCGCGTGAAGCGGGTTACGACATCGAACCGGACCAGGTACGCGTAGAATCGCTGGTGCCTGCGCACTGTGAAGCAGGTTCTATTGACCATTTCTTTGAAAATGGCGATGAGCTGAACGAGCAGATGGTGCAACGCCTGGAAGCGGCACGTGAAATGGGACTGGTGCTACGCTATGTGGCGCGTTTTGACGCTAACGGTAAGGCACGCGTTGGCGTTGAAGCGGTACGCCCTGAGCACCCGCTGGCGGCACTACTGCCGTGCGATAACGTGTTCGCCATTGAAAGCCGTTGGTATCGTGATAACCCGCTGGTCATTCGCGGACCGGGGGCGGGCCGCGATGTGACCGCCGGGGCGATTCAGTCAGACATCAACCGTTTGGCGCAACTGCTGTAGTTTTTGTTGCCGGAAAACATGTGTAAACATCGCCCTCAATGAGGGCGTTGTATTTATCTGCCAGCGATCTTATCGCCTGAAACACCGAATGGGCAGAGTAACGGGTACTTTGCTCAAATTCCGTCTGTTGCCGCAACCAGGCGAGAAAACGATGGCTTGCCGCCAGGGTTATTGACGCGCTTTCTTCAACCCGCCCCTGCGTTAACAAACACACCATTTTACGCATATCGCCTCGTTGCCAGATTTGCCACTGATTTCGCCACCATCCCTGATACGTTTTACCCAGCAATTGCCAGGGCAGCGTGCGCTTATCGCTATTCATTTCTTCATCAATAAACCACAGCGAGGCGCGATGATGGCGAAACTGTTCCGCCCATGCGGTTATCGCTGCGCCGCGCAGGAAGCATTCGTGGGCAATAATATGGGTTTTTACCTCTGGCCACAGATGGCTCAGCAGGCGGAAATGCCCATGGGCAGTAATGACCGGGCGTAAAATCGCGCCGCTGGCGTTCCGTTTGAGTATGGCGCTGCCGTACTGGATTTCATCAAACTGGCTGCGGCGTAAAAACTGGGTTTCCCGCTGACTCACTCGCTCAATGATATCGTCGTGAATGACTGTTGGCTCAGCAGTGCCACGCCAGCGGTAAAGCAATGATATGCCGGCAGTGTGCGGCGTGAAGTTGCTGGAAATATGCAGAACATTGCCGCGAATAGCGTCAAAAGAGAGTAATACATAGAGTTGCTGGCCTGCACTAACGCCCTGAAAAGGGACGAGCAAGGGAATCGTCGCTATTTGTTCTGGTAAAACGATGCCGGTGGGAGGCGCCTGCTTTGGTGTCCACACTTTTTTGCAGTTTCGGCACTGGACGCGCTGGCTGCCCTGGGGATTATGCCCATAGCGGATGATTTCTCGTTGGTAGCAACATGGGCAAAACTGACCACGATTAGCGGCAAAATCCGCTAAATATGCCGACAACCAGCAACGGAACTGTTCCTCATCAAACAGCGGTGGAAGGCTGCCGCATGCCCGACAATGCAGTGCGGCATAACCCAGCCGATATTCTGGCCAGCTGTAATCAGCTGAACTCGCCAGCCCCAGATTTTTGCAGCCAAAGGATTTGCAGCAATTGATAGTGAACAGTGACGTCATCCTGTTACCAACGATTTTTAATGGTCGTTGATTTTGGCCTGCAACTATCACCGATGGATGTGAGTTTTCTCACATAAAAAAACCTTTCAGAACGTAACGTAGCGAATCTTTATATGACTGAAAGGGATTGGTTATGAAGCTAAAAATGCTTGCTGTCGGTGTTCTGGTATCTTTACCGCTCTGGGCGAGTGCCAAAGATGTCACGATTATTTATACCAACGATCTCCATGCCCATGTCGAACCTTATAAAGTGCCATGGATTGCCAATGGCACACGAGATATTGGCGGTTGGGCCAATATCTCGGCGATGGTGAAGCAGGAGAAAGCGAAAAATAGCGCCACCTGGTTTTTGGATGCTGGCGACTATTTCACCGGGCCATATATCAGCAGCCTGACCAAGGGGAAGGCGATTATCGATATCATGAACACCATGAATTTTGACGCTGTCACCATGGGTAATCATGAATTCGATCACGGTTGGGACAATACGCTGCTGCAGCTGAGCCAGGCAAAGTTTCCGATCGTGCAGGGCAACATCTTTTACCAAAACAGCAGCAAAATGTTCTGGGATAAGCCTTACACCATTATTGAAAAAGATGGCGTAAAGATAGGCGTGATTGGCCTGCACGGCGTGTTTGCTTTTGATGATACGGTTTCCGCTGCGACACGTGTCGGGATCGAGGCGCGGGATGAAGTGAAGTGGTTGCAACGCTATATCGATGAGCTGAAAGGCAAAGTCGATCTCACCGTGGCGCTGATCCATGAAGGCACGCCAGCGCGTCAGTCCAGTCTGGGGGGCACCGATGTACGCCGTGCGCTGGATAAAGACATCCAGACTGCAGGCCAGGTGCAGGGGTTGGACATCCTGATCACCGGTCATGCGCATGTGGGCACGCCGGAGCCGATTAAAGTAGGTAACACCCTGATTCTGTCTACCGACAGCGGCGGCATTGATGTGGGTAAACTGGTGCTGGATTACCAGCAAAAACCGCATCAATTTACCGTGAAGAACTTCGAGCTGAAAACCATTTTTGCTGATGAGTGGCAGCCAGACCCGCAGACGAAACAGGTCATTGATGGCTGGAATAAAAAGCTCGATAAAGTGGTGCAGCAGACGGTTGCCAACGCGCCGGTTGAGCTGACGCGTGCTTACGGTGAATCTTCTTCGCTGGGAAATCTGGCGGCAGATGCGTTGCTGGTTGCGGCGGGTAAAGATGTCCAGTTAGCGCTCACTAACTCGGGCGGCATCCGGAATGAAATCCCTGCTGGAGTCATCACCATGGGCGCAGTCATTAGCACCTTCCCGTTCCCGAATGAGCTGGCAACCATGGATCTCACCGGGAAGCAGTTACGTAGCCTGATGGAGCACGGCGCGGGTTTAAGCAACGGTGTATTGCAGGTGTCCAAAGGACTGGAGATGAAGTATGACAGCAGTAAACCGGTTGGTCTGCGGGTTAGCGTATTGACGTTAAACGGCAAACCCATTGAGGATGCCACGGTTTATCACATTGCCACCAATAGCTTCCTGGCTGACGGCGGTGATGGTTTCACGACATTTACTGAAGGTAAAGCGCGTAACACATCCGGCGGTTACTATGTCTCTAATGCGGTCGTGGATTATTTCAAAGCGGGAAATACGCTGACGGATGAACAACTCAAAGGCATGCGTGTGGAAGATGTGAAACCGTAGTGAGGTCAGGCCAGCAGATATTCCGCTGGCCTTTGTTTTAACCTCTGTGGGAGGCAAACACCTCTTTTGCAGCGAACAGGCCGTTGAGTGCTGCCGGGAATCCCGCATAAACAGCCATCTGCATCATCACTTCAATAATCTCTTCCTGCGTTAAGCCAACGTGCAGCGCGGCGGCGATGTGTACCTTAAGCTGCGGTGCGGCGTTACCCATGGCGGTGAGCGCGGCGACGGTGGCAATTTCTCTACTGCGTAAATCCAGCCCCGGCCTTACTCGCGTTCTGGCCAGAGGCGGCTCTGCCTTCGCTGTCGTTAACGTCGCTGAACCACCGACCGCTGTTCTGGTTCAAACGTGAACGTAACCCTGCTTTTTTTGATTACACTCGACACATTTTTCGTCGTGCTGGTTACTCTCCTGCACTTATTGAGGAGCCAATGGAACATGACGTGCTGCTGGCACGGATCGCGCAGGGTGACGGTCTGAGCCTGGTTCCGGCCTCCTTTTCCGCTATCCAGCGTCAGGGCGTGATCTTCCTTCCGCTTACTGATACAGAATTGCGGCTTAGCATGGGGTTAGCGACGCTGCCTGAGAACGTAATAAAAGTAGAGTGGCTACAGACGGTCGTGACGCAATCCCTCACCATTTCAAGCTGATGTGAATTTTTTTCACGTTGGCTGAGTATTCCTCACCTTTAACGATGATTTTTGTGTTGACGCCAGCATGCTTTTCCGTCATTTTTACATCTAGACGTCTAAACGTATAGCAGTTCACAACACAACATATAACGACAAAAGATTGATGAGGTAAGGTATGAGCTTTTTTCACGCCAACCAGCGGGAAGCCCTGAATCAGAGCCTGGCAGAAGTGCAGGGTCAGATTAACGTTTCGTTTGAGTTTTTCCCGCCGCGCACCAGTGAAATGGAGCAAACCCTGTGGAACTCCATCGATCGCCTGAGCAGCCTGAAGCCGAAGTTTGTTTCAGTTACTTACGGAGCAAACTCTGGTGAGCGCGACCGTACGCACAGCATTATTAAAGGCATTAAGGATCGCACAGGTCTTGAAGCGGTCCCGCACCTGACATGCATTGATGCGACCCGTGATGAGCTGCGTACCATTGCTCAGGACTACTGGCATAACGGTATTCGTCATATTGTTGCCCTGCGCGGCGACCTGCCGCCGGGAAGCGGTAAACCGGATATGTATGCTTCCGACCTGGTGACTCTGCTGAAAGACGTTGCAGACTTCGATATCTCCGTTGCGGCTTACCCGGAAGTGCACCCGGAAGCGAAAAGCGCTCAGGCCGATTTGCTGAACCTGAAGCGTAAGGTTGATGCCGGTGCAAACCGCGCGATCACCCAGTTTTTCTTCGATGTAGAAAGCTATCTGCGCTTTCGCGATCGCTGCGTGTCTGCGGGAATCGATGTGGAAATTATTCCGGGCATCCTGCCGGTATCTAACTTTAAGCAGGCGAAAAAATTTGCTGACATGACCAACGTCCGCATTCCTGCGTGGATGTCGACCATGTTTGATGGTCTTGATGATGACGCGGAAACCCGCAAGCTGGTGGGCGCAAATATCGCCATGGATATGGTGAAAATTCTCAGTCGCGAAGGGGTGAAGGATTTTCACTTCTATACCCTCAACCGTGCCGAGATGAGCTACGCTATTTGTCACACACTGGGTGTAAGACCTAACTAAACAGATGCCCCAGCCCTCTACGGAGGGCTTTTTGTTGATCATTTTGATCTACATCTCTGTAACTTAAAATATAAAAGGAATTAGCTATCGAATCTGTGGGTTATTTCGACTATATCTTATCTCTGGTGGTGTATATCGTAGTCAGAACACTGTAAAGGGAGCATATAGATGAGCATGTCCGACGATAGCCAAAACGCATCAACTGCCGGTAAGTGTCCTTTTCATCAAGGCGGTCACGATCAGAGCGCGGGAGCAGGAACGAATAACCGCGACTGGTGGCCAAATCAACTCCGCGTTGATCTTTTAAACCAACATTCCAACCGTTCGAACCCGCTGGGTGAGGACTTCGACTACCGCAAAGAGTTTAGTAAACTCGACTATTCTGCCCTGAAAGGGGATCTCAGAGCCCTTCTGTCCGAATCTCAACCGTGGTGGCCCGCTGACTGGGGAACCTATGCCGGATTGTTTATCCGCATGGCATGGCACGGCGCGGGAACCTATCGCTCTATCGATGGACGCGGTGGAGCGGGTCGCGGACAGCAGCGTTTTGCACCACTGAACTCCTGGCCGGACAACGTCAGCCTTGATAAAGCACGTCGTCTGCTGTGGCCAATCAAGCAGAAATATGGTCAGAAAATTTCCTGGGCCGACCTGTTTATCCTCGCGGGTAACGTGGCGCTGGAAAACTCAGGTTTCCGTACCTTTGGCTTTGGTGCCGGTCGTGAAGATGTCTGGGAACCGGATCTCGACGTAAACTGGGGTGATGAAAAAGCCTGGCTGACTCACCGTCACCCGGAAGAGCTGGCAAAAGCGCCGCTGGGCGCCACCGAAATGGGCCTTATTTATGTGAACCCGGAAGGGCCGGACCATAGCGGCGAACCGCTTTCTGCGGCAGCGGCTATTCGTGCGACCTTCGGTAACATGGGGATGAACGACGAAGAAACCGTGGCGCTGATTGGCGGCGGTCATACGTTGGGCAAAACCCACGGCGCAGCAGCGGCATCGCACGTTGGCGCCGATCCAGAATCCGCACCGATTGAAGCGCAGGGCCTGGGCTGGGCCAGCAGCTACGGTAGTGGCGCGGGCGCGGATGCAATTACTTCTGGTCTGGAAGTGGTGTGGACGCAGACGCCTACCCAATGGAGCAACTATTTCTTCGAGAACCTGTTCAAATATGAGTGGGTGCAGACTCGCAGTCCGGCAGGCGCGATTCAGTTTGAAGCGGTTGACGCGCCAGAAATTATTCCCGATCCGTTTGATCCGTCGAAAAAACGCAAGCCGACGATGCTGGTTACCGACCTGACGCTGCGTTTCGATCCTGAGTTCGAAAAGATCTCTCGCCGTTTCCTGAACGATCCGCAAGCGTTCAACGAAGCGTTTGCCCGTGCGTGGTTTAAACTGACGCACCGCGATATGGGGCCAAAATCGCGTTACATTGGCCCGGAAGTGCCAAAAGAAGATCTGATTTGGCAAGACCCGCTGCCGCATGCGTTCTTCAACCCAAGCGAAGAAGATATCCTGAAGCTGAAGGCGACCATCGCTGCTTCCGGACTGTCCGTGGGCGAACTGGTATCGGTAGCGTGGGCTTCGGCATCGACTTTCCGTGGCGGGGATAAACGTGGCGGCGCTAACGGTGCGCGTCTGGCGCTGGACCCACAACGCGGCTGGGATGTGAATGCCACCGCGGCACGCGTTCTGCCTGTGCTGGAAGGTATTTATAAGTCTGCCCATACTGCCTCGTTGGCCGATATTATCGTGCTGGCCGGTGTTGTCGGTATCGAGCAGGCGGCTAGCGCTGCGGGCGTCAGCATCAAGGTACCTTTTGCGCCGGGTCGTGTGGATGCGCGTCAGGATCAAACGGATATTGAGATGTTTGAACTGCTTGAGCCGATTGCCGATGGTTTCCGTAACTACCGCGCTCGTCCTGACGTGTCGACCACCGAGTCGCGCTGATCGACAAAGCGCAGCAGTTGACGCTAACCGCACCGGAAATGACCGTGCTGGTGGGCGGTATGCGCGTACTGGGCACCAACTTTGATGGTAGCCAGCACGGCGTCTTTACCGATCGCCCTGGCGTACTCAGCACTGACTTCTTCGTCAATCTGCTGGATATGCGTCATGAGTGGAAGGCGGTTGATGAGTCACAAGAGCTGTTTGAAGGCCGTGACCGTTCGAGCGGCGAAGTAAAATACACCGCAACTCGCGCCGATCTGGTGTTTGGTTCTAACTCTGTACTGCGCGCAGTGGCTGAAGTTTATGCCTGCAGCGATGCTCACGAGAAGTTCGTGAGAGATTTCGTTGCCGCATGGGTGAAAGTGATGAACCTGGATCGTTTCGATCTGCTGTAACAGACCATGCCGGATGTCGCTTGCGCGGGTCCGGCATAGTATGAACAAAAAATCCCCGCAATTGCGGGGATTTTTATTGGTCGGTTATTCCCACTCTTGCAGGTAACGTTGACCGTACTGGTCAGCCACCAGCAGGGCGGCATATACCTGGTCCGGCGTTGCGCCGCCAGGCATGTTGTGGATGGTTTCGCCTTCGGCACAGGCAGCTTCAGCCACAATGCGCATTTTCGCCGGAATATCCTGTTTGATGTCCAGTTGCGCCAGGGTAATCGGCAGGCCAACGGAATGACACAGCGCGGCAACAGTTTCAATTTCATCGATCGGCGCGTTTTCCAGTACCAGTTGCGTCAGCGTGCCGAAAGCCACTTTCTCGCCGTGGTAATAGTGATGCGCATCCGGGATTGCTGTCAGACCGTTATGGATGGCGTGCGCCGCTGCCAGACCGCCGCTTTCAAAACCGACGCCGCTCAGATAGGTGTTGGCTTCAATAACGCGCTCCAGCGCAGGCGTTACCACGTGCTGCTCGGCAGCCAGCATAGCTTTTTCACCTTCTTCTATCAGCGTATTAAAGCACAGCTCAGCCAGCGCCAGCGCCGCCTGAGTGCACTGACCGCCCGCCATGGTGGTTGCGCCGCTGCGTGAACAGGCGCGCGCTTCGAACCAGGTCGCCAACGCATCGCCGATGCCCGCGGCTAACAGACGCGCCGGTGCGCCCGCGACAATTTTGGTATCAACAATGACCCTGTCCGGGTTATTGGGCAGCAGCAAATAGCGATCGAATTCACCGGCATCGGTGTAAATAACGGACAGCGCGCTGCACGGTGCATCGGTAGAGGCGATGGTTGGCGCAATGGCGACAGGCACGCCCATAAAGTGCGCCAGCGCTTTGGCGGTATCCAGCGTTTTACCGCCGCCAATACCAAGTACTGCGCCACATTGCGCTTTTTCTGCCACGCCGCGCAGACGGTCGATTTCGTTTTGTGAACACTCGCCGCCAAACGGTGCAATCTCCAGCGCCAGTCCGGCATCCTGGAAGCTTTTTTCCAGTGCGCCCTGGGCAAAGCCTAAGACAAACTTGTCCCCAACGACCAGCCAGCGCTCTGCCAGTGGTTTGAGGTAGTTGCCAAGACGGGTAATAACATCGGCACCCTGGATGTACTTACCAGGTGATTGAATAATGCGATCCATACTTTATTTCCCTCACAGGTTGATGTGACCAAATGTATTGTTCCAGTCATGTTCAAACTTCTCTATTGCTGACTCTACCGCAGGGGTATTGAGCATTTGTTGCGCTACGTCTAATGGCAGGGTGATTGCTTCGCATCCTGCCAGTAAGCAATCCAGCGCCTGACGAGGGGTTTTAAAGCTGGCTGCCAGTACCATGCTGTTGGGCGCATGCAGTTCCAGTAACGTTTGCAGTTCTTGTACCGTGCGAATTCCGTCGCCGCCCTGCGCGTCAATACGGTTAACGTAAGGCGCGATATATTTCGCCCCCGCCAGCGCTGCCAGCAGCCCCTGAGAGGCACTGTACACGGCGGTTCCCAGCGTGGTGATACCCTCTTTTTTCAGCATCTTGATCGCGGCCAGACCTTCGGATGTCACCGGGATTTTTACCACCAGACCGGGGACCGCGTTGCTCAGACGTTTGGCTTCCTCCACCATGCCTTGTGCGTTGCGGCTCATGGTTTGGGCAAACAGAATGCCCTCTTCGCCAATGGCGTTTTGCAGGCGCGGCAGCACATCCCAGATGGATTCTTTGTTTGCTGCCACAATGCTTGGGTTGGTGGTGACACCCGCGATTGGGAAGATGCGTGCCAGACGTTCGACTTCCGCGACGTTGGCGGTATCAAGGTAAAGTTCCATACAAAAACACCCTCTTTAAAGTTCAAGTTCATGTTGCAGCAGGCTGGCGATAGCGTCGGCAGAGGCGGCGTTAACCAGCGCGTTACGGAATTCTTCATGCATAATGCGCCGTGCCAGACGCGAGAAAATACGCATATGCTGGTCGCCAGCGGCGTGTTTGTTGAGCGTCAGCATAATAATGAACTGCGCATCATCATCACCCCAACGTACCGGCGCTTGCAGGCGCGCTACGCTGATAGTGGACTGCTCAATATGTTCTGATTTGCTGTGTGGAATGGCGAAGCTAAAACCTAATCCGGTAGAGAAGACCGCTTCGCGCGCCCACAGATCGGCTTCCAGTTTACGCGGATAGCGGCAACGACCTGCCAGCAGGAGGTTGTCGGTCATCCCTTTGATGACCTCCTCTTTACTACGCCAGTCGCTATCCAGCGTGATGCACTCGGCGGTAACCAGAGGGGTATCCTGTTGGGTCATGCGGAACTGGGCCAGCAGATGTTCGACCTCCAGCGACGTTCGACACGCCATTGCTTGATTCAGCAACTGACGGCAGGCGCGGCTGTCAAGTTGCGCCATCCGCGCTTTGGCGGCGGGAATGGAGGGAGCGCTCATGCTGATCTCGTCCAGACCCAGTCCCACAAGCAGCGGTAGCACTGAACCTTTAGCGCCAAGTTCGCCGCACAGGCCAATCCATTTCCCCTGACGATGTACCGCCTGTACGGCGTAATCCAGTGCACGCAAGAAGGCTGGATTCAGGCTGTTGTAATGGCGGGTAACTTTGGCGTTGTCGCGGTCGACCGCCAGCAGGTATTGCGTCAGGTCATTACTGCCAATACTAAAGAAATCAATTTCTTCGCAGCATTGATCGATGATGAACATCACTGACGGAACCTCCAGCATGATACCGAGCGGGATCTTCTCATCAAACGGGATGTGTTCAGTGCGCAGTTGCTGTTTGGCTTCGGCCAGCTTCTCTTTGACCCACAGGATCTCTTCCATAGAGGAGATCATTGGGATCATGATTTTCAGGCTACCGTGCGCTGATGCGCGCAGGATCGATCGCAGTTGTGTGGTAAACAAAGCAGCGTATTCTTCATAGATACGCACCGCGCGATAACCGAGGAACGGGTTGGCTTCGGCAGGAATATTCAGGTAATCAACGGGTTTATCACCACCGATATCCATGGTGCGCACAATGATGCTGCGTCCCTGCGCGGGCTCCAGCGCCTGGCAGAAAATGTTGTATAGCTCGTTCTCATCCGGGGCGCAGGTACGGTCCATATACAGCATTTCCGTGCGGAACAGGCCAACCGCTTCCGCACCGTTGCCAAAGGCTGCTTGCGCTTCCACGGAATGGGCGATGTTGGCGGCGACTTCCATGCGGATGCCATCACCCGTGCGCGCCTCCTGGGTCAGCCAGATACGTTGTTGTTCTCGAATGGCATCCTGGATACGGGCTTCCTGCTGGTAGTAACGTACGACGGATTCATCAGGGGCAACAATGACCGCTCCTGCGTTACCATCGATATAAACCGTTTGCTGCAGCCATGGCATTAAGGGTTCAATATCCACGCCAACCAGCGTAGGAATGTTGAATGACCGGGCGAGAATCACCGTGTGTGAAGTGGTACCGCCGCTTTTTAACAGCAAGCCTTTCAGCAATGTTTTGTCCAGTTCGAGGAACTGGCTCGGTGTGAGCTCGTCCGCCATACAGACCGTAGGCTGGGTTAGTTTTCCCGGCGCAGGGAAACGCTGCTCTCCATAAATTTGCTGCAGAAGCTGGAAGCAGACATCGCGCACATCCAGCGCACGTTCCTGTAAATAACTGCTGCTGGAGCGGGCGAATTCATCACAAAAATGTCCGGCACTTTCGACAATCGCCTGGGCGCAGCTTAACCCGCGAGATACTCCAGCGAGCAGGTGCTGACGCAGTGAGAGGTCGCTTGCCAGCGAGCTGTGTGCTTCCAGAATCGCACTGGTTGCGCCGTCGCTGTCGAGTAACCGAAACGCAATATTCTTCATCAGCAGCGTTAAGCCGTTATCCAGTGCCGCCTGCTCGGTTTCAATATCTTTAGCGGATGGGAGATTGTTAAGGGCGTTGAGATCCAGCGAAGAGAGCAGACTCAGAATGCCTCCCGCACTGCCGCTGCAGACGGTGCGAGCGCGAAAAAGCTGTGGGTTTAGATTGGTGAGGGATGCAGGAAGTGGCTCCAGCTCGTTGCTTTTGGCTTCCGCTAGCGGTGCATCGCAGTGTGGAAATTCATTACGTAACCATTGGGTTAAATGCTGGTGGGCTGCCTGTTCATCAGCACCGGAAATCAGCAACTGGCAGCTATCACCTGCCAGAGTATCGGTGCCAATCAGCGCCAATGCGCTCTTGGCGTTACCCCTACGTTCGGTACGCAGGTTGTGCCACTCAATGTTTGAAGTAAAGGTGTTGCACTGCGTTTCTATGTGACTTGCCGGGCGCGCATGTACGCCATTGGGCAGCTCACAGGTAAATTCCACAATCAGGGCCATAGCCTCATCTCCCATAACGATTTCTCGCTACAGGATAAAAGGGCAACGCCTGAACCTGCCATCTGACAAATCTGCCAAAAACTGGATAAATGTAATGTAACCATCAAAGTGAGATATCCCTCACAAGTCAGCATGTCCTCTATAAACTCCGAGAAACTACAAGTTATGAGGCGGATCGCATTTTTGCGCTGACATTACAAAAGTCCAGCAAATGGCCTTTTTATCCACTGTTTGCGCCGCGTCGGATTGCCTATTGTTTTCCGCAACAAGTTTATGGATATGGGCTTTAGGCAGCCTGGGAGCGACTTATGAAAGAGTTGGTACAAATCCTGAAAAACACCCGTCAGCACCTGATGACGGGTGTTTCGCATATGATCCCCTTCGTAGTCGCGGGTGGAATTTTGCTGGCGGTCTCCGTCATGTTGTATGGCAAGGGCGCGGTACCGGATGCGGCGACCGATCCTAATCTCAAGAAACTGTTTGATATTGGCGTCGCAGGGCTGACGTTGATGGTGCCATTCCTTGCCGCTTACATTGGTTATTCCATTGCTGAACGTTCTGCTCTCGCCCCTTGTGCGATTGGCGCATGGGTGGGAAACAGCTTCGGCGCAGGTTTTTTCGGCGCGCTAATTGCCGGGATTATTGGCGGTATCGTCGTCCATTATCTGAAGAAGATCCCCGTACATAAGGTGTTGCGATCGGTAATGCCTATCTTCGTTATTCCTATTGTCGGCACCTTTATCACCGCAGGCATCATGATGTGGGGCCTGGGAGAACCCGTTGGCGCGTTAACCACTAGCCTGACCGAGTGGCTGCAGGGTATGCAGCAGGGCAGCATTGTGCTGTTGGCGGTAATTATGGGACTGATGTTGGCCTTCGATATGGGTGGGCCGATTAACAAAGTTGCCTACGCCTTCATGCTGATTTGCGTGGCGCAGGGTGTTTATACCGTGGTGGCAATCGCCGCGGTAGGGATCTGCGTGCCGCCGCTGGGCTTAGGTTTGGCGACGCTGATTGGTCGTAAGAATTTCTCTTCTGAAGAACGTGAAGCCGGTAAAGCCGCGCTGGTGATGGGCTGCGTTGGCGTAACGGAAGGCGCAATTCCTTTTGCTGCCGCCGATCCGCTGCGCGTTATCCCATCCATTATGGTGGGTTCGGCCTGCGGCACGGTAACCGCCGCGCTGTTTGGTGCGCAGTGTTATGCCGGCTGGGGCGGGCTGATTGTTCTGCCGGTCGTTGAAGGAAAATTGGGTTATATCGCGGCGGTTGCCGTGGGGGCTGTTGTGACCGCTGTGTGCGTTAACGTACTGAAAAGTCTGGCGCGGAAAAAAGTGTCTCAGGTCGACCAGAAAGAAGACGACCTGGATTTAGATTTTGAAATGAATTAAGTGAGGAATGAGTCATGACCAAGATTATCGCAGTAACTGCATGTCCTTCTGGCGTTGCCCACACCTATATGGCCGCCGAAGCGCTGGAAAGCGCCGCTAAAGCCAAGGGGTGGGAAGTAAAGGTTGAGACTCAGGGGTCGATCGGTCTGGAAAACGAACTGACCGCGGCGGATGTGGCAGAAGCCGACATGGTGATTCTGACCAAAGACATTGGTATTAAGTTTGAAGAGCGTTTTGCGGGCAAAACTATCGTTCGTGTCAACATCAGCGATGCAGTGAAACGTGCCGACGCCATCATGAACAAGATTGGCGCACACCTTGCGCAAACCGCATAACGGTTTGTTTGCTGGAGGGGGGCGACTTATCCGGCCTACTGATACGTAGGCCAGATAAGCACAGCGCCATCTGGCATCAGTTTTTCTACAGGAGTTCCTCATGACTAACCGTATCCAACGTTTAAAAAACGCTCTGTTTCAGAATAACCGCGAAATTTCGCTTGAGCGTGCGCTGCTATATACCGCCAGCCACCAGCAGACGGAGGGAGAGCCGGTTATTCTGCGGCGGGCGAAAGCCACCGCATATATTCTTGAGCACGTTGAAATATCGATTCGTGATGAGGAACTGATAGCTGGGAACCGTACCGTTAAACCGCGGGCGGGCATAATGTCACCGGAAATGGATCCTTACTGGCTGCTCAACGAGCTGGAGCAGTTTCCAACCCGTCCGCAGGACCGTTTTGACATCAGCGAAGAGGATAAACATCTCTATCGCGATGTGCTGTATCCGTACTGGGAAAAGCGGTCGATGAAAGATTTCATCAACGGTCAGATGACCGATGAGGTAAAAGCCGCTGTCCGTACGCAGATTTTTAGCGTTAACCAGACGGATAAAGGTCAGGGGCATATCATTATTGATTATCCACGCCTGTTGAATCTCGGGCTTGGCGAACTGGTAGCGCAGATGCGGGCGCATTGTCTGCAGCAGCCGGATAACCACTTTTATCAGGCTGCTCTGTTGCTGCTTGAGGCTTCGCAAAGCCACATTCTGCGTTACGCCCTGCTGGCAGAAAAAATGGCGGAAAACTGCCCGGATGCGCAGCGACGTCAGGAATTGCTGACGATTGCAGAAAACTCCCGCCATAACGCCCAGCATAAGCCACAAACCTTCTGGCAAGCATGTCAGCTGTTCTGGTACATGAACATTATTTTGCAATATGAGTCCAACGCCAGTTCGCTCTCACTCGGACGCTTCGACCAGTATATGTTGCCGTTTTATCAGACCTCGCTGACGCAGGGGGAAGATCCTGCACTCTTAAAAGAAATCCTCGAATCGCTATGGGTGAAATGCAATGACATTGTACTGCTGCGATCCACAAGCAGCGCGCGCTATTTCGCTGGCTTCCCAACGGGTTACACCGCACTGCTTGGGGGATTAACGGAGAATGGTCGTAGTGCGGTAAACGTACTGTCGTTTCTCTGTCTTGATGCTTATCAGAGCGTACAACTGCCGCAACCAAATCTCGGTGTGCGCACGAACGCGTTGATCGATACGCCGTTCCTGATGAAAACGGCACAGACCATTCGCCTCGGGACCGGCATCCCGCAAATCTTTAATGATGAAGTGGTGGTGCCCGCATTTCTTAACCGTGGCGTCTCGCTGGAAGATGCGCGAGATTACGCGGTAGTCGGCTGTGTCGAGCTGTCTATTCCAGGCAGAACATACGGTTTGCACGACATCGCCATGTTTAATCTGCTGAAAGTAATGGAAATCTGCCTGCATGAGAACGAAGGCAATCGCGCGCTGACGTACGAAGACCTGTTGAAGCATATTCGTGCCAAAATCAGCCACTACATTACGTTGATGGTCGAAGGCAGTAATATCTGCGATATCGGTCATCGCGACTGGGCGCCGGTGCCGCTGCTCTCCTCGTTTATTAGCGATTGCCTGGATAAAGGGTGTGATATTACCGACGGCGGCGCGCGTTATAACTTCTCAGGCGTACAGGGGATCGGCATTGCGAACCTGAGCGATTCGCTGCATGCGCTCAATGGACTGGTATTTGAACAACAGCGCTTAACTTTTGACGAACTTTTGTCGGTGCTAAAAGACAACTTTGCTACCCCGGAAGGCGAGAAAATTCGCGCCAGGCTGATTAACCGCTTCGAAAAATACGGCAACGATATTGATGATGTAGATAACATCAGCGCCGAACTGCTGCGTCATTACTGCAAAGAGGTAGAGAAATACCAGAATCCACGCGGCGGGCAATTTACGCCGGGTTCATATACTGTCTCTGCGCACGTGCCGCTGGGTTCGGTCGTTGGAGCGACACCGGATGGTCGCTTCGCCGGGGAACAGTTGGCGGACGGGGGGCTGTCGCCGATGCTGGGGCAGGATATGCAAGGGCCGACGGCGGTATTGAAATCGGTCAGCAAGCTGGATAACACATTGCTTTCCAATGGGACTTTGCTGAACGTGAAGTTTACGCCAGCCACACTGGAAGGTGAGGCTGGTTTACGCAAGCTGGCGGATTTTCTGCGGGCATTTACCCAGCTCAAGCTCCAGCATATCCAGTTTAACGTGGTGAATGCCGACACATTGCGAGAAGCGCAGCTGCGCCCACAAGATTTCGCCGGGCTGGTGGTGCGCGTGGCGGGTTACAGCGCCTTCTTTGTCGAGCTGTCGAAGGAGATCCAGGATGACATCATTCGCCGCACCGCGCATCAGCTGTGAGGTTATTGACCCACGTGGCGAGGACGTCGCGCGTATATTTAATATTCAGCGTTACTCACTGAATGATGGACGGGGTATTCGTACGGTAGTCTTTTTTAAAGGTTGTCCGCATACCTGCCCGTGGTGCGCCAACCCTGAATCTCTCTCCCCACGTATTGAAACAGTACGGCGGGAGAGTAAATGCCTGCACTGTACACCCTGTCTACGTGATGCTGATGAGTGTCCCTCCGGGGCGTTTGAACGTATCGGTCGTGATATCTCGCTGGACGAGCTGGAACGTGAAGTGATGAAAGATGATATTTTCTTTCGCACCTCTGGCGGGGGGGTGACGCTTTCCGGTGGTGAAGTGCTGATGCAAGCGCCCTTTGCCGTACGATTCCTGCAACGTCTGCGGCGCTGGGATGTTCGCTGCGCGATTGAAACGGCTGGCGATGCGCCAGCCAGTCGTTTGTTATCGCTGGCAAGAGAGTGCGATGAGGTGCTGTTTGACCTCAAAATTATGGATGTCCATTTGGCGCGTGAGACCATTAATATGAACCTGCCGCGCGTGCTGGCGAATTTACGACTAATGGTCGCTGAAGGGGTTAATGTCATTCCTCGCCTGCCGCTGATTCCGGGCTTTACGATGAATGTAGAGAACACGCAGCAGGCGTTGACGCTGTTGTCATCATTAGGCATAAAGCAGGTACACCTGCTACCGTTTCATCAATATGGCGAACCGAAATACAACCTGCTCGGATTACCCTGGTCGATGAAAGAAGTGCCCGTCCCGTCGGCGCAAGAGATAGGTTTTATACGTAAGATGGCAGAATGCGCCGGATTTCAGGTAACAGTAGGAGGATAGTATGGCCATCGCACCTGTACGATATCTGGTTGCTGTCACCGCGTGCGTAAGCGGCGTTGCCCATACTTATATGGCTGCTGAACGGCTGGAGAAACTCTGCCAGCAGGAGAAATGGAGCATCAAGATTGAAACTCAGGGCGCGTTGGGTACTGAAAATCGCCTGACGGAAGAGGATATTAACCGCGCTGATGCGGTGTTGCTCATTACCGATATTGAACTGGCAGGAGCAGAGCGATTTACGCAGAGCCGATACGTCCAGTCGGGCATTAGCGCATTTCTGCGTGAGCCGCAGCGGGTGATGAGTGCCGTGCGAAAGCTGCTTTCTGCGCCACAGCACACACATCTTACTTTGGATTAGCTTTTATCTCCGTCAGTTGGCTGTGGTATTGCCGACGATATTCTGACGGCGAACGTTCGGTATTTTTGCGAAACAGGCGGCAGAAATAGTTGCTGTCAACAAACCCACAGGTGTGCGCCACTTCTTTGATCTTCAGTTCATAACCCTTCAGCAGCGTTTTCGCGTGTTCCAGTCGCGTGTGATTCAGGTATTCGTTAAACCCGATAGCGCCCGTTTTTTGAAACAGGTGGGAGAGGTAATTGGGTGAGATGTAAAACGCCTGCGCGACGGATTCTCGGGTGAGCGGCGAAGCGTAGCGTTCATCAATATAGTCGCGAATGGCTTCGAAAAGCGCCTGACTGCGTGATGCGGTCTGGATCTGGCTGCCCAGCAGATCGCGGCAGTGGCTCAGTAAGCTCGCAACGATTAGCCTTGCGGTTTGTTGCTCCTGCGGTTGCATCTGCATTTCATTGAGCGTTTGCAGCAAGAAAGAGCCAATTCGTGGCCCACGCCGCGCGACGTGCTGGCGGGTAAGATTTTGATACTGCTTGCCGTCCCACTGGACGATGCTGAAACCAAGTTGCTGTTTGCCGAACAGAATGCTGAGCGTGGTGACCGGTGTGAGCCACTGCGGAAAGTTCCAGCTGCCAGCCGGAACGAATAGCACATCGTAAGGCAGTAACGTCGCGGATGCGCCAGTAACTCCGTTATCGATGAACTCACCTTCCAGCACAATTTCCAGCCGGGGAAAATCGACCTGATACGCCAGCTCCGGCGTTGAACTACTGCTGCTGGCAAAATAAACCTGGCGCAGCGGCGTGGGGCCGTTAATCAGGCGGGAGAGAAGATGGCTGACGTCGTGATACATGTTAATCCCTTGCAGGCAGCAGACAGGGGAAACAGTAACCGCCATCATAAAAAAAGGCCACTCTTTAAGAGTGGCCGATACGAGTATTACTGATTACCGATTTGATCGCCGTACGGCAGGCTATCGTAATCAATCAGGGCATTCTTTTTGTACGGATTGCCAATCCAGCGGGTCGTCTCTTTGAACTGCGGGCTGGTAATGGATCGGGTCGGATCGAAACCGTCGTAGGTGAATCCCGCTAAATCAGACCAGGTGTGGATAAGCTCTGAGCTGCTGTATTTACGATTCACATCCTGTGAGAAGTCACGCGGGTGTGCAGCCTGCCATTTTTCAGAGGTCCACAGCAGGAACGGTACCGTATACATATGGCGCGTCGGGTTGTCTTCATTACGACCCTGCGTTTTATGCGGTGGCGTATCGTATACCTCCTCCCCGTGATCGGAGAAGTAGAGCAGGAAGCCGTTCGGATCGGTCGCTTTATAGTCTTTGATCAGACTGGCAATGATATGGTCATTGTAGACATTCGCGCTGTCGTAATCGTTGTATGCTTCCAGCTCATCATCATCCAGGCCGGGGGGAACATGGTCGACATTGTTATCGAATTTACCCTGACCATCCGGATAGCGGAATTTGTACTTAATATGCGTACCCAGCAAGTGCACGATGATGAACTTTTTCGGTGCCGGGTCGGCCAGTACTTCTTTAAATGGCGCCAGCACATTGCTGTCATATTCGCGCGCACTTTGCGTACGCTGCTGATTCATATAGAACTGCTTATCCGTCTGCTTAGAGAACACGGTCAGCATGGTGTTGCGAGCCGTCATCGTCTGCTGATTGGTGATCCAGAAGGTTTTATAACCTGCCTGTTTCATCATATTCATCAGAGACGGTTGAGTCAGGTACAGGTCCGGATTCTTCTCGTTGGCGAAGGTCAGCGCCTGCTGCAGGATTTCAATGGTGTACGGACGTGAGGTCACGACATTATTGAATACGGTGAAGTTAGGATCGGATTTATGCAATGCATCCAGTTCTGGCGTCGTTTCGCGCGGGTAACCATACAGGCTCATGCGACCACGCTGCGTTGACTCGCCAATGACCAGCACCAGCGTACGTGGGGCATCGCCGGAGTTATCTCTGAAGTTAGCCAGCGGCGGCAGGGCATTGTTCTCATTCAGCAGGCTATTGAGTGAGGTCAACTGCTGACGGTACTGATAATACCCGGAGATGAATTGCCACGGTGCGGCGGGCTCCATACGTGAGGCGAGACCATTCAACGTTTTTTCAAACGGCTTGTGTTTGATGAAAGTGTTAACGGCTATCGGATGCAGAATCAAACCGTATAACAACGCAAATGACACCAGATAGCGCCAGGGCGATGGAATATGAACAGGGCGCAGACGCGTCCACAGCAGAATAGCGATAGCTGTATAGGCCAGGGCGATAAGAACAATTTTTAGGCTGAAATACTGGCTGAGATATTCGCTGGCTTCGTTCGCATTGGTTTCAAACATCACGTACAGAACGCTTTGCGAGAACTCTTGTCCGTAGATGACGTAATAGCTCAGAGCAGCCAGCGAGGCCGCCCATAGCACCATGCCAATGACGGCAGCAATAATACGGATACGGTTTGGAAATAAAAATACCGGGATCAACCACAGCGAACTGAATAGCAAGGAGTCGCGTAATCCATTAGTTCCGCTATATCCGGTTAAACAAATAACGACCTGGAGTAAAGTGGAAAAAAACCAAAAATAGAGGAGCGCCCAACCCAGGGCTTTCCAGCTAAATTTAGGTTTAGACTGGAGTTGTAAGGATTGCATAATGTGAGCCTGTCTTTAATCGTAGCGCCAAGAGTAGCGACTTAATATTAAGAGGAACTTAAGCATCACGATCTTAGGATCGTGTTTTGCTGTTGATATATTCACAATGTGAATATATTCAGGCGGGAATATATTGAAAAAGAAGCGGTTATGACAGCAGTTTTTGTTGTCGCCTTCATACAATAGCACGAAGGCGACGAGGGAGGACGTTAGCCTGTATTACGCATGCCGGCTGCGACACCAGCGATTGTCACCATCAGCGCTTGTTCAACGCGCGGATCCGGTGCATTGCCTTGCTCTTCTGCCAGGCGTGAGCGGTGTAACAGCTCAGCCTGTAAGACATTCAGCGGGTCAGTATAAATATTTCTTAACTGAATGGACTCGGCAATCCACGGCAGGTCGGCCATCAAATGTGAGTCGTTGGCAATCGCCAGCACGACATCGATATCGGCTTCCAGGCGCTGACGCAGCTCTTCACCCAGCGGCCACAGCTCTTTTTTGACCAGGCGCTGATCGTAGTATTCTGCCAGCCACAGATCTGCTTTGGCGAAAACCATTTCCAGCATGCCAAGACGTGTGGAGAAGAATGGCCAGTCGCGGCACATTGCTTCGAGTTCGCTTTGCTTACCGTCTTCAACCACTTTTTGCAGTGCGGTGCCTGCACCCAGCCACGCCGGGAGCATCAGGCGGTTCTGCGTCCAGGCAAAAATCCACGGAATTGCGCGCAGAGACTCTACCCCGCCGGTTGGGCGACGTTTTGCCGGACGTGAGCCGAGCGGTAATTTACCCAGTTCCTGCTCTGGCGTTGCGGAGCGGAAGTAGGGGACGAAGTCTTTGTTTTCACGTACATATCCACGATAGAGCTCACAGGAAATATCGGAAAGCTCATCCATAATGTGACGCCAGTTATCTTCCGGCTCTGGCGGCGGTAACAGGTTGGCTTCCAGAATTGCTGCGGTATACAGCGACAGGCTGCTGATGGTCACTTCCGGCAGGCCGTACTTAAAGCGGATCATCTCCCCTTGTTCTGTCACGCGCAGACCGCCTTTCAGGCTGCCTGGTGGTTGAGAAAGCAGCGCCGCATGCGCAGGCGCGCCACCGCGACCAATGGAGCCACCGCGACCGTGGAACAGCGTCAGTTCGATACCGGCTTTTTCGCAGGTTTTGATCAACGCGTCCTGCGCCTGATATTGCGCCCAGGAGGCCGCCATCACGCCTGCATCTTTTGCGGAGTCAGAGTAGCCAATCATGACCATCTGTTTGCCCTGAATAAAGCCACGGTACCAGTCAATGTTCAGGAGCTGAGACATGACGTCATCGGCGTTGTTGAGGTCGTCCAGCGTTTCAAACAGCGGGGCAACCGGCATAGCAAAACCGATACCGGCTTCTTTCAGTAGCAGATGTACGGCCAGTACATCCGATGGTGTTTTCGCCATTGAGATAACATAGGCGGCAATGGAGCCATACGGGGCTTCGGCAATGACCCGGCAGGTGTCGAGCACTTCGCGGGTGTCGTTGCTCGGCTCCCAGTTACGTGGGAGCAGCGGACGCTTGGAGTTCAGCTCGCGGATCAGGAAAGCCTGTTTATCCGCTTCCGACCAGTTTTCGTAGTCGCCAATGCCCAGATAACGGGTCAGTTCGCCAAGGGCTTCAGTGTGACGGGTGCTTTCCTGACGAATATCAATACGTACCAGCGGTACGCCGAAACATTTCACGCGGCGTAGGGTGTCGAGCAATTCGCCATTGGCGATAATGCCCATGCCACAGGCCTGCAGAGACTGATAGCACGCATATAGCGGGTCCCAGAGCTGTTCATTTTGGGTGAGAAGTCCCGCAGGTTTCGGCAATTTCTCGCCTTTCAGACGGGCTTCCAGCCAGGCCTGGGTTGCCATCAGACGTGAACGCAGGGTTTTCATCAGATAACGGTAAGGTTCTGCTGCGCCTTCTTCGCCCACCAGCGCCAACAGTTCCGGTGTGGCATCCACCATCGACAGCTCAGAAATCAGAAACTGAATGTCTTTCAGGAACAGATCGGTCGCTTTCCAGCGGCTGAGTAGCAGCACGTGACGGGTGATATCCGCCGTTACGTTCGGGTTGCCATCGCGGTCGCCGCCCATCCAGGAGGTAAAGCGAACCGGGACAAAATCAACGGGCAGCTTATAGCCCAGATGCTCTTCCAGTTGTTCGTTCAGCTCGCGCAGATAATTTGGTACGCCTTCCCACAGGCTATTTTCAACCACCGCGAAGCCCCATTTGGCTTCATCAACCGGGCTTGGGCGCAGCTTGCGGATTTCATCCGTATGCCAGGACTGGGCAATCAACTGGCGCAGACGGCGCATCAGCTGATGGCGCTCGTAATCGACGAGGTCTTTGTTATCAAGTTGCTTGAGACAGGCGTTCACTTCACCCATTTTATGGATCAGCGTACGGCGGGTGATCTCGGTCGGGTGGGCGGTGAGAACCAGCTCCAGGGAGAGAGATTCGACGGCTTTTTTGATGGTGGCTTCATCGAGGTTGGGCTGCTCTTTCAGTTTACGCAGAGTGCGAGCAATCACTTCCGGGTTGCTGGCTGCTTCGCCTTTTGGCGAAATGCTGTGGTACTGCTCGGCGGTGTTGGCCAGGTTCAGAAACTGGCTAAACGCGCGGGCAACCGGCAGCAGCTCGTCGTTAGACAGGTTTTGCAGCGTAGTGAGCAGCTCCTGGCGATTGACTTCATTGCCGGCGCGGGATGATTTGGACAACTTACGGATTGTTTCTACGCGGTCAAGAATGTTCTCTCCCAGCGCATCCTTGATGGTCTCCCCCAGCACTTTGCCGAGCATACTGACATTACTACGCAACGCGGAATATTGTTCGTTCATATTAACCCAGACACCCCATCTTTAATTTATGCGTCCTGTATCTTTCGCGCGACATCGGCGTTGGCTGCGCTTGCCCACCCGGTCACTTACTTATGTAAGCTCCTGGTATGAGCTCGCTTGCCGCCTTGCTGTGACACGAAATCTCTCGGACTTTGTTTGTTAGCCGTCTTTTATAAAGCCACGTAAAAGTCGTGACGTCAATTGCTGCGAAATCGGTTCAGCAAACGAAAAAATGACGGGAATTTACGTTATTTAATTCACATCGAATCAAATAAGCTTTGCTTATGGAAATGTTAATAAATTACCTCGCTTACCACTAAAGGGTTAGCGAGGCGATAAGCGGTTAATGCCAGCAGAAATGATGCACAACCTGGGTGATCAATTCGCGGGTTGGCTTAATAAAACGAGTTTCCAGATACTCATCCGGCTGATGCGCCTGATTAATGGAGCCAGGCCCCAACACCAGCGTCGGGCAAAGCGTCTGGATAAACGGCGCTTCGGTGCAGTAGTTCACCACCTCAGTCTGTGCGCCCAGCAGTTTCTCAACCACTTGTACCAGTTGATGATCCGGTGGGCACTCATAGCCTGGAATTGGCGGGTGCAGCTCCGACACCGTCAGGCGACCCGGCCAGCGCTCGCTGACCGGGGTCAGCGCGTCGTTAAGTAAGCCATTGAGATCGTTAAGCGTCATGCCGGGCAGTGGGCGAATATCCATATGCAGCTCGCAGCAGGCGCAGATTCGGTTAGCAGCGTCGCCGCCGTGGATGTGACCCAAATTTAACGTCGGATACGGGACGGTAAAAGCATCATGGTGATAGCGCTCTTTCAGATCATCGCGCAGATTCATGATATGGCCGATGGCATCATGCATCAATTCAATGGCATTCACGCCACGAGCCGGATCGCTCGAGTGACCCGATTGTCCCAAAATGCGAATCGCATTAGAGATATGACCTTTGTGCGCGCGGACAGGTTGCAAAGAAGTGGGTTCGCCAATGATCGCGCAGTCCGGGCGTAAAGCGGTGGTTTCAGAGAAATAACGCGCTCCCGCCATGCTGGTCTCTTCATCGGCAGTAGCCAGAATGTACAGGGGCTTTTTCAGTTGAGTGACGTCGACGTCACGCAGCGCGTCGAGGATAAAGGCGAAGAAGCCTTTCATATCTGCCGTACCCAAACCGTAGAGCTTATTGTCATGCTCGGTCAGGGTGAACGGATCGCGCGTCCAGCGTCCGTCGTCAAAGGGGACGGTATCGGTATGGCCCGCCAACAACAAACCACCGGCTCCCTGTCCAATGCTTGCCAGCATATTGAATTTATTGCGCGTGTCGGGAACCGGCTGGACCTCCACATTAAAGCCTAAATCTTTGAACCAGCCCGCCAGCAGAGTGATTAAACCTGCATTACTTTGGTCGAGCGCTTCTTCGGTGGCGCTAATCGACGGCATGGCAATCAGAGCGCGGTATATCTCGATAAATGGCGGTAAATTGTTTTTCATTGTTGACACACCTCGGGTCATGATAGTATCAATATTCATGCAGTATTTGTGAATAAAAATACATTAACGTTGAGCGTAATAAAACCCACCAAGTGTAAGGTGAGGTGATAAAGGCTTATATCTGGCAACAGAATCTAAGAAGGTGAGCAGCCCCGATGTTGAATACGCTGATTGTGGGCGCCAGTGGCTATGCCGGCGCAGAGCTTGTGACCTATGTAAATCGCCATCCTGATATGACCATAACCGCTTTGACCGTCTCAGCGCAAAGCAATGATGCAGGAAAATTAATCTCCGATTTGCATCCGCAGTTGAAAGGCATTGTCGATTTACCGTTACAGCCAATGTCAGATATCAGCGAGTTTAGCGCAGGGGTGGACGTTGTGTTCCTCGCAACGGCACATGAGGTGAGCCATGACCTGGCCCCGCAGTTTTTGCAGGCCGGATGCGTGGTGTTTGACCTCTCGGGCGCGTTTCGCGTAAACGACGGCGCGTTCTATGAAAAATATTACGGCTTTACCCATCAGCATCCCGACCTGCTGGAGCAGGCGGTTTATGGACTGGCGGAGTGGAGCGCAGACCAACTGAAAGACGCGAATCTGATTGCCGTGCCGGGTTGCTACCCGACGGCGGCGCAGCTGTCGCTGAAACCACTGATTGATGCTGGGCTGCTGGATCTCAGCCAGTGGCCGGTAATTAACGCCACCAGCGGCGTGAGCGGCGCGGGACGTAAGGCGGCTATTTCCAACAGCTTTTGTGAGGTGAGCCTGCAGCCGTATGGCGTGTTTACCCATCGCCATCAGCCGGAAATCGCTACTCACCTTGGTGCGGAGGTGATCTTCACCCCGCATCTGGGCAACTTCCCGCGCGGAATTCTGGAAACCATCACCTGCCGTTTGCAAGCGGGCGTAACCCATGCGCAAGTGGCTCAAACGTTGCAACAGGCGTATGGCGATAAGCCACTGGTGCGTCTGTATGACAAAGGCGTTCCGGCGCTGAAGAACGTGGTTGGCTTACCGTTCTGTGATATCGGGTTTGCCGTACAGGGTGAGCACCTGATCGTGGTGGCAACTGAAGACAACTTATTGAAAGGCGCGGCGGCACAGGCGATGCAGTGCGCAAATATTCGTTTTGGCTTTGCTGAAACGCAGTCTCTTATTTAAGGGTGCAACGATGAATCCATTAATTATCAAGCTGGGCGGCGTTTTACTGGATAGCGAAGAGGCGCTGGAGCGTCTGTTTACCGCACTGGTGAATTATCGTGAGTCGCATCAGCGACCGCTGGTCATTGTGCACGGTGGCGGCTGCGTGGTTGACGATCTGATGAAGCAACTGAACCTGCCGGTGAAAAAGAAAAATGGTCTGCGCGTCACGCCAGCCGATCAAATTGACATTATTACCGGCGCCCTGGCGGGAACAGCGAATAAAACCTTACTGGCCTGGTCGAAAAAGCATCACATCGCATCCGTGGGTCTGTATCTTGGTGATGGCGACAGCGTAAAAGTGACGCCGCTCGATAAAGCGCTGGGTCATGTTGGACTGGCGCAGCCGGGTTCGCCTAAGCTGATTAACACACTGCTGGAAGGCGGTTTTCTGCCGGTAGTTAGCTCCATTGGCGTTACTGAAGACGGACTGCTGATGAACGTTAATGCCGATCAGGCGGCAACGGCGCTGGCGGCAACGCTGGGTGCGGATCTGATCCTGCTCTCTGACGTAAGCGGTATTCTGGATGGAAAAGGCCAGCGTATTGCCGAAATGACCGCCGCGAAAGCGGAACAACTGATTGAACAAGGTATTATTACTGACGGCATGATCGTGAAGGTCAATGCGGCGCTGGATGCCGCGCGCACGCTGGGTCGCCCTGTGGATATTGCCTCCTGGCGTCATGCCGAGCAACTTCCGGCGCTGTTTAACGGCATGCCAATTGGCACGCGGATTTTAGCGTAAGTTTTTATTGAATGACCGTGGGCTGGGTAAGCGTAGCGCCACCCGGCGGAACTAACGAATAAAGGAACGATGTTATGGCACTTTGGGGTGGGCGTTTTACACAGGCAGCAGATCAGCGGTTCAAACAGTTCAACGACTCGTTGCGTTTTGACTACCGCCTGGCAGAACAGGATATTGTCGGCTCTGTGGCCTGGTCTAAAGCGCTGGTAACGGTCGGCGTACTGACTGCCGATGAACAACTGCAATTGGAAGAGGCGCTGAACACTCTGCTGGAAGAGGTTCGCGTTAATCCGCAGCAGATCCTGCAAAGCGATGCCGAAGATATTCATAGCTGGGTGGAAGGTAAGCTGATTGATAAAGTCGGCCAGCTTGGTAAAAAACTGCATACCGGACGTAGCCGTAATGACCAGGTCGCGACCGATCTTAAACTGTGGTGTAAAGACACGGTTATTGAATTACTGTCGGCCAACCGTCAGCTGCAAAGTGCGCTGGTGGTGACGGCAGAGAATAACCAGGACGCCGTCATGCCGGGTTACACCCACCTGCAACGTGCGCAGCCGGTGACGTTTGCTCATTGGTGTCTGGCCTATGTCGAAATGTTGGCGCGTGACGAGAGCCGTCTGCAGGATTCGCTCAAGCGTCTGGACGTCAGTCCACTGGGCTGCGGCGCGCTGGCGGGTACGGCGTATGAAATCGATCGCGAGCAGCTGGCCGGTTGGCTGGGCTTTGCCTCGGCGACGCGTAACAGTCTGGACAGTGTTTCTGACCGTGACCACGTGCTGGAGTTACTCTCCGACGCCTCTATCGGCATGGTGCACCTGTCGCGTTTTGCTGAAGACCTGATTTTCTTTAATACCGGCGAAGCGGGCTTTGTCGAGCTGTCCGATCGTGTAACTTCGGGTTCATCTCTGATGCCGCAGAAGAAAAACCCGGATGCGCTGGAGTTGATCCGTGGCAAATGCGGTCGCGTGCAGGGTGCGCTGACCGGCATGATGATGACCTTAAAAGGTCTCCCGTTGGCGTACAACAAAGATATGCAGGAAGACAAAGAAGGGCTGTTCGATGCGCTCGACACCTGGCTGGACTGTCTGCATATGGCTGCGCTGGTACTGGATGGCATTCAGGTGAAACATCCGCGTTGTCAGGAAGCGGCGCAGCAGGGTTATGCTAACGCCACCGAGTTGGCGGATTATCTGGTAGCAAAAGGCGTCCCGTTCCGCGAAGCACACCATATTGTGGGTGAGACGGTGGTCGAGGCGATTCGTCAGGGCAAACCGCTGGAAGCGCTGTCGCTTGCCGACTTACAAAAGTTCAGTCAGGTGATTGGCGATGACGTTTATCCGATCCTCTCGTTGCAATCGTGCCTGGATAAACGTGCGGCGAAAGGCGGCGTGTCGCCACAGCAGGTGGCGCAGGCGATCGACTACGCGAAGGCGCGGCTGGTGTAAAAAAAAAGAACCCCGTCGCTGTGAGCAGACGGGGTTCTGACTTTATGCGAAAAGGATTATTTCAGCATATCTTTCGTAACAACCAGTTTGGCGACGGTTGCCGGATTCGGTGTAACACGTTCAACGACAATGGTTTCACCTTCGGAGATGTCTCTTTCACCAGACGTTACCGTGGTGATATCTCCCGCTGTTTTGACAGAGCTGTAATAGCAGTTACCGTTGTCACAACTGAAGATGTAGTTACCGTTTTTCGCGTCACCCATCACTTTCACGACCCACGCAGAACCGTTCGCTGCTTTCCAGCCCAGCGCTTTGGCGTCAAAATCAACAACCACATTCGGTACGCCGTTGATTTTTTTAACCGTCAACGATTTCACTTCACCGGCATCCTTGACCGGATTGTTACCTTCCTGCATATCCCTCGTCACAGTGAGCTGTGCCAGGATTTCAGGATTCGGATTGGTACGTTTAACGGTGATCACTTTTCCTGGCGCTAACATGTAGGACATGCCACCGGTCCGTACCGTGCTTTGCGTACCGTAGTTAGAACGGTAGCTGTAGTAGACACTGTTGCCGGAGGTAGAGAAGGCATATTTACCATCCACATCTACCGAGTAACTGTTACTGCCGCTCAGCTTGCTGGTATCGAAATTTACATTGATGCGCTGCTGACCATCAAAAACATCGATATAAACCGCTTTCACATCACCGGCAAGATCGGTAGACGCTTCATCTGCGGAATTGTCATGCGTAAACGGCGCAAATACCTGGCTGTATGCGTACATCGGTGCCTGCTGTGCGGTCATGCCGCTGTGCTCCGGGCTGACCTGCTTCGCCACGCCCGGCTGATCGCGCGTCATCGACCACGCGCCAATCATGCCGAGGTTGCGTTTTTTCGCGTCGTCCATCACCAGTTTCGCATCGGACAGATAGAACACTTCGCCCTGTACATCGTTGTAACCGATCATCGGGGTGGTGCCCATCATGGCGTTGATCTCTTTGTCAGATTTCTCTGGCCAGATTTTCTTCAACTGGGTGAACATGTTGTCGATGGCGGACGTGGCGCATTTACCGTGGATGTTCTGCCCTTCGGTACCGTCTGACTGGCAGACGGCATTACCGTAGTCCATGGTCATTACGTTAATACCAGCCAGCTCAACGCCGACATGGCGCGCATTTTCCAGCACATACAGACCTTCAGCCGTCAGACCGGTCGGCAGAATCGGCAGGGTGTACCAGATACCGACTTTGCGACCTTCCTCTTTCCACTGAGCCTGAACCTCTTTTACTGCCTGGTTGCGGCGATCGATGGAATCCTGATCGGCCACCCATGTGCCTTCGATGTCAAAATCCAGCACGTTCAGGTTCAGGTTATCAACAATGTCGTAGTAGAGTTTTTGCAGATCTTTCACATTCTTACAGGCAGCCGCCAGCGGGGAGTTATTCGCTCCGCCAATGGAAACCATCACATCGCCACCGGCTTCACGCAGCGCTTTTATTTTACTGTACTGTGAGTAATCCTGCAGATTATAGGCCGTACCCCAGGTTGGGATGCACTGCTCGCCACTTTTCGCGACGACAAACGCCATGGTGAAGTGGGTAATGTTTTGCTCTTTCGCCAGTTTCGCCAGATCCGGAATGCTGTTCAGGCTAAAGTCGACGTATGGTGCATAAACGTGGGCAGGCCACGGATTCTTCGGCGTCCCTACGCGCTCTTTGGTGCCAGTCCAGTTGGTATAAATTGCCCATGGGTTTTTATCATACGGCATAACGCCTTTGACTTTCGTCTGAGCGACAAAAGGCGTTCCTTTGTACACCGCCAGTTTGCCGGGTTCGTAAAACGCAATGGAATTGATCTGTGGGGCATTCTTAAATTGTTCCTGGGTGAATTCGACCGTTGGGCCTAACGGTTTCCACGGACGGCCATTGGTGCCGGTCGGGTTCTGGTTACCTGCAATAGAAGGGTTTTCGCCAACGGTATAGTACAGTGCTTCATAAGACTGGCCGTCAACTTTGACCTCGTCCCCTTTGTTGTAAACCTGGCTGGAACGCCAGTCGGGTACTGGCGTATAGAGTTTCCACGGATTGTCGGCACCTGGGGTGAAGGAATAAGCCGGAATGGGCCTGGACGCTTCATATGTCACATCCTGATAAGCGACAATATCATCTTTGGCATAATCTTTTTCGGCGCTGAATGCGTCGTGGGCAACAGGCGTGGCGCTCCCGGATTCACAAGTGGTTGGGTTGCCATATTGATCGATTTCCGCTTTTGTGGCATCGCGCACATAACTCCACGGATTATCCCAGTTTTCAGCTGACGCGCCCTGTGGGCAATTATCGGCATTTACATACCAGCGGTTACTATAAACTTTACTGTCAAAAATAACTTCAATGGTGTTTCCACCTGCCTGACCGCTCCAGGCTTCCAGAGCGAATGCGTTTGCGGCGCACGACATCAGGCCTGCCGCGAGAAAATATCGCGAAATAGTATTGAGTTTCATAAAAGATTCCATTCGATAAATATTAGAAAAATATGGGTGAATGTACTCTAAATAATTAGAGTGGCGAAGAAACGAGTGTTCTTGCGATTTGCCATATATTGAATATCGCGCGGTTATTATTTATGAACCTGACAGGGCGTCAAATATATAAATGATACAAAATGTTTTTGATTATTTTAATTTAATATGGTTTTAATTTAAATAATCGGATGAGAATATGTAATTTATATTTTGTATATATTTTTTTGAATGTATTCGCGCCGGGCGCAAAAAAAATGCGGACTCAAGGTCCGCAAAAGTTCACGTTGGCTTTAGTTATTTCGAGTATGAGAGAAACTCTCAAAACGGACAGTAGCTTCAAGGGTTAAAGGGGTACCGTTCCGTTTCTGTGGTGCATTATTAAACAGAAAGCTTGATAGGGATAATCGTTCGTTGCTATTCTACCTATCGCTACGAACTATCGTGGCGATGGAGGATGAATAATGAATATTCGTGATCTTGAATACCTGGTGGCGCTAGCCGAACATCGTCACTTCCGACGAGCGGCAGACTCCTGTCACGTTAGTCAGCCAACGCTGAGCGGGCAGATCCGCAAGCTGGAAGATGAGCTTGGCGTCATGCTGCTGGAGCGTACGAGTCGCAAAGTACTGTTCACTCAGGCAGGTTTACTGCTGGTGGATCAGGCGCGCACCGTGCTGCGCGAGGTCAAAGTGCTCAAGGAGATGGCAAGCCAACAAGGCGAGACAATGTCTGGACCGCTGCATATTGGTTTGATCCCAACGGTGGGGCCATACCTGCTGCCGCATATTATTCCTATGTTGCACCAGACCTTCCCAAAACTGGAAATGTATCTCCATGAGGCGCAGACGCATCAGCTGTTGGCGCAACTGGATAGCGGTAAGCTCGACTGCGTCATTCTGGCGCTGGTGAAAGAGAGTGAGGCGTTCATCGAAGTACCGTTATTTGATGAGCCTATGCTGCTGGCGATCTATGAAGATCACCCATGGGCAAACCGCGACTGTGTGCCGATGTCCGATCTGGCGGGTGAGAAACTGCTGATGCTAGAGGATGGCCACTGCCTGCGCGATCAGGCGATGGGCTTCTGCTTTGAAGCGGGTGCTGATGAGGATACCCATTTCCGGGCGACCAGTCTGGAAACGCTGCGTAACATGGTGGCGGCAGGTAGCGGTATTACCTTACTGCCCGCGCTGGCCGTGCCGCCGGAGCGTAAGCGTGATGGCGTTGTCTATTTGCCCTGCATCAAGCCAGAACCGCGCCGTACGATTGGCCTGGTGTATCGTCCAGGTTCGCCGCTGCGCAGCCGTTATGAACAGCTGGCAGAGGCCATCCGTGGGTCAATGGATGGCCATTTCGACAGTGCGTTAAAACAGGCGGTTTAAGCCATTTAGCGCTGCTACCCGATAGGCTTCCGCCATGGTTGGGTAGTTAAAGGTGGTGTTAACGAAGTATTCGATGGTGTTACCACCACCTTTTTGCTCCATTATCGCCTGACCGATGTGAATAATTTCGGCCGCGCGTTCCCCAAAGCAGTGGATCCCCAGAATCTCTTTCGTTTCGCGATGGAACAGGATCTTCAGCGTTCCGACACTCATACCCACGATTTGCGCACGTGCCAGATGTTTAAACTGGGCGCGGCCAACCTCGTATGGAACTTTCATGGCTGTGAGCTGCTGCTCGGTTTTACCGACGGAGCTGATTTCCGGAATGGTATAAATCCCGGTCGGGATATCTTCGATCAGATGCGCGGTAGCTTCGCCTTTTACCAATGCCTGGGCGGCAATGCGTCCCTGATCGTAGGCCGCCGATGCCAGACTCGGATAGCCGATCACATCTCCTACGGCATACACGTGCGGCAGCGCCGTCTGGTACATGCTGTTGACCTTCAACTGCCCGCGGCTGTCGGTTTTCAGCCCAATATTTTCCAGCGCCAGCGAATCGGTATTACCGGTACGGCCATTGGCGTACAACAGGCAGTCGGCTTTCAGTTTCTTACCGGATTTCAGATGCATGATGACGCCGTCATCGCAACCTTCAATCTTCTCGTACTCTTCGTTGTGGCGAATGACCACACCGCTGTTCCAGAAGTGGTAAGAGAGCGAGTCGGACATCTCTTGATCGAGGAACGCAAGCAGGCGATCGCGAGTGTTGATTAAATCGACTTTGACGTCCATTCCACGGAAGATCGACGCATATTCGCAGCCAATTACTCCCGCGCCATAAATCAAAACATGGCGGGGTTCATGGTGCAGGCTCAGGATAGAGTCGCTGTCATAAACCCGGGGATGGGAAAAGTCGACATCTACCGGATGATAGGGGCGTGAACCACAGGCGATGATGAACTTATCCGCGGTCAGCGTTTCCACCGTGCCGTCGTGGCATTCAAGGGCGAGTGTGTGTTCATCAACAAAACGGGCATTTCCCTGCAAAATTTCACAGTGGTTGCGCTCGTAAAATCCTTGCCGCATACGCGTTTGCTGATTAATAACGTTATCAGCGTGGTTGAGAATATCGGCGAAAGAAGAACGAAGGAGTCGGGAGTGGTCGCTGTAAAGTGGGTTCTGATTGAATTCAATAATACGGCTGACGGCGTGGCGGAGGGCTTTCGACGGGATGGTCCCCCAGTGGGTACAGCCTCCGCCGACGTTATGATAGCGCTCAATCACCGCGACGCGCGCTCCTTGCTTAACCAGACCCATTGCAGCGCCTTCGCCGCCGGGACCGGAACCTATTACTATTGCATCGTAATCGTAGGAATGTGACATGGTCAGGCTTACCTGTTCTTATACATAAAAGCAACAGAATAGTAACATCGTTGTCGGGATAACCCAATTATCGTTGTGCTTTTTTGCGAACCCGAAGCACAAACTGCGCGTAAACAATCATTCACAAAGCCATGCCAACCGCCTAATCTCTGGTATAGTGCCAGCAAGGTATGTGGAAGGATTCAGACATCGTGATGGGCGTTAGAGCGCAACAAAAAGAAAAAACCCGGCGTTCGCTGGTAGAAGCCGCATTTAGTCAACTCAGCGCTGAGCGTAGTTTTGCCAGCCTCAGTTTACGCGAAGTCGCTCGTGAAGCGGGCATTGCGCCAACCTCGTTTTATCGCCATTTCCGCGATGTGGATGAACTTGGCCTGACGATGGTGGATGAGAGTGGTTTGATGCTGCGTCAGTTGATGCGTCAGGCGCGTCAGCGTATCGCGAAGGGCGGGAGTGTGATCCGCACCTCGGTCTCAACATTTATGGAGTTCATCGGCAACAATCCCAACGCCTTCCGTTTATTATTGCGCGAGCGTTCGGGAACCTCCGCGGCGTTTCGCGCAGCGGTTGCTCGTGAAATTCAGCACTTCATTGCGGAACTTGCGGACTATCTCGAACTCGAAAACCATATGCCTCGTGCGTTTACTGAAGCGCAGGCCGAAGCCATGGTCACCATTGTGTTCAGCGCCGGGGCAGAAGCACTGGATGTTGGCGCCGAGCAGCGTCGACAGCTGGAAGAACGGCTGGTATTGCAACTGCGCATGATCGCGAAGGGCGCATTTTATTGGTACCGCCGTGAACAAGAGAAGATGACGCATCACTCCGAGTAACGAGAAGGACGAGCAATGAAACAGTCAGGTCAAGATAAAGGTACGCTGCTGCTGGCGCTGGTTGCTGGCTTATCGATCAATGGCACATTTGCGGCGCTGTTTAGCTCCATTGTGCCATTCTCAGTATTCCCAATTATTTCGCTGGTGCTGACGGTTTATTGTCTGCATCAACGCTATCAAAACCGCACCATGCCTGTGGGATTACCGGGCCTGGCCGCCGCCTGTTTTATTCTCGGCGTTCTGTTGTACAGCACTGTGGTACGCGCTGAATATCCGGATATTGGCTCTAACTTCTTCCCGGCGGTTCTGTCAGTGATTCTGGTGTTCTGGATCGGCTTTAAAGTGCGGAACCGTAGACAGGAAATCGTGGAGTAATATTTGTAGGCCGGGCAAGCGAAGCGCCCCCGGCCAGGACATCATTTACTTGGCGGTCAGTAATACTCCGCACTCCATATGGTGCGTATACGGGAACTGATCGAACAGAGCCAGGCGTGAAACATTGTGCGTCTGGCTTAACGTTTCCAGGTTCTTACACAATGTCTCCGGGTTACAGGAGATGTACAGAATTCGCGGGTACGCCTGCACCATTTTCTCTGTTTCGCTGTCCAGACCGCTGCGCGGTGGGTCAACGAAAATGGTTTCACACTGGTAACTCTTCAGATCGATTCCCTGCAAACGGTTGAACTCACGAACCCCGTTCATCGCCTGAGTAAACTCTTCGGCCGCCATGCGGATAATTTGTACGTTATCAATATGGTTAGCCGCAATGTTGTATTGCGCAGCAGCCACGGACGGTTTAGCGATTTCAGTGGCCAGCACGCGGTTGAAGTTTTGTGCGAGGGCTAACGAGAAATTGCCATTGCCGCAGTACAGCTCAAGCAGGTCGCCTTTTGATCCCCTGGTGACATCAATCGCCCATTCCAGCATCTGAATATTCATGGCGGCATTCGGCTGGGTGAAGCTGTTCTCAACCTGGCGGTAGATAATCTCTTTACCCGCAACCGGCAAGCGTTCGTCAATGTAATCCTGGTCCAGCTCGATTTTGGTTTTGGTTGCCCGGCCAATCAGATGCACGTTCAGGTTTTGCGCCCGTAACGCATCCCGCAGCGCTTCAGCTTCCTGACGCCATTCATCATCCAGCTTTTTATGGTACAGCATCGATACCACCGCCTGATCGCTCAGGGTAGTGAGGTAATCAATCTGGAACAGTTTGTGGCGCAGGACGTGGTTGTTGCGAACGCCGTCGATCATTGCCGTCATCAGCGTGTTGATAAGCTCGCTGGCCGCCGGGAAACTGTCGACGCGGATACGGCTTTTGGTCTGGCTGTCGAACATGATGTGGTACAGATCATCCCCGTCATGCCACAGACGAAATTCCGCGCGCATACGGTAGTGGCTGACCGGCGAGCGAAACACTTCCGGAACCTGTGCATAAAATGGCGTCATTAAGCTCTGCAGACGCACTACTTTTTCAGCTAACTGGGCGTCGTACTGTTCTGTCGGAAGGTGTTCGGGGGTCATGATGCGTCCTGAAAAATAAAAGTACGCGGGGATTGTAGGGATTGCTCAACAGATGTCCAGTCATTGATGATTTCCGATATTGTGATGCGCGGTCTGGACACCAGGTTGTAACAAACTGTAGCATCCGTTTTCCGGTCCTGTGAGTTAAAAGGGAATCCAGTGTGAATCTGGAGCTGACGCGCAGCGGTAAGGAAGGTAGGAGATGAGCGCACCTGGTGCAGACACTGCGGCTTGCCGTGGGAAGTCATCATCTCTTTAAGTTGCCTCCAAGCCCGAAGACCTGCCGGCTAACGTCGCATCTGGCTTTCATCATCGCGTACTATCGGTGGGACCTGCGGCATCCTTCTTATATTGTGGATGCTTTACAATGATTAAAAAATCGTTGCTGTGCACGGCGCTGTCCGTCACAGCATTTTCGGGTTGGGCGCAGGACACTAGCCCAGATACTCTCGTCGTCACTGCCAACCGTTTTCAGCAGCCTCGTAGCGCTGTACTTGCCCCTATCACCGTTGTTACACGTCAGGATATCGATCGCTGGCAATCCACTTCCGTCAATGATGTGCTTCGTCGCCTGCCGGGCGTGGATATCGCCCAATACGGTGGTATGGGACAAAATTCGTCTATTTCTATTCGCGGCACCAACGCCAGCCATGTGCTGGTGTTGATTGACGGCGTGCGTCTGAACCTGGCAGGGGTTAGCGGCGCAGCCGATCTTAGCCAGTTCCCCGTCTCGTTAGTGCAACGTATCGAATACATTCGTGGGCCGCGTTCGGCGGTTTATGGTTCTGATGCGATTGGCGGTGTGGTGAATATCATTACTACGCGTGAAAAGCCGGGGACGGAACTCACTGCCGGTGTGGGGAGCAATGGGTATCAGAATTACGATGTCTCAACCCAACAACAGCTTGGCGAAAATACGCGCGTCACACTAATGGGCGATTATGCCTATACCAAAGGTTTTGATGTTGTCGCATACGGTAGCACTGGCTCTCAGGCTCAGCCCGACAAAGACGGTTTCTTAAGTAAGACGCTGTATGGCGCGCTGGAACATAACTTTTCCGATACATGGAGCGGGTTTGTTCGCGGCTACGGCTATGATAACCGAACAGATTATGACGCGTATTATTATCCTGGGACGCCGTTAGTGGATACCCGTCAGCTCTATAGCCAAAGCTGGGATGCCGGGCTGCGCTTTAATGGCGAGCTTATCCAGTCGCAACTGGTTTCCAGCTATAGCCATAGTAAAGATTACAACTATGATCCGGATTATGGTCGCTATGACTCCTCGGCCACACTGGATGATATGAAGCAATATAATGTTCAGTGGTCCAACAGTATGGTGCTTGGTCACGGTAACGTAGGCGCAGGCGTTGACTGGCAAAAGCAAACCACGACGCCTGGCACCGGGTATGTCACGGACGGTTACGATCAGCGTAATACGGGTCTCTACCTGACCGGGTTGCAGCAACTGGGCGACTTTACCTTTGAAGGTGCGGCGCGCAGTGATGATAACTCCGAGTTTGGCCGTCATGGCACATGGCAGACCAGCGCCGGATGGGAGTTTATTGAAGGCTATCGCTTTATTGCGTCCTACGGTACATCTTACAAAGCGCCTAATCTCGGACAGTTGCATGGTTATTACGGCAATTCGAACCTGGATCCTGAACAAAGTAAGCAATGGGAAGGGGCGTTTGAAGGCTTAACGGCGGGCGTGAACTGGCGTGTATCCGGATATCGTAATGATATAGACGACATGATCGATTACGACCCGCATACCGAGAAATACTTTAACGAAGGTAAAGTTCGTATTAAAGGTGTGGAAGCGACCGCAAACTTTGATACCGGGCCGTTGGCACATACGCTGAGCTACGATTATGTCGATTCGCGCAATGCGATTACGGACAAGCCGCTCGCACGGCGTTCTAAGAACCAGGTGAAGTACCAGCTCGACTGGCAGGTTTATGATTTTGACTGGGGCCTGACGTATCATTACCTGGGAACGCGTTATGACACTGACTACGTAACCTACCAGCCGGTAAAAATGGGTGGGGTTAGCCTGTGGGATCTTGGCGTGTCATATCCAATCACCTCACAGCTGACAGTTCGTGGTAAAATCGCCAACCTGTTCGATAAAGATTACGAGACAGTTTATGGCTACGCAACTGCAGGACGGGAATACACCTTGTCTGGCAGCTACACTTTCTGATCCGCGCCCCACTGTGCTGGTGTTTGATTCCGGCGTCGGTGGGTTGTCGGTCTATGACGAGATCCGGCGTCTTTTGCCGGATCTCCACTATATATACGCTTTCGACAACGTCGCCTTTCCTTATGGAGAGAAGAGCGAGGAGTTTATCGTCGAACGTGTTGTTGAGATTGTGACTGCGGTCCAGCAGCGCTATCCCCTCTCTCTTGCGGTCATCGCGTGTAATACAGCAAGCACGGTATCGCTCCCTGCATTACGTGAGAAATTTGCCTTTCCGGTTGTGGGCGTGGTGCCTGCTATTAAACCGGCGGCGCGACTCACGGCGAATGGTGTGGTGGGACTGCTGGCTACGCGTGCAACGGTGAAGCGTTCATATACCCATGAGTTGATTGCACGGTTTGCTAACGAATGTCAGATAGCGATGCTGGGTTCCGCTGAACTGGTGGAACTGGCGGAAGCGAAGCTGCACGGTGAAACCGTTTCTCTGGAAGAACTGCGTCGTGTCCTGCGCCCTTGGCTGCGGATGTCGGAACCACCTGACACGGTGGTGCTCGGATGCACCCATTTCCCTCTATTACGGGAAGAACTTTTACAGGTCCTGCCTGAGGGGACGCGGCTGGTGGATTCTGGTGCCGCGATTGCGCGTCGTACGGCCTGGTTATTAGAACATGAAGCGCCAGACGCGAAATCAACTGATGAGAATGTCGCATTCTGCATGGCAATGACCGCAGAAGCCGAACAATTATTGCCCGTGCTGCAGCGTTATGGCTTTAAGACGCTCGAAAAACTGGCTGTTTAGACTGTTTTGGTGGAAAAATAAGCACTCGGAAGATTATTTTAAATTTCTCCTTGTCAGCCTGAAATAACTCCCTATAATGCGCCTCCACTGACACGGAACAACGGATTACACGCCGCCGGGTCAGCGGGGTTCCACTGAGAATCTCGCAGAGAAAAGCAAAAATAAATGCTTGACTCTGAATGAGGAAAACGTAATATACGGGACCTCGCGACAGAGCGCTAAAGCGCGTCGCAACTGCTCTTTAACAATTTATCAGACAATCTGTGTGGGCACTCGAAGATACGGATTCTTAACGTCGCAAGACGAAAAATGAATACCAAGTCTCTGAGTGAACACGTAATTCATTACGAAGTTTAATTCACGAGCATCAAACTTAAATTGAAGAGTTTGATCATGGCTCAGATTGAACGCTGGCGGCAGGCCTAACACATGCAAGTCGAACGGTAGCACANAATTCACGAGCATCAAACTTAAATTGAAGAGTTTGATCATGGCTCAGATTGAACGCTGGCGGCAGGCCTAACACATGCAAGTCGAACGGTAGCACAGAGGAGCTTGCTCCTTGGGTGACGAGTGGCGGACGGGTGAGTAATGTCTGGGAAACTGCCCGATGGAGGGGGATAACTACTGGAAACGGTAGCTAATACCGCATAACGTCGCAAGACCAAAGAGGGGGACCTTCGGGCCTCTTGCCATCGGATGTGCCCAGATGGGATTAGCTAGTAGGTGGGGTAACGGCTCACCTAGGCGACGATCCCTAGCTGGTCTGAGAGGATGACCAGCCACACTGGAACTGAGACACGGTCCAGACTCCTACGGGAGGCAGCAGTGGGGAATATTGCACAATGGGCGCAAGCCTGATGCAGCCATGCCGCGTGTATGAAGAAGGCCTTCGGGTTGTAAAGTACTTTCAGCGAGGAGGAAGGTGTTGTGGTTAATAACCGCAGCAATTGACGTTACTCGCAGAAGAAGCACCGGCTAACTCCGTGCCAGCAGCCGCGGTAATACGGAGGGTGCAAGCGTTAATCGGAATTACTGGGCGTAAAGCGCACGCAGGCGGTCTGTCAAGTCGGATGTGAAATCCCCGGGCTCAACCTGGGAACTGCATCCGAAACTGGCAGGCTAGAGTCTTGTAGAGGGGGGTAGAATTCCAGGTGTAGCGGTGAAATGCGTAGAGATCTGGAGGAATACCGGTGGCGAAGGCGGCCCCCTGGACAAAGACTGACGCTCAGGTGCGAAAGCGTGGGGAGCAAACAGGATTAGATACCCTGGTAGTCCACGCCGTAAACGATGTCGACTTGGAGGTTGTGCCCTTGAGGCGTGGCTTCCGGAGCTAACGCGTTAAGTCGACCGCCTGGGGAGTACGGCCGCAAGGTTAAAACTCAAATGAATTGACGGGGGCCCGCACAAGCGGTGGAGCATGTGGTTTAATTCGATGCAACGCGAAGAACCTTACCTACTCTTGACATCCACGGAACTTGGCAGAGATGCCTTGGTGCCTTCGGGAACCGTGAGACAGGTGCTGCATGGCTGTCGTCAGCTCGTGTTGTGAAATGTTGGGTTAAGTCCCGCAACGAGCGCAACCCTTATCCTTTGTTGCCAGCGGT
>NZ_KZ559408.1:0-150143 GCF_002850715.1 Citrobacter sp. L55 | reverse complement strand
AAGCTGAAAAACCTGCTTTGCGAGATCGAGGCCAATACGTTTAATATTCATGTGGACACCTCCCCCTGGGAACTGAAGTTAACACCTCAGTCTGGCACGATGATGCCGTAAGGTGGGAGGTGTCCATCACATCGGCCTGGGAAATCAATCACTCGGCTTTGATGCCCAAGAGCGTCGAGGCGCTGGCCTGACCGCTTAATAACTCATCCGTTTTGCCCTGCCAGGCGATGCGCCCGTCGGCGACCACAATCGAACGGGACGCAATTCGCGCCGCATCTTCTACACTGTGGGACACCATCAGTAAGGTAAGCTGTTTATCGCGACAGACTTCAGCAACCAGCGTTAACATCTCCTGGCGCAGGGCGGGATCGAGCGCAGAGAACGGTTCATCAAGCAGCAAAATGGGTTGTTCCCGCACCAGGCAACGCGCCAGCGCTACGCGCTGTCGCTGACCGCCGGAAAGCTCACCGGGGAGGCGCTCCAGCAGTGAGTCAATCCCCATTTGCTGGGCGATGTGATGCATTTTCTCCCGCTGCGATGCGTTCAGCTTCAATCCCGGGTTAAGGCCCAGGCCGATGTTTTGCTGCACGCTCAGGTGGCTGAACAGGTTATTTTCCTGAAACAGCATCGAAACGGGGCGACGTGATGGAGGCGTGGCGGTGTGATCTTCACCTTCAATCAACATGGTACCGCTGGCAGGCGTGAGAAAGCCGGCGATCAGATTCAGCAGCGTACTTTTCCCGGCGCCGCTGGGCCCGAGGATCGCGACCTGCTCACCGCGTGCGATCGACAGCGTAAAGCGCATCGGCAAATGGTGATAAAGCCATGTGATATCAATCAGTTTTAACATTTCGACCCGGCAATTTCTCAATAACAGTAAACAGCGTAAAGCACAGGATCAGCAGCAATAACGCCGTAACTGCGCCATCCTGACTGCGATAAGAGCCAATCTGCTGATATAAATAAAACGGCAGGGTGCGGAAATCCTCATTACCAAATAGCGCAACCACGCCAAAATCGCCAATCGACAGCACGCAGGCAAAAGCCATCGCCTGCGCCAGCGGGCGCTTCAGGGCGCGCAGTTCAACCACTTTCAGGCGCGACCATCCCTCAATTCCCAACGACTGGCACAACATACTGTAGCGGGTGGTGACGTCCCGCATTGGGTTTTCCAGCACCTTCAGCGCGTAAGGGATCGCCATCAGCGCATTGGTAAAAATGACAATGCCGTCGGCTGATTCGGGGAGTCCAATGGTGTTATTGAGCAGCAGAAAGAAGCCGGTTGCCAGCACGATGCCCGGCATGGCGAGGATCATCATGCCGCTAAGTTCCAGCATCTGACCCGCCAGCACCTGCTGTCGGGCACGCAGTTCACGACTGCTCCATAACAGCATCATGGTGAGAACTACGCACAACGCACCTGCCGCCAGCGCAATGCGCAGCGAGGTTCCCAGTGCGTGCCACAGTACAGGTTGCTTAAGAACATCCAGCATATGGCGGTTAATACCATCGACAATTACCGCCAGCAGCGGCGGCAGCAGTAGCAGCAGGGCCAGAATAATCAGCAGTGCGTCTGCCAGGCGGCTGTGCAGATGATCGTCGGGATCGCGCCAGCCCTGAACCAACGTGGTACCGGGGGCGATGGCGCGGCTCAGACGTTGGCTGAAGAGCACCAGCGCTAAACAACAAACCATCTGGATCAACGCCAGCATGGCGGCGCGGGCGGGATCGTAATCAAAGTTCAGCGCCTGATAAATCGCCAGCTCGATGGTTGTGGCCTGCGGTCCACCGCCCAGTGACAAAACAGTGGCGAAGCTGGCGAAACAGAGCATAAAGATGAGCGCCGCGACGGGAAGAATTTGCCGACGCAGCCACGGCCATTCAACAAAGCGGAAGAAATGCCAGCCGCGCAGACCCAACTGAGCGGCTAACTGTCGCTGTTCGCCGGGAATATTCTCCAGCGACTGCAACAGCAGACGACTGGCCATCGGCAGATTGAAAAAGACGTGCGCCAGCAGAATGCCCTGCAGACCGTACGGCGAAAACGTCCATTCCAGCCCGAATGTATGCCAGATCGAGGCCAGCCAGCCCTGACGACCGTACACGCTAAGAATACCGAAGACCGCGACCAGCACTGGCAGGATTAACGTCATCGCGCACAGGCGAAGCAGCGCCAGTCGTCCTGGAAAACGGCGGCGATAGAGCGCTCTGGCAAGGAAAATCGCCGGGATGACCGACAGCACTGCGGATAAAAAAGCCTGCCAGAAAGAAAAACGCACCACGTGCCACAGGTAGTCGTCTTGCCACAGTGAGATCCACTCCCCCCGTGGGGCGTTAAACCACAGCGCCAGAAACGCGGCCAGGGCAACGGTCACCATCAGCGTGGCGGCGGTAAGCCCTGGAACCAGCCAGCCGGAAATTAACGGCTGACGGCGCGTTGCCATTCGCTAATCCATGCCTGGCGTTGAGCCGCAACCTGCTGCGGCGTAAATTCCAGCGCGGTGGCTGGCTTATTCAGTTGCTCGAGTCCAGAAGGCAGGGCGACCTGGGTTACCGGATACATCCAGTTGCCGGTCGGAATCGCATTCTGGAAGGCTGGAGACACCATAAACTTGAGGAATTTCTCGGCCAGTTCCGGCTGTTTGCTGGCCGCAGTACGGGCGGCGACTTCCACTTGCAAATAGTGGCCTTCGCTAAAGTTGGCTGCGGCGTAGTTGTCTTTTTTCTCGGCGATGATGTGATAGGCCGGAGAGGTGGTGTAGCTGAGTACCAGGTCGCTTTCGCCTTTCAGGAACAGGCCGTAGGCTTCACTCCAGCCCTTGGTGACCGTGACGGTTTTTGCCGAAAGCGCGCGCCAGGCCTCCGGCGCCTTATCGCCATAGACTTTTTGCATCCATAGCAGCAGGCCCAGCCCCGGCGTGCTGGTACGCGGGTCCTGATAAATGACGCGCCATTTTTGATCGCTTTCTACCAGTTCTTTCAGGCTTTTGGGCGGATTCTTCAGCTTGTTCTTATCATAAACGAAGGCGAAATAGCCGTAATCAAACGGAACGAAGGTATCGTTTTTCCAGCCGCCGGGCACGTTTACGGCTTCACTTGCTACACCGCTTTTGGCAAACAGTTTAGTTTGGGTGGCGGCTTCCAGAAGGTTGTTATCGAGGCCCAGTACGACGTCAGCTTTACTGTTTTTTCCTTCCATGCGCAGGCGGTTAAGCAGCGAGACACCATCTTCCAGCGCGACCAGTTTCAGTTCACAGTTGCAGTCAGCTTCAAAGGTTTTTTTTATTGTCGGGCCCGGGCCCCAGTCAGCTGCGAACGAGTCGTAGGTATAAATGGTCAGTACAGGTTTGGCGAAAGCAGGCGCTGCGCACAGCAGTAAAAGCGGAAGACATTTTTTAAACACTTTGCACCTCATAAAGTTGGGTGGCAAAGGACTTGAGTTGCAGCCTCAAATCCCTTCGCCGGCATTATCCGGATCAGGTTCGACGGGTATCTCTCAGCCCATACACTTCATCATTCACGCTGCCTCTGTGTTGGCTGCGTTACTCGGCCCATCTCCGGGCCTCGCCCCTTCGGGGCCGCTGCAAGCAGCGTTCAAATCTGCTCCCGGCAGATTTGTCGCTCACCCCAGTCACATAGTTATCTATGCTCCTGGGGACTCACTCGCTTGCCGCCTTGATGCATCATGAATGATTTTGTGTATGTTTTTATTTAGCACCCCGTTGAGAACGGCGTTAGTGTAATGATTTTGTTGCTATGCGGCAATCAAGAGCCGGATCTAAGGATCCGGTGGTGCAAACCACGCTGATTTAAAATCAAACCAGCCGAGGGTATTCATGCGTAACCCGCGCATACTGCGCTGTCCTTGAATGATGAGCCAGTGGTGGATTAGCGGCACAATGGCCTTTGTGGCGAGCAGCTGTTGGCACCATGCCGGCAGGCTCATTTCGCCCGTTCGCCAGCGGGCCGCATCGTTTTCCCAGTCCCGCGGGATACAGTTTTGCAGCAACGGGACTTCGCACAAATGGGCGAACAGCGAGAAATCCAGCGGTAGGGTAAAGTTGGCGCTGTTGAGCCAGATATCGCTGACGATTTCACCCGCATGCCACTGATCGTAGTCGATCTCCTGAATATTTAACTGTACCTGATGCTCTGCCAGCAACGTCTTCATGATCTGCGCGATAATCCGATGTTCGATGTGATCGCGATAGTAGGTGATCGTCAGCGTTTCCAGTCCGGCGGGTTTTTCACCATGGCCGGGTTTGGCATGGTGCCAGCGGGGGAGCAAACCGTAGGCGGGAAACCACAGTCGCTGAAACTGTTCGTCGGCGTGGCAGATGAGATGGGTTGGCGAAAGAACGCGGCTAACCCAATCGCGAACCTCCTGATTAGCGCCACGGTGGGTGCGCGCATCAAACAGCAGGTAGTAGCATCCTTCCTCGAGGCGGCTTTCGATCGCCTTTTCATCCTCCGTGGGGCCTTTTAGCGTCAACCCACCGCCAGGCTCTTCACCGATATCGGGTAAAACCCAAACGTTAACTTCGTCGATCAGCGCCCGGTAGCCAAAGTAATCATCAAATGCATGAATTTTCAGTTGGTTATTGGTATTGCGCATCACCGCATAGGGACCAGTGCCAATTGGGTGGCTGGAGAAGTTGCTGAGCGTCTCCCATTCTCGCGGCAGGATCATGGCGGGGACTTGCCCCAATAGCCAGGGAAGCCAGCGGTCGGGTTGGGCGAGATGGATATCCAGCGTCCAGGCCGTGGGAGAAACGATCTGCGTGATGTGCGAGTACAGCGGCAGGGCGTTAATGCGCATCAGCGAGGTGATGACATCTTCCATTTCCAGTTCGCGGCCATGATGAAAATGAATCCCCGGACGCAGGAAGAATCGCCAGTGTAAAGGTGAAATCTGCTGCCAGTGATGGGCGATGTCCGCTTCCAGTTCCCCATTTTCCTCATTTACCCGAATTAAGGCGCTGAAAATTTGCCGGGCGATATGAGTTTCTGAACGGCGTAGCGCCGTACCGGGAAGCAGGTTGTGCATGGGACGATAATAGAGAACGCGCATGATGTGCCGCCCCTGGCGAAAACTGCGTCCCAGGTGCGAAACCAGCATCTGTCGTACGGCCGTTTTGTCACCGACCAGCTGCACCAGTTGATCGATGCGATCCTGTTCCAGCAGGTCTTCTGCCCGCTGCTGCTGGAGTGCCAGCCCGGTATAGAGGAAAGTCAGGCGCGAGCGTTTACCTCGCCCAACTTCGGCTTCCCACGTTAACCAACCGCGTTCTTGCATGGTATTGAGCAGGGTACGCATATGGCGGCGCGAACAACTCAGCAGCTCCGCCAGCTCGTTCAGCGTCGTGTCTTGCGTTTTGCCGTCACAGCATTGCCACAGACGGATGAACTGTTGTTGCAGACGACCAGAAGACATAAAAGGGGAACTCCTGCGAAAAACTCAGCAATTTTATTATCCCTATATTAAGCCAATAATAGATTCCGATGAAGCGATGAGACAACGAAGGGGTCATCTATGCGTCAGTTCTGGTTGAAATACTTTACCGCGACAGAAAAATCGTCCTGGTTGGCTTGCCTGAGCGCACCGCAGCGCTTAAAGATGCTCGAAGAACTGATGCAGTGGGAGGTGACAGCCTGACTCCTGAATTGGGAATTGCAGACATCATGTGTGACTGAGTATTGGTGTTAATCGCCGCGCCAGCAGATAATCACTGCTGGCTTTTTTTGTTTCTGCTGCGCTAAAAGGAACTGTAATGCTCTGGATTATGACCATGGGACGGCGCCTCAACGGCGTTTACGCGGCATTTATGCTGGTCGCTTTTATGATGGGCGTAGCAGGGGCGTTGCAGGCACCCACGCTGAGCTTGTTCCTGAGCCGTGAAGTCGGGGCGCAGCCGTTTTGGGTCGGGCTGTTTTATACCGTCAATGCGATTGTCGGGATCGTTGTCAGCCTTGGCCTCGCGAAACGATCCGACAGCCAGGGCGACAGGCGCAAGCTGATCATGTTCTGCTGCCTGATGGCAATCGGAAACGCGCTGCTGTTTGCGTTTAATCGCCACTATCTCACGCTTATCACCTGCGGTGTGCTGCTGGCCTCGCTGGCGAATACCGCCATGCCGCAGCTGTTTGCGCTGGCGCGGGAATACGCTGATAACTCCGCGCGTGAAGTGGTGATGTTTAGCTCGGTGATGCGTGCGCAGCTTTCGCTGGCCTGGGTAATTGGACCGCCGCTGGCCTTCATGCTGGCGCTGAATTACGGCTTTACGGCGATGTTTTCCATTGCCGCAGGGATTTTCGCCATTAGCCTGGTGCTGATTGCGCTGATACTGCCGTCAGTCACGCGGGTGGAGCAACCTGTTGACGTACCGCTGGAACAGACCGGCGGTTGGCAGGACAAAAATGTGCGCATGTTGTTTATTGCCTCCACGCTGATGTGGACCTGCAATACCATGTACATCATCGATATGCCGCTGTGGATAAGCCTTGAGCTGGGGTTACCGGACAAGCTGGCCGGGCTCCTGATGGGGACGGCGGCTGGGCTGGAAATTCCGGCGATGATCCTGGCGGGCTACTATGTGAAGCGCTTTGGCAAACGGCGAATGATGATCGCGGCCGTCGCGGCGGGCGTACTGTTTTATCTTGGTTTGATCTTCTTTCACAGCCGCACGGCGCTGCTGGTGCTGCAACTATTTAATGCAGTATTTATCGGTATCATCGCCGGGATAGGAATGCTGTGGTTTCAGGATCTTATGCCCGGGCGTGCGGGGTCAGCGACCACATTATTTACCAACAGTATTTCAACGGGGGTCATTCTCGCGGGAGTGATTCAGGGGGCTGTTGCGCAAAGCTACGGTCACTTTGCCGTCTATTGGGTGATTGCGGCGATTTCTGTGGTCACGCTGGTGATGACCGGGCGGGTAAAGGACGTTTGATTTTTGTAGTGCCGGATGGCAGCTTACGCCTTATCCGGCACCACAAGGACTAGCGCATAAACGCTGGCTGCTTGTCTTCGTACTCGGTGATGGCCGCTTCATGCTGCAGCGTCAGCCCGATGCTGTCCAGACCGTTCAGCATGCAGTGGCGGCGGAAGTCGTCGATTTTAAAGCTGTAGGACTTATCGCCCGCTTTCACCACCTGCGCTTGCAGATCCACTTCAAATTTAATGCCCGGATTGGCTTTCACCAGGGCGAACATTTCATCTACCTGCGCGTCGCTCAAGGTCACCGGCAGCAGTTGGTTATTGAAGCTGTTGCCGTAGAAGATGTCAGCGAAGCTTGGCGCGATCACTACTTTAAAGCCGTAATCGGTCAGCGCCCATGGCGCATGTTCACGGGAAGAGCCGCAGCCAAAGTTTTCCCGCGCCAGCAGAATTGACGCGCCTTTATATTCCGGGAAGTTCAGTACGAACTCTGGGTTAGGCTGTTGCCCTTTTTCATCCAGAAAACGCCAGTCGTTAAACAGATGAGCGCCAAAACCGGTGCGCGTAACCTTCTGCAAAAACTGTTTGGGAATAATCGCGTCGGTATCCACGTTGGCGGCATCCAGTGGGACAACCAGGCCGGTATGTTGGGTAAATTTCTCTGCCATGGTAGTTTCCTTATTTGATGCTGCGAATGTCGGCAAAATGACCGGTAACGGCGGCAGCGGCGGCCATGGCCGGGCTGACTAAGTGCGTGCGACCACCGCGGCCCTGGCGGCCTTCAAAGTTACGGTTGCTGGTGGATGCACAGCGCTCGCCTGGGTTCAGGCGGTCATTGTTCATGGCCAGACACATGGAACAGCCCGGTAAACGCCATTCAAACCCGGCTTCGATGAAGATCTTGTCCAGACCTTCCGCTTCAGCCTGCGCTTTCACCGGACCAGAACCCGGCACAACCAGCGCCTGTACGCCTGGCGCAACTTTGCGCCCTTTGGCGATTTGGGCCGCAGCGCGTAAATCTTCAATACGCGAGTTGGTACAGGAACCGATAAACACTTTATCGATGGCCACTTCTGTTAACGGAATGCCCGGTTTCAGCCCCATATATGCCAGCGCTTTTTCAGCCGATGCGCGCTCAACGGGATCGGAAAATGACGCCGGGTCGGGAATATTATCGTTCACCGAGATGACCTGACCCGGGTTCGTACCCCAAGTGACCTGCGGTGCGATTTCTTCTGCCTGCAGGGTAACGACGGTATCAAACGTCGCGTTGTCGTCGGTTTTCAGCGTTTTCCAGTACGCAACCGCGTTGGTAAAATCCTCACCCTTCGGTGCGTGTAAACGACCCTGCACATAGTTAAAGGTGGTTTCATCCGGTGCGACCAGACCTGCTTTGGCGCCCATTTCAATGGCCATGTTGCACAGGGTCATACGGCCTTCCATGCTCAGCGCACGGATGGCTTCGCCACAAAATTCAACGACGTGTCCGGTACCGCCTGCACTACCGGTTTTACCGATAATCGCCAGCACGATATCTTTGGCGGTAATGCCAGGTGCTGCTGTGCCGTTAACTTCAATCTTCATGGTTTTGGCACGCCCCTGTTTCAGGGTCTGCGTCGCCAGAACGTGTTCAACTTCAGAGGTGCCAATACCAAAGGCCAGCGCGCCAAACGCGCCGTGTGTGGCGGTGTGGGAGTCGCCGCAAACGATGGTCATACCCGGCAACGTTACGCCTTGCTCAGGCCCCATCACGTGAACGATCCCCTGATACGGGTGGTTCAGGTCGTACAGTTCGACGCCAAATTCATTGCAGTTTTTGATCAATTCCTGCATCTGAATGCGCGCCATTTCGCCGGAAGCGTTAATGTCTTTGGTTTGCGTGGAGACGTTATGGTCCATGGTGGCAAAGGTTTTACCCGGCTGGCGCACCTGACGGCCATGCGCACGCAGGCCATCAAACGCCTGCGGAGAGGTCACTTCATGCACCAGATGTCTGTCGATATACAACAGCGGGGTTTCGTTTTGCGCTTCGTAGACGACGTGCGCATCGAACAATTTTTCGTATAACGTTTTGGCCATGATTACACCCCTTCTGCGACGTAACGGGCAATAATGTCACCCATTTCATCGGTACCGACTGCGGCAGCGCCACGGGCTAAGTCACCGGTGCGAATGCCTTCTTCTAATGCGCGGTTGATGGCGCTCTCAATTGCGGTTGCCGCATCATTGGCGTCCAGGCTGTAGCGCAGCAGCAGCGCCAGCGAAAGGATTTGGGCGATAGGGTTAGCAATGTTTTTCCCGGCGATATCCGGAGCGGACCCGCCAGCGGGCTCGTACAGACCAAAGCCCTGCTCATTCAGGCTGGCGGACGGTAACATCCCCATTGATCCGGTGATCATGGCGCATTCGTCAGACAGAATGTCGCCAAACAAGTTGGAGCACAGCAGCACGTCGAACTGGGATGGATCTTTGATCAACTGCATCGTCGCGTTGTCGATGTACATATGCGCCAGCTCAACATCCGGATATTCATTAGCAATTTCATTGACGATTTGGCGCCACAGAATAGACGTTTGCAGTACGTTGGCTTTATCAATCGACGTGACTTTGCGGCGACGCTGGCGAGCAGATTCAAACGCGATACGTGCGATACGCTCGATCTCGAAACGGTGATAAACCTCGGTATCAAAGGCTTTTTCATGTTGTCCGCTGCCTTCGCGGCCTTTTGGCTGACCGAAGTAGATACCGCCGGTCAGTTCGCGCACGCACAGGATGTCGAAACCGTTCGCGGCAATATCTGCGCGCAGAGGGCAAAATGCTTCCAGCCCCTGGTACAGCTTAGCCGGGCGCAGGTTGCTGAATAATTTGAAGTGTTTACGCAACGGCAGCAGCGCGCCGCGTTCAGGCTGCTGGTTTGGCGGCAGATTTTCCCATTTCGGACCGCCAACGGAGCCAAACAGAATGGCGTCAGCTTGCTCACATCCTTCAACCGTCGCTGGCGGCAGCGGCTGACCATGGTTATCGATAGCTGCCCCCCCCACGTCGTAGTGGCTGGTGGTAATGCGCATGTTAAAACGGTTGCGGATTGCGTCCAGTACCTTCAGGGCTTGCGCCATCACTTCCGGACCAATACCGTCGCCCGGCAAAACAGCAATATGATAATTCTTCGACATCACACGGTTTCCTTGTTGTTCTCGTTGTTCTGAGCTTTGCGTTGCAATTCTTTTTCGACTTCTTCGGCGCGCCAAATGTTGTTCAGCACATGAACCATCGCTTTCGCGGACGATTCGACGATATCTGTTGCCAGACCGACGCCGTGGAAGCGGCGACCGTTATAATTAGCAACGATATCCACCTGGCCCAGCGCATCTTTACCGTGCCCTTTGGCGGTCAGGCTGTATTTCACCAGTTCGATGTTGTACTCGGTCACACGGTTGATGGCCTGATAAATGGCATCGACCGGACCGTTACCGTTCGCCGCTTCGGCTTTGACTTCTTCACCGCAGGCCAGCTTGACGGAGGCGGTGGCGATGTCATTTGAGCCGGACTGCACGCTGAAGTAATCCAGACGGAAATGCTCCGGCTCTTCCTGCTGTTTATTAATAAAGGCCAGCGCTTCCAGGTCGTAATCAAATACCTGACCTTTTTTATCCGCCAGCTTCAGGAATGCGTCGTACAGGTTGTCCAGGTTGTATTCATTCTCTTTATATCCCATCTCGTCCATACGGTGTTTCACCGCGGCGCGTCCGGAACGGGAAGTCAGGTTCAACTGCACCTGGTTCAGACCGATGGATTCAGGCGTCATGATTTCGTAGTTTTCACGATTTTTCAGTACGCCGTCCTGATGGATGCCAGAGGAGTGGGCAAAGGCGCCGCTACCGACAATGGCTTTGTTGGCCGGAATGGGCATGTTGCAGATTTGGCTGACTAACTGACTGGTACGCCAGATTTCCTGGTGATTAATGCGGGTCTGTACGTTCAGGATATCTTTGCGCACTTTGATCGCCATGATCACTTCTTCCAGTGAGCAGTTACCGGCGCGTTCGCCGATACCGTTCATCGCGCCTTCCACCTGGCGAGCACCGGCGTGGACGGCCGCCAACGCGTTGCCAACGCCCAGACCTAAATCATCATGGGTGTGCACGGAGATGATGGCTTTATCGATATTCGGTACGCGTTCATACAGACCAGAAATGATTGCTCCGAATTCGAAAGGCATGGTGTAGCCAACGGTATCGGGGATATTGATAGTTTTGGCACCCGCATTAATCGCGGCTTCGACCACGCGGGCCAGATCGGCAATAGGGGTACGGCCAGCATCCTCGCATGAGAACTCCACGTCATCTGTATAATTACGCGCACGCTTCACCATGTAGACTGCTCGCTCGATCACTTCATCCAACGTGCTGCGCAATTTCGTCGCGATATGCATCGGCGAGGTGGCGATGAACGTATGAATGCGGAAAGCCTCAGCGACCTTCAGAGATTCTGCGGCAACGTCGATATCTTTTTCTACGCAGCGGGCTAAGGCGCAAACGCGGCTGTTCTTCACCTGACGAGCGATGGTTTGTACGGACTCAAAGTCACCCGGTGAAGAGACCGGAAAACCGACCTCCATCACGTCAACGCCCATACGCTCGAGGGCCAGCGCAATCTGCAGTTTTTCTTTCACACTCAGGCTCGCCTGTAACGCCTGTTCACCGTCACGTAAGGTGGTATCGAAAATAATGACTTGCTGGCTCATGGTTTAGGTCCTTGGTCTTTAGGGCGCCTTGCTTCGAGCATAAAAAAACCCGCGCAACGGCGCGGGTTTTTTGTCTTAACTGGAGCTGACTTAATGCTGAATGTCGTCCACCAGTCTACCGCGCAATGAGAATGCGTTTAGTAGTAGTAGACCGATAAAACGAGCAATGTAAGTCATCAATCAAGCTCCAGGCGAATGCGATATGCTTTTAGTGGTACTGGATATGAAGACTGATGTCAACCCCATTCCCTGCAAATGCTCCCGTTAAGGGGGAAAGTTTCTGATAAACTTAAGCGAATTGTGCTGAATTTCTCAGGGTATATAAAATTAATCATCTGATCGTTGAACATATTTTTCACGGTTTGACATATTTAAGCATATTTATTTGCATTTATGGTAACGAAGAACTAAAGATAACGCCTCATTTGGGATTTCATATCTTTATGATTTATCAGCTTTTATAGTCATTCTGAATGGATGAAACCAATGTGTTACCCAATAATTGATAAATTAATGTTAACTTTTAATGTGTTAATAATAGAAATGTTTAATTAAAACTTAAATACGTATTCACTGTGCGTATGATTGTGTATTCGCCACGCTTATGGTTATATTGTTTTCGAAATTTAAACATATGAATCATCGCGCAGTGACATCTGCCGCACTACGCTTGTGGTGTTCTTTTGTACATTTAGATTTGTGCCTTTATGTTTTCCTAATTTTAATGTTTTTCCTTTTTCTTATTTTATATGCATGGTAAATCATATTAACGGAGATTATTTCTGCACTCCGTCTGGGAAAAGGGAGTTTAGAGTGACAGTGGAGTTAAATATGCCAGAAGTAAAAATAATAGATAAATCTAATCTCATAGAGATGGGGAAGCCACAGCTTCGCATGGTTGATCTTAATTTATTAACTGTTTTTGATGCGGTGATGCAGGAACAAAATATTACGCGTGCTGCACATACGCTGGGGATGTCGCAACCCGCTGTCAGTAATGCGGTCGCACGCCTGAAAGTCATGTTTAACGATGAGCTTTTTGTTCGTTATGGCCGTGGAATCCAGCCGACAGCAAGAGCCTTCCAGCTGTTTGGCTCCGTTCGTCAGGCATTGCAATTAGTGCAGAATGAACTGCCTGGTTCCGGCTTTGAACCTACCAGCAGCGAGCGTGTATTCAATCTTTGCGTATGCAGTCCATTGGATAATATTCTTACTTCGTTGATTTATAATCGAGTTGAACAAGTCGCGCCGAACATTAATGTCGTTTTTAAATCTTCACTAAATCTAAATACCGAGCACCAATTACGTTATCAGGAAACTGAGTTTGTTATTAGCTATGAAGAATTCCGTCGTCCGGAATTTACCAGTGTTCCGTTATTCAATGACGAAATGGTGTTAGTGGCAAGCAAAAAACATCCGCGCATTAGTGGCCCATTGCTGGAAAGCAATCTCTATCATGAACAGCATGCCGTGGTTTCGCTCGATCGCTTCGCCTCATTCAGCCAGCCGTGGTATGACACACCGGATAAACAATCCTGCGTGGCTTATCAGGGAATGGCATTAATCAGCGTGCTTAATATTGTGTCGCAAACGCACCTGGTCTCTATTGCGCCGCGTTGGTTGGCGGAAGAGTTCGCCGATTCTTTAGAACTGCAGATATTGCCTTTACCTTTAAAATTGAATAGCCGCACATGTTATCTTTCCTGGCATGAGGCTGCGGGGCGCGATAAAGGACATCAATGGATGGAAGAACTGTTGGTCTCCGTCTGTAAGAAGTAGCCGCTGGCAGAATAAATCGGGGAATACATCTGGTTTATTCTGCTTTTATCTTTATATCTAAAATTTTGTGCTGAACTCGACTTTTTACGTATGTCCGAAAGTGTAAAAAAATAGACTAATTGCTGTAAGTCCCCCTTTTTAAGCGATTATTTATCATATCAATTGCTTATGCTGGTTTAATTCTCCATTTATTCAATTCTTACCTCCGTTTTATTCTTATTTACTCCAGTGCCACCCCTTCGGAGTCAATTGCCATGCGTCATCGTCAGCGGTTAATGTGTTGTTAAACCGTAATTCATTATAAGAGTGAGGCAAGCCATGGAGATGTTGTCTGGAGCCGAGATGGTCGTCCGATCGCTTATCGATCAGGGTGTGAAGCAGGTATTCGGTTATCCCGGGGGGGCCGTCCTCGATATTTATGATGCATTGCATACGGTCGGCGGTATTGATCATGTGTTAGTCCGTCATGAGCAAGCCGCGGTACATATGGCTGATGGCCTGGCGCGTGCCACGGGAGAAGTGGGCGTCGTTTTGGTCACTTCCGGACCAGGGGCAACCAATGCGATCACCGGGATTGCAACGGCATATATGGATTCCATTCCGCTGGTGATCCTCTCCGGCCAGGTCGCCACCTCCCTGATTGGCTACGATGCCTTTCAGGAGTGCGACATGGTGGGTATATCCCGCCCGGTGGTAAAACACAGTTTTCTGGTTAAACAAACGGAAGATATCCCGCAGGTGCTGAAAAAAGCCTTCTGGTTGGCGGCAAGCGGTCGTCCGGGGCCGGTGGTGGTGGATTTGCCGAAAGATATTCTGAATCCGGCGAAAAAACTGCCTTATAGCTGGCCGGAGTCGGTGAGTATGCGTTCGTATAACCCGACAACGACCGGGCACAAAGGACAGATAAAACGTGCTTTGCAGACGCTGGTGGCGGCGAAGAAACCGGTTGTCTATGTTGGTGGTGGCGCGGTGAATGCCGCCTGTCACGAACAACTGGGGCAAATTGCCGAAGCACTTAATCTGCCGGTTGTCTCCTCGCTGATGGGGTTAGGCGCGTTTCCGGCCACGCATCGCCAGGCGCTGGGAATGTTGGGCATGCATGGTACTTACGAAGCGAATATGACCATGCATCATTCTGATGTGATCTTTGCCGTCGGCGTTCGTTTTGACGATCGAACGACCAATAACCTGGCAAAATATTGCCCGAATGCGACCGTGCTGCATATCGACATCGATCCGACCTCAATTTCAAAAACCGTCACTGCGGATATTCCGATTGTGGGCGATGCTCGCCTGGTGCTGGATCAGATGCTTGAACTGCTGCCGCAGGAGAAATCGCAGCAGCCGCTGGATGATAACCGTGACTGGTGGCAACAGATCGAACACTGGCGCGCTCGTCAGTGCCTGAAATACGACACGCAAAGTGAAAGTATTAAACCGCAGGCGGTGATTGAAACCATCTGGCGTCTGACGAAAGGGGATGCATACGTGACCTCTGACGTTGGCCAGCATCAAATGTTTGCCGCACTTTACTATCCGTTCGATAAACCACGCCGCTGGATTAACTCAGGCGGCCTCGGCACCATGGGATTCGGTTTACCCGCGGCGTTAGGGGTGAAAATGGCGCTGCCGGATGAAACAGTGGTGTGCGTCACCGGGGATGGCAGCATTCAGATGAACATCCAGGAACTGTCGACGGCGCTGCAATATGAGCTACCGGTACTGGTGCTCAACCTTAACAACCGCTATCTCGGCATGGTCAAACAGTGGCAGGACATGATTTACTCCGGGCGTCACTCCCAGTCTTACATGCAGTCGCTACCCGATTTTGTGCGCCTTGCTGAAGCTTATGGGCATATCGGTATCCAGATTAATCATCCAGGCGAACTGGAGAGCAAGCTGGGCGAAGCGCTGGAACATGTGCGTAACCATCGCCTGGTGTTTGTTGATGTCACCGTCGACGGCAGTGAGCATGTCTACCCGATGCAGATTCGTGGGGGCGGGATGGACGAAATGTGGTTAAGTAAAACGGAGAGGACCTGATTATGCGCCGGATATTATCAGTATTGCTGGAAAACGAGTCGGGTGCATTGTCACGCGTGATTGGCCTCTTCGCCCAGCGCGGATACAACATTGAAAGCCTGACCGTCGCGCCGACTGACGACCCGACCTTATCGCGGATGACGATTCAAACGGTAGGGGATGAGAAAGTCCTGGAGCAGATCGAAAAGCAGCTACACAAACTGGTGGATGTTCTGCGCGTCAGCGAACTGGGGCAGGGCGCCCACGTTGAACGAGAAATCATGCTGGTGAAAATCCAGGCCAGCGGCTATGGCCGGGAAGAGGTGAAACGCAACACGGAGATATTCCGTGGGCAAATCATCGATGTTACGCCGTCGATCTACACCGTACAGCTGGCGGGCACCAGCGATAAGCTGGATGCGTTTCTGGCAACGCTACGGGAAGTCGCCAAAATCGTGGAAGTTGCCCGTTCCGGCGTGGTGGGGCTTTCCCGCGGCGATAAAATTATGCGCTAACGCTTACCTGACCTACGCGAGATGCATTGGCTATCGGTTGCTTTTTTTTGCGAAATCAGCAGTAACCAGAGACAAAAGCGGTTGCCGCAGTCATTATTCTGCGCTTAGATGTTAAGAAGTTTAACCCATGCCATCTCAAAGGTTATGGTTTGTACATTTTACGCAAGGGGCAATTGTGAAACTGGATGAAATCGCTCGGTTGGCCGGCGTTTCGCGAACGACTGCAAGCTACGTTATTAACGGCAAAGCAAAGCAATACCGCGTAAGCGACAAAACGGTTGAAAAAGTCATGGCGGTGGTGCGTGAGCATAATTACCACCCGAATGCCGTGGCGGCCGGGCTGCGTGCTGGACGCACACGTTCTATCGGGCTGGTGATCCCGGATCTCGAGAACACGAGCTATACCCGGATCGCAAACTATCTGGAGCGCCAGGCGCGTCAGCGCGGGTATCAACTACTGATTGCCTGCTCTGAAGATCAGCCTGATAACGAAATGCGCTGTATTGAGCATCTTTTACAACGTCAGGTTGATGCCATTATCGTTTCGACTTCCTTGCCGCCTGAACATCCGTTTTATCAGCGCTGGGCGAACAGTTCATTCCCGATTGTGGCGCTGGATCGCGCGCTGGATCGTGAACATTTCACCAGCGTGGTGGGCGCAGACCAGGATGATGCGCAGATGCTGGCGGAGGAGTTACGTAAATTCCCTGCTGAAACCGTGCTCTATTTGGGGGCGCTTCCTGAATTGTCCGTCAGTTTCCTGCGCGAACAGGGTTTCCGTACCGCGTGGAAGGACGATCTGCGTGAAGTGCATTTTCTCTATGCCAACAGCTATGAGCGGGAGGCGGCCGCGCAGTTATTTGATAAATGGCTGGAAACGCATCCAATGCCTCAGGCGCTGTTTACCACGTCGTTTGCCCTGTTGCAGGGGGTGATGGATGTGACCCTGCGCCGCGACGGGCAGTTACCGTCTGATTTAGCGATTGCGACTTTTGGCGACCACGAGCTGCTCGACTTCCTGCAGTGCCCGGTACTGGCGGTGGCGCAGCGCCATCGGGATGTCGCGGAACGCGTGCTGGAGATTGTGTTGGCAAGCCTGGATGAGCCGCGTAAACCCAAACCAGGTTTAACGCGTATACGGCGTAATCTGTACCGTCGCGGTATTCTAAGCCGTAACTAAGTTGCCTCAATTGATGATGTCGGCGGATAAGACTCTGACATCATCAATTATCCCATTCTCGGAAATAACTGCATTATAATTAAGAATATTCTTTAGAATTATCTGAAATTGATTCTTCTATTATGCCGAATTAAAACTGCAACTATCCATTTTTGGGTTATTGAGACGTAACGATGCGTTACGGTTGTATTATTTTGTTACAAGCATGTAGGGATTTGCCGAATTAACAAACACTTTACTGGTGTGTTGCGGCAATCTCGCCCTTATCTCGCTCCTGTGCGGCGTACAGACTGATTAACTGGTACTGTTATCTCGCTGCATATTGTCCTAAAATGCCGCTCGCGTCGCAAACTGACACTTTATATTTTTCTTTTGATGATATTCAGTTGTTTTAAACAATCATGAGTTGTTGGATTTTTTTCTTACAAATATTCATGACGTTAATTTGCTTCGTTTGCTGTACGGAATTTGTTCAACGCTGATATTAGCCGTAAACAATGGGTTTTTTGCTCCGCTAAGCGCCGTGACTTGCTTGACAAGGTTTTCCTCCGCTCCGTAAACTCCTTTAAGTGGGAATTTGTGGGATAAAGTGGTAATCGGGGGTGAGGCTGGCATGTTCCGGGGAGCAACGTTAGTTAATCTCGACAGTAAAGGGCGCTTATCTGTGCCTACCCGTTATCGGGATCAACTGCTCGAGAGCGCTACCGGTCAAATGGTTTGCACCATTGACATCCATCACCCGTGCCTGCTGCTGTACCCCCTGCCTGAATGGGAAATTATCGAGCAGAAGTTATCGCGTCTGTCGAGCATGAATCCAGTTGAGCGTCGCGTACAGCGCCTGTTGTTGGGTCATGCTAGCGAATGTCAGATGGATAGCGCTGGCCGATTATTGATAGCGCCCATTCTGCGGCAACACGCAGGGCTAACGAAAGAAGTGATGCTGGTTGGGCAGTTCAATAAGTTTGAGCTGTGGGATGAAACGACCTGGTATCAACAGGTCAAGGAAGATATCGACGCTGAGCAGTCTGTTACCGGCGCGCTGTCGGAACGATTGCAGGATTTGTCTCTATAAAATGATGGAAAATTATAAACATACAACGGTGTTGCTGGATGAAGCCGTAAACGGCCTGAATATTCGTCCAGACGGCATCTACATTGACGGGACATTTGGTCGCGGTGGTCACTCACGTCTGATCCTCTCGCAACTTGGCGAAGAGGGGCGTTTACTGGCCATCGATCGCGATCCGCAGGCGATTGCCGTTGCAAAGACGATTACCGATCCCCGTTTTTCCATCGTCCATGGTCCTTTTTCTGCGCTGGCTGATTATGTCGCCGAGCGCGGACTTACCGGTAAGATCGACGGGATTCTTCTCGATCTTGGGGTGTCTTCTCCACAGCTTGATGATGCTGAGCGCGGATTCTCATTTATGCGTGACGGTCCGTTAGATATGCGTATGGACCCTACACGCGGTCAGTCAGCGGCCGAATGGCTGCAAACCGCCGATGAAGCAGACATTGCCTGGGTGATTAAAACCTTTGGCGAAGAGCGCTTCGGCAAACGTATTGCTCGCGCCATCGTAGAGCGCAACCGCATCGAACCGATGACCCGCACTAAAGAGCTGGCGGAAGTGATTGCGGCGGCAATGCCGGTGAAAGACAAATTCAAACATCCCGCGACCCGTACCTTCCAGGCGGTGCGCATTTGGGTGAACAGTGAACTGGAGGAGATAGAGCAGGCGCTAAAAAGCTCGCTCAGCGTGCTGGCACCAGGTGGTCGCCTTTCGGTAATCAGTTTCCATTCGCTTGAAGATCGCATTGTTAAACGCTTTATGCGCGAACAAAGCCGTGGTCCTCAGGTTCCGGCTGGAATACCGATGACCGAAGCGCAGATCAAAAAGCTGGGCGGCCGTGAGTTAAGAGCACTAGGCAAATGATGCCGGGTGAAGAAGAGGTAGCTGAAAATCCTCGTGCCCGTAGTTCAGTTCTGCGTATTGCAGAGAGGACGAACGCATGATCAGCAGAGTGACAGAAGCCCTCAGCAAAGTTAAAGGATCGATAGGAAGCAACGAGCGCCATGCCTTGCCTGGCGTGATCGGTGACGATCTTTTGCGGTATGGGAAGCTGCCACTCTGCCTGTTCATTTGCATTATTTTGACGGCGGTTACCGTCGTGACAACAGCACACCATACGCGGTTACTGACCGCGCAGCGTGAGCAGCTGGTTCTGGAGCGAGATGCGTTGGATATCGAATGGCGCAACTTGATCCTTGAGGAGAACGCGCTCGGCGACCATAGCCGTGTTGAACGGATCGCAACGGAAAAGCTGCAAATGCAGCATGTTGATCCCTCACAAGAAAATATCGTAGTACAAAAATAAGGATAAACGCGACGCATGAAAGCAGCGGCAAAAACGCACAAGCCAAAACGCCAGGAAGAACAAGCCAACTTTATCAGTTGGCGTTTTGCGTTACTGTGCGGCTGTATTTTGCTGGCACTGGGTTTTCTGCTGGGGCGCGTTGCCTGGCTGCAAATCATCGCGCCGGACATGCTGGTGCGTCAGGGCGACATGCGCTCTCTGCGCGTACAGGAAGTGTCCACATCGCGCGGGATGATTACTGACCGTTCAGGTCGTCCGCTGGCGGTGAGCGTTCCGGTTAAGGCGATTTGGGCCGACCCCAAAGAGGTGCATGACGCAGGCGGCGTAAGCGTTGGTGAACGCTGGAGAGCGCTGTCGACCGCGCTGAATCTCCCGCTCGATCAACTGGCTTCCCGCATTAACGCCAACCCGAAAGGGCGCTTTATCTATCTGGCGCGTCAGGTAAACCCTGACATGGCTGACTACATCAAAAAACTGAAGCTGCCAGGCATTCACCTGCGCGAAGAATCCCGCCGTTACTATCCTTCCGGAGAAGTGACCGCTCACCTTATCGGCTTTACTAACGTCGACAGCCAGGGGATTGAAGGCGTTGAGAAGAGCTTCGACAAATGGCTCACCGGGCAACCGGGCGAACGTATTGTACGTAAAGACCGTTATGGCCGCGTCATTGAGGATATTTCCTCTACCGACAGTCAGGCGGCGCATAACCTTGCGCTAAGTATCGATGAGCGTTTACAGGCGCTGGTCTACCGCGAACTGAATAACGCCGTGGCGTTTAACAAGGCGGAGTCAGGCAGTGCGGTACTGGTGGATGTGAACACCGGTGAAGTGCTGGCGATGGCCAACAGCCCGTCCTACAACCCGAACAATCTCACCGGTACGCCGAAGGATGCGATGCGTAACCGTACGATTACCGACGTGTTTGAACCGGGTTCCACCGTCAAACCGATGGTGGTGATGACGGCGCTGCAGCGTGGCGTGGTTCGCGAAAATACCGTACTTAACACTATCCCTTACCGAATTAATGGCCACGAAATTAAAGACGTGGCGCGTTATAGCGAATTGACCCTCACCGGGGTTTTGCAGAAGTCGAGTAACGTCGGTGTTTCCAAGCTGGCGTTAGCGATGCCGTCCTCAGCGTTAGTAGACACTTACTCACGTTTTGGGCTGGGAAAAGCGACCAATTTGGGGTTGGTCGGAGAACGCAGTGGCTTATATCCTCAAAAACAACGGTGGTCTGACATAGAGAGGGCCACCTTCTCTTTCGGCTATGGGCTAATGGTAACGCCGTTACAGTTAGCGCGAGTCTATGCAACGATCGGCAGCTATGGCGTTTATCGGCCACTGTCGATCACCAAAGTTGACCCTCCTGTTCCGGGCGAGCGTATCTTCCCGGAATCAACCGTGCGTACCGTAGTGCACATGATGGAAAGCGTGGCGCTGCCCGGCGGCGGCGGCGTGAAGGCGGCGATTAAAGGCTATCGTATCGCCATTAAAACCGGTACGGCGAAGAAAGTAGGGCCGGATGGCCGCTACATCAACAAATACATTGCTTATACCGCAGGCGTTGCGCCTGCGAGTCAGCCGCGCTTCGCGCTGGTTGTTGTTATCAACGATCCGCAGGCGGGTAAATACTACGGTGGCGCCGTTTCCGCGCCGGTCTTTGGTGCCATCATGGGCGGCGTACTGCGCACCATGAACATCGAACCGGATGCGCTGACAACGGGCGATAAAAATGAATTTGTGAATAATCAAGGCGAGGCAACAGGTGGCAGATCGTAATTTGCGCGACCTTCTTGCTCCATGGGTGCCGGGTGCACCGGAGCGAGCACTGCGGGAGATGACGCTCGACAGCCGTATGGCTGCATCGGGCGATCTCTTTGTCGCAGTATTGGGTCATCAGGCGGACGGGCGTCGGTATATCCCGCAGGCGATAGCGCAAGGTGTGGCTGCCATTATTGCAGAAGCAAAAGATGAAGCTACTGACGGTGAAATCCGTGAAATGCACGGCGTTCCAGTTATCTATCTCAGTCAGCTTAACGAACGTTTATCTGCACTGGCGGGCCGCTTTTACCACGAGCCTTCTGAAAAAATGCGACTGGTCGGCGTGACCGGGACCAACGGTAAAACCACCACCACCCAATTGCTGGCACAGTGGAGCCAACTGCTTGGCGAAACCAGCGCGGTGATGGGAACAGTCGGCAATGGCCTGCTGGGCAAAGTGATCCCGACGGAAAATACCACCGGTTCAGCCGTAGATGTCCAGCATGTGCTGGCAGGGCTGGTTGCACAAGGCGCAACGGTTGGCGCGATGGAAGTGTCTTCACACGGTCTGGTTCAGCATCGCGTGGCGGCGCTGAAGTTTGCCGCATCAGTATTTACTAACTTAAGCCGTGACCATCTTGATTACCACGGCGACATGGAACATTACGAAGCCGCGAAATGGCTGCTGTATTCCACGCACCATTGCGGCCAGGCCATCGTTAATGCGGATGATGAAGTCGGTCGTCGCTGGTTGGCCAAACTTCCGGATGCGGTTGCCGTATCGATGGAAGACCACATCAACCCGAACTGTCACGGTCGTTGGTTAAAGGCGATTGACGTGAATTATCACGACAGCGGGGCAACAATTCGTTTTACCTCCTCATGGGGTGACGGCGAAATTGAAAGTCGCCTGATGGGCGCGTTTAACGTCAGCAATCTGCTGTTGGCACTGGCAACGCTGCTGGCGTTGGGATATCCGTTAGCTGATTTACTGAAAACGGCGACACAATTACAGCCAGTTTGTGGGCGCATGGAAGTGTTCAGCGCGCCGGGTAAAACCACCGTTGTGGTTGATTATGCCCATACGCCAGATGCGCTGGAAAAAGCGCTGCAGGCGGCACGTCTGCACTGTACTGGCAAACTGTGGTGCGTCTTTGGTTGCGGCGGCGATCGCGACAAAGGCAAACGTCCGTTGATGGGCGCGATTGCCGAGCAGTTTGCTGATGTTGTCGTGGTGACCGATGACAACCCGCGTACCGAAGAGCCGCGCGCCATTATTAACGACATTCTGGCGGGTATGCTGGATGCCGGACAGGCGAAAGTGATGGAAGGTCGCGCAGAGGCTGTGACAAACGCCATTATGCAGGCGAAAGAAAACGATGTGGTGCTGGTGGCCGGGAAAGGTCACGAAGACTACCAGATCGTTGGCTCGCAGCGCCTCGACTATTCTGACCGCGTCACGGCAGCGCGTCTGCTGGGAGTAATCGCATGATTAGCGTAACGCTCAGCCAACTGGCGGAGATCCTCCGTGGCGAACTGAAAGGAGCCGATCTGACTCTTGATGCGGTGACAACCGATACGCGTAAAGTTACGCCGGGCTGCCTGTTTGTCGCGCTGAAAGGCGAACGCTTTGATGCCCACGATTTCGCAGACAAGGCGCAAGAGAGCGGGGCGGGTGCGCTGCTGGTCAGCCGTCCGTTGGACACCAACCTGCCGCAGCTGATTGTTAAAGATACACGTCTGGCGTTTGGTGAACTGGCGGCATGGGTACGCGCTCAGGTTCCGGCGCGCGTTGTCGCGCTGACCGGCTCTTCCGGTAAAACGTCTGTCAAAGAGATGACCGCATCCATTCTGAGTCAGTGTGGCAACACCTTATATACCGCGGGCAACCTGAATAACGACATCGGCGTACCGATGACGCTGTTGCGCTTAAACAACGATTACGACTATGCCGTGATTGAGCTTGGCGCTAATCATCAGGGCGAAATCGCCTGGACCGTTGGCCTGACGCGTCCGGAAGCGGCGCTGGTGAACAACCTGGCAGCCGCGCATCTGGAAGGCTTTGGTTCACTGGCGGGTGTTGCGAAGGCAAAAGGTGAGATTTTTACCGGCCTGCCAGCGAACGGAATCGCCATTATGAATGCCGACAATAACGACTGGCTGAACTGGCAGAGCATTATCGGCGATCGCAAAGTCTGGCGCTTCTCCCCGAATGCGGCCAACAGCGACTTTTCGGCGGCCAATGTTCATGTGACTTCACACGGCACAGAGTTTTCTCTGCAAACGCCAACCGGAAGCATTGATGTTCTGCTGCCGCTGCCGGGTCGTCACAACATTGCTAACGCCCTGGCGGCGGCTGCGCTCTCTATGGCGGTAGGCGCGACGCACGAAGCGATTAAAGCGGGTCTGAAGGAGCTGCAAGCGGTACCGGGGCGTCTGTTCCCGATTCAACTGGCAGAAAATCAGCTACTGCTGGATGACTCCTATAACGCAAATGTCGGGTCAATGACCGCAGCGGTAAACGTGCTGTCCGAAATGCCGGGCTACCGCGTGCTGGTCGTTGGCGATATGGCAGAGCTTGGCGCGGAAAGCGAAGCATGCCACGTGCAGGTGGGTGACGCTGCGAAGGCTGCAGGTATCGACCGTGTGCTGAGTACAGGGAAACTGAGTCAGGCAATTAGCCATGCCAGCGGTGTGGGTGAGCATTTTGCGGATAAAACCGCGTTGACCGCGCATCTTAAGGCGCTGATTGCAGAACATCAGATTATGACGATTTTAGTGAAGGGTTCACGTAGTGCCGCCATGGAAGAGGTAGTACGCGCATTACAGGAGAATGGGACATGTTAGTTTGGCTGGCCGAACATTTGGTCAAATATTATTCCGGCTTTAACGTCTTTTCCTATCTGACGTTTCGCGCCATCGTCAGCCTGCTGACCGCGCTGTTCATCTCTTTGTGGATGGGCCCGCGCATGATCGCCCGCTTGCAAAAAATGTCCTTTGGACAGGTCGTGCGTAACGACGGTCCGGAATCACACTTCAGTAAACGCGGTACGCCGACCATGGGCGGGATTATGATCCTCACCGCGATTGTTATCTCCGTACTGCTGTGGGCATACCCGTCGAACCCGTACGTATGGTGCGTGCTGGTGGTATTGGTCGGTTACGGCATTATCGGTTTTGTCGATGACTACCGCAAAGTGGTACGCAAAGACACCAAGGGCCTGATCGCGCGCTGGAAATACTTCTGGATGTCGGTGATTGCGCTGGGCGTGGCCTTTGCCCTGTATCTGGCTGGTAAAGATACCCCGGCCACTGAGCTGGTGGTGCCGTTCTTTAAAGACGTGATGCCGCAGTTGGGGCTGTTCTACGTGCTGCTGGCGTACTTCGTGATTGTGGGTACTGGCAACGCGGTCAACCTCACCGATGGTCTGGATGGTCTGGCGATTATGCCGACCGTGTTTGTGGCCGCAGGTTTTGCGTTGGTAGCGTGGGCGACCGGTAACATGAACTTCGCCAACTATCTGCATATTCCCTATTTACGTCATGCCGGCGAATTGGTGATCGTCTGTACGGCAATTGTCGGTGCGGGGTTAGGCTTCTTGTGGTTTAACACCTATCCGGCGCAGGTCTTTATGGGCGACGTCGGATCGCTGGCGCTGGGCGGCGCGCTGGGCATTATTGCCGTGCTCCTGCGTCAGGAGTTCCTGCTGGTGATCATGGGCGGTGTATTCGTCGTAGAAACACTGTCGGTCATTTTGCAGGTTGGCTCCTTTAAGCTGCGCGGACAGCGGATATTCCGTATGGCGCCGATCCACCATCACTATGAACTGAAAGGCTGGCCGGAACCGCGCGTAATTGTACGCTTCTGGATTATTTCGCTGATGCTGGTGCTGATTGGCCTGGCAACGCTGAAGGTACGTTAATCATGGCTGATTACCAGGGTAAAAAAGTCGTCATTATCGGTCTGGGTTTGACCGGGCTGTCCTGCGTGGATTTCTTCCTGGCGCGTGGCGTGACGCCGCGCGTAATGGATACCCGCGCGACGCCGCCGGGCCTGGACAAATTACCGGAAGCGGTTGAGCGTCATGTTGGCAGTCTGAATGATGACTGGCTGCTGGCCGCTGATCTTATTGTCGCCAGCCCTGGTATTGCCCTGGCGCATCCTTCGTTGAGCGCCGCCGCCGATGCGGGAATTGAAATTGTCGGCGACATTGAGCTGTTCTGTCGTGAAGCACAGGCACCGATCGTCGCGATCACCGGTTCCAACGGGAAAAGCACAGTCACTACGCTGGTAGGTGAGATGGCGAAAGCGGCCGGTGTGAACGTGGGGGTCGGCGGTAATATTGGCCTGCCCGCGCTGATGCTGCTGGATGACGAACGTGAGCTGTATGTTCTGGAACTGTCGAGCTTCCAACTGGAAACGACCTCCAGCTTACAAGCCGTAGCCGCTACCATTTTGAACGTCACCGAAGACCATATGGACAGATATCCGTTTGGCTTGCAGCAGTACCGTGCGGCCAAACTGCGCGTCTATGAAAACGCGAAAGTGTGTGTGGTCAACGCTGATGATGCGCTGACCATGCCGGTTCGCGGAGCGGATGAGCGTTGCGTGAGCTTTGGCATCAACATGGGTGACTATCACCTGAACCGTCAGCAGGGCGAAACCTGGCTGCGAGTGAAGGGTGAAAAAGTTCTTAACGTGAAAGAGATGACGCTTTCCGGTCAGCATAACTATACCAACGCCCTGGCTGCGCTGGCGCTGGCGGATGCTGCGGGTCTGCCGCGGGCGTCGAGCCTGAAAGCGCTCACCACGTTTACCGGTCTGGCGCACCGTTTCCAGACTGTGCTTGAGCACAACGGCGTGCGCTGGATTAACGATTCTAAAGCCACCAACGTCGGCAGCACTGAAGCCGCGCTGAATGGCCTGCACGTTGACGGTACGTTGCACCTGTTGCTGGGGGGAGACGGGAAATCCGCTGACTTTACGCCGCTGCAACGATACCTGACCGGCGACAACATTCGTCTGTATTGCTTTGGTCGCGATGGCGCGCAGCTTGCTGCTCTGCGACCTGACGTTACGGAACAAACTGAAACCATGGAGCAGGCAATGCGTCTGCTCGCACCGCGCGTGAAGTCGGGCGATATGGTGCTGCTGTCGCCCGCCTGCGCCAGCCTCGACCAGTTCAAGAACTTTGAGCAACGCGGTGACGTCTTTACCCGCCTGGCGAAGGAGTTGGGTTGATGCGCTTATCTCTCCCTCGTCTGAGAATGCCGCGCTTACCGGGACTGGGTATCCTGGCGTGGGTCTTCGCGGCACTTAAAGGCTGGGTGATGGCTTCGCGTGATAAAGACGCGGACAGCCTGATCATGTATGACCGCATGCTGCTGTGGTTGACCTTTGGTCTGGCAGCGATCGGTTTTGTGATGGTGACATCGGCATCGATGCCCGTAGGGCAACGCCTGGCGGGCGATCCTTTCCTGTTTGCTAAGCGTGACGCACTGTACATCTTCCTCGCCTTCTGTCTGGCGATGGTGACGCTGCGTCTGCCGATGGAGTTCTGGCAAAAGTACAGTACGACGATGCTGATAGCCTCGATCATCATGCTGCTGATTGTGCTGGTGGTGGGTAGCTCCGTTAACGGGGCGTCGCGCTGGATTGCGCTGGGGCCGCTGCGTATTCAGCCTGCGGAATTTACCAAGCTGTCGCTGTTCTGTTACCTCGCCAACTACCTGGTGCGTAAAGTTGATGAAGTGCGTAACAACCTGCGCGGTTTCTTAAAACCGATGGGCGTGATCCTGGTGCTGGCTATTTTACTGCTGGCACAGCCTGACCTTGGTACGGTGGTAGTGCTGTTTGTCACTACCCTGGCGATGCTGTTTCTCGCCGGAGCGAAACTGTGGCAGTTCATTGCCATTATCGGCATGGGGATTTCAGCGGTCGTGCTGCTGATCCTTGCCGAACCGTATCGTATTCGCCGCGTAACCTCCTTCTGGAACCCATGGGAAGATCCGTTCGGCAGTGGCTACCAGCTGACGCAATCCCTGATGGCCTTTGGTCGCGGTGAGGTTTGGGGGCAGGGCTTAGGTAATTCAGTCCAAAAACTGGAGTATTTACCAGAAGCGCACACCGACTTCATCTTCGCCATCATTGGGGAAGAGCTGGGTTATATCGGTGTGGTATTGGCACTTTTAATGGTATTCTTCGTCGCTTTTCGCGCGATGTCGATTGGCCGTAAGGCGTTGGAAATTGACCACCGTTTTTCAGGCTTTTTAGCCTGCTCAATCGGGATCTGGTTTAGCTTCCAGGCACTGGTAAACGTCGGTGCGGCGGCGGGTATGCTGCCAACCAAAGGTCTGACGCTGCCGCTGATCAGTTATGGTGGTTCAAGTTTGTTGATTATGTCGACGGCCATCATGTTTTTGTTACGTATTGATTATGAAACGCGTCTGGAAAAAGCCCAGGCGTTTACACGAGGTGCACGATGAGTGGTCAACCGAAGCGGTTAATGGTGATGGCAGGCGGTACCGGCGGGCATGTGTTCCCGGGGCTGGCGGTCGCGCACCATTTAATGGCCCAGGGCTGGCAGGTTCGTTGGCTGGGCACCGCCGATCGTATGGAAGCGGACTTAGTGCCGAAACACGGCATTGAAATTGACTTTATTCGTATCTCCGGTTTGCGTGGCAAAGGCGTCAATGCGCTGCTGGCTGCACCTGTGCGTATTTTTTTTGCCTGGCGTCAGGCGCGCGCCATCATGAAGCAGTTTAAACCCGATGTGGTGCTGGGTATGGGCGGCTACGTGTCTGGCCCTGGCGGTCTGGCGGCCTGGTCATTAGGTATTCCGGTTGTACTGCATGAGCAGAACGGCATTGCGGGATTAACTAACAAATGGCTGGCGAAGATTGCCACTACGGTGATGCAGGCTTTTCCTGGCGCTTTCCCGAATGCGGAAGTGGTGGGCAACCCAGTGCGCACTGACGTGCTGGCGCTGCCGTTGCCAAAAGTGCGCCTGGCCGGGCGTGAAGGTCCGGTTCGTGTATTGGTCGTCGGGGGATCTCAGGGCGCACGCGTACTGAACCAGACGATGCCGCAGGTTGCCGCAAAGCTTGGCGACGCGGTGACTATCTGGCATCAGAGCGGCAAAGGCGCGCAGCAGACCGTTGAACAGGCGTATGCCGACGCGGGACAACCGCAGCACAAGGTCACTGAGTTTATTGATGATATGGCAGTGGCCTACGCGTGGGCTGATGTCGTGGTTTGTCGCTCAGGCGCGCTGACGGTGAGCGAAATTGCCGCCGCAGGTTTGCCTGCGCTGTTTGTGCCGTTCCAGCACAAAGACAGACAGCAGTATTGGAATGCGCTGCCGCTGGAGAAAGCGGGCGCCGCCAAAATTCTGGAGCAGCCGCAGTTTACTGTGGATGCCGTCGCCAGCACCCTTGCCGGGTGGTCGCGAGAAACGTTATTAACCATGGCAGAACGTGCGCGCGCCGCATCCATACCGGATGCCACAGAGCGCGTTGCAAATGAAGTGAGCCGGGCTGCCCGGGCGTAATTGTGGTGATGCCTTTTGCATCGCATGAACTAAGAAGTTAATGGCTAAAGAATGAATACACAACAACTGGCAAAACTGCGTTCCATCGTGCCCGAAATGCGTCGCGTTCGGCACATTCACTTTGTCGGCATCGGTGGTGCTGGTATGGGCGGTATTGCCGAAGTTTTGGCCAATGAAGGTTATCAGATCAGCGGTTCTGACTTAGCGCCGAATCCTGTGACGCAGCAGTTGACGAATCTGGGTGCCACGATTTTCTTCAACCATCGCCCGGAAAACGTGCGCGATGCGAGCGTGGTGGTGGTATCCAGCGCTATTTCTGCGGATAACCCGGAAATTGTTGCAGCGCATGAAGCACGTATTCCGGTGATTCGTCGTGCTGAAATGCTGGCGGAGTTAATGCGTTTTCGTCACGGTATCGCTATTGCCGGGACGCACGGTAAAACCACGACCACGGCAATGGTCTCCAGCATCTACGCAGAAGCGGGTCTGGATCCCACTTTTGTCAACGGCGGTCTGGTGAAGGCCGCAGGCGTGCATGCACGCCTGGGTCATAGCCGTTATTTGATTGCCGAAGCAGACGAGAGCGACGCGTCGTTCCTGCATTTGCAGCCGATGGTGGCGATTGTCACCAATATCGAAGCTGACCACATGGATACCTACCATGGCGACTTCGAAAATTTAAAGCAGACGTTTATTAATTTCCTGCATAACTTGCCGTTTTATGGCCGTGCGGTGATGTGCGTTGACGATCCGGTGATCCGCGAACTGTTACCGCGAGTTGGCCGTCAAACCACAACCTATGGTTTCAGTGATGATGCCGATGTGCGCGTTGAAGATTACCAGCAGATTGGTCCACAAGGGCACTTCACGCTGGTGCGTCAGGGGATGGCCGATTTACGTGTTACGTTAAACGCGCCGGGTCGTCACAATGCACTGAACGCGGCGGCGGCAGTGGCGGTCGCGACGGAAGAAGGTATTGAAGACGACGCTATTCTGCGCGCGCTGGAAAGTTTCCAGGGTACCGGACGTCGTTTTGACTTCCTCGGCGAATTCCCGCTTGAGCCGGTGAACGGTAAAGCCGGGACCGCGATGCTGGTTGATGATTATGGCCACCACCCAACGGAAGTGGACGCTACGATTAAAGCCGCGCGCGCGGGGTGGCCGGACAAAAACCTGGTGATGCTGTTCCAGCCGCACCGGTTTACGCGTACTCGCGATCTGTACGACGACTTTGCCAACGTGCTGACCCAGGTCGATGCGCTGTTGATGCTGGATGTGTATGCCGCGGGCGAAGCCGCGATTCCGGGGGCCGACAGCCGCTCGTTGTGCCGTACGATTCGTGGCCGCGGTAAGATCGATCCGATTCTGGTATCCGACCCGGCCCAGGTGGCAGAAATGCTGGCACCCGTATTAACCGGCAACGATCTGATTTTGGTGCAGGGCGCTGGAAATATCGGCAAAATCGCGCGTTCCTTAGCTGAAATCAAACTGAAGCCGCAAAACCCGGAGGAAGAACAACATGGCTGATAAAATCGCGGTCCTGTTAGGGGGAACCTCCGCTGAGCGTGAAGTATCGCTGAATTCAGGCGCGGCCGTATTGGCAGGGTTACGCGAAGGTGGTGTAGATGCCCATCCGGTTGACCCTAAAGAGGTCGATGTCACTCTTCTGAAATCTATGGGGTTTCAGAAGGTGTTTATTGCGCTGCATGGTCGTGGCGGTGAAGATGGCACATTGCAGGGCATGCTGGAGCTGATTGGCCTGCCGTATACCGGCAGCGGCGTCATGGCTTCCGCGATTTCCATGGACAAACTGCGCAGCAAGCTGCTGTGGCAGGGCGCAGGTTTACCCGTCGCCCCATGGGTTGCGCTGACCCGCGCTGAGTTCGAAAAAGGTCTTAGCGATGAAGCAGTTACAAAAATTTCTGCGTTAGGCTTGCCGCTGATTGTAAAGCCAAGCCGTGAAGGTTCCAGCGTAGGGATGTCAAAAGTTGAAGAAGAAAATGCTTTGCAGGGTGCATTAGCATTGGCTTTTCAGCATGATGAAGAAGTACTGATTGAAAAATGGCTCAGTGGCCCGGAATTTACAGTTGCGATACTTGGCGAAGAAATTTTACCGTCAATACGTATCCAACCCGCGGGAACCTTCTATGATTATGAGGCGAAGTATCTCTCTGATGAGACACAATATTTCTGCCCTGCTGGTCTGGAAGTCGAACAAGAAGCCTTTTTACAGGAATTAGTCCTGAAAGCGTGGACTGCATTGGGCTGTAAAGGTTGGGGTCGCATTGACGTCATGCTGGACAGCGATGGCCAGTTTTATCTGCTGGAAGCGAATACCTCTCCGGGTATGACCAGCCACAGTCTGGTGCCGATGGCGGCGCGTCAGGCGGGCCTGAGCTTCTCGCAGTTGGTGGTAAGAATTCTGGAGTTGGCGGACTGATATGTCGCAGGCTGCGCTGAACACGCGAAACGGTGATGAAGAAGAAGTAAACTCCTCACGCCGCAATAATGGAACGCGTCTTGCAGGAATACTGTTCCTGCTGACAGTGCTGTGCACCGTGTTTGTCAGCGGCTGGGTAGTGTTGGGATGGATGGAAGATGCGCAGCGCCTGCCATTGTCAAAACTGGTGTTAACCGGTGAACGGCATTACACGCGCAATGATGATATCCGTCAGTCCATCCTGGCGCTGGGCGCTCCGGGAACATTTATGACTCAGGATGTGAACATCATCCAGAGCCAGATTGAACGCCTCCCCTGGATCAAACAGGCGAGCGTCAGAAAGCAATGGCCTGATGAATTGAAGATTCATCTGGTTGAATATGTGCCAATAGCGCGTTGGAATGACCAACATATGGTGGATGCTGAAGGAAATACCTTCAGTGTCCCAACCGGTCGGGCTAATAAGCAGGTATTACCTATGTTGTACGGACCGGAAGGCAGCGCAAGTGAAGTGCTGCAAGGGTTCCGCGATATGGGGCAGGTGCTGGCTAAGGACAGATTCACCCTGAAGGAAGCGGCAATGACCGCTCGTCGTTCCTGGCAGTTGACGCTGAATAACGATATTAAGCTGAATCTGGGCAGGGGCGATACGATAAAACGTTTGGCTCGCTTTGTGGAACTCTACCCGGTTTTACAGCAGCAGGCGCAAACCGATGGCAAACGGATTAGCTACGTTGATTTGCGTTATGACTCAGGAGCGGCAGTAGGCTGGGTTCCCTTGCCTCCTGAGGAATCTAATCAGCAACAGAATCAGGCACAGGCAGAACAACAATGATCAAGGCGACGGACAGAAAACTGGTAGTTGGACTGGAGATTGGCACCGCGAAGGTAGCCGCTTTAGTAGGGGAAGTTCTGCCCGACGGTATGGTCAATATCATTGGCGTGGGCAGTTGCCCATCGCGAGGTATGGATAAAGGCGGGGTGAATGACCTTGAGTCAGTGGTGAAGTGCGTACAGCGCGCCATTGACCAGGCTGAACTGATGGCAGATTGCCAGATCTCTTCAGTGTATCTGGCGCTTTCCGGTAAACATATTAGCTGTCAGAATGAAATTGGTATGGTGCCCATTTCCGAAGAGGAAGTGACGCAGGAAGATGTGGAAAACGTGGTACATACGGCAAAATCCGTACGCGTTCGCGATGAACATCGTGTTCTGCACGTCATCCCGCAGGAATACGCCATCGACTACCAGGAAGGTATCAAAAATCCGGTCGGTCTTTCCGGTGTGCGTATGCAGGCAAAAGTCCACCTTATTACCTGCCACAACGACATGGCGAAGAATATTGTCAAAGCCGTTGAACGTTGTGGTCTGAAAGTTGACCAACTGATTTTTGCCGGGTTGGCAGCCAGTTATTCCGTATTGACGGAAGATGAACGTGAACTGGGTGTCTGCGTGGTGGATATTGGTGGTGGTACAATGGACATCGCCGTTTATACTGGCGGGGCGTTGCGCCACACTAAAGTTATCCCTTATGCAGGGAATGTCGTGACCAGCGATATCGCGTATGCCTTTGGTACGCCGCCGAGCGATGCTGAAGCCATCAAAGTGCGTCATGGCTGCGCACTGGGTTCCATCGTGGGTAAAGACGAGAGCGTTGAAGTGCCAAGCGTTGGTGGTCGTCCGCCGCGTAGCCTGCAACGTCAGACTCTGGCAGAGGTCATTGAGCCGCGTTATACCGAGCTGCTCAACCTGGTAAACGAAGAAATTTTGCAATTACAAGAACAGCTTCGCCAACAGGGTGTGAAACATCATCTGGCGGCGGGGATTGTGTTAACCGGCGGTGCTGCGCAAATTGAAGGTCTTGCGGCCTGCGCACAGCGCGTGTTCCATACACAAGTACGTATTGGCGCACCGCTGAATATTACCGGTCTGACGGATTATGCCCAGGAGCCGTATTATTCAACGGCGGTGGGGCTGCTGCACTACGGGAAAGAATCCCATTTAAGTGGTGAGGCTGAAGTGGAAAAGCGCGTAACTGCCTCGGTCGGATCGTGGATCAAGCGACTGAATAGCTGGTTACGTAAAGAGTTTTAATTTTTAAAGAGACCGACGCAAATTAACGGTCTCAGGCGACAGGCACTACACAAAGTCATTCAAGTTGCATCGCGGCGGCAACTGAGCGAATCTCCTGGAGCATAGTTTACTATGTCACGGGAGTGAGTGAAGGCAGCCAACAAAGAGGCGGCTTGAAGGATGAAGTGTAAAACGGAGAGAGAAACTATGTTTGAACCTATGGAACTAACCAACGACGCGGTGATTAAAGTCATCGGCGTCGGTGGCGGCGGCGGTAATGCCGTTGAACACATGGTGCGTGAGCGCATCGAAGGTGTTGAATTCTTCGCGGTGAATACCGACGCTCAGGCGTTGCGTAAAACGGCGGTTGGACAGACCATTCAGATTGGTAGCGGCATCACCAAAGGTCTGGGCGCGGGTGCAAACCCGGAAGTCGGTCGTAATGCGGCAGACGAAGATCGCGAAGCTCTGCGCGCAGCGCTTGACGGTGCAGACATGGTGTTTATCGCAGCTGGCATGGGCGGCGGTACCGGTACCGGTGCAGCGCCAGTGGTAGCTGAAGTCGCAAAAGATTTAGGTATTCTGACCGTTGCTGTCGTGACTAAGCCTTTCAACTTTGAAGGCAAGAAGCGTATGGCATTCGCGGAGCAGGGTATCACCGAGCTGTCCAAACACGTGGACTCTCTGATCACTATCCCGAACGACAAGCTGCTGAAAGTACTGGGCCGTGGTATCTCCCTGCTGGATGCATTTGGCGCAGCGAACGACGTGCTGAAAGGCGCAGTCCAGGGTATCGCTGAACTGATTACTCGTCCGGGCCTGATGAACGTCGACTTTGCAGACGTACGCACCGTGATGTCCGAAATGGGCTACGCGATGATGGGTTCTGGCGTGGCGAGTGGTGAAGACCGTGCAGAAGAAGCGGCTGAAATGGCTATCTCTTCTCCGCTGCTGGAAGATATCGATCTGTCCGGCGCACGCGGCGTGCTGGTTAACATTACTGCGGGCTTCGACCTGCGTCTGGATGAGTTCGAAACCGTGGGTAACACGATTCGTGCCTTTGCATCGGATAACGCAACTGTGGTTATCGGTACCTCTCTGGACCCGGATATGAACGACGAATTGCGCGTGACCGTTGTTGCGACTGGAATTGGTATGGACAAGCGTCCTGAAATCACTCTGGTGACCAACAAACAGGTACAGCAGCCGGTAATGGATCGTTACCAGCAGCACGGTATGGCGCCGTTGACGCAAGAGCAGAAACCGGTAGCGAAAGTGGTTAACGACAATACGCCGCAAACCACGAAAGAGCCGGATTATCTGGATATCCCTGCATTCCTGCGTAAGCAAGCTGATTAAGAATTAGCTGGAATTTGGGAATTGTGGCTCTTTGTGCTAAACTGGCCCACCGAATGTATAGTACACTTCGGTTGGATAGGTAATTTGGCGAGATTATACGATGATCAAACAAAGGACTCTTAAACGTATCGTTCAGGCGACTGGCGTCGGTTTGCATACCGGCAAAAAAGTCACCCTGACATTACGCCCTGCGCCGGCCAACACCGGGGTCATCTATCGTCGCACCGACTTGAATCCTCCGGTAGATTTCCCGGCCGATGCCAAATCTGTGCGTGATACCATGCTCTGTACGTGTCTGGTCAATGAGCATGATGTGCGGATTTCAACCGTAGAGCACCTTAATGCTGCTCTGGCGGGCTTAGGTATCGATAACATCGTTATTGAAGTTAACGCCCCGGAAATCCCGATTATGGATGGCAGTGCCGCTCCGTTCGTTTACCTGCTGCTTGATGCAGGTATTGAAGAACTGAGCAGCGCCAAAAAATTTGTTCGCATCAAAGAGACCGTTCGTGTCGAAGATGGCGATAAGTGGGCTGAGTTTAAGCCGTATAATGGTTTTACGTTGGATTTCACCATCGACTTTAACCATCCGGCGATCGACTCCAGTACGCAGCGCTACGCGATGAACTTCTCTGCGGATGCGTTCATGCGCCAGATCAGCCGCGCGCGTACTTTCGGCTTCATGCGTGATATCGAATATCTGCAGTCCCGCGGCCTGTGCCTGGGCGGCAGCTTCGATTGTGCCATCGTTGTTGACGATTATCGCGTATTGAACGAAGACGGCCTGCGTTTTGAAGACGAATTCGTTCGTCACAAAATGCTCGACGCGATTGGTGACTTGTTCATGTGTGGTCACAACATTATTGGTGCATTCACCGCGTATAAATCCGGTCATGCACTGAATAACAAACTATTGCAGGCAGTCCTGGCAAAACAGGAAGCCTGGGAATATGTGACCTTCCAGGACGATGCAGAACTGCCGTTGGCGTTCAAAGCACCTTCGACTGTACTGGCATAACGACATACGCTGTCGCATAAATTCGACTGGTAAATCTGGCACTCTCTCCGGCCAGGTGAGCCAGTCGTTTTTTATCTTTCGATTGCAAAACCACCTTATCTGAAGCGACTTTTTCCCCACCAACAGATTAAAACACCATTCGATCGCTGCTTTCTTAAGCATATTTACCCGCGACTTGCTGTCATTACTGCTGTGGAGCGTACGCTTTAATGGTAATATTTATGCGCAAAAAAATGGTTTTGCATTTGTAACCCCAAACGCAGGGTATATCAGGTGGCAATAACGTGAGTGGAATACTGACGCGTTGGCGACAGTTAGGCAGACGGTACTTCTGGCCGCATCTCCTGTTGGGGATGGTCGCGGCTAGTTTTGGCCTGCCTGCGCTCGGTAATGCTGCTGAACCTAATACTCCCGCGAAGGCGACCGCCAGCAATCACGATCAATCTGCCAAAGTTAACTTTAGCCAGCTTGCTTTGCTGGAGGCGACCAATCGCCGCCCGAATTTTACCGTTGACTACTGGCATCAGCATGCCATTCGTACGGTCATTCGCCATCTTTCTTTTGCCATGGCTCCTCAGGCGCTGCCTGTTGCCGAAGAGCCGTTGCCAATCCAGGCGCACCATCTTGCGTTACTGAATACGCTCAGCGCGATGCTGACGCAAGAAGGCAGACCGCCCGCGACCGTGAGTCGCGTGACATATGCCCATTTTACCTCTCAGGCCGCATTTAGCGTTCCGGTCTGGATCAGCCAGCTGCAGGGTATCCGTGCTGGCCCTCAACGCCTCAGCTAAAAAAGAACCTTCCAACTTATAATTTTTGACTCCGCACCGCGGGGCGTTTGAGATTTTATTATGCTAATCAAATTATTAACAAAAGTATTCGGTAGCCGTAACGAGCGTACGCTGCGTCGTATGCGTAAAGTGGTCAATGTCATCAATGCAATGGAACCGGAGATGGAAAAACTCTCCGATGATGAACTGAAAGCGAAGACCGCTGAATTCCGCGCCCGTCTGGAAAAAGGCGCCAGCGTTGAAAGCCTGATCCCGGAAGCGTTCGCGGTGGTCCGCGAAGCGAGTAAGCGTGTGTTCGGCATGCGTCATTTCGACGTACAGCTGCTGGGTGGTATGGTGCTTAACGATCGCTGCATCGCGGAAATGCGTACCGGTGAAGGTAAAACCCTGACCGCAACGCTGCCAGCCTACCTCAACGCCTTAAGCGGGAAAGGTGTACACGTGGTTACCGTGAACGACTACCTGGCTCAGCGTGACGCCGAAAATAACCGCCCGCTGTTTGAATTCCTCGGCATGACCGTGGGTATCAACATGTCTGGCCTGCCTGCGCCAGCCAAGCGTGAAGCCTACAATGCCGATATTACTTACGGTACCAACAACGAATACGGCTTTGACTACCTGCGCGACAACATGGCGTTTAGCCCGGAAGAGCGCGTTCAGCGTAAACTGCACTATGCGCTGGTCGATGAAGTCGACTCCATCCTGATCGATGAAGCGCGTACGCCGCTGATCATTTCCGGTCCGGCTGAAGACAGCTCGGAAATGTATAAAAAAGTGAATAAAATCATCCCGCACCTGATTCGTCAGGAGAAGGACGATTCCGACACGTTCCAGGGGGAAGGCCACTTCTCTGTTGATGAGAAAGCGCGCCAGGTCAACCTGACCGAACGTGGTCTGGTACTGATTGAAGAGCTGTTGGTTAACGAAGGCATTATGGATGAGGGCGAGTCGCTGTACTCTCCGGGCAACATTATGCTGATGCACCACGTGACTGCTGCACTGCGCGCGCACGTGTTGTTTACCCGCGACGTTGACTATATCGTGAAAGACGGCGAAGTTATCATCGTTGACGAACACACCGGTCGTACTATGCAGGGCCGCCGCTGGTCCGATGGTCTGCACCAGGCTGTTGAAGCCAAAGAAGGCGTAGATATCCAAAACGAGAACCAGACGCTGGCATCTATTACCTTCCAGAACTACTTCCGTTTGTACGAAAAACTGGCCGGTATGACCGGTACAGCAGACACTGAAGCCTTTGAATTCAGCTCCATCTACAAACTGGATACCGTGGTTGTGCCGACCAACCGCCCGATGATCCGTAAGGATTTACCGGATCTGGTGTACATGACTGAAGCGGAAAAAATTCAGGCGATCATTGAAGATATTAAAGAGCGTACCGCAAATGGCCAGCCGGTGCTGGTTGGTACTATCTCTATTGAAAAATCGGAAGTGGTTTCTAATGAGCTGAACAAGGCGGGTATCAAACACAACGTTCTGAACGCCAAGTTCCACGCCAACGAAGCCGCAATCGTCGCCCAGGCGGGTTATCCGTCCGCCGTGACTATCGCGACAAACATGGCGGGTCGTGGTACCGATATCGTGCTGGGTGGTAGCTGGCAGGCGGAAATTGCCGAGCTGGAGGACCCGACTCCAGAACAAATCGCGCAGATCAAAGCCGAGTGGCAGGTTCGCCATGATGCGGTGTTAGCAGCAGGTGGTTTACATATTATCGGTACCGAGCGTCACGAATCTCGTCGTATAGATAACCAGCTGCGTGGTCGTTCTGGTCGTCAGGGGGATGCGGGGTCTTCTCGTTTCTATCTGTCGATGGAAGATGCGCTGATGCGTATTTTTGCTTCTGACCGCGTGTCCGGCATGATGCGTAAACTGGGCATGAAGCCTGGTGAAGCGATTGAACACCCGTGGGTGACTAAAGCGATTGCAAACGCGCAGCGTAAAGTAGAAAGCCGCAACTTCGATATTCGTAAGCAATTGCTGGAATATGATGACGTTGCCAATGACCAGCGTCGCGCAATCTACACCCAGCGTAACGAACTGCTGGACGTCACTGACGTTAGCGAAACCATTAATAGCATCCGTGAGGATGTCTTCAAAGCGACAATTGATGCCTATATTCCACCGCAGTCTCTGGAAGAAATGTGGGATATCCCGGGTCTGCAGGAACGTCTGAAAAACGACTTCGATCTGGAAATGCCTATTTCAGAGTGGCTGGATAAAGAGCCTGAGCTGCATGAGGAAACGCTGCGCGAACGTATTCTGGCAAACGCCATCGAAGTTTATCAGCGTAAAGAAGAAGTTGTGGGCGCGGAGATGATGCGTCACTTCGAAAAAGGCGTGATGCTGCAAACTCTCGATTCTCTGTGGAAAGAGCACCTTGCGGCGATGGATTACCTGCGTCAGGGTATTCACCTGCGTGGTTATGCGCAAAAAGATCCGAAGCAGGAATACAAGCGTGAATCCTTCTCTATGTTTGCATCAATGCTGGAATCACTGAAGTACGAAGTGATCAGCACCCTGAGCAAAGTTCAGGTACGTATGCCTGAAGAAGTAGAAGCGATGGAGCAGCAACGTCGTGAAGACGCTGAACGTTTAGCGCAGATGCAGCAGTTGAGCCATAAAGGTGACGATTCTGCCGCGGCAGAAGAGCTGGCAGCACAAACTGGCGATCGTAAAGTGGGTCGTAACGATCCGTGTCCTTGCGGTTCCGGCAAAAAGTACAAACAGTGCCATGGCCGTCTGAGCTAAGAAAGTAACTTACTGAAAAGGCGCAGAATTCTGCGCCTTTTTTATGGACGATAAAGATGAAAATACTGCAGATCGCCGTCGGGATTATTCGCAACCAGCACCATGAAATTTTTATAACCCAGCGTGCGGCTGATGCCCACATGGCAAATAAGCTGGAGTTCCCCGGCGGGAAAATTGAAGCAGGCGAAACGCCGGAGCAGGCGCTGATTCGCGAGTTACAGGAAGAAGTAGGCATTACGCCGACTCAAAGCTCACTGTTCGAAAAGCTGGAGTACCAGTTTCCGGACCGGCATATCACTCTGTGGTTCTGGCTGGTTGAAAGCTGGGAAGGCGAACCGTGGGGGAAAGAGGGGCAACCGGCGCAGTGGATTGCGCAAGATGCTCTGAATGCAGAAGATTTTCCGCCTGCGAATGCGCCGGTAATTGAAAAGCTGATTGCTGGTTAAAGGTGTTCCTAGGCCGGATTAGGCAACCCCACCATCCGGCAAATTAGGGCGGGGTCGCTACGCTTGCCCGCCCTACGTTTTAGCTGAATTACTTCTGCTCTTCACTCCAGTCGTCGTTTTCCGACAGATCACCAGAGCTTGGGATACGTTTCTCTTCTGCGGCCCACTCACCCAGATCGATTAACTGGCAGCGCTTGCTGCAGAATGGGCGAAACGGGCTGACTTCACCCCACACTACGGGTTTGCCGCAGGTTGGGCAGTTGACGATGGTTTGTTCAGACATGTTGACTCCTTAACAGCACGCCAGATCAAAATCGAGACGCTCAGGCACCTGGCCATTCTCGCTATCCAGCGGCATAAAGCGAATAGCAAAGCGGCTCTTATGACCAGAAATTTGCGGATAAAGCTGCGAATCAAGCGGCAGCTGCAAGCGAAGCAGATCGGCATCTTCGCCGTTGTCCTGATAAAAACCATTCAAGCTGGTTTGCTTACGGAATGGCGCAGAGTTGCGAATTAAATCCAGCACCAGCGACAGTGCCTGATTGAGCGGATTCAGACTTGCAAGCCATGTTTCAACCTGCGCGTCGCGATGCGACTGCGGTAGATGTAACCAAATATGCAGGGTCGGCAGATCGAAGCTGCAGCATCCGCCAGGAATGCTTAAACGCTGACGTACAAGGCCAATCAGACGATCTTCGCGCAGCGTCTGTCCAATACGCGGAGCCGAAATAAGAATGCTGCCCGCGCTTTTTAACTGCTGGCGCAATGCGTCGATCCTGTTTTGATCGACGCCGGGAACTTCAACCCAGGCCTGGAGTTTACGCTGTTGTCTTTCCAGCTCTTTGAGGAGTTCGGTACGGACTTCGCCGCGTTCAAAGACATCCAGTAAGTCTCCGATGTTGCGGAAAAAATGCAGTGCGCCTGCATGGTCCGCTATGGGTACATTAACGGAGAGCTGTTGGATTAAAAACTCTATGCGCAGCCATGTACGCATCTTCTCATTGAGAGGGTGTTCAAAAAGGACCTGGGTGTGCATTACGGTTTTTCCTGTGAGACAAACTGCAACGCGCATTGCAAATAGAGCGCGTGCAGGCGGGCGACATCCGAGGCGATGGCCTCCGGTGCGCCATTATTATCAATAACATCGTCTGCCACGGCCAGACGCGCTTCGCGCGTTGCCTGGGCAGCAAGAATTTGTTCAACATGCTCACGCGTGACGTCATCGCGCTGCATAGTGCGTCTGAGCTGTGTCTCGGGGGTAACATCCACCACGAGTACGCGGTTGGCTTTTTTATACAGCGAATTTTCCACCAGCAAAGGTACAACCCACAACAGATAAGGGGAGGTTGCTTGCTGAAACTGGCGCTGCGTTTCCTGCTGAATAAGTGGATGGAGCAAGGCATTCAACCAGCTTTTTTCCTCAGGACTGGAAAAAATGCGTTCGCGTAAAATGCGTCGCTGCAACGAGCCGTCGGCAGCTATAACTTCGTTACCAAAATGTTCTTCGATCGCCTTAAGGGCTGGGGTACCGGGTTCAACCACCTGACGCGCAATAATATCTGCATCAATGACGTTTATTCCGAGGTCAGCGAACGCATTTGCAACGGTACTTTTACCACTGCCAATGCCGCCGGTTAAGGCTACCGTATACCTCATAGATGCAGATCCTGGAGTTTAAGTTTGATTATCAAACAGTTAAAAGTTAAGCGTGCGACGGCGAGGCTGCTGCAGGATTAACCTACTATTCGCCAGGTAAATTTATGGGATTGTAGCGTAAAAAAAGAGAATTTCGCAGTCTTGCGCGGCATTGATTAGTGCGTATGATAGCGTCACTGGAGTTGTGAGTTTCGATTTTTCGCCATTAACCCCAGGAATCCGCACATGCGTATCGAAGAAGATCTGAAGTTAGGTTTCAAAGACGTTCTTATCCGCCCTAAGCGTTCTACTCTCAAAAGCCGTTCCGATGTTGAGCTGGAACGTCAATTTACCTTTAAGCACTCAGGTCAGACCTGGTCCGGCGTACCGATTATTGCCGCGAACATGGACACTGTCGGGACGTTTGCCATGGCAACGGCGCTGGCATCCTTCGACATCCTGACTGCGGTGCACAAACACTATTCTGTTGAAGACTGGACTGCTTTCATCGCAGAGAGCTCTGCTGATGTGCTCAAACACGTAATGGTTTCAACCGGCACCTCTGATGCAGATTTCGAAAAAACCAAACAGATTCTGGCGCTCAACCCGGCGCTGAACTTTATCTGCATTGATGTGGCAAATGGCTACTCAGAGCATTTTGTTCAGTTTGTGTCGAAAGCGCGTGAAGCATGGCCGACAAAAACAATTTGTGCGGGCAATGTGGTTACTGGAGAAATGTGTGAAGAGCTGGTACTTTCCGGCGCGGACATTGTTAAAGTCGGCATTGGCCCGGGTTCTGTATGTACCACACGTGTAAAAACCGGCGTTGGCTACCCACAGCTTTCTGCGGTTATTGAATGTGCCGATGCCGCTCACGGTCTGGGCGGCATGATTGTCAGTGACGGCGGCTGCACAATGCCGGGTGACGTGGCAAAAGCGTTCGGCGGTGGCGCGGACTTCGTTATGCTCGGCGGTATGTTGGCCGGTCATGAAGAAAGCGGCGGCAAAATTGTTGAAGAGAACGGTGAGAAATTCATGCTGTTCTACGGCATGAGCTCTGAATCAGCCATGACGCGTCACGTCGGTGGTGTTGCACAATACCGCGCTGCGGAAGGTAAAACAGTTAAGTTGCCTCTGCGTGGCCCGGTTGATAATACTGCACGCGATATCCTTGGCGGCCTGCGTTCTGCCTGTACCTATGTCGGTGCATCTCGCCTGAAAGAACTGACCAAACGTACAACGTTTATTCGTGTACAGGAACAAGAAAACCGCGTTTTCAATAGCCTGTAAGAACAGGTAGTACTATGACATGCCGGATAAGCTGTGCGCCATCCGGCATTTGAATTTATCCCACCCCGCTCATCGCATCTCCTAAATGAAAAATCGGCAAATACATCGCAACGACCAGCGTACCGATTATCAGCCCCGTAATGACCAGTAACGCAGGCTCGAGTAGCGCAGCCAGATTCTCTGCCTGAGACAATGTTTTCTCGCCGTGGTGATGGGCGAGATTACGCAGCATTGTATCCAGCGAGCCGGAAGCCTCACCTGTTCTGACCAACTGTATGCACAATGGGCTGAATTCACCGCAATTTTTTAGCGCTAACCAGACCGGTTGTCCGGCGCTGATGTCGTAATGTACCTGCGCTAAGCGTTGCGACCAGAAAGGGTTGGCCAACGTTTCAGTGACGCTCTCAAGGCCTTGCAGAAAAGGAATACCTGCATTTTGCGTTAACGCCAGAACAGTGAAGATCTGCGTGAGTTTTTGCCCTCTCACCATCGGCCCTATGACCGGGAAGCCGAGCAGCAATTTCTGGCGCAGAGTGAGCCAGTATGGCTGCTGCTTCATCAGGTGATATGCCGCACCCGCTACCAGGCTGAATGCTCCCGCCAGCCATCCCCATTGGCTGCTAAAATGCGCGATGGCAATAATCCACTGAGTGAGTGCCGGTAGCGGGGTGTTAAACGACTGGTAAATGGCGGCAAACTCAGGGAGTACAAACTGCAGCATCGCGAACACCACCATCACCGCCATCGTGATAATGAAAATCGGATAGCGTAGAGCTTTTTTAACTTTATCCGCCAGTTGCTGTTGATTCTTCTGCTGGCGGGCGAGTTCAAAGCAGCAGTCGTCCAGCTTACCCGTAAGCTCTCCGGTACGGATCATTGCCTGATAAAGAGGCGGAAAAACGTGTTGCCACTGAGATAGCGAGGTGGAGAGAGAAATACCCTGTTCCATATCGTGAGCCAGCGTACGCAGTAGCGCTTGCCATTGGCTGCTGGGATGCTGTTCAGCCAGCAAAGCTAAACTTGCCGAGAGTGTTAGCCCTGCTTTCAGCAACGTCGCCAGTTGATGTATGGTTTCAGCGCTTTTTTCACGGCTCCAGTGTGAGGCTTTGACACGCATACGATTAATGCGCAGCGGCGTAATATGCCGTTGCTCAAGAGCAAGCATCAATGAGGGGCGGGTATCGGCCCAAAGTACGCCTTCCAGTGGATTACCTTCGTTGCTAATACCTTGCCAGCGCCAAAGCAGTTTAGCTGACATGGGGCATGCCCAGTACGCGTACCAACTCTTCAAATGTTGTTAACCCTTGTTCGACGGCCTTGCAACCATTTTCGAAAAGCGTGCTCATCCCCAGTTGCTGAGCATTCGATTCCACTCCGTCTACGGACGTACCGTTGGCGATGCTCTGGCGCAATGCAGGTGTCACGGGGAGAACTTCAAACAATGCCGTACGGCCATAAAATCCGTGATAGCAATGTTGGCAGCCCGGAGCCTGCCAACGAGGCAGTGGCGTAGGCCAGATCGCTTCCGGGAGCATGATCGGCGTTTCCAGGCGTTGTCGGCAATGGGGACACAATTTTCTCACCAACCGCTGCGCAATAACGAGCGTCAGCGCGGAGGCGATCATCCAGCGTGCAACCCCCATTTGCTGCAAGCGTATTAGTGTTTCTGTGGTGGAATTGGTATGCAGTGTTGATAGAACCAGATGACCGGTTTGTGCGGCTTTAAGGGCTATTTCAGCCGTTTCGCCATCACGGATTTCACCCACCATGATAATGTCGGGATCCTGGCGCAGCAGCGCGCGCAATACTCCCTGAAAAGTGAGACCGGCACGTGGATGAATTTGTGTCTGGTTAAGACCTGCGATCGGGATCTCTACTGGATCTTCCACGCTACAGAGGTTAACGTCCGGAGTGTTTCGGGTCTGCAGCGCACTGTACAGCGTGACCGTTTTACCGCTTCCGGTCGGTCCGGTGACCAGAATCAGCCCCTGAGGCTGCTGCAACGCTTGTGAAAATGCTGCCAGCTGCGCGTCCTGCATTCCCAGCGCGGTGATTTCCAGCGCTTGATCGACCTGATGCAGTAGCCGTAGCACCACTTTTTCGCCAAAGCGACAGGGCAAGGTGGCGATGCGAAACGAGACCGGCTCTCCTGAAATTTCAACGGTAAATTGGCCGTCTTGCGCAAGTCGGTGCTCGGCAATATCCAGACTGCCTAAAACTTTTAGTCTGGCAGTGATGGCGATACCCATCTCGGTCGTGACGTCCGGTAAAGCATGCAGTACGCCATCCACACGTAATCTGATTCGATAGTGATTTTCCGCTGGCTCAAAATGAATATCAGAAGCCCGTTGCACCAGGGCGGATTGAAACGTCTGATTCAGCAAATCTGCTGCGCTGGCGCTGCTTTTCGTGACCACTGCCGGGAGCATTTTCTGTGGCGTATGCGTGTGGCCTTCCATTTGTTGACGCGTCCAGCAGACGATGTCGATACGTCGGGTGGTGGCAAAATGCAGTGCGTCCAGCAATTCGTGGGACGGAGCGTCCACGACGGCGATGTGCACCACTTCATTGTCTGCATCCAGTAATATTCCCTGATGACGTTGGCACAGCGCCGTAAGTTGGGTGGTATTCATCTCTTTTCCTTAATTGATATCGAAACGGAAAACGTCTTCACAGGCCTGTTGCAATGCGCTGTCATTCTGGATAACGCAGTTACGACTCCAGCCGGTAATACCGTTGGCATTGTCCCAACCCGGCGTCATGGTGATGCTTAACCCGTTCAGGCTTTCTTGTCCGCTGAGGCTGACCACCCCTTTTTCAACGCTCATGGCTGAGACATAACGGGTGGTGGCTGGAGAAGGGATGCCATTCGTTCCGGCATCACAGGTTGTTGTTCCGCCATGCTCCAGCGCACAGAGCTCAACCGCCGTGCGATAGGGAACAAAGGTTTGCAGCATGTCTGTTAACGCGGCTTTGCGCAGATAGTTTTGATAAGCCGGAATACCGATGGCGCTAAGGATGGCAATAATGCCAATGACCACCATGAGTTCGATAAGTGTGAAGCCTCGTTGCTTGTCCATCGTTCGCTCCTTGAGTTAGCTGGCGCTACTTTGGCAAACGCTCGGGGTCACGGCGAGAGGCAAAAAACAGAACGGGAAGGCGGGTTCCGAGGATTTTTATGAAATTACAGAGTCAGACACCGTATTTGCGAAGAGGCTCCAAGAAACAGCCGTATGGCGGCGGAAACGCTTTATCCGGCCGATAGAAAAACCGACGTGATGGGCCCGATAAGTGAAAGTACTATCGGGCTACACCATCAGTAATTAGCGAAAACGCATAGAGAGATCGAGCGCGCGAACATGCTTGGTCAGCGCGCCAACAGAGATGAAATCCACGCCGGTTTCGGCAAATTCGCGCAGAGTTTCATGAGTGACGTTACCCGACACTTCCAGACGCGCCTGGCCGTTGGTGCGTTTTACCGCTTCCCGCATTTGGTCAGTTTCGAAGTTATCGAGCATGATGATGTCGGCCCCTGCTTTCAGCGCGTCGTCCAGTTCATCCAGGCTTTCTACTTCGACTTCAACCGGCACATCCGGGTGCAGCCAGAAGGCTTTTTCAACGGCCTGACGTACCGAACCTGAAGCAATAATGTGGTTTTCTTTAATCAGGAAAGCGTCAGAAAGGCCCAGACGATGATTTGCGCCGCCGCCGCATAATACGGCGTATTTCAGCGCGGTACGCAGCCCCGGCAGAGTTTTACGTGTATCCAGCAGTTGGGTTTTTGTTCCCGCCAGCAGGTCGACATATTTACGCACCTCGCTCGCCACACCCGAAAGCGTCTGTACAAAATTAAGCGCGGTACGTTCGCCAGTTAGCAGCACGCGGGAAGGGCCGTCCAGTTCAAATAGCGGCTGATTGGTCTTAATGCTGTCGCCATCTTCGACATGCCAGTTGATGTTGACATCATCGCCAGCCAGTTGAATAAAGACCTCTTCCACCCAACGTTTTCCACAAAAAATGCCATCTTCGCGGGTGATCACGGTGGCGTGGGAGCGCATCTCCGCGGGTAAAAGCTGTGCGGTGATATCGTTATTGGCATCAACTTCTCCGCCTAAATCTTCACGCAGCGCCTGAGCTACAGCGGCAGGGATATCCAGATTTATGCGTTCCAACAGCGCGTCACGTCGGTAGTCAGGGTTATAGCGGCGAGGCGGCATGATAAAACTCCAAATTGCTAACGAATCATAAGGTGGAAACATGCTACCCTGAACCTGATATGAGCACCACCAATAAGGAGATTCTGCATGTTGTTAGACGAGGGCTGGCTGGCAGAGGCGCGACGCGTTCCCTCTCCTCATTACGATTGCCGCCCGGATGACGAAAACCCTTCTCTGCTGGTGGTGCATAATATCAGCCTGCCGCCCGGCGAGTTTGGCGGCCCGTGGATCGATGCGCTGTTTACGGGCACGATTGATCCCAATGCCCATCCTTATTTTGCCGGGATCGCCCATTTGCGCGTTTCGGCACATTGTTTAATTCGCCGTGACGGTGAAATCGTGCAGTATGTCCCCTTTGATAAACGCGCCTGGCATGCTGGCGTGTCGAACTATCAAGGCCGCGAACGCTGTAATGATTTCTCAATTGGTATTGAGCTGGAAGGGACGGATACGCTGGCCTATACCGATGCGCAGTATCAGCAACTGGCAGCCGTGACGAATGCCCTGATTACGTGTTATCCGGCCATTGCCAACAACATGACAGGACATTGCAATATTGCGCCCGAGCGTAAGACCGATCCCGGGCCCTCTTTTGACTGGGCAAGGTTTCGCGCCCTGGTCACCCCCTCGTCGCACAAGGAGATGACATGACGCTGTTTACAACATTACTGGTGTTGATTGTTGAACGCCTGTTTAAGCTGGGTGAGCACTGGCAGCTTGATCACCGGGTTGAAGCTTTTTTCCGCCGGGTGAAGCATTTTTCGATGATGCGTACGGTAGGCATGGCCCTTATTGCGATGGGGGTGACATTCCTGCTGCTGCGCGCACTTCAAGGCCTGTTGTTTAACGTGCCTTTGCTGGTGGCGTGGATCTTAATTGGTTTGCTGTGCATCGGCGCTGGCAAGACGCGTCTTCATTATCATGCCTATCTGAACGCGGCTGCTCGCGATGACGCTCACGCCCGTGAAGCGATGGCCAGCGAGCTGACCCTGATTCATGGGATTCCGCCTGAGTGCGATGAGCGTGAGTTCTTGCGCGAACTGCAGAACGCGCTGTTATGGAACAACTTTCGCTTTTATCTGGCGCCGTTATTCTGGCTGATTGTCGGTGGCCCGTGGGGACCGGTGACGCTGGTGGGTTATGCCTTTCTACGTGCCTGGCAGTCCTGGCTGGCGCGCTATCAGACGCCACACCAGCGTTTGCAATCAGGTATCGATGCGATCCTGCATGTGCTGGACTGGATCCCGGTGCGCCTGGCGGGTGTCGTCTATGCGCTGCTGGGGCACGGCGAGAAGGCGTTGCCTGCCTGGTTTGCGTCGCTGGCGGATCTGCATACTTCGCAATATCAGGTGCTTACTCGCCTTGCGCAGTTTTCTTTAGCGCGTGAACCACATACCGATAAAGTCGCAACGCCAAAAGCCGCGGTTTCGATGGCGAAGAAGACCTCGTTTGTGGTGGTGGTGGTCATTGCCGTGTTGACCATTTATGGAACATTAATTTAAGCCATTATTATTGGTGGATGGCGTTGCGCTTATCCGTCGAGGAAAAAAGATTGGCCCGGTCGCTTGGTGCTTGCGGGCCAATCTTTCAAAGCGTATCAGCAGGTGGGATGCCAAAATCTGGCATCCCGTTTTCGTTCCAGCGCACCAGCTTCAGACGAGTGTGGCGGTTTGGGTCGTACAGCGGATCGCCCTCGATTTCAGTGTAATTTCTCGCGTGGTACACCAGCACATCTTCACCTTCCGGCGTTTGCGTAAAGCTGTTGTGCCCCGGCCCGTATTGGCGGTTTTCGTAGCTGGTGGTAAAGACCGGGCGCGGCGATTTGTGCCAGTTCTGCGGGTTGAGCGGATCGGCATTGAGATCAATCCACAATAATCCCATACAGTAGTTCTCATCGGTGGCGCTGGCGGAATAGCTGATAAACAGCTTATCGCCGTGAACCATGACGGCCGGGCCTTCGTTGACCCAAAAACCCCGGCATTCCCAGTCATACTCTGGATGACTGAGCATTACCGGCTCGCCTTTAATCGTCCATGGATTTTCCAGTTCGGCGAGATAGATATTGGAGTTTCCGGCGATATCGGGGGATTTCTGCGCCCACAGATACCACTGTTTTCCCTGATGGTTAAAGGTGGTGGCATCGAGCGCGAAGGTATCAAACTGCGTTTTAATCTGCCCTTTCACTGTCCATTGGCCAGTCAGCGGATCGGCGTCTGCACATTCGAGCGCAAACATACGGTGCTGGAACATCCCCTGCTTGTCGAGCGCCTGTGTGTGGGCGGCGGCAAAATAGATGTACCACTTGCCTGCCAGATGATGGATCTCAGGTGCCCAGATCAGCTGGCTCATGGGGCCGTTTTCTGGTTTGCGCCAGACGACAACCGGGACGGCGGTGCGTAACCCTTCCAGCGAGTCCGCCCGGCGGATCTCCAGACGATCGTATTCGGGCACTGAAGCAATGAAATAGTAGTGGCTACCGTCACGTAAAATAAACGGGTCGGCACGCTGTTCAATAAAGGGGTTTGGCCACTGATTCATTAGGCTTTCCTTACGTTTTCAGTCGTTTTTATATCGTGGTACTCATTCAGTTCACGGTAGTTGGCGCGGCGCTTTTCTAAATCTGTCTGGATTTGTTGCATAAACTCGCGGTCAACTTTCAGCAGACGAACTACGCCTGCGGTAATCAGGTAGCCTACACCCGGTATGATGGTAAACAGCAACATAATACCGTTAATGGCGGAGTCGCTTTGCGCTTTCGCCCCTGCGTCGTAGCCGTACCAGGAGAGCAGGAAACCAACCATCGCTCCGGCAATCGCCAGGCCCAGTTTCAAGAAGAACAGGTTGCCGGAGAAGCTGATTCCGGTGATACGTTTACCGGTTTTCCACTCGCCGTAATCATCGACATCCGCCATCAGCGACCAGTGCAGTGGGGATGGGATCTGATGCAGAATGTTGAGCAGGAAGTAAAGCACCATAATCATCATGGTGGCTTTAGGATCGAAGAAGTAAAACGCGCCGGAGAAAATCGCCAGGATGATATTGGTCCAGAAGAAGACTTTCAGTTTGCACCAGCGATCGGTTAACACCTTCGCCAGCATGCTGCCGATCATCATGCCCACAACGCCAAGGCTGATAAACAGCGTTGCGAACTGAGTGCTTTGCTGCATAACCCAGGTTACGTAGTACATGGTGGCGGCCATGCGAATAAAGCCTGGACAGACGTTGCATAGGGTTAACAGCAGGATTTTTACCCACTGATCGTTCTTCCATACGTCTTTCAGGTCGGCTTTTAAATCGTCGTTAGTCGGGACGGCAGGACGTACGCGCTCACGGACGGTTGCAAAGCAAAACAGGAACATACACATGCCGATGAAGGCCAGCACTGCCATCGCCATCTGATAGCCTTTAGCTTTGTCTTCCCCGCCAAACCAGTCCGCCATTGGCAGTAAGGTGAGGGAGAGCAGAAGGGTTGCAATTCCTACCAACACAAAGCGATATGACTGGCAGGCGACACGTTCCTTTGGATCGTTAGTGATGACGCTGCCGAGCGAGCAGTAAGGGATATTGATCGCCGTATAGGTGATAGAGAGCAGGAAGTAGGTGACGAACGCATAGATTACTTTGCTGTTATATGTCCACTCAGGGGTGGTAAACATGAGTACGCTAAATAATGCGTATGGGAAAGCCATCCACAAAAGCCATGGACGAAATCGACCATATTTGCTGCGGGTGCGGTCGGCCATCGCGCCCATAATAGGGTCGGTAACGGCATCTATAACGCGTACTGAGAGCAGTAACACGCCGACCAGGGCCGGTGCCAGACCAAAAATATCTGTGTAAAAATAGTTAACAAACAACATGATGGCGCCAAAGATGATGTTGCATCCGGCGTCGCCCATTCCATAGCCGATCTTTTCTTTCACCGTGAGCTTACTGGTTTCCATCAACTGCACTCCATTAATAAGATATGGAGATAATTATTGTCTGGCAGAGGTGTTTTTGCGTTGCAGGATAACGCCAGTGATATGGACGAAACAGTCGTGAGTGGGAAAGTGTGAGGCAGGTAACAACCCCCACCTGATGCAGGTGGGGGAGGGAGAATTAATGCGCTTTAGCTACTTTGGCGGTTTTCTGTTTGCACAAATAGCCGATGCCAAGAATGGCAATCCATACCGGGATTAAGTACACCGAAATCGCCATGCCCGGCGTCATCAGCATAATCACCAGCACTGCAGCCATGAAAATCAGACATACCCAGTTACCAAGCGGATAGAGCAGCGCCGGGAAACGGGTGGTAACGCCTTGCTGCTGTTTGGCTTTGCGGAACTTCATGTGCGCCAGGCTAATCATTGCCCAGTTGATCACCAGTGCGGAAACCACCAGCGCCATCAGCAGGCCAAAGGCGGATTCCGGTGCCAGATAGTTGATCAGTACACACAGAGCCGTAACCAGCGCGGAGACCAGAATGGTGTTCACCGGTACGCCGCGTTTGTCGACGTTCATCAGCGCTTTTGGCGCGTTGCCCTGCTGTGCCAGACCGAACAGCATACGGCTATTGCAATATACGCAGCTGTTATAGACAGAAAGGGCAGCGGTCAGCACTACGATGTTCAGAGCATTGGCAACAAAGGTGTCGCCCAGCTCGTGGAAAATAAGGACAAACGGGCTGGTATCAGCCGTGACGCGCGTCCACGGCATCAGGGAAAGCAGAACAGCCAGCGAACCTACATAGAAAATAAGGATACGGTAGATAACCTGGTTGGTTGCTTTGGGAATGCTTTGCTCCGGGTTATCGGCTTCTGCTGCGGTGATCCCGACCAGCTCCAGCCCACCGAAAGAGAACATAATAATAGCCATCATCATCACCAGACCGGTGAAGCCGTGCGGCAGGAAGCCACCCTGACTCCACAGGTTACTGACGCTGGCCTGCGGGCCGCCGTTGCCGCTAAACAGCAACCAGCCGCGAACAGAATCATCGCAACCACGGCAATGACTTTAATAATGGCGAACCAGAACTCCATTTCCCCAAACACTTTCACGTTGGTCAGGTTGATGGCGTTGATCAGCACGAAGAAGGCTGCAGCAGAAACCCAGGTGGGGATCTCCGGATACCAGAACTGGATGTATTTACCTACGGCAGTCAGTTCAGCCATGGCAACCAGGACGTACAGTACCCAATAGTTCCAGCCAGAAGAGAAGCCCGCAAAACCGCCCCAGTATTTATAAGCAAAGTGGCTAAAGGAGCCTGCAACCGGCTCTTCAACCACCATTTCACCTAACTGACGCATAATCAAAAAGGCGATAAAGCCGGCAATTGCGTAACCCAGAATAATACCCGGTCCTGCAGACTGGATAACGGATGCGCTACCGAGGAATAACCCGGTACCAATCGCGCCACCCAGCGCGATTAGCTGTATATGGCGGTTCTTAAGACCGCGCTTGAGCTGATCGCCATGCTGTTGACTTTCCATCATTAAACCTCGTGTGTGGTTTTACTCTTCATATTTCGAGTACTTATTTTTTGAACTACGCAGCAATGCGTGTGTAAGTTTGCAATTCCGTTTGTTGTATTTATTTGTTTACAGATGCTTTAGATAAAATGTTGCCTCAATGCTTTTGTCTTGATCAGAATAATGATATGCGAGCGCGAATGCACCTGCTTTATGCGGGCAAGATGACGAGTTGAATAAAAAGAAACCATTTGTAAATGCGAGTTTATCTACCACAAAATTTCCATTTTGAATTTTTATTCACTAATTGTGGCTAATGTGTCGATAAATAATCAGGTGAATCGGTTCAGATGAGATATTTTTTCGTTTCAATTCCGTTAAAACTACCCCGTGGTGGGTAAATTTAACATTTGTGCATAGTTACATGTTTGAAACGTTATTTCTGTAATGTTGTTAAAATATGCCCCCTTTACTGATTTCAATCAAAACCTGTATGGACAGAAGGTGAATACTTTGTTACTTTAGCGTCAAGAACATGAAATTGGTAAGACCAATTGACTCCGGGCAAATGGCTTAAGACAGGAAATCATGGCCTACAGCAAAATCCGCCAACCAAAACTCTCCGATGTGATTGAGCAGCAGCTGGAGTTTTTAATTCTTGAGGGGACACTTCGCCCCGGAGAAAAACTCCCACCGGAACGCGAGCTGGCAAAACAGTTCGACGTCTCCCGCCCCTCCTTACGCGAGGCGATCCAACGCCTTGAAGCGAAGGGGTTACTGCTTCGTCGTCAGGGCGGTGGCACTTTTGTTCAGAGCAGCCTGTGGCAGAGCTTTAGCGACCCACTGGTAGAGCTGCTCTCCGACCATCCTGAATCCCAGTTTGACCTGCTTGAGACGCGCCATGCGCTGGAAGGTATTGCAGCCTATTACGCTGCACTGCGCAGCACGGATGAAGACAAAACGCGTATCCGTGAACTCCACCATGCGATCGAGCTTGCTCAACAGTCCGGCGATCTTGACGGCGAATCTGACGCGGTACTCCAGTATCAAATTGCTGTCACCGAAGCGGCACATAATGTGGTGCTGCTCCATTTGCTAAGGTGTATGGAGCCAATGCTGGCCCAGAACGTTCGGCAAAACTTCGAATTGCTGTATGCGCGTCGCGAGATGCTGCCGCTGGTGAGCAGTCACCGTACCCGCATCTTTGAAGCAATTATCGCCGGGAAGCCTGAAGAAGCGCGTGAAGCGTCTCACCGTCACCTGGCGTTTATCGAAGAGATTCTGCTGGACAGGAGCCGTGAGGAAAGCCGTCGTGAACGCGCCTTACGCCGTCTGGAGCAACGAAAGAATTAGTGATTTTTCTGGCAGAACGTTAACCAGAAGATGTTGTAAATCAAGCGCTATCGAAAGGCGCGGCAACTAAACGCAGAACCTGTCTTATTACGCTCTCTGGTGAGAACGTAATGGGACAGGTTCCAGATAACTCAACGTATTAGATAGATAAGGAATACCCCCATGTCAGAACGTTTCCCAAATGACGTGGATCCGATCGAAACTCGCGACTGGCTACAGGCGATCGAATCGGTCATCCGTGAAGAAGGTGTTGAGCGTGCTCAGTATCTGATCGACCAACTGCTTTCAGAAGCTCGCAAAGGCGGCGTGAAAGTAGCGGCAGGTGCTGGGGCCAGCAATTATGTAAACACTATTGCCGTTGAAGATGAACCGGAATACCCGGGCAATCTGGAGCTGGAGCGTCGTATTCGTTCTGCTATCCGCTGGAACGCCATCATGACCGTACTGCGCGCGTCTAAAAAGGACCTCGAGCTGGGTGGCCACATGGCATCCTTCCAGTCCTCCGCAACGGTGTATGATGTTTGCTTCAACCACTTCTTCCGTGCACGCAACGAACAGGATGGCGGCGATCTGGTTTACTTCCAGGGCCACATCTCTCCGGGCATCTACGCTCGCGCATTCCTGGAAGGCCGTCTGACTGAAGAGCAGATGAACAACTTCCGTCAGGAAGTACATGGCAAAGGCCTGTCTTCCTACCCGCACCCGAAACTGATGCCGGAATTCTGGCAGTTCCCGACCGTATCTATGGGTCTGGGCCCAATCGGTGCAATCTACCAGGCTAAATTCCTGAAATATCTGGAACACCGTGGCCTGAAAGATACCTCTAAACAAACCGTTTACGCCTTCCTGGGCGACGGCGAAATGGATGAGCCAGAATCTAAGGGTGCTATCACCATCGCGACCCGTGAGAAACTGGACAACCTGGTCTTTGTTATCAACTGTAACCTTCAGCGTCTTGACGGTCCGGTCACCGGTAACGGCAAGATTGTTAACGAACTGGAAGGCATCTTCGCGGGCGCTGGCTGGAACGTTATCAAAGTCATGTGGGGCGGTCGTTGGGATGAACTGCTGCGTAAAGATACCAGCGGTAAACTGATCCAACTGATGAACGAAACCGTTGACGGCGACTACCAGACCTTTAAATCCAAAGATGGCGCATACGTACGTGAGCACTTCTTCGGTAAATACCCGGAAACCGCAGCTCTGGTTGCTGACTGGACTGACGAGCAGATTTGGGCTCTGAACCGTGGTGGTCACGATCCGAAGAAAGTCTACGCTGCACTGAAGAAAGCGCAGGAAACCAAAGGCAAAGCAACTGTAATCCTGGCCCATACCATCAAAGGTTACGGCATGGGTGACACCGCCGAAGGTAAAAACATCGCTCACCAGGTTAAGAAAATGAACATGGACGGCGTGCGTTATATCCGCGACCGTTTCAACGTTCCTGTGACCGATGAGCAGGTTGAAAACCTGTCTTACATCACCTTCCCGGAAGGTTCTGAAGAGCACACTTATCTGCACGCTCAGCGTCAGAAACTGCACGGCTATCTGCCTGCTCGTCAGCCGAACTTCACCGAGAAGCTGGAACTGCCTGCTCTGGAAGACTTCGGTGCGCTGCTGGAAGAGCAGAACAAAGAAATCTCCACCACTATCGCTTTCGTTCGTGCCCTGAACGTGATGCTGAAGAACAAGTCGATCAAAGATCGTCTGGTTCCGATCATCGCTGACGAAGCGCGTACTTTCGGTATGGAAGGTCTGTTCCGTCAGATCGGTATCTACAGCCCGAACGGTCAGCAGTACACCCCGCAGGACCGTGAGCAGGTTGCTTACTATAAAGAAGACGAGAAAGGTCAGATCCTGCAGGAAGGCATCAACGAACTGGGTGCTGGCGCATCCTGGCTGGCTGCTGCGACCTCCTACAGCACCAACGATCTGCCGATGATTCCGTTCTACATCTACTACTCCATGTTCGGGTTCCAGCGTATCGGTGACCTGTGCTGGCAGGCAGGCGACCAACAGGCTCGCGGCTTCCTGGTAGGGGGAACTTCTGGTCGTACGACGCTGAACGGCGAAGGTCTGCAGCACGAAGATGGTCACAGCCATATTCAGTCTCTGACTATCCCGAACTGTATCTCTTACGATCCGTCTTACGCGTACGAAGTAGCGGTCATCATGCACGATGGTCTGGAGCGTATGTACGGTGAGAAACAAGAGAACGTTTATTACTACATCACCACGCTGAACGAAAACTACCACATGCCGGCAATGCCAGCAGGTGCCGAGGAAGGTATCCGTAAAGGTATCTACAAACTCGAAACCCTCGAAGGTAAGAAAGGTAAAGTTCAGCTGCTGGGCTCCGGTTCTATCCTGCGTCACGTGCGTGAAGCAGCACAGATCCTGGCGAACGACTACGGTGTTGGTTCTGACGTTTACAGCGTAACCTCCTTCACTGAACTGGCGCGTGATGGCCAGGATTGTGAACGCTGGAACATGCTGCACCCGATGGAAACTCCGCGCGTTCCGTACATCGCTCAGGTGATGAACGACGCTCCGGCAGTGGCATCTACTGACTATATGAAACTGTTTGCCGAACAGGTTCGTACTTATGTACCGGCTGATGATTATCGCGTACTGGGTACTGACGGCTTCGGTCGCTCTGACAGCCGTGAAAACCTGCGTCACCACTTCGAAGTTGATGCTTCTTATGTGGTTGTAGCGGCCCTGGGCGAACTGGCTAAACGTGGCGAAATCGATAAGAAAGTGGTTGCTGACGCAATCATCAAATTCAACATCGATGCAGATAAAGTTAACCCGCGTCTGGCGTAAGAGGTAAAAGAATAATGGCTATCGAAATCAATGTACCGGACATCGGGGCTGATGAAGTTGAAATCACCGAGATCCTGGTCAAAGTAGGCGACAAAGTTGAAGCTGAACAGTCGCTGATCACCGTAGAAGGCGACAAAGCCTCTATGGAAGTTCCGTCTCCTCAGGCAGGTATCGTTAAAGAGATCAAAGTCTCTGTTGGCGACAAAACTGAGACCGGCAAACTGATCATGATTTTCGATTCCGCCGATGGTGCAGCAGCCGCTGCACCTGCTCCGGCAGAAGAGAAGAAAGAAGCAGCTCCGGCAGCAGCACCTGCTGCGGCAGCGGCGAAAGAAGTACACGTACCGGACATCGGCGGTGACGAAGTCGAAGTTACCGAGGTTATGGTTAAAGTGGGCGACACCGTTGCGGCTGAACAGTCTCTGATCACCGTTGAAGGCGATAAAGCGTCGATGGAAGTTCCGGCGCCGTTCGCGGGCACCGTTAAAGAGATCAAAATCAACACGGGCGATAAAGTGTCTACCGGTTCTCTGATTATGGTCTTCGAAGTTGCAGGCGCAGCGCCTGCTGCAGCACCGGCTCAGGCGGCAGCTCCAGCAGCAGCGGCGGCTCCGGCAGCTTCTGGCTCGAAAGAGGTTAACGTTCCGGATATCGGCGGTGACGAAGTTGAAGTCACTGAAGTGATGGTTAAAGTGGGCGATAAAATTGCCGCTGAGCAGTCACTGATTACCGTTGAAGGCGATAAAGCGTCGATGGAAGTTCCGGCACCGTTCGCGGGCACCGTGAAAGAAATCAAAATCAGCACTGGCGACAAAGTCAAAACCGGTTCTCTGATTATGATCTTCGAAGTTGAAGGCGCAGCACCTGCTGCCGCTCCAGCTGCCGCGGCTGCTCCAGCCTCTGCAGCTGCACCGGCTCAGGCTGCTAAACCAGCCGCAGCTCCGGCCGCGAAAGCGGAAGGTAAATCTGAGTTCGCTGAGAACGACGCTTACGTTCATGCAACACCGCTGATTCGTCGCCTGGCGCGCGAGTTCGGTGTAAACCTGGCGAAAGTGAAAGGTTCTGGCCGTAAAGGTCGTATCCTGCGTGAAGACGTTCAGGCTTACGTGAAAGACGCGATCAAGCGTGCTGAAGCTGCTCCGGCAGCAGCAGGCGGCGGTATTCCGGGCATGCTGCCTTGGCCGAAAGTGGACTTCAGCAAGTTTGGTGAAATCGAAGAAGTGGAACTGGGTCGTATCCAGAAAATCTCTGGTGCTAACCTGAGCCGTAACTGGGTGATGATCCCGCACGTTACTCACTTCGACAAGACCGATATCACCGATCTGGAAGCGTTCCGTAAACAGCAGAATGCCGAAGCTGAAAAACGTAAACTGGATGTGAAATTCACGCCAGTGGTCTTCATCATGAAAGCCGTTGCCGCCGCTCTGGAACAGATGCCGCGCTTCAACAGCTCTCTGTCTGAAGACGGTCAGCGTCTGACCCTGAAAAAATACATCAACATCGGTGTCGCGGTAGATACGCCGAATGGTCTGGTTGTTCCGGTCTTCAAAGACGTGAACAAGAAGAGCATTACCGAGCTGTCTCGTGAACTGACCACCATCTCCAAGAAAGCGCGTGATGGCAAGCTGACCGCTGGCGAAATGCAGGGCGGTTGCTTCACCATCTCCAGCATCGGTGGCCTGGGTACGACCCACTTCGCGCCGATTGTGAACGCGCCGGAAGTGGCTATCCTCGGTGTCTCCAAGTCCTCTATGGAGCCAGTGTGGAACGGTAAAGAGTTTATGCCGCGTCTGATGATGCCGATTTCGCTCTCCTTCGACCACCGCGTAATCGACGGTGCTGATGGTGCGCGCTTTATCACCATCATCAACAACATGCTGTCTGACATTCGCCGCCTGGTGATGTAAGCGAAAAAGCCGGCCCGACGGCCGGCTTTTTTCTGGTAATCTCATGAAGTCAGTGAGGTTATTGTGCGAAAGACAAATCGGTTGCCGTTTGTTGTTTCAAAATTGTTAACAATTTTGTAAAATACGGGCGGATAGAACGACCCGGTGGACGACGGGTATAAATTAAGAGGTCATGATGAGCACTGAAATCAAAACTCAGGTCGTGGTACTTGGGGCAGGCCCTGCAGGTTACTCTGCTGCCTTCCGTTGCGCAGATTTAGGTCTGGAGACCGTCATCGTAGAACGTTACAGCACCCTCGGTGGTGTTTGTCTGAACGTCGGCTGTATCCCTTCTAAAGCGCTGCTGCACGTAGCAAAAGTTATCGAAGAAGCCAAAGCGCTGGCTGAACACGGTATCGTTTTTGGCGAGCCGAAAACCGATATCGACAAGATTCGTACCTGGAAAGAAAAAGTTATCACTCAACTGACCGGCGGTCTGGCGGGTATGGCCAAAGGCCGTAAAGTGAAAGTGGTTAACGGTCTGGGTAAATTTACCGGGGCGAACACCCTGGAAGTTGAAGGTGAAAACGGCAAAACCGTGATCAACTTTGACAACGCGATCATCGCGGCGGGTTCCCGTCCGATCGAACTGCCATTCATTCCGCATGAAGATCCGCGCGTGTGGGATTCCACCGATGCACTGGAACTGAAAACTGTTCCTAAGCGCCTGCTGGTAATGGGCGGCGGTATCATCGGTCTGGAAATGGGTACCGTGTACCACGCGCTGGGGTCAGAGATCGACGTGGTTGAAATGTTTGACCAGGTTATCCCGGCGGCCGATAAAGACGTGGTTAAAGTCTTTACCAAACGCATCAGCAAGAAATTCAACCTGATGCTGGAAACCAAAGTGACCGCCGTTGAAGCGAAAGAAGACGGTATCTACGTTTCCATGGAAGGCAAAAAAGCGCCTGCTGAAGCTCAGCGTTACGATGCGGTGCTGGTGGCTATCGGTCGTGTACCGAACGGCAAAAACCTCGACGCGGGTAAAGCTGGCGTGGAAGTTGATGACCGTGGCTTCATCCGCGTTGACAAACAGCTGCGCACCAACGTGCCGCACATCTTTGCTATCGGCGATATCGTCGGTCAGCCGATGCTTGCGCACAAAGGTGTTCACGAAGGTCACGTTGCCGCTGAAGTTATCGCCGGTAAGAAACACTACTTCGATCCGAAAGTTATCCCATCCATCGCATACACTGAACCAGAAGTTGCATGGGTTGGCCTGACTGAGAAAGAAGCGAAAGAGAAAGGCATCAGCTTTGAGACCGCCACCTTCCCGTGGGCTGCTTCTGGTCGTGCTATCGCTTCCGACTGCGCAGACGGTATGACTAAACTGATTTTCGACAAAGAATCTCACCGTGTTATCGGTGGTGCGATTGTCGGTACCAACGGCGGCGAGCTGCTGGGTGAAATCGGTCTGGCGATCGAAATGGGTTGTGATGCTGAAGACATCGCGCTGACCATCCACGCGCACCCTACTCTGCACGAGTCTGTGGGCCTGGCGGCAGAAGTGTTCGAAGGTAGCATCACCGACCTGCCAAACCCGAAAGCGAAGAAAAAGTAATCTTCCCGCTTTTGTGAAAACGCCTCTTCGGAGGCGTTTTTTTTGCCTGAAAGCTACCAGTTTTGGTAACGTTGCCGCACTGCGCCAGGGCACGTCCGGTATCAAGCTGCAAACCAGCAGCGCGCAGGGCGATCGCGCAAAATACCAGACCCGCGTCGTGTCTAATGCCAACAAAGTGAACCTGAAGTTCGAAGAAGCGAAACCGGTTCTGGAAGCGCAGCTGGCGAAATCCGTCGCTAACATCCTGTAATCTCTCGTGAGTTGGCCGGAGGGGCTTCGCTTCCCCGGTCAACTCACTATTTGACTGGCATTCAGGGCGCTACGGGCTGCCAGTTTTTATCCAGATGATATGCGGTTAACGCCTGGGCTTTCTGCTGTGCATCAGCGCCGAGATCGGCCTGATAGACTTTATCATCACCGTTAATCATAAAACTCATAACGCCAGTGTGATCGTAGCTGACGGGCCAGGCAACCATCGCAAAGCCGCTGGTTTTATCGGGAAGGATACGGAAACGATAGCCGTGATAGCCCGTGCCAGGCTCCTGCGGACTAAAGGCCGGGCCAAGAGGGCTTGGCGCTTCGCCGGGCGAAACAGGCCAATACAGACCATCTTTTTTCCCTTCAGAACTGACAATCTTTTGCGCGTATTTTTGGTTCATCGCAAAGTAGCTTTGCTGAGCATCTACATAGGCGTGTAATGCTTCAATAGCCGCAAGTTCGTTGCGCCCAATCTCACGGGTCAGGATCTCTTCAGCCGCTTCCTTGATATCAAATTGCCAGCCGGAAGCGGTTTTAACAACCGGGATCGGCAGTTGCCAGTCGCTGTCCCCGACCACCAGGTGTGCGGTATTGCCGTCGATGACGGTATTATGGCGGACCTTCCAGTCGCGCAGGAAGCGATCAACCGCATCAGGATCGACGCCTTCCGGTGGCAGAAACTCGCGCCAGTTTTCCCCGAGCAGGTTGTTCATCGCGCTTTCATTCTGCTCGCTTATCGCGGTTGCCAGGGCATCGGTCGCCTGGTCTGGTGTGCTGAAGGATTGCTGTGCCATCGCGGTGGTCGAAACCATGAATAACACCATTCCACTGAGTAGTTTATTTTTCATGTCGGTTCCCTTAACGATGACGGAATTCACGGTGTTCAGCACGGTCGCCGGATAGCTGGCGAGATGGCTGGTTGCGGGCGACCTGCCTGCTTTGAGCCCCTCGCTGCTGCTGCGCCTGCCAACTGGCGGAGCGACTGTCGTTGCCGCTCAGCGCATTGGCCCGCGGTTGGCTGGTCCGTTGTTGAAGATTGCGCTGCTGCACGTTGCGTTGCTGCGCTGGTTGCGTGACCCGTTTCTCTTGTCGCTGAGTGGCGGCCTGGCGATGTTCATGTTGCTGAGCGTTTGCCCGTTTTGCCGTTTGCGGTTTGCTATCGTAACCACGGTAGTTATTACGCTGGGAAATTTGCTTTAGTTGTTGGCTGGATGCCTGACGCTGGGCGTCTTTCGTTCCCGTACGCGCCGTCTGGGGGAAGGTTTTCCCCGTTGATTTTTCCATCTGGCTCAACGCTGCCTGACGCTGGCTATCACGGTTGACCGGTCTTTGCTGGGTTGAGCTTAGGCCAGTAGCCGTGTTAGTGGAGTGGAAGCGGTTATTGAGCTGGCTATTAGGGTACGGCACCCCTTCGCGATAGGCCGGGTTGTGCTGCCAGGTACGGTTGGCATCCGTCAGACGCTGTCCACTGATTTTATTGAAGTTATCTACGTTGATATTGATGTTGTTATCACCGTTGCGGTTATAGCCGCCATGGTTATCCCAGTCATCGTTATGATGGTGATCCCAGTCATCGTCGTCATCCCAGTCAATATTGCTGAAGATGGCATAAGTTGTGGCGACGCCGAGGCTGAAGCCTAAACCGTTAACGAAGCTGTTGCCAAACTGCTCGCCGGGCGTTGGCGGTAGATAGGTTGGTGGATAGGCGGTGTTCGGCCAGGTACCGTAAACCGTATTTGGGTTATAGGTGGGAACGTAAACTACCTGCGGGTCGGCGGATTCAATTTTGATTACCGTTGGGCTTGCTGAGGCGGCGGTCGTGGCTGTTGTGGTCGTTGACTCGCTGGTGACAGTTTTAGTCGGTGCTGCTTTGGCCACGGTGGTAACGGTCTGCTGCGGTGTTGATTGTAACGCTCCGGTCTGTTGCGCCAGCGCACGCAGGCGTTGAACGGAATCCATAACCTCTTTCGGCTGCGCAAGGAATGCATCGCCCAGGCTCTGTACCCACGGCGGATTTTCACCCATCAGCGACATCAGCTGTGGAAACGCCACCAGCGATTTCACGCTGGGATCCCAGGGTTGGCTAGCAACGGCCTGAATGGCGGCATCACCCTGCATTTTGGGATTGTCTTTTGACCACTGCGCGGCCTGGATGACGTTGGCCGGGTAGGTTGAGGCCATCAAAATTTGCGACAGCAGTGAATCCGGATAGAGCGCGATAGGCGCAACCCACTGATCGATTTGTGCCGATGTGTACGTAGGGGCTGCGGTGGGCGCTGGTTGATCGGCCGGGGCAGGGGCCGCTACGGGAGCTGGAGCCGGTGCGGACGGTTGCTGTGCGACGGGGGCTGGAGCTGCTGGCTCCGTTGCGCGACTTTTAACGAACATCACGCCAGAGGCGGCAAACAGCCCGGCACTGCACAGAAGGACAAGCAGATGTGGCTTAAAGGGCAACTTCATAAAATGACTCCAACGAGACAAGCGCTGTGCCGTGAGGCGTTCTGTTGCCGCGAGTATTATTCACCCGTGTTAGATAGTTTTGACTTTTATTGGGGATTCACCCGACAGGTCCGGAAAAAGAGTGTGAAGATTTATTACACAATTATATCTGATGGCTGAAAAATCGCTGGAATATTCAGCATGTCGCGCTTGAAAATCAACCATTTCACATCGTTTTTAGGGAACCCAAATTACGCCCCGCCTTGTCGCTACACCATTCTTAACGATTCAGCCAATTTTTTATGTTGCTTTTTTGTAAACGGATTAACACTTAATGAAAATCCTGTTATTGTGCCTTACGCGGTACCGGGCATTTACCCTACTAACTACTGTCTCACAGGAGCGTGAAGAGAATCGCCCATCTACAAAAGCGCCGCATTATGACAATGAGAGCGAGGAGATATCGTCGTGCTAGAAGAATACCGTAAGCACGTAGCTGAGCGTGCTGCCCAGGGGATTGTGCCAAAACCGTTAGACGCAACCCAAATGGCCGCACTTGTCGAGCTGCTGAAGACCCCGCCTGTGGGCGAAGAAGAATTCCTGTTAGACCTGTTGATCAACCGCGTTCCTCCTGGCGTAGATGAAGCCGCTTATGTTAAAGCGGGTTTTCTCGCTGCCGTCGCGAAAGGCGACACCACCTCCCCGCTGGTGACTCCAGAAAAAGCCATTGAACTGCTGGGCACCATGCAGGGTGGTTACAACATTCATCCGCTGATCGACGCGCTTGACGACGCAAAACTGGCGCCGATTGCCGCCAAAGCGCTCTCTTCAACGCTGCTGATGTTCGATAACTTCTACGATGTAGAAGAAAAAGCCAAAGCGGGCAACGAATATGCGAAGCAGGTAATGCAGTCCTGGGCCGATGCCGAATGGTTCCTGAACCGTCCAGCTCTGGCTGAAAAAATCACCGTTACCGTGTTTAAAGTGACGGGTGAAACTAACACCGATGACCTCTCTCCGGCACCGGACGCATGGTCTCGCCCGGATATCCCTCTGCACGCGCTGGCGATGCTGAAAAACGCCCGTGAAGGTATCGAACCGGACCAGCCGGGCGCGGTAGGCCCGATCAAACAGATTGAAGAACTGCAGAAAAAAGGCTACCCGCTGGCTTATGTGGGTGACGTTGTTGGTACCGGCTCTTCGCGTAAATCTGCAACCAACTCCGTACTGTGGTTCATGGGCGATGATATCCCTCATGTACCGAACAAGCGCGGCGGCGGTCTGTGTCTCGGCGGCAAAATTGCACCGATCTTCTTCAATACCATGGAAGATGCGGGCGCACTGCCAATCGAAGTGGACGTCTCGAACATGAACATGGGCGACGTGATTGACGTTTACCCGTTCAAAGGAGAAGTGCGTAACCACGAAACCGGCGAATTGCTGGCAAGCTTTGAGCTGAAAACTGATGTGCTGATCGACGAAGTGCGCGCTGGTGGCCGTATTCCGCTGATCATCGGTCGTGGCCTGACTACCAAAGCGCGCGAAGCGCTGGGACTGCCTCACAGCGACGTATTCCGTCAGGCGAAAGACGTGGCGGAAAGCAGCCGCGGCTTCTCTCTGGCGCAGAAAATGGTGGGCCGCGCCTGCGGTGTGAAAGGTATCCGTCCGGGCGCGTACTGCGAACCGAAGATGACCTCTGTGGGTTCTCAGGATACCACCGGCCCGATGACCCGTGATGAACTGAAAGACCTGGCGTGCCTGGGCTTCTCTGCTGACCTGGTGATGCAGTCCTTCTGTCACACTGCCGCGTATCCAAAGCCGGTTGACGTGACCACGCACCACACTCTGCCGGACTTCATCATGAACCGTGGCGGCGTGTCGCTGCGTCCGGGCGATGGCGTAATCCACTCCTGGCTGAACCGCATGCTGTTGCCGGATACTGTCGGCACCGGCGGTGACTCCCATACTCGTTTCCCGATTGGCATCTCCTTCCCGGCGGGTTCTGGCCTGGTGGCGTTTGCTGCTGCGACCGGCGTGATGCCGCTGGATATGCCGGAATCCGTTCTGGTGCGTTTCAAAGGCAAAATGCAGCCGGGGATTACCCTGCGCGATCTGGTACACGCCATTCCGCTGTACGCGATCAAACAGGGTCTGCTGACCGTTGAGAAGAAAGGTAAGAAAAACATCTTCTCTGGCCGCATCCTCGAAATCGAAGGTCTGCCGGATCTGAAAGTGGAGCAGGCGTTCGAACTGACCGATGCCTCCGCTGAACGTTCCGCTGCCGGTTGTACCATCAAACTGAACAAAGAGCCGATCGTTGAGTATCTGAACTCTAACATCGTTCTGCTGAAGTGGATGATCGCTGAAGGTTACGGCGATCGCCGTACGTTGGAGCGTCGTGTGCAGGGGATGGAAAAATGGCTGGCGGATCCGCAATTGCTGGAAGCCGACGCTGACGCAGAATACGCGGCGGTGATCGACATCGATCTGGCGGATATCAAAGAGCCAATCCTGTGTGCACCGAACGATCCGGACGACGCACGTCTGCTGTCTGACGTGCAGGGCGAGAAGATCGATGAAGTCTTCATTGGCTCCTGCATGACTAACATCGGCCACTTCCGTGCGGCGGGTAAACTGCTGGATGCGCACAAAGGCCAGTTGCCGACGCGTCTGTGGGTGGCTCCGCCAACCCGTATGGATGCGGCGCAGCTGACCGAAGAAGGCTACTACAGCGTGTTTGGTAAGAGCGGTGCGCGTATTGAGATCCCAGGCTGTTCGCTGTGCATGGGTAACCAGGCGCGTGTGGCTGACGGCGCAACGGTGGTCTCGACCTCTACCCGTAACTTCCCGAACCGTTTAGGTACCGGGGCGAACGTCTACCTGGCTTCTGCGGAGCTGGCGGCGGTTGCGGCGCTGATTGGCAAACTGCCGACGGCGGAAGAGTATCAGACCTATGTGGCGCAGGTTGATAAGACGGCGGTGGATACCTACCGTTATCTGAACTTCGACCAGCTGTCTCAGTATACTGAGAAAGCCGATGGTGTGATTTTCCAGACCGCGGTGTAATACGCTAACGCGATTTGTGTAAAAACGCATCAATGCCCGGAGAAGTCTGCTTCTCCGGGCATTTTTATTTCTATTCCTTATACCCGCTACGCTTTTTTTCTGCCGCGCTGCTGCGATAATTACAGCAAGGCGCAATGCGGTATTGGCGCATTGCCGGGAGCAGAGGAAGACATTATGGATTACGAATTTCTGCGCGATATTACCGGACTGGTAAAAGTGCGTATGTCCATGGGCCACGAGGTGGTGGGGCACTGGTTTAACGAAGAAGTGAAAGAAAACCTGGCCTTACTTGATGAAGTGGAACAGGCGGCGCATGCGGTGAAGGGCAGTGAGCGCTCCTGGCAGCGAGCAGGGCATGAATACACGCTCTGGCTGGATGGTGAAGAAGTGATGGTGCGCGCCAATCAGCTGGAATTCTCCGGAGATGAAATGGAAGAGGGGATGAGCTACTACGACGAAGAGAGCTTTTCACTTTGCGGCGTAGAGGACTTTCTTCAGGTCGTGGCGGCGTACCGCGAGTTTGTACAACAACGCTAATCAACGCGGAGCCACTCGGCTCCGCATTACTATCGGGTGAGCGCTGTGCGCACCCGATAGCCGAGCACTTTTTCGCAGGCCCGTTATCGGGTGTATTCACTGGTAAAAGTAAGGTGAAATAACCTTGCGGTCATCTTTTGGTTCAGAAAAACGCAGGCACCTGACGACTGGAGTATAGGCTGGTAGCGCGACTGTTCGGCCTGGGGATACACGCAGGTGATAGTGGCGAGTTGCGCGAGAGGGACGGTCATCGCTCCTTGTTCGCTGTCCATACGCCATACCGCGAGCCACGCCTCATGCTCGTTACGTAGGCCAAAGGCCAACCACGGTGAGGATAATGTGGGCATACCCAACGGCCAGAAAGGCTGTAGATGCGGAATTTTCTCGCGAAACGTTTTATACAGCGCAATCCCTTCCTGAACCAGCGCAAAACGTTCTTCACTCAACTCCGCCAGATGACCACTCTGATGCACCCGCAGCAGCATGCTGTTAACCATATTCATCACCACTTCTTCCCGATCCCCCTCGCGCAGTGGATAAGACCAGATAGCAGCTTGCTCAGGAGTGACCGCTGACGCTGCGGCGGCAGCGATAGCCGCCATGAGCCGATAGTCGGTTTGATCGGTAACGGATTGAATACTGTGCTGTTGCAGCATCGCGTAATCCATCCGTAAACCACCGCTGCCGCAGTTCTCGATCACCAGTTGTGGGTAGCGTTGCATTGTTTTCTGCAGCCAGGTTAGATAGGCACGGTTATGCTGCAACAGGCCGTCGCCGCTGCTGTCGGCCTGGTAGTCAGTACCGCTGCCTGCATTGATGTTGTAATCCATTTTGATATAGCTAACACCGTAATCCTCGACCAGGCGCGTGATGATCCGTTCCGCATGTTCTTGTACCAATGGGTGGCGGAAATCGAGCTGATAGCGCTGGTGGTCGATAACCCGTTTGCCATGACGCTGGAAAAAACACTCATCGGGCAGCTTTTGCGCCAGCGGACAAGCTATGCCCATGACCTCAAGCTCTAACCACAGACCTGATTTCATCCCTTTGGCGGCAATATACTCAAGCGGTTCGTGGATCCCGCCAGGGAAACGCGCGGATGAAGGCAGCCATTCACCGACGCCATCCCACCATTCACCGTCCGAGTACCAACCGCAATCAATGCAGAAATATTCGCAGCCAGCCTTTGCGGCTGCATCAATCAACGGCAGCAACTTTTCAGTCGTAGGGTCACCTGAGAGGCCGTTCATATAATCATTGAAGATCACTGGTAGCTGCACATTATCCTGTGAAGGGCGCATTATTCGTCGACGATAGCGCGTTATCTCTTGTAGCGCCTCTTGCAGCCCGCCGTGTACCTGGCTTACGGCAACAGGCACGGAGGTAAAGGTTTCACCGGGTAGTAGTTGTTTCCACCAGTGATTTTCGTTTTCCGTTGGCCCGCTAGCCTGCAAATAGAGACGATTACGGAAATCGCCGATCTCCCATTGCCACGAACCGTTATGCTCAATTTGCCAGAGCAGTGTTGTTCCTGCCGACGTGTCTTCAAATGCCGCCATAGGAAGATAGCCAATACTGGACCAGGTTCCTGTGTTTTCGATAGCGATACGATTAAGGGAGAAGACATTCACCTTATCCAGCCCAAGCTCTGGTGGTGTGGCGCTTTTCCACTGTGCTTCGCCGTACCAGTTATTATGCGGTAGATGCAGGACGCTATTTTTTTGCCAGGGCAGGCTGTCGATGGCGAACAACGTCAGCGAACTGACATACTCCAGGCCGATAGTATCGGCGCTGGCGTTACGGATATCACACCAGACGCGGGCCGCCTGTAGCCCACGAAAATGCTGTAGATGCCAGCGGGCGTGAACCGCTGGGCTATGTAGATCTATCTCCAGTTTTTTCCCCTGCGCATTTTCGCTTTCCCGATGGGCGTGATAGCGCAGAGAGAAGCCTGGTTCGCTACCGGTATGCTTACGGGCGTGGTGATCGTTTTGATTATGGCCACTGACATGCACCTGAATAAGAGGGAATGCACCCTGTACATCACTCTTTCCGACAAGTAAAAACTGGCTGATATAAATTTGTTGTTCTTCATTTAACTCGAAGGAAATATGAAAGTTATCTTCTTTAAAGTCTATAAAGCTCATCTTGTCGCACCCTTGTATTATTGTCCGATATTTCGCAGTTTTTTTCCTGCCATCAGGTTTTGCTCAATGCGCTCCAGTGAAATATTTTTTGTTTCAGGCACAAAAAGATAGATGATCACGAGGGCGACAATATTCAGTAGCGCATATAAATAAAATGTATGGGCGCTACCTAAACTATTTAGCAATGACAGGAAGGTTGCACTGACAATCATCCCGGCGATGTGACAGGTAAAAGTAGAGCAGGTGATACCAAATTCTCGGCCTTTCAGCGGTTGAATCTCAGAGCACAATAACCAGATAAGCGGCCCGGCAGACATGGAGAAGCCGACGATAAACAGCAACAGCATGGTAACCGTGATACCTTTCTCCAGCGCTGATAACGCATCACCACCCAGCAACGTCCCTACGATGCTCATAGCGAAACCCATCGTGATAAAACCAGCGTACAGCATTGGTTTTCGTCCCCAGCGATCGACGAAGCCGACGGCAATAAAGGTGGCGAGCGTCATCACGAAGCCCACAATAACCGTGCCCCACATCTGCTCGGCTGTTGAAGTGAAGCCAATTTCATGGAATATACGCGGCGCGTAATACATCATCACATTTACGCCAGAGAACTGCTGCATGATTTGCAAAATAATTCCCAGGCTAACACTGCGACGAAAATTCCTGTTTTCTTTGAATAAATTCCAGCCTTGTTGCTTAACGTTGAGCTGTTCTTTAATTTCGCTAAGTTCATTCTCCACCTCTTCACGGCTATTACGCAGGCGGATTAACACTATCCGAGCCTCCTCTTCACGGCCATGCATCATGAGCCAGCGCGGGCTGCGCGGCAGGAATAGCGCCCCGAACAGAAAGACCAGTGAAGGGATGGCGACAACCAGCAGCATACCGCGCCAGTTGCCGCTGTAGCTAAAGGCGGTATTGGTCAGAAAAACCAGCAAGATGCCTAGCGCAATCATCAATTGATAGGCTGATATCATTGCACCGCGAATGTTTTTTGGCGTTATTTCAGAAAGATAGAGTGGTGTCGCATAAGATGCGACACCCAGACCGACGCCGAGGATCAGCCGTCCGACGATGAGCATCCCTGGGCCAACTGCGCAGGTACAAATAATCGCTCCTAAGCAAAAGGAAGCCGCGGCGATTAATAAAGCGTATTTACGGCCCAGGCGATAGGCCAGAAAACCGCTACACAGAGTTGCGACGGCGGCGCCGACCATCATTGAACTGACCACCCACTCCTGCTGGCTATCCAGCAGTTGATACTCTTTAGCGATCAGCGGGAGTGCGCCGGAAATGACGCCGATATCCAGGCCAAATAACAGCCCTGCGAGCGCAGCCAACAGGCAAATCCAGATGACTTGGGGGCGCGTTTTATGTTTTTTGGCCGCAGTTGGAAGCGTACTATCTAATGTCATGATATAAGTACCTTTGTTTGTATGATTATTTTCAGGGCTTTTTGTTTTAATACTTAATCGATTTCGTATTGTTTTATGCTAGATCTGAAAAATAATGATTTCAATGGTTGTAACTGCATAATTGTGATCGTTGCTACACAATAAAGTCGTGTCGAAATGTTTTTTATTGTCACGTAAAAACTAATCAGTTAAATTGGCAGGAATATCCTTGTTCAGAGCTATTTAGTCCATAATAAATATGAATATAAAAGAGCTGGCAGCGTATCTTAATCTTTCGACAGCGACGGTTTCGAAAGCGCTAAATAATAAAAGTGATATCAGTAACCACACCCGTAAAAAGGTACTGGAAGCGGCGGATAAACTGGGTTACCGGCCAAATGCATCAGCCCGCTATTTGCGTAGTGGTAAAACAGGGGTCGTGGCTCTGCTGCTGCCTGCAGCGGATGATGGCAATATCCATACCGCCTCGTTCTTTATGGCTATCGCCAGGGGGCTACAGGCTAGTTTAAAAGAGAGTGCCATCGATCCGGTCATCCATATTTCTACCGATCGCGAAAGTGAGCTACAACTGCTGCATAAAATTGTTGAGCAGAACCGTGCTGACGCGATTATCCTGACAGACACTCGTATTGATGATGAACGGATCCTTCTGCTTGATGAACTAAAGTTTCCCTTTGTGACGATGGGGCAAAGCCGCTCGCTGGGCGGGAACTTCAATTGGGTCGATTTTCATCATGAGGAGATGGGGAAACAATGCGTGCGTGCGGCACTGCGTCTCGGAGCGCAACGTATTGCCATTGCGACGCTTGGCCCGGACAGTATGCATGGCCGTCAGTTCTTGACCGGCTGTTTGCAGGCGTTGGCGGTGCAAGGGATTCATTACCATGACGGGTTGGTTTTCTTTGGCAGCGTAGCTGAATCTTCCGGTGAAGAGGCCGCGCGGCAATTTCTACAGCAGCCAGAGCGGCCTGATTTCATTATTTTCATCAACGACTTTTTACTGATGGGGGCGAGTCACTATCTGGCCTCGTTACCCGAGTGCGGACTCAATGAAAAAAACATGCTGTGTGCCACGGCAAGCAGCGATTTTTCTGTGCGAGTGGTGTCGTCGAGTTGTCTCTTTACCGTCGATCACGAAGAGGTTGGGCGGCAACTGGGGCTGGCGGTATTGAGAGTCACTAAAGGGGAAATCCAGGCAAAATCAGTGTTGCTGACGTTGCCGGTAAAAGAGTAAGCGAAGCTTGCTGGCTCCGCAACGCGGCTATTTAACGTAAGCCAACAGGCTCAGGGAGTCACGTGCCAGCGCTTTGCATTTCTTGGCCGTTGGGATGCCAATACCGCTGAGGTCGCGGTAGCTGTCTTCACCCAACGCTTTCATATTGAAGGTGTCGTAATTACTCAGGTCCCACTGGTTTTGCTGGGCAAAAAAGACCAGTGCGCGACGAATCTGCCCATTTGGCAAATTCTGGTATCCACAGTCATTTTTCAGAAAAACAAAAACTGCCGTTAAATCGGCCATATCTTCGGCTTCGGACTCACTAAGCGCGTAGCTGTTTGCGCATACGGCCATCAGGCTGCCGAACAAAACGGTTCTGAAAAACGTCTTCATTGCTTCTACCACTGCATCACGGAATTTAAACGTTAGCACACTGCGAGCGAAGCGACGACCTTTATTATTAGCCGTTTACTTGACCTTCCCGTAAGGGTAAGGCTTATGCTTAAAAGATAGCCTGCTTAAGCTGCTGAATATAAGGAAGTGATTATGCAACGTCGTGACTTTTTAAAGTACTCCGTGGCGCTGGGCGTCGCGTCAGCGTTACCTCTGTGGAGCCGGAGCGTATTTGCTGCAGACCGTCCCGCATTACCCATTCCAGACCTGTTAACCGCAGATGCCTCTAACCGTATGCAGCTGATCGTGCAAGCCGGACAGTCGAGTTTTGCCGGTAAAACAGCCACGACCTGGGGATATAACGGCAGTTTGCTCGGGCCGGCGGTCAAGCTGAACAAAGGGCAATCGGTGACGGTGGATATCCATAACCAGCTTGCCGAAGAGACGACGTTGCACTGGCACGGGCTGGAAATCCCCGGTGAAGTCGACGGTGGCCCGCAAGGTATTATTCCGGCGGGTGGGAAACGTTCTGTGACCTTCACACCGGATCAGCGCGCGGCAACCTGCTGGTTCCACCCGCATCAGCATGGGAAGACTGGTCATCAGGTGGCGATGGGCCTGGCCGGACTGGTGCTGATTGAAGATGAAGAGATTCGCAAGCTGCTGCTGCCTAAGCAGTGGGGCATTGATGATGTGCCGGTGATTATTCAGGATAAACAGTTCTCTGCTGATGGTCAGGTTAACTATCAACTGGACATCATGACCGCTGCCGTCGGCTGGTTTGGCGATACGCTGCTGACCAATGGGGCGATTTATCCTCAGCATGCTGCACCGCGCGGTTGGCTGCGTCTGCGTCTGCTAAATGGTTGTAACGCACGCTCACTGAATATCGCGGCCAGCGACAATCGTCCTTTGTACGTTATTGCCAGCGACGGCGGACTGTTGGCGGAGCCAGTAAAAGTAACCGAACTTCCTATGCTGATGGGCGAACGCTTTGAAGTGCTGGTGGATGTGAGCGACGGTAAAGCGTTTGATCTGGTCACTCTGCCTGTGGGTCAGATGGGCATGGCGATTTCACCATTTGATAAGCCGCATCCGGTGATGCGCGTTCAGCCGCTGCTGATTACCGCTTCCGGCACGCTGCCGGATACGCTGACATCCATGCCGGCGCTGCCATCGCTTGAGGGGCTGACGGTGCGCAAACTGCAATTATCGATGGACCCAATGCTCGACATGATGGGCATGCAAATGTTGATGAAGAAGTACGGCGCTCAGGCTATGGCGGGTATGGATCATGGGAAGATGATGGGCCATATGAATAATGACAATATGGGCCACGGGAACATGAAGCATGGCAATATGAACCACGGTGAGATGGGGAATATGCAGCATGGTGACATGGGCAACATGAAGCATGGAACATTCGATTTCCATAATGCCAACCGGATTAATGGTCAGGCGTTTGATATGAATAAACCGATGTTTGCCGCGGCGAAAGGTCAACACGAACGCTGGGTAATTTCCGGTCAGGGCGACATGATGCTGCATCCGTTCCACATTCACGGCACGCAGTTCCGTATTCTGTCTGAAAATGGCAAAGCACCTGCTGCGCACCGCGTGGGATGGAAAGATACGGTGCGGGTTGAGGGCGGCGTGAGCGAGGTGCTGGTGAAATTTGACCACGACGCGCCAAAGGAACATGCCTATATGGCGCACTGCCATTTGTTAGAGCATGAGGATACCGGGATGATGCTCGGTTTTACCGTATAAACAGCGGCGGATAGCGGTGGCGCTATCCGCTAAATGTTTATTTCAAAAACGGATTATTACTCTATCGTCGAGTAAAGGCATTCATATACTGATGAGGTTAATCACTCATCACGAGGTATTCATGACCCTTTTGCGTAAAGTACTGACGGCATCTTTTATTATGCTTCTGGCGGTTTCGGCACAGGCTGCGATGAAGATGGAACGCCAACAGATTTCAAAACTGAATTTAAGTCTCGAAATTCCGCAGACGCTCACGCCGATGCCGGACGAAATGGCAAAAATCAAATACCCTTCTGAAAACCGTCCACAGGTGATTTACGGTGACGAACGAGGTAAAGCGTCTCTAGGTATTACCGCCGGGCGCAACGCGTTGCATGCCGCTCAGTTGGATATGGCAAAGGATACGACACTGAAGATGCTGACCAATTTCAAGCCGCAGGCGGAACCTGTCACGATTGATGGACATAAAGCGTGGCTGATTACTTTCCGTTCTCAAGCGCCGGATACTGAAATTCTCAATATGCTGCTGATTACCTCGCAAAACGAGAAAGCGGTGCAGGTCTCCTTCAATATGACCAGAGATCTGGTGGCTCAGTATCAGGAAGCCGCAAAAGCGTCGTTACTGTCACTGAAGTTTGAATAAAAAAACGCCCGCTGATTAGCGGGCGTTTTCCATTTTACTTCGCGTCGTCCGGCAACGCATATGCCACAATATAATCGCCCATCTTGGTGCCAAATGAGCCGTGGCCCCCGGCGGATATCACCACATACTGCTTACCGTTAACTTCATACGTCATCGGCGTTGCCTGGCCGCCTGCCGGAAGCCGACCCTGCCACAGTTTTTCACCGTTGCTCATGTTGTATGCGCGCAGATAGTTATCGGCAGTCGCGGCTATAAACAGCACGTTACCCGCGGTGGAGATAGGTCCACCCAGCATCGGCATCCCCATATTGAACGGCACCGGAACTGGCATTGGGAATGGCATGCTGTCCTGTGGCGTACCAATGCGTTTTTTCCACACCACTTGATTGGTTTTCAGATCTACGGCGGAAATGTAGCCCCATGCTGGCTGTTTACACGGCAGGCCAAATGGTGAAAGGAATGGATTAAGCGTTACGCCGAATGGTACGCCGTACTGCGGCTGAATACCGGACTCTGTGCCAGTACCTTTGGCATCTTTCGGCGGCTCCATCGGATTGCCGGGACCGCGTGGGATCAGCTTAGAAACGAACGGCAGCGCCATCGGGTTGGCAATGGCTACCTGACGGTTGGGATCAACGGAAATACCGCCCCATTCGAACATGCCGAGGTTACCCGGGAACACCAGAGTGCCTTGCTCTGAAGGCGGGGTAAAAATGCCTTCATAGCGCAGTTGGTGGAACATTACGCGGCACACCAACTGGTCAAACATGGTTGCGCCCCACATATCCGCACCACTTAAATCTTTTTGCGGACGGAAACTGAGATCGGAGAACGGCTGGGTTTTGCTGACATAATCACCTTTGGCTGCACCTTGCGGCACCGGTTTTTCCGGGGCAGGCACCACCAGTTCACCATTACGGCGGTCGAGCACAAAGATATTACCGGTTTTTGCCGGGGCATAAATGACCGGGATTTTCTCTCCATTGACGTTGATATCCGCCAGGGTTGGCTGTGCCGGTAAGTCCATATCCCACAGATCGTGGTGAACGGTCTGATAGCTCCAGGCCAATTTCCCGGTCGTGGCATTTAACGCCAGAATGGCGCTGGCGTAACGTTCCTGTTCCGGTGTGCGGTTACCGCCCCAGATATCCGGCGTGGTAACGCCCATGGGCAGATACACCAGATCCAGCTTCGCGTCGTAGGCCGCAGGCGCCCAGGAGTTGGGTGAGTTAAAGGTGAAGGTATGTTCATCTGACGGGATGAAATTAGGATCCTTGGCACCGGGATCAAACGCCCACAGAAGCTTGCCGTTATTGACGTCAAAACCACGTATCACCCCGGATGTTTCGCGGGTTGAGTAGTTATCGGTTACCGACCCGGCAATAACGATAGTTTTATCGGTGATTATCGGGGGAGACGTCGGTTCGTACAGGCCCGGTGAGGTATCCGGCATATTGGTCTGCAGATTCAAAATACCTTTATTGGCGAAGGTTTCGCACAGCTTGCCGGTCTCGGCATTCAAGGCAAACAGTCGACCATCATTGACCGGCAAAAGGATGCGGCGCGGACAGTCGGCCATCACCTCTGCAGAAGCCGTATCCGCTTTGGCTTCATGATAAGAAACGCCGCGACAGGTTACGTGCTGGAAGCTGGTATTGGTATTGAGTTGGGGATCGAAATGCCACTTCTCTTTACCGCTGGCCGCATCCAGGGCGAACAGCCGCTGGTGGGCGGTACACAGATAAAGAGTATCCCCCACTTTTATTGGCGTGACTTCATTGGTGATTTCACCGGGATCGTTGGGTTGTTTTAAATCCCCGGTACGAAATACCCAGGCTTCTTTCAACTGATGAACGTTGTCAGCGTTAATTTGTTTTAACGGTGAGTAGCGTTGACCTTCCTGATTGCGACCGTAAGCCGGCCAGTCCTCGTCGGCAACCGCTGAGATTGCATCGGCCTGAGAGGTATCTGCACTCAGCGTGCCGTGAACCTCTTGTGGATCGTTGAAGCCAGCCCAGGTCAGGATACCGCCGCTAATCAGCAGGGCCACCACCAGCGCCGCTACTGCGCCACTGGAAGGGATAATCAGGCGATGCCAGACGAAAGGCAGGATAAGCCAGATACCAAAGAAGACCAGGATGTCGCTACGCGGCGTCAGCGCCCAGAAATCAAAGCCGACTTCCCAGACGCCCCAAATCATGGTGGCGAGAAGCAGGGCGGCATACAGCCAAAGGGCGGATCGGTTACTGCGCCACAACAGGAGAGCCACACCGAGCATGGCAAGGCCCGCGATCGGGTAATACCAGGAGCCACCGATGGCGACCAGCCAGCCTCCACCAATCAGGAGATATAGTCCACAAAGTGCCGCAAACAGGGCGCTCAGGGTCACGATAAGCCGTTGAGAACGTACTTTGTTATTTGCCATAAAAAATACCATCACAGGTGTTATTTCTTTAATAGCAGTTAATTATAGGAGCTAAAACGCGTGATAAACGTCACATTATGAACTTTATCAACAGATGCCGCGTATGAATGCTTTTGCTGGTATACTGCGTGCCTTGCGCTTAGATGCTGGCTTATTAAAAGTTAGCATTGAGTGATTTGTTTTTAAATCATATGGTTAGAGATATGAAACATACTGTTGAAGTCATGATCCCGGAAGCGGAGATCAAAGCGCGTATTGCTGAACTGGGACGTCAGATTAACGAACGTTACAAGGACAGCGGCAGCGATATGGTGCTGGTTGGTCTGTTACGCGGCTCATTTATGTTTATGGCCGACCTGTGCCGTGAAGTGCATGTCTCCCACGAAGTCGATTTCATGACTGCTTCCAGCTATGGCAGCGGAATGTCCACCACGCGCGATGTTAAAATCCTGAAAGACCTGGATGAAGACATTCGTGGCAAGGACGTGCTGATTGTCGAAGACATCATCGACTCCGGTAACACGTTGTCCAAAGTGCGTGAGATTCTGAGCCTGCGCGAGCCGAAATCCCTGGCTATTTGTACGCTGCTGGACAAACCTACCCGTCGTGAAGTGGATGTTCCGGTTGAGTTTATCGGATTCTCTATCCCAGATGAGTTTGTTGTCGGCTACGGCATTGACTATGCCCAGCGTTATCGCCATTTGCCGTACGTTGGCAAAGTGGTGCTGCTGGACGAGTAATGTCGGGAGCGCCTGATGGCGCTTTGCTTATTCGGCCTGCACGATACTTCCCCGCAGGCCGAAAAGCGACTTAAGCGTCGCTGCCGCTTGTTGGTATCTGCTTGTGATTGGTATGTTTCTGGCTGAGGTTAGACAGCCCCTGGCGATAGCGCTGCTCCAGCGTCTCGCGACTGGTGGCGGTGACGTCCAGATCGCGCAGCAGGCCATCATGAATACCGTAAGCCCAGCCGTGAATGGTAACTTTCTGACCGCGCTTCCAGGCTGAACGCATGATGGTTGAGTGGCCCAAGTTGTAGACCTGCTCCATTACATTCAGTTCGCACAGGGTGTCAATGCGACGTTCCTGCGGCATTTCGCCCAGCAGTGAACTGTGTTTAAACCAGATATCGCGAATATGCAGTAACCAGTTATCAATCAGCCCCTGTTCTTTATTTTCAATAGCAGCCTGTACGCCACCACATCCATAGTGGCCGCAAATAATAATATGTTCCACTTCCAGCACATCCACCGCATACTGAACCACTGAGAGACAGTTCAGGTCGGTGTGAATAACCAGATTGGCAACATTACGGTGAACAAATAATTCACCCGGCTCAAGACCGGTTAAACGTTCTGCGGGAACGCGACTGTCGGAACATCCAATCCATAAAAAGCGCGGATTTTGTGCGTGAGTCAGCGTTTCAAAAAATCCGGGATCCTCTTCTACCAGCATCTTTGACCATAGCGCGTTGTTGCTGATGAGTGTATCTATGTCTTTCATGGAGGCTGTAACCAATTGAATTGCGTTGCGCTAATATAGGGTAACTCCTGATTTATTAAAACCAAATATCAAGCATTAGAATGTAAGGTAAGTAAAAAACCATGACCATTGCTCTGGAACTTCAACAACTTAAAAAAACCTATCCCGGTGGCGTTCAGGCGTTACGCGGAATAGATTTGCAAGTCGAAGCGGGGGATTTTTATGCGCTTTTGGGACCGAATGGCGCAGGCAAGTCCACCACCATCGGGATAATCAGCTCGCTGGTGAATAAAACCTCTGGGCGGGTGAGCGTCTTCGGATACGATCTTGAAAAAGATACCGTTAATGCGAAACGCCAGCTTGGTCTGGTACCGCAGGAGTTTAACTTTAACCCGTTTGAAACCGTGCAGCAGATCGTAGTCAACCAGGCGGGTTATTACGGCGTTGAGTATAAAGAGGCGGTCAAACGCAGCGAACTATATTTAAAGCAGCTCGATTTATGGGAAAAACGTAACGAGCGCGCGCGCATGCTCTCCGGCGGGATGAAACGCCGTCTGATGATTGCCCGCGCACTAATGCACGAGCCTAAATTACTCATCCTTGATGAACCGACGGCGGGGGTCGACATTGAGCTGCGTCGTTCAATGTGGGGTTTTTTAAAGGATTTAAACGACAAAGGCACCACGATTATTCTGACCACTCACTATCTCGAAGAAGCGGAAATGCTGTGTCGCAACATCGGCATTATTCAGCATGGCGAGCTGGTGGAAAACACCTCGATGAAGAGCCTGCTCTCTAAGCTGAAATCCGAGACCTTTATTCTCGATCTGGCGCCGAAAAGCCCGCTGCCAAAACTGGAGGGCTATCAATACCGGCTGGTGGATACCTCCACGCTGGAAGTGGAAGTCCTGCGTGAACAGGGGGTCAACAGCGTGTTCTCACAGCTGAGCGCCCAGGGCATTCAGGTATTGAGTATGCGAAACAAAGCGAACCGACTGGAAGAACTGTTTGTTTCTCTGGTGCATGAAAAACAAGGAGATCGCGCATGATGCAGCTTTATTGGGTTGCGCTGAAAAGCATCTGGGCGAAAGAGATCCACCGCTTTATGCGAATCTGGGTCCAGACTCTGGTTCCTCCCGTCATTACTATGACGCTCTATTTTATTATCTTTGGTAACCTGATCGGCTCGCGTATCGGCGAAATGCATGGTTTTAGCTACATGCAGTTTATCGTGCCAGGGCTGATTATGATGGCGGTAATTACCAACTCGTACGCCAACGTGGCATCGTCATTCTTCAGCGCCAAGTTTCAACGCAACATTGAAGAGTTACTGGTCGCTCCGGTACCGACGCACGTGATCATCGCCGGCTTTGTTGGCGGCGGCGTGGCGCGTGGCCTGTGCGTAGGGATCCTGGTAACAGCGATTTCGCTGTTCTTTGTGCCGTTCCAGGTGCATTCCTGGGTCTTTGTGGCGCTTACGCTGGTGTTAACAGCGGTGCTGTTTTCGTTGGCCGGTCTGTTGAACGCGGTTTTCGCTAAAACCTTTGACGATATCAGCCTGATCCCTACCTTCGTGCTGACTCCGCTGACCTATCTGGGCGGCGTTTTCTATTCGTTAACGCTGCTGCCGCCGTTCTGGCAGGGACTGTCCCATCTGAACCCGATTGTCTACATGATTAGCGGTTTCCGTTACGGCTTCCTGGGGATCCATGATGTTCCGCTGGTCACCACCTTTGGCGTGCTGGTGGTGTTTATCGCAGCATTTTATTTGCTGTGCTGGTACCTGATTCAGCGCGGACGCGGCCTGCGCAGCTAAGTCTTTCTTCCTCTCCTTGCCCGGGAGAGGAAGACTTTTGATGCTTATCACCATTACGGATTTATCACCCTGATAAACTACTTGCCTGCTAAGGAGGTAGGCAATGCTAGGTTGGGTAATTACCTGTCATGATGATAAGGCACAGGATATGCTGCATCGTCTGGAGAAAAAGTACGGCCCGTTGGTTCAATGCCAGGCGGTGAGTTTTTGGCGTGGGCTTAGCTCGAATATGCTAAGTCGCATGATGTGCCATGCCCTGCATGCTACAGACTCTGGCGAGGGTGTGATATTCCTGACGGATATGGCCGGGGCCGCGCCTTACCGAGTGGCTTCGTTAATGAGCCATAAACATCCCCAGTGTGAAGTGATTTCAGGTATCAGTTATCCATTGCTTGAGCGAATGCTTTCGTCGCGGGAATCGATGAGCAGTTCTGCGTTTCGTGATAGCATCGTTGCGCTTGGCGGGCCCGAAGTCTCTAGCCTCTGGCATCAACAACAGAAAAATCCCCCCTTCGTGTTGAAGCATGATTTGTATGAGTATTAATCATTGGTATTGATGGCGCTTTTGCTACAATAGCCGGGGTTTCTCGCCTCGGTTATCTCATATGGTGATGCGCGTTCTGCTTGTTTTATTGCTCCTGTTTTCTGGCAGCATAGCTGCGGCTTTGCCTGCTCGCTACATGCAAACCACCGAAGCGGCCGCCGTGTGGGCGCAGATTGGCAACAAGATGGTGACGGTAGGAAATATTCGCGCCGGGCAGATCCTCGCCGTTGAGCCAATTGCGGCAGACTATTACGAATTTACCTTTGGTTTTGGTACCGGTTTTATTGATAAGGGGCATCTGGAGCCTGTGCAGGGGCGGCAGAAAGTCGACGATGGTCTGGGCGATCTCAATAAACCCCTCAGCAACCAAAGCCTGATCACCTGGAAAGATACGCCTGTTTATAACGCTCCGGATGTTGGTAGCGCCCCGTTTGGCGTGCTGGCGGATAATCTGCGTTATCCGGTTATCAGCAAGCTTAAAGACCGTCTCAACCAAACCTGGTACCAGATCCGTATTGGCGGCAGACTGGCCTATATCAGCGCTCTGGATGCGCAGGAAGACAACGGTATCCCGGTGTTAACCTATCACCATATTCTGCGCGATGAAGAGAATACCCGTTTTCGCCACACCTCCACGACAACCTCCGTACGCGCCTTCAGCAACCAGATGGCCTGGCTACAGGACCGCGGCTACACCACGTTGACGATGTACCAACTGGAAGGCTATGTTCGCAATAATATGAATCTCCCGGCGCGGGCGGTGGTGCTGACTTTTGATGATGGTCTGAAGTCGGTGAGTCGTTATGCTTACCCGATTCTGAAGCAGCACGGCATGAAGGCAACGGCGTTTATTATCTCCTCACGTATCAAGCGCCACCCGCAGAAGTGGGATCCGAAATCACTGCAGTTTATGAGCATCGCGGAACTGAATGAGATCAGGGACGTGTTCGACTTCCAGTCGCATACCCATTTTTTACATCGGGTTGATGCGAATCACCGGCCAATCCTGCTGAGTCGCAGCTATCACAATATTCTGTTTGATTTTGCCCGTTCGCGTCGGGCGTTGTCCCAGTTTAACCCTCACGTTCTTTATCTTTCTTACCCGTTTGGTGGCTATAACGCCACGGCAGTAAAAGCGGCAGGCGACGCGGGATTCCACATGGCGGTCACCACGGTGAGAGGGAAGGTTAAACCGGGGGATAATCCGTTCTTATTGAAAAGACTTTATATTTTAAGAACGGATTCGCTGGAGACGATGTCGCGGCTGATAAGTAATCAGCCGCAGGGGTAAGGGCTGTCAGGCAACCTGTACCGGAATGGCTTTCGCGGTGCGCTTCATTTCGTTGTCGCCTTCAAAATAGGCCACTTTCGGACGCCAGGTGCGGGCTTCTTCATCAGACATGGTGACGAAGCTGGCGATAATCACAATGTCGCCGACTTCAGCACAGTGTGCCGCTGCGCCGTTCACCGAGATGATTCTGGAGCCGCGTTCAGCCGCAATCGCGTAGGTTGAGAAACGTTTACCGTTGGTCACGTTCCAGATATCAATAGCTTCGTTTTCCAGAATACCAGAGGCATCGAGGAAATCCTGGTCGATGGCGCAGGAGCCTTCGTAGTGCAGGTCCGCCTGCGTGACTTTTACGCGGTGGAGCTTGCCTTGCAGCATGGTGCGAATCATAACTTCTATACCCTGTCGTTTACCTTGGCTAAGCAGGCACTACTGGCCTGCTTTGAGAAATTCTCAGGCAGTATTGCCTGATTTTTAACCCCTGTCTACTGGGCTAATGTAACGCTTTGATTATCGATCAGACGTGCCTGACCCAGCCAGGCGGCGGCCAGAATCACCGCGCGTTTACTGGTTTCCGTCAGCTCCAGCAGCGTGTCGGCATCACGAATCTGAATATCGTCGGCACGGAAGCCTTTTTCATTCAGTTCCTGCTCGGCAATGGCAATAATCTCTTCCTGGTCACGATGGCCGGCAAGCAGCTTTTCAGCGATGCCGTTCATCACTTTGTGCAGACCCGGCGCAATTTTTCGCTGCTCTGCGGTCAGATAACCGTTACGTGAGCTAAGCGCCAGACCGTCTTTGGCGCGAATAATCGGCACGCCAACGATCTCAATGTCATAACCCAGATCCGCCACCATTTTGCGGATCAGTGCGAGCTGCTGGAAATCTTTCTCGCCAAAGCAGGCTATATCTGGCTGGATCAGGTTAAACAGCTTGCTGACGATAGTGGAAACGCCACGGAAATGGCCTGGACGGCTGGCGCCTTCCAGCATGGTGGAGAGACCGGGAACTTCAACGAACGTCTGGCCTTCCAGACCCTGCGGGTAGATTTCCTCAACGGCTGGCGCAAAAACATAATCGACTTTACGCTTGTTCAGCTTTTCACAATCTTCCTGCAGCGTGCGCGGATAGCGCACCAGATCGTCCGGTCGGTCAAACTGCATCGGGTTGACGAAAATGCTGACAATTACCACATCAGCCCGCGCTTTTGCCTCATCGACCAGCTTCATATGGCCGTCGTGCAGGTTGCCCATGGTGGGAACCAGAGCGACGCGTTTGCCTTCCTGACGCAGACGACGAATATGCTGGCGCAGCAGCGGCAGGGTTTCAATGATTAACACGACAAGACTCCTTGAGTTGCCTGAGGAACCGTAGGCCGGATAAGACGTTTACGCCGCCATCCGGCAACATGCAGCGAACCGCCTGATGGCGCTACGCTTTTCAGGCCGATATATGGCCTGAAAAATTAGTGGAAACTGTGTTCTTCGCCCGGATAAACGCCGGACTCCACTTCAGCCATATACTGCCGCACTGCGGCGCGCATGTCGCCTGCTTCATTGAGGAAATTCTTCGCAAATTTCGGGATGTGGCCACCGGTAATGCCAAAGGCATCGTGCATGACGAGGATTTGTCCATCGGTGACGTTACCAGCGCCGATACCGATAACCGGAATCGACAGCGCTTCGGTGACGCGCTTCGCCAGCTCAACCGGCACGCACTCCAGCACCAGCAACTGAGCGCCAGCGGCTTCTAAGGCCAGCGCGTCATCCAGCAATACCTGCCCGGCGTCGCCGCGGCCCTGAATTTTATAGCCGCCGAAAATATTCACCGACTGCGGTGTTAATCCCAGATGACCGCAAACCGGTACGGCGCGTTCGGTGAGCATTTTTACCGTATCCACCAGCCAGGCGCCGCCTTCAATTTTGACCATATTAGCGCCCGCCCGCATCACCACCGCGGCGTTTTCAAATGCTTGTTCCGGCGTGGCGTAAGCCATAAATGGCAGGTCGGAGAGCAGCAGACAGTTGGGAGCACCACGACGTACGGCACGAGTGTGGTAAGCAATATCTTCAACGGTGACCGGTAGGGTGGAGTCATGCCCCTGAATCGTCATGCCCAGTGAGTCGCCAACCAGCATCACATTAATGCCTTCGTCGGCAAATAACTTAGCGAAGCTGTAGTCGTAGGCTGTAATGGTCGCGAAGCGTTTTTTCTCTTGCTTGCATTTCTGCAGCAGTGAAATGGTGGTGGGTTTCATAACATTTCCTGATGATGAAAGTCATATTTATCGGCATTCTAACAGTCACATTCAGGGGGGCAATTGTTTTAAGCAACCGTTTGGCACTAAAGTAGTAAACGCTGAAGGGGGGAGGATACTTTACCAGTGTGCAGGTTTTGCGGCACCAAGATGGGTGAGTAGCTGATGCAGGCTGATACCCTCCGGGAAGATAAGCTCAGGTGCGATTTCAGCGAGCGGCCACAGCATAAAACCACGGTTTTTCATGTCGTAGTGCGGCACGGTCAGACGTTCGGTATTAATCACTTCATCGCCAAACAGCATAATATCGAGGTCCAGAGTGCGCGGCCCCCAGCGTTCGGCTTTACGTACGCGTCCCTGTTGCAGCTCAATGCGTTGGGTATGATTAAGCAATTCTTCGGGAGCGAGAGTGGTTTCCAGCGCCACGGCAGCGTTCAGGTAATCTGGCTGATCCTGTGGGCCTAATGGCGGTGTGCGGTAAAAGGAGGAAACAGCGACGATACGGCTGTCGGGAATGTCGCCAATCGCTTTTACGGCAGCATTAACCTGCTCCAGAGGAGAGGCCAGATTACTGCCGAGAGCGATATAGGCGATGGTCACGCGGAACCTTCACGGCGCGGGGCGCGTTTACGCGGGCGACGATGACGACGGCGTTCCGGTTCTTCGTCGAGTTCGTTGAGCATGCCTTTTTGTTCCGGCGGTGCTGAAACCTGGAATTCTCCCCACCACTGCGCCAGACGCTGCAGCTCAGCGTTGTTTTCCACTTCGGCACGCAGGGCCAGCAGATCGTAAGCTGCGCGGAACTTCGGATGCTCCATCAGCTTCCAGGCGCGTTTGCCCTGGCGACGAGACATGCGTAGCTGCAACTGCCAGATATCACGGGTCAGCAGGTCAGACGTTTCGGAATCGCCAGCGAGCGGCAGGCTTCATCCAATACGTCGTTCATCGCCAGTGCGAAGGCATCGTAGTATGCCAGACCGCTTTCCTGGGCAATTTTCTGCGCAGCTTCCAGTAACGGATACCAGAACATGGCGGCGAACAAGAACGCCGGGTTAACGCGCATATCATTGTGGATGCGGTTATCGGTATTCTTCAGCACCTGAGCGATGATGCGTTCCATTGGGCTGTCACCGTCTTCGGTGAAATAGCGCGTAATGGTGGGGAACAGCGGCTGGAACAGGCTGTACTCACGCAGTTTTTTATAGGTTTCATACCCATAGCCCGCCTGTAACAGTTTGAGTGCTTCTTCAAACAGGCGTGCGGGGGGAATATCGTTAAGCAGTGTTGCCAGACGCGGGATTGGCTCAGCGGTTTCCGGGCTGATACGCATGTCGAGCTTGGCGGCAAAGCGCACGGCCCGCAGCATACGTACAGGGTCTTCGCGGTAGCGCGTTTCCGGATTACCGATCAGGCGAACGATGCCCTCTTCGAGATCCTGCATGCCACCAACGTAATCACGCACGGTGAAATCGGCCACGCTGTAATACAGGCTGTTAATCGTGAAGTCGCGACGCTGGGCATCTTCTTCGATGGAGCCGAAGATGTTGTCGCGCAGCAGCATACCGTTTTGTCCGCGCTGTGAGGTTGTGCGATCGGACTCGCTGCCTTCATGATGACCACGGAAAGTTGCCACTTCGATAATTTCCGGGCCAAACATGACATGGGCCAGACGGAAACGGCGACCAACCAGACGACAGTTACGAAACAGTTTTCGCACCTGATCTGGCGTGGCGTTAGTCGTGACATCAAAATCTTTCGGCTTTTTGCCCAGCAAAAGATCGCGTACGCCTCCGCCAACCAGCCATGCCTCGTATCCGGCCTTATTGAGCCTGTACATTACCTTCAGGGCATTTTCACTGATATCTTTGCGGGAGATAGAGTGCTGCTCACGCGGGATTACCGTCATATGTGGACGGGCGACGGCGAGCTCGGCCTCGCGCTCCTCGCGGCTTAGCACCTTGCGGCAAAAATTAGCGACTCGGGTAAAAATAGTGCACCTCGGTAGTGTCAAACTTCAATCAGAACAAGTGTTGCTGTGTAAAAATAGCGGCTAATCATAGCTCAGCATGATGCATTTGAGAATGGCGGATTTACGATCGCCGATTCTGGCACCGCTGTCAGACTCCAGTTTTCAATGGCAAACGTGAGAATCTGATCCACGCGCATCTCCTGCCACGGGATATCGGAGTGCTGGCCGAGAAAGCGCAGCGCAGCAACAATCACCGGGCGTGGATCGCCTTGCGGCAGTGCAGGTGCATGATTTTGTTTTGAAAGTTTAGCGCCTTGTTCGTTGAGCGCCAGCGGCAGATGAATATAGTCCGGCGCTTGCCAGCCGAACTGTTGATACAACGAAATTTGCCGTACCGTCGGTTCGATAAGATCGGCACCGCGCACAATTTCCGTCACGCCCTGGAAGTGGTCGTCTACCACCACCGCGAGGTTATAGGCAAACAGCCCGTCGCGACGGTGAATAATAAAATCTTCCTTTGCAAGCCGCGGATCAGCCTGAATCACACCGCGCAGTTGGTCCGTAAACTGCATCACCGGATGGCGTTGCTTAATGCGGACCGCCGCCTGTTCAGGCCCGTGGCGTAGTTCACGGCAATGACCGTCGTAAATACCGCCGACGCTTTGAATACGCGCGCGTGTACAGGTGCAGTAATAGCTCAGATCCTGCTGATGCAGCCAGGCCAGCGCCTCGCGGTAGGCGTCATGACGCTGGGATTGCCATAAAATATCGCCATCCCAGTGCAGCCCGTAATGTTCCAACTGACGCAGAATCGTGTCTGCAGCACCGGGAACTTCACGAGGGGGGTCAATATCTTCAATGCGTACCCGCCAGATTCCGCGACGAGCACGGGCCTGCAGGTAACTCCCGAGGGCGGCAATCAGTGAACCAAAATGGAGTTCGCCAGAGGGGGAAGGGGCGAAGCGGCCAATATAATGTGAATCGCTCATTTTGCGGGCTAACAAATAATAAGGCGGGAGAAGCTCCCGCCTGTAGTAAACGTGGTAAAAATGACCGGAATTAACCTGCCATTTGTTTTTCGCGGATTTCTGCCAGCGTTTTACAGTCGATGCACAGATCGGCTGTCGGACGCGCTTCCAGACGGCGAATACCAATTTCTACGCCGCATGATTCGCAGTAGCCGAAATCTTCGTCTTCTACTTTCTTCAGCGTCTTCTCGATCTTTTTGATCAGTTTGCGCTCACGATCACGGTTACGCAGCTCAAGGCTGAATTCTTCTTCCTGTGCGGCGCGGTCCACCGGATCAGGGAAGTTAGCCGCTTCGTCTTGCATATGAGATACGGTGCGATCAACTTCATCCCTAAGTTGATTACGCCATGCCTCAAGAATACGCCTGAAGTGCGACAGCTGGGCTTCGTTCATATACTCTTCGCCCGGTTTCTCCTGGTACGGCTCCACCCCAGCGATGGCGAGAATACTCAGGGACGATGTTTTACGGTTTTGCCCTTCTTGCATGTTGCTTCTCCTTAACACGCACTATCGATCCCCATGTTCGGGGGAAAAATCAGGTCGCTATAAATAGCAGATGCTTTTCCGGATAGCAATTATCTAAACGTAACACTTGACAACCCTGTGAGGAAAAGCGTATTTGCCCACGCGCCCAGAATACTAATTAACCGAATATTTACACCATTACAAGGTAATGGGCAACGGCTCTTTAAGAGTCATACCATGGGCAGAAAGTTCCGCTTTATAAACCAGAATTTCTACCCCCTTAAGCTGTGCTTCAACTAATAATTGCGCATATTTTGCATCGATATGGCGCGCGGGTGAAAACTGTGTAATGGCTGAATGCAACACCGCGAAAAATATCACCGCGCGCTTGCCTTCGGCCGCTACGCTCATCAATTCCCGAAGATGTTTCTGACCTCGTTCAGTGATGGCATCGGGAAAATAACCCTGATCTTTTTCCGCCAACGTGACTGATTTCACTTCAATATAGCAGTCAGGTCGGGAATCCGCCTGTAACAAAAAGTCGATGCGGCTCCCTTCGGCGCCGTATTTTACTTCACTTTTCAAGGTGCTGTAGTCTGAAACTTCCGAAATTAACGAACGCTGAATAGCCTCTTTCGTTAATCTATTGGCCCACAGCGTGTTAACACAAATAAGTGCACCGGATTGGGTTTGCGTTAATTCCCAGGTATGTGGATATTTTCGTTTGGTATTTTCTGATGTCGAATACCAGACAGTATCTCCCGGCGTTGCGCAGCCGGTCATGGCTCCCGTATTGGGGCAGTGTAGCGTTAACGTTGTGCCATCCGGTGTGATCACATCCGCTAAAAAACGCTTATAGCGCTGAATGAGCGTTGCAGGTTGTAAAGGTGGAGAAAATTGCATGAACAGTTCCTTTGATTATTCAGTCAGCGTCCAGCGTTGCAACTGCGTGTAACGCGTGCGTCCTCGCATGAATGAGGAGGAATAAAGCCCAAACTCCGTTACCGGAAACGACCAGCCAAACCCTGGCGGAGGGATAGATACCGCGTGACCGGCGTCACGCAGCAGCGTGATATGCGGGTGAAACGGCTGCGGGCTCTGGTGGCACCCACTGCGTGCGGCTTGTGCCCGCAACATGTTCGCCAACTGCAGCAGCCCGCGCGGCGGCTGACGCATTCCCAACCACACGACTCGCGAGCGCAGCCATTGCCCGGCATCGTCGAGTTTGAGCGTAAAACCCGGCTGGCGAATACGCCCTGCAAGCTGCGTTAACGCATGCTGCTTCTCAGCGCTGACGTCGCCCAAAAAGGCGAGCGTCAGATGCAGATTATCGGCGGCGACGGGACGACCCGCTTCAGGGGGGAACTGCGCGGCCCGCCAGTGGATTAACTGCTCCCGAACCTCGCCAGGCAATTCAATCGCAAAGAACAGCCTTTTTGGCTCAGACATGATGGATACTCGGTTATGAATTAACGCGATGCTACAATGCAGCGCGAAGAATGTTAACCCTCTGGAGTCATTTGTGACGTCGTTGCCCGTTGCCGCCGTAGTGCCTGAACTACTTACCGCCCTTGATGCCTCGTCGCAGGTTCTGCTGACGGCGCCGACCGGTGCCGGGAAATCAACCTGGCTGCCGTTGCGACTCCTTGAACATCGCGGTATCAAGGGACGGATTATTTTGCTGGAGCCGCGGCGTCTGGCAGCACGCAATGTGGCGCAGCGGTTGGCGGAATTGCTGAATGAAAAGCCTGGCGAGACCGTGGGGTATCGCATGCGTGCGCAAAGCTGCGTAGGGCCGCTGACCCGCCTTGAGGTGGTGACGGAGGGGGTTCTGACACGCATGATCCAGCGCGACCCCGAATTGACGGGCGTTGGGCTGGTCATCCTCGACGAATTTCACGAGCGGAGTTTGCAGGCCGACCTGGCGCTGGCGCTGTTGCTGGATGTGCAGCAAGGGCTGCGTGACGATCTGAAACTGTTGATCATGTCCGCCACTTTGGACAACGGACGTTTGCAGCAGATGTTGCCCGATGCGCCGACGATCGTTTCTGAAGGCCGCGCTTTTCCCGTTGATCGACGATATCAGCCGTTGGCGGCGCATCTGCGTTTTGCTGAAGCGGTAGCGGTAGCGACGGCAGAACTCCTGCGCCATGAAAGCGGGTCGCTGCTGCTGTTTTTACCGGGTGTAGGGGAAATCCAGCGCGTGCAGGAGCAACTGGCAACACGTGTGGGCAGCGATGTGTTGTTGTGCCCACTGTACGGCGCGCTGACGCTTGCCGAGCAGCGTCAGGCGATTTTGCCCGCGCCGCAAGGCAAGCGCAAAGTGGTGCTGGCGACCAATATTGCCGAAACCAGCTTAACTATTGAAGGCATCCGGCTGGTGGTGGACAGCGCCCAGGAGCGCGTGGCGCGCTATGACGCGCGTACCGGTTTGACGCGACTGATTACCCAACGCATAAGCCAGGCCTCGATGACCCAGCGAGCGGGACGCGCGGGCCGTCTGGAACCTGGTATCTGCCTACATTTGCTTGCCAAAGAGCAGGCGGAAAGAGCGGCGGCGCAGGGAGAACCGGAGATTTTACAGAGCGACCTGTCCGGACTGCTGATGGAGTTGCTGCAATGGGGATGCACCGACCCTGAGCAACTGAACTGGCTGGATACACCGCCCGCCATCAACCTGCAGGCGGCAAAGCGGCTGCTGCAGATGCTGGGGGCGCTTGAGGGTGACAGGCTCAGCGCCAGGGGGCAGAAAATGGCGACGTTGGGTAACGACCCCCGTTTAGCGGCTATGCTGGTTAGCGCCAACAATGACAATGAAGTGGCAACGGCGGCAAAACTGGCTGCGATTCTGGAAGAGCCGCCGCGCGGTGGCAGTACCGATCTGGCTGTAGCGTTTTCACGAAATCAGCCCGCCTGGCAGCAGCGCAGCCAACAATTGCTGAAACGGCTTAACGTTCGCAGCGGACAGCCGGACAGCGCGCTGCTCCCCTCATTACTGGCGCAGGCGTTTGCCGATCGGATCGCGCGTCGGCGCGGGCAGGAAGGGCGCTATCAACTGGCGAATGGCATGGGGGCAATGCTGGATGCCGATGACGCCTCCGGACGCCATGAATGGCTGATTGCGCCGCTGTTACTGCAGGGCAGCGCTTCGCCGGATGCGCGTATTCTGCTGGCTCTGCCGCTGGATATTGAGGTGCTGATACAGGCATGCCCTGAACTGCTACAACAATCTGACACCATCGAATGGGATGAAACTCAGGGAACGTTAAAAGCATTGCGTCGGTCGCGCATTGGCCAGCTAACGGTAAAAGTACAGGCGCTGGCCAAACCCTCGGAAGAGGAGTTGCACCTGGCGATGTTGAACGGCATTCGCGATAAAGGGCTAAGTGTGCTCAACTGGACGCCGGAAGCCGAGCAGTTTCGCCTGCGTCTGCAATGTGCGGCAAACTGGTTGTCAGAGTATAACTGGCCCGCGGTAGATGAGGATTCTCTGCTGGCGACGCTGGAGAGCTGGCTGCTGCCGCACATGAGCGGTGTGCACTCGTTACGCGCGTTAAAAGCGCTAAATGTGGGTCAGGCGTTGCGCGGTTTGCTGGATTGGTCAATGCTGCAACGTCTGGATAGTGAACTGCCAGCGCATTACACTGTGCCGACGGGAAGCCGGATTGCCATTCGCTATCATGAGGATAACCCTCCGGTATTGGCGGTTCGGATGCAGGAAATGTTTGGTGAAGCGAAGACCCCAACCATCGCCGAGGGGCGCGTGCCGCTGGTGCTGGAACTGCTGTCTCCGGCCCAACGACCGCTGCAGGTAACGAGTGATTTGAGCGCGTTCTGGCAGGGATCGTACCGTGAGGTGCAAAAAGAGATGAAAGGGCGCTATCCCAAACATGTCTGGCCGGACGATCCGGCGAATACCGCGCCAACGCGGCGAACAAAGAAGTATTCGTAATGAAACTGTAGGCCGGATAAAGCGAAGCCGTCATCCGGTATAAACACGGCAGTAAATTGAGAGATTTCTTCTTCTGTTAACTGACGGAAGAACAGAGAATCGGGCCCTTGCGCCTGAATGTTGCGGAGAAAAAGCATGGCGGGGAATGACCGCGAGCCAATTGGACGTAAAGGGAAACCCTCGCGTCCGGTGAAACAAAAGGTGAGCCGTCGTCAACTCAGAGATGAAGAGTATGACGACGATTATGATGATGATGACTATGAGGATGAAGAACCGATGCCGCGTAAGGGTAAAGGCAAAGGGCGTAAGCCTCGTGGTAAACGCGGCTGGTTCTGGCTGCTGGTAAAACTGTCGATTGTTTTTTTGGTGCTGATCGCCATTTACGGCGTTTATCTGGACCAAAAAATTCGCAGCCGTATAGATGGTAAAGTCTGGCAGCTTCCTGCGGCAGTATATGGCCGTATGGTTAACCTTGAGCCAGAAATGCCGATCGGCAAGAACGAGATGGTGAAACTGCTGGAGGCTACGCAGTATCGTCAGGTGACGAAAATGACGCGCCCTGGCGAATTCACCGTGCAGGCGAAAAGCATCGAGATGATCCGTCGTCCGTTTGATTTTCCGGACAGTAAAGAAGGTCAGGTGCGCGCGCGTCTGACCTTTGATGGCGACCATCTGGATACCATCGAGAATATGGATAACAACCGCCAGTTCGGTTTCTTCCGTCTCGATCCGCGACTGATTACCATGCTCTCTTCGCCTAACGGTGAGCAGCGCCTGTTTGTCCCGCGCAGTGGATTCCCGGATCTGCTGGTGGACACGCTGCTGGCGACCGAAGATCGTCACTTCTATGAGCATGATGGTATCAGCCTCTATTCCATTGGCCGCGCGGTGCTGGCGAACCTGACGGCGGGGCGCACGGTACAAGGGGCCAGTACGCTGACCCAGCAACTGGTGAAAAACCTGTTCCTGTCCAGCGAACGTTCCTATTGGCGTAAAGCCAACGAAGCCTATATGGCGCTGATCATGGATGCGCGTTACAGCAAAGACCGCATTCTTGAGCTGTACATGAACGAAGTCTATCTCGGTCAAAGCGGTGACAATGAGATCCGCGGCTTCCCGCTGGCGAGCCTTTACTACTTTGGCCGTCCGGTGGAAGAGCTGAGCCTCGACCAGCAGGCGCTGCTGGTAGGGATGGTTAAAGGGGCGTCAATCTATAACCCGTGGCGTAACCCGAAGCTGGCACTGGAGCGTCGTAACCTGGTGCTGCGTTTGCTACAACAGCAGCAGATTATCGACCAGGATCTGTATGACATGCTGAGCGCGCGTCCGTTAGGCGTACAGCCGCGTGGTGGGGTGATCTCACCGCAGCCCGCCTTTATGCAGATGGTGCGCCAGGAGCTACAGGCGAAGCTGGGCGATAAAGTTAAAGACCTCTCCGGCGTGAAGATTTTCACCACCTTTGATTCCGTGGCGCAGGATGCTGCAGAAAAAGCGGCGGTGGAAGGTATTCCGGTGCTGAAGAAACAACGTAAGCTGAGCGATCTGGAGACCGCGATTGTGGTGGTCGACCGCTTCAGCGGCGAAGTGCGTGCCATGGTCGGGGGGGCAGAACCGCAGTTCGCTGGTTATAACCGTGCGATGCAGGCGCGTCGTTCGATTGGTTCTTTGGCTAAACCAGCGACCTATCTGACCGCGCTCAGCCAGCCGAAGCTGTATCGTCTGAATACCTGGATTGCCGATGCCCCGATTGCGCTGCGTCAGCCTAACGGCCAGGTGTGGTCGCCGCAGAACGATGACCGTCGCTATAGCGAAAGCGGAAAAGTGATGCTGGTGGATGCGTTAACGCGCTCAATGAACGTGCCAACGGTAAATCTGGGGATGGCGCTGGGCCTGCCTGCCGTCACCGATACCTGGCTGAAGCTGGGCGCGCCGAAAGATCAGCTTAATCCGGTTCCAGCCATGCTGTTGGGGGCGTTGAACCTGACGCCGATCGAAGTGGCGCAGGCGTTCCAGACTATCGCCAGCGGCGGGAACCGCGCGCCGCTGTCGGCGCTGCGTTCGGTGATTGCCGAAGATGGGACGGTGCTGTATCAGAGCTTCCCGCAGGCCGAGCGTGCCGTTCCGGCGCAGGCGGCGTATATGACGCTGTGGACCATGCAACAGGTGGTTCAGCGTGGTACGGGTCGCCAGCTTGGCGCGAAATATCCTGGGCTTCATCTGGCAGGGAAAACCGGGACCACTAACAACAACGTGGATACCTGGTTTGCCGGGATCGACGGCAGCCAGGTAACCATCACCTGGGTGGGCCGTGATAACAACCAGCCAACCAAGCTGTACGGTGCCAGCGGTGCGATGTCGATTTATCAGCGTTATCTTGCCAACCAGACGCCAACACCGCTGGTGCTGACGCCGCCGGAAGATGTGGTGGATATGGGCGTGGACTACGACGGTAACTTCGTTTGTAGCGGGGGGATGCGTACGCTTCCGGTATGGACTACCGATCCTGATTCACTGTGTCAGCAGGGTGAAATGATGCAACAGCCGACTGGGAATCCGTTCGATCAGTCAACGCCGCAGCAGCAGCCTCAACAGCAGCAGCAACAACCGGCGCAGCAGGAAAAGAAAGATAGCGACGGTGTCGCTGGCTGGATAAAGGATATGTTCGGCAGTAACTGATATTGCTCAAAACCCGCTTCGGCGGGTTTTTCTTCTTTGGTCCATTCTCAGGGCCGAATAACATTCCAGCCTAATTTATTAACCCTTTCTTTTCATCTGGTTATTTCTTAACCCCTCAGTTTTAGTAGGGACGCGTATTGCTTGCTATCTCGCCAGAGTTTCGAATATTATGCTGCCGTTATAATAATAATTCTCGTTTACGTTATCATTCACTTTCATCAGAGAAATACCAATGGCGCGTCTTAAAACTGCTCAGCCAAGTTCATCGCTGCGTAAAATCGCAGTAGTGGTAGCCACAGCGGTTAGCGGCATGTCTGTCTATGCACAGGCGGCGGTTGACCCGAAAGAAGAAACCATCACCGTAACTGCTGCTCCTGCCGCACAAGAAAGCGCATGGGGGCCAGCGGCAACCATCGCCGCACGACAGTCTGCTACGGCGACCAAAACTGACACCCCGATTCAAAAAGTTCCTCAGTCTATTTCAGTGGTCACCGCCGAAGAGATGGCGTTGCATCAGCCGAAATCAGTTAAAGAGGCGCTCAGCTACACGCCAGGCGTAGCCGTAGGCACCCGCGGCGCGTCTAACACCTATGACTACCTGATTATTCGCGGATTTGCCGCCGACGGCCAAAGTCAGAATAACTATCTGAATGGCCTGAAGATGCAGGGTAACTTCTACAACGATGCGGTAATCGACCCGTATATGCTGGAACGCGCTGAAGTGATGCGCGGTCCGGTTTCCGTTCTTTACGGAAAGAGTAACCCTGGTGGCTTGTTGAACATGGTCAGCAAACGCCCGACCACAGAGCCGTTAAAAGAAATTCAGTTCAAGATGGGCACTGACAGCCTGTTCCAGACCGGTTTTGACTTCAGCGATGCGCTGGATGACGATGGTGTGTACTCATACCGCCTGACCGGCCTGGCGCGTTCCGCGAATGCGCAGCAGCAGGGCGCGGAAGAACAACGCTACGCCATCGCGCCATCGTTCACATGGCGTCCGGATGATAAAACGAACTTTACCTTCCTCTCCTACTTCCAGAACGAGCCGGAAACTGGCTATTACGGCTGGTTGCCGAAAGAGGGGACGGTGACTGAGCTGCCGAACGGCAAGCGTCTGCCTACCGATTTCAACGAAGGTGCGAACAACAATACCTACTCTCGTAACGAGAAGATGGTGGGCTACAGCTTCGACCACGAATTTAACGACACCTTTACCGTGCGTCAGAACCTGCGTTACGCGCAAAACAAGGTTTCGCAGAACAGCGTGTATGGCTACGGTATGTGCTCTGATCCGCTCTATACAAAGGATCCGGCTAACAGTCCTTGCGCCAGCGTTCCTCAGTCCGAGTGGGCTCACACGCTGACTCGTCAGTATGTTGACGATAATGAGAAATTGCAGAACTTCGCTGTTGATACCCAGTTGCAGAGCAAATTCGCTACCGGTTCCGTGGATCACACATTGCTGACCGGCGTTGACTATATGCGGATGCGTAACGATATCAACTCCTGGTTTGGTTGGGCTGGTTCGGTAGCGCCTTCAGATATTTATAACCTTGATCGCAGCGACTTTGATTTTGGGGCACATACTGGACCGGGCGCTGCCTACCGAGTTCTGAATAAACAGGAACAAACGGGCCTGTACGCTCAGGATCAGATGCAGTGGGATAAGGTGCTGGTCACTCTGGGCGGTCGTTACGACTGGGCTAAGCAGGACTCACTGAACCGTGTTTCTGGCGTGCTGGATTCCCGTGATGACAGACAGTTCACCTGGCGTGGCGGTGTTAACTACCTGTTCGACAACGGTGTGACTCCGTATTTCAGCTACAGCGAATCGTTTGAACCTAGTTCTCAGGTCGGGGAAAGCGGTAATATCTTTACTCCATCTAAAGGTAAGCAGTACGAAGCGGGCGTGAAGTATGTGCCGAGCGATCGTCCGATCGTGATCACCGGTGCTGTTTACCAGTTGACCAAAACCAACAACCTGATGGCCGACCCGAACGGATCATTCTGGTCAGTTGAAGGCGGTGAAATTCGCTCACGTGGTGTGGAAATTGAAGCGAAAGCGGCGCTGTCAGCCAGCGTTAACGTGGTCGGTTCTTATACCTATACCGATGCGGAGTACACCACCGACACCAACTACAAAGGCAACACGCCTGCTCAGGTGCCAAAACATATGGCATCACTGTGGGGAGATTACACCCTTTATGACGGCGCGCTTTCCGGGCTGACGTTGGGTACGGGGGTTCGTTATACTGGCTCCAGCTATGGCGATCCGGCAAACTCCTTCAAAGTGGGAAGCTATACGCTGGTGGATGCGTTAGTACGTTACGATCTGGCGCGCGTCGGCATGGCGGGTTCCAACGTGGCGCTGCATGTGAACAACCTGTTTGACCGTGAGTACGTCGCCAGCTGCTTCAATACCTATGGCTGCTTCTGGGGCGCAGAACGTCAGGTCGTTGCAACCGCAACCTTCCGTTTCTAATTTCTTTTTGGGCACGCTTTGCGTGCCCGTTTTACAAGTTGGCTGCTATGCAGGAAAACAGATCCCATCCCGACACCACTTTCGCGTTGCGTAATGTCTCCTTTCGTGTGCCTGGCCGCACGCTGTTGCATCCTCTCTCATTAACTTTTCCGGTGGGGAAAGTAACCGGCCTTATCGGCCACAACGGGTCCGGAAAATCGACGTTATTGAAAATGCTGGGACGTCATCAGCCGCCGTCGGAAGGTGAAATCCTGCTCGACGAACAGCCGCTGGAGAACTGGAGCAGTAAAGCGTTTGCCCGCAAGGTCGCCTATCTGCCGCAGCAGTTGCCGCAGGCCGAAGGGATGACGGTGCGTGAACTGGTGGCGATTGGCCGCTATCCGTGGCACGGGGCGCTGGGACGTTTTGGCGTTGCCGACAGAGAGAAAGTAGAAGAAGCTATTTCGTTGGTCGGCTTAAAACCGCTGGCGCACCGCCTGGTGGATAGCCTGTCCGGCGGAGAACGCCAACGTGCGTGGATTGCCATGCTGGTGGCGCAGGACAGCCGCTGTCTGCTGCTTGATGAGCCGACTTCCGCGCTGGATATCGCTCATCAGGTTGACGTGCTGGCGCTGGTGCATCGCTTAAGCCAGCAGCGTGGGCTAACGGTGATTGCGGTGCTGCATGATATCAACATGGCGGCCCGCTACTGCGATTACTTAGTTGCGCTGCGCGGTGGTGAAATGATTGCGCAAGGAACGTCTGCTGAACTGATGCGCAGTGAAACTCTGGAACAGATTTACGGTATCCCGATGGGCATTTTGCCGCATCCGGCCGGTGCCGCACCCGTGAGTTTTGTCTATTAATGATTGAATTACATCATATTACCCGTCGGCGTCTGCTTACGGCGATGGCGCTCTCGCCGCTGCTGTGGCGGATGAATACGGCGTCCGCCGCGGCGATTGATCCGCAGCGTATTGTGGCGCTGGAATGGCTGCCGGTAGAGCTGTTGCTGGCGCTGGGTATTACGCCGTATGGCATTGCGGATATCCCTAACTACAAGCTGTGGGTCAGTGAGCCACCTCTACCGGACTCGGTGATTGATGTCGGGCTACGCACGGAACCCAATCTCGAACTGCTGACCGAAATGAAACCCTCGTTTCTGCTCTGGTCGGCAGGCTATGGTCCTTCCCCGGAAAAGCTGGCGCGTATTGCACCTGGTCGGGGATTTAACTTCAGCGACGGTAAAAAACCTCTGGTCGTTGCGCGACAATCGCTGCAGGAAATGGCGCAATTGTTCAATCTGCAGGACTCTGCTGAACGCCATCTGACTGAGTATGATCGTTTTATTGCCAGCCTGAAGCCGCGCTTCATTCAACGCGGTGCGCGCCCTGTGCTTCTCACCTCTCTGCTTGATTCGCGGCATATGCTGGTGTTTGGCCCAAACAGCCTGTTTCAGGACGTGCTGGATGAATATGGGATCCCCAACGCCTGGCAGGGAGAGACAAACTTTTGGGGCAGCACTGCCGTGAGTATTGACCGTCTGGCTGCTTTTCAGGATGTCGATGTATTGTGCTTTGATCACGGCAACGATAAAGAGATGGCTACACTGATGTCTACGCCGTTGTGGCAGGCGATGCCCTTTGTTCGCAGCGGACGTTTTCAGCGTGTGCCGGCCGTCTGGTTCTATGGCGCAACGCTATCGGCCATGCATTTTGCCCGCATTCTGGATAATGCGCTGGGAGGCAAAGCGTGAGTAAACGTATCGCGCTGTTCCCCATTCTCCTGCTGACGGTTCTGTTTGTTGCCGCCTGTTGGCTCACATGGGTTAACTTCTCCGTTGCGCTACCGCGCAACCAGTGGCAACAGGCTATCTGGTCACCGGATATCGATGCCATTAAACAGATGGTTTTCCACTACAGCCTGCTGCCGAGGCTGGCGATTTCGCTGTTGGTCGGTGCCGGGCTGGGACTGGTCGGCGTATTGTTTCAGCAGGTGCTGCGTAACCCACTGGCGGAGCCAACCACGCTAGGCGTTGCGACCGGTGCGCAGTTGGGCATTACCGTCACGACGCTGTGGGCTATTCCCGGAGCGCTCACCACGCAATTTGCTGCGCTGGCAGGTGCTTGTGTCGTTGGGGCGCTGGTGTTTGGCGTCGCCTGGGGCAAACGTCTTTCTCCGGTGACGTTAATCCTTGCCGGACTGGTGGTCAGCCTGTACTGCGGGGCGATTAACCAGTTGATGGTTATCTTCCATCACGATCAACTGCAAAGCATGTTTTTATGGAGTAGTGGCACGCTAACCCAAACCGACTGGAGCGGCGTACAGCGACTGTGGCCGCAACTGCTGGGCGGCGTGATGCTGACTCTGCTGCTGTTGCGTCCAATGACGCTGATGGGACTGGATGACGGCGTGGCGCGTAACCTCGGTCTGGCGTTGTCGCTGGCGCGCCTGGCGGCCTTATCGCTGGCGATTGTCATCAGCGCCTTGCTGGTTAACGCGGTTGGGATTATCGGCTTTATTGGCCTCTTTGCACCGCTGCTGGCGAAAATGCTCGGCGCGCGGCGTCTGTTGGCGCGTCTGATGCTGGCCCCGCTGATTGGTGCGTTGATCCTCTGGCTCTCTGACCAAATCATTCTGTGGCTGACCCGCGTATGGATGGAGGTCTCCACCGGTTCGGTGACGGCGCTGATTGGCGCGCCATTGCTGCTGTGGCTGCTGCCGCGCCTAAGAAGTATGAGCGCACCGGATATGAATGCCAGCAACCGTATCGCCGCGGAGCGTCAGAATGTACTGATGTTTGCGCTGGCGGGCGGGGTGGTTTTGCTGCTGACTCTGGTGGTGGCGCTGTCGTTTGGCCGCGATGCGCACGGCTGGACATGGGCCAGCGGCGCGATGCTGGATGAACTGATGCCCTGGCGCTGGCCACGTATTCTGGCGGCGTTGATTGCCGGGGTGATGCTGGCGGTAGCGGGCTGTATTATTCAGCGTCTGACCGGAAACCCAATGGCTAGCCCGGAAGTTCTGGGCATTAGCTCCGGCGCGGCATTTGGCGTGGTGTTAATGCTGTTTCTGGTCCCCGGAAATGCCTTTGGCTGGCTGCTGCCCGCAGGGAGCCTCGGGGCTGCGGTCACCTTGCTTATCATTATGATTGCCGCCGGGCGCGGTGGTTTTTCGCCGCACCGTATGCTGCTGGCAGGGATGGCGCTCAGTACGGCGTTTACTATGTTGTTGATGATGCTGCAGGCCAGCGGCGATCCGCGTATGGCGGGCGTGCTGACCTGGATCTCCGGCTCAACTTATAACGCGACGGGCGAACAGGTACTGCGCACCGGGATTGTGATGGTTATCCTGCTGGCGCTGACGCCGCTGTGCCGTCGTTGGCTGACGATTTTACCGCTCGGCGGCGATACGGCGCGTGCGGTGGGTATGGCGATCACGCCGTCACGCGTGGGGTTACTGCTGTTGGCTGCGGGGCTAACGGCGACAGCAACCATGACCATTGGACCGTTGAGTTTTGTCGGGCTGATGGCTCCGCATATTGCCCGAATGATGGGTTTTCGTCGCGCGATGCCGCATATGCTGATTTCGGCGCTGGCGGGAGGTGTACTGCTGGTCTTTGCTGACTGGTGCGGCAGGATGGTGCTGTTTCCGTATCAGATCCCGGCAGGATTACTGTCGACGTTTATTGGCGCGCCGTACTTTATCTATCTGCTACGTAAGCAGAGTCGCTGAGGTTAATCTCTTCCATTTAGGCTGCGTCGCCATCCGGCAATAAAAAAGCCGGGTGGCGGCTTCGCCTTACCCGGCCTACGTTATTTCTGGGCGTTATCTTTTACAATTTCGCAAACACCCGGCGCGCGGCGTCGATGGTGTTATTGATATCGTCTTCACTGTGCGCGACGGACATAAAGCCCGCTTCGAAGGCGGACGGCGCCAGGTAAATCCCTTCATCCAGCATCATGTGGAAGAAACGCTTGAAGCGTTCAACGTCGCATGCCATCACATCCTGATAGCAGGTCACGGTTTCTGCATCGGTGAAGAAAATCCCGAACATCCCGCCCACATGGTTAACCACCAGCGGAATATTCGTTTCTGCGGCGGCTTCCAGCAGACCTTCCGCCAGACGCGTCGTCAGTTCATTTAGCGTTTCATGAATACCCGGCTGGGCCACTTCGTTCAGACAAGCAAAACCTGCCGCCATCGCAATCGGGTTACCTGAAAGCGTACCCGCCTGATACACCGGACCGGTCGGCGCCAGCGCGTCCATCACATCACGGCGACCGCCGAATGCGCCAACGGGCATCCCGCCACCGATGATTTTGCCAAGGCAGGTCAGATCCGGAACGACGCCGTAATAATCCTGCGCACCGGCCAGCGCCACGCGGAAACCGGTCATGACTTCATCGATGATCAACAGTGCGCCAAACTCATCACACAGGGCACGCAGGCCCGGCAGGAATTCTGGCAGCGGCGGGATGCAGTTCATGTTGCCTGCGACCGGCTCAACGATAATGCAGGCGATCTCCTGCGGATACTGTTCAAATGCCGCACGAACTGAAGAGAGATCGTTGTAGGTGCAGGTCAGGGTGTGTTTCGCGAAATCGGCTGGAACGCCCGGGGAGTTTGGCTGACCCAGCGTTAACGCGCCGGAACCAGCTTTAACCAGCAGGCAGTCGGCATGACCGTGATAGCAACCTTCAAATTTGATGATCTTATCGCGACCGGTGAAACCGCGCGCCAGACGGATGGCGCTCATCGTCGCTTCCGTACCGGAGTTCACCATACGCACCATATCCATGGTCGGCACAAGTTCAGTGACCAGCTCCGCCATTTTCACTTCCATCTCGGTCGGCGCGCCGAAGCTTAAACCGCGCTCTGCGGCTTCAATCACCGCATTGCGAATTGCCGGGTGGTTATGGCCCAGTACCATCGGTCCCCAGGAACCGACGTAATCGACATAGGCTTTACCATCGACATCGTACAGATACGCGCCGTCCGCTTTTTCGATAAACAGCGGAGTACCACCCACGCCAGTAAAGGCGCGAACGGGGGAGTTAACGCCGCCAGGGATAAGTTCGCGTGCTGCGCTGTAGAGATTTTCAGACTTACTCATGGATGGGGTCCTGGTTCGTAGAAAAAGTAAATGCCCGCTATTCTAGTTATTCAGAGAAGGTTATGAAAGTTTTACGCAATTGAAACAATGCGATTTGCAGGGGATTTTCGTGAAATGTGCGAGTAGAATGCCGATTCCGTATTTGTATTACCAATTAATGATCATCTGATGAAGACTGACTCTCCCTCTTTTGAAGCACAACAAATTGTGCGTTTACGCCGCAGGGATCAAATCCGTCGACTCCTGGAACGCGACAAAACGCCGTTGGCGATCCTGTTGATGGCCGCCGTTGTCGGTACCGTGACGGGGCTTGTTGGCGTGGCATTTGAGAAAGCGGTGACCTGGGTGCAAAATCAGCGCATTGGCGCCCTGGCCCAGGTTGCGGACCATGCCATTCTGCTGTGGCCGCTGGCGTTTATTCTCTCTGCATTGCTGGCGATGGTCGGCTATTTTCTGGTTCGTAAATTTGCGCCGGAAGCGGGAGGCTCGGGGATCCCTGAGATTGAAGGCGCGCTGGAAGAGCTACGACCTGTGCGCTGGTGGCGCGTTCTGCCGGTGAAATTTATTGGCGGCATGGGCACGCTGGGAGCCGGTATGGTGCTCGGGCGAGAAGGGCCGACCGTACAGATAGGCGGGAACATTGGGCGCATGGTGCTGGATATTTTCCGCATGCGCAGCGCTGAAGCGCGACATACCCTGCTGGCCACCGGTGCGGCTGCGGGTTTGTCGGCGGCGTTTAATGCGCCTCTGGCGGGGATCCTGTTCATTATTGAAGAGATGCGCCCGCAGTTTCGCTATAACCTCGTCTCGATCAAAGCCGTGTTTACCGGCGTTATTATGTCGAGCATCGTGTTTCGTGTGTTCAACGGTGAAGCACCGATTATTGAAGTCGGGAAGCTGTCTAATGCGCCGGTAAATACGCTGTGGCTGTATCTTGTGCTGGGGCTTATTTTTGGCTGTGTCGGGCCGTTGTTCAACACCATGGTGTTGCGTACCCAGGATATGTTCCAGCGCTTCCACGGCGGTGAAATTAAAAAATGGGTGCTGATGGGCGGCGCGATTGGTGGCCTGTGTGGGATCCTGGGATTAATTAAACCGGAAGCGGCAGGCGGCGGGTTTAACCTGATTCCTATCGCCGCGGCGGGTAATTTTAGCGTCAGTTTACTGCTGTTTATATTTATTACCCGGGTGATCACCACGCTGCTGTGCTTCTCGTCCGGCGCGCCCGGAGGGATTTTTGCCCCGATGCTGGCGCTGGGTACGTTACTTGGCACCGCGTTCGGTATGGCCGCGGCGGCCTCTTTTCCACAGTATCATCTGGAGGCCGGAACCTTTGCCATTGCCGGAATGGGGGCTTTGCTGGCGGCTTCGGTACGTGCACCGCTAACCGGTATTGTACTGGTGCTGGAGATGACCGATAACTATCAGCTCATTTTGCCAATGATTATTACCTGTCTTGGCGCAACACTATTAGCCCAATTTATGGGTGGAAAGCCGCTATACTCGACTATCCTTGCCCGCACGCTGGCAAAACAGGAAGCGGAGCAGGCAGCAAAAAGCCAGAGTACCGCCGCTGGCGAGAATACTTGAACGAAATACCAGGGTATTAGATAATGGCCTTAACCATTGGGTTATAATTTGCCCAATTGCCAATGTCGTTTGGAGCAAAATATGAGTGATGACGTAGCGCTGCCACTGCAATTTACTGAAGCAGCAGCCAATAAAGTAAAAAGCCTGATCGCTGACGAAGATAACCCGAATCTGAAATTACGCGTGTATATCACCGGCGGTGGTTGCAGCGGTTTCCAGTACGGTTTCACCTTTGATGATCAGGTGAACGATGGTGATATGACCATTGAGAAACAAGGTGTGGGTCTGGTGGTTGATCCGATGAGCCTGCAATATCTGGTGGGCGGCGCGGTTGACTATACCGAAGGTCTGGAAGGTTCCCGCTTCGTTGTGACTAACCCCAATGCGAAAAGCACCTGCGGGTGTGGTTCTTCTTTCAGCATCTGATTGCTGTCTGTAATACCGATGGTCTGATGGTGTAGGCCCGGTAAGCGTAGCGCCACCGGGCAATGTGCCGGTTGGCGGCGTAAACGCCTTATCCGGCCTACATGTTTTGCATCATCACATCAACGCCCGTTATCATCCAGTGCAAACGTCGGCAATTTCAAATGCCAGCGAATGGCGGCAAGCCTAATCAGCAGGGTGACGATCATCCCCATCATACTGGCGTTTTCTAGCGATACATTAAAGGTATAAAACGCCGTCGCATGCACGATCCCGCCGATAATACATGCCGTGGCGTAGATTTCGGTGCGCAGAATCATCGGGACTTCACGAGCTAACACGTCGCGAATGATCCCGCCGCCGACGCCGGTAATCACCCCCATACAGATCGCCACCAGGGGACCCGTCCCTGCGAGAAATGCTTTATTGACGCCAATCCCCACGAACACCGCCAGGCCAACGGCATCCAGCACCGGAAGGATCCACTTCGGTAAACGTCGTGGCTGACGTACCAGCAGGATTGTCAGCATGCTGGTGATCATTGCCACCACCAGATCGGTGGGATCCTTAACCCAAAATACCGGTCCATGATCCAGCGCCATATCGCGGATCGTACCGCCGCCAACGGCGGTAACCACCCCGAGTACCAGGACGCCAAACGGGTCCATTCGCAATTTTCCGGCCAGTAAGACGCCAGAGATAGCAAATACCGCGGTGCCGACAATATCCAGCCAATAGACGAGCATTTTTAAATCCTCACAACAGACCTGGTGGGGGCAGGCGCTAATTTATCTGTGAAAGCGCATTACAGAGTTGTTTTGCGGCGAGGATAATACGCGGGCTCGCGCGTTCGAACCAGTCACTATTAAGTGTAATAATGGGTATTTTTAGCTGGTTTCCCCAGTATTGTTCAATTTTCAGAGTTTCGCCTGGCCCTCCGGTTGCAACAATAGCCTGGGGCGCTCGTGCCAGGACCTGCTCACGGCTAACCTGCGGCCAGGGGACCCGACTGCCGGCAAAGATGTTTTCTCCACCGCATACCTCAAGAACTTCGTGCTGAATGGACCCTTTTCCACTGGTAAACAGAGGATTTGCGCCAAACTGGAGAAACACGCGTTTTTTCGGTTTGTTGGCATACCGAGATTTTAGTAAAGCATAGTCATCAAGCATGGTTTGCGCCGCCTGTTTAGCCTGCTCAGGCTTTGGGCTCCACGCTGCCAGCTGGCGGAGCGCATCGGCGACCTGCTCGATGGTAACGGCGTCCACCCAGATGACCTTAATTCCTAGGGCGGTCAGCTGATTCACCTGCCGCTCAGCATTTCCCCCGCGCCAGGCGACGACTAAATCCGGTTTAAGCGCCACAATGCGTTCAAGGTTCATACCTTGCCAGGTGGAAACCTCCTCGATATTTTTGGCCGCTGGCGGGTAGTTTGAGTAGCTACTGACGCCTACGGGTGTAATGCCGGCGGCAAAGGCGAGTTCGGTATTGGCTGGAGAAAGCGTCACAACACGCGGTGCGGCGTACAGGAACGCCGGAAGAGTGAATAGCAGGGCGACCAGCGCCCTGGAGAGTAATTTAGCCATGCGCCAGTTTCTGTACCAGCGTTTCAACCATCAGGCTTGACTGTTTCGCGGCAACAACCAGGAACTCGTCAAAGCTGAGATGGGACTGCTGATCGGCGACGTCAGAGATGGCGCGAACCACGACAAACGGCACATTGAAGTTATGGCAAACATGCGCAATCGCGGTCGCTTCCATCTCAACGGCAATGGCCTGCGGGAAGTTATGCTTAATTTTAGCCAGACCCACGGAGCCATTAATGAAGGCATCGCCGCTGACGATAAGTCCGCGAACGGCGTTCAGATTGAGTTGCGCAATGCAGGATTCTGCTGCAGCAATCAGCGCAGGATCGGCTTTAAAACCAGCCGGGCAGCCCGGTAACTGACCAAATTCATAGCCAAAGGCGGTAACGTCGGCATCGTGATAGCGCGCTTCGTCAGAAACCACAATATCGCCGACTTTCAGCGTAGAGGCCAGGCCGCCCGCGGAACCGGTGTTAATGATGGCATCCGGCTTGCAGCGTTCAAGCAGCAGCGTAGCGCCCAGCGCCGCCGCCACTTTACCGATACCTGATTTCAGTAGCGCAACCTCTGTACCGTTCAGTTGGCCGGTGTAAATTTCACAACCGCCGAGAGAGAGGGTCTGACGGTTTTCGATTTTGTCACGCAGCAGCGTAACTTCTTCTTCCATTGCACCAATGATGCCGATTTTCATAGATTTACTCGCGATAAGCCAGATTTGAGGGCATAGTCTATCATGCGCTTAAGGGGTAGCGCATTTCTCAGGCGGGAGAGGATATGGTACAGATCGATTTCCGAAAAAAAATAAACTGGCATCGTCGTTACCGTTCGCCGCAGGGCGTGAAGACGGAGCATGAGATCCTGCGTATTTTCGAAAGCGATCGTGGACGTATTATCAATTCACCGGCTATTCGCCGACTGCAACAAAAAACCCAGGTCTTTCCGCTGGAGCGTAACGCGGCGGTGCGCACGCGCCTGACGCACTCGATGGAAGTTCAGCAAGTTGGGCGCTATATCGCTAAAGAGATCCTCAGCCGACTGAAAGAACTAAAACTGCTGGAGCAGTATGGTCTGGATGAACTGACGGGACCGTTTGAGAGTATTGTCGAAATGTCGTGCCTGATGCATGACATCGGCAATCCGCCGTTTGGTCATTTTGGTGAAGCGGCGATTAATGACTGGTTCCGCCAGCGGCTGTATCCCGCCGACGCGGAAAGTCAGCCCCTCAGCGATGACCGCTGCCTGGTGGCGGCGTTACGTTTGCGCGAAGGCGAAGAGTCGCTGAATGATATTCGCCGTAAGGTGCGTCAGGACCTGTGCCATTTTGAAGGTAATGCCCAGGGGATTCGTCTGGTGCATACTTTGATGCGTATGAATCTTACCTGGGCCCAAGTTGGCGGTATTTTAAAATATACCCGTCCGGCGTGGTGGCGCGGAAGTACGCCTACGACGCATGACTATTTAATGAAGAAACCGGGCTATTACCTTTCTGAAGAACCGTATATTGAACGGTTACGTAAAGAATTATCATTAGCGCCCTACAGTCGCTTTCCATTAACCTGGATAATGGAAGCTGCCGATGATATCTCTTATTGCGTGGCCGACCTGGAAGATGCCGTTGAGAAAAGAATCTTTAGCGTCGAGCAACTTTATCACCATCTGCATGAGGCGTGGGGGCATCACGAAAAAGGTTCCCTGTTTAGCCTGGTTGTTGAGAATGCCTGGGAGAAATCACGTTCAAATACATTAAGCCGGAGCACGGAAGATCAGTTCTTTATGTATTTACGCGTCAATACGCTGAATAAACTGGTGCCGTATGCAGCCCAGCGGTTTATTGATAATTTACCGCAGGTTTTTGACGGCAGCTTTAATCACGCGCTGTTAGAAGATGCCAGTAGCTTTAGTCAGTTGCTGGGGGTCTATAAAAATGTGGCGGTAAAACACGTATTTAGTCATCCGGACGTTGAGCAGTTGGAATTGCAGGGGTATCGGGTGATCAGCGGGTTGCTGGAGATCTATCAGCCTTTATTAAAAATGTCCCAGTCAGATTTTACTGAGCTGGTCGACAATGAAAGAGTTAAACGTTTTCCTATCGAATCACGATTATTTCAGAAGTTGTCTACTCGCCATCGTCTTGCTTATGTCGAGGCGGTTAGTAAAATATCAACGGGTTGCGCTGAGTTTTCGGTAATGGAATATTATTATCGCTGCCGGCTGATTCAGGATTATATCAGCGGGATGACCGATCTGTATGCCTGGGATGAATATCGTCGCTTGATGGCCGTAGAACAATAAATACTCATTTGTAAAGACGGCCAATAAAATTTTACTTTTTCCTTAAACTCAATTCTGGAACTTAGCGCTATAAAACGACTCTGACGTATACAGCAATTTTGCGTTACCTGTTAATCGAGAACGAAACACATGAAAAAAACCACATTAGCAATGAGTGCACTGGCTCTGAGTTTAGGTTTGGCGTTGTCCCCCCTGTCTGCCACAGCGGCTGAGACGTCGTCTTCAGCAATGACCGCCCAACAGATGCCAAGCCTGGCCCCGATGCTCGAAAAAGTGATGCCATCGGTGGTAAGTATTAACGTCGAGGGGAGCACGACGGTAAATACGCCGCGTATGCCGCGTAATTTCCAGCAGTTCTTCGGTGATAATTCACCATTCTGCCAGGACGGTTCACCGTTCCAGAGTTCACCGTTCTGCCAGGGCGGCGCGCCGGGCGCTGACAACGGCGGCGGCCAGCAGCAGAAATTTATGGCCCTGGGTTCCGGTGTAATTATTGATGCCGCGAAAGGGTATGTCGTGACCAACAACCACGTGGTGGATAACGCCACGGTGATTAAGGTTCAGTTGAGCGATGGCCGTAAATTTGATGCGAAGATTGTGGGTAAAGATCCGCGCTCCGATATCGCGCTGATCCAAATTCAGGATCCGAAAAACCTGACGGCGATTAAGCTGGCAGATTCCGACGCGCTGCGTGTGGGTGATTACACCGTAGCAATTGGTAACCCGTTTGGCCTCGGTGAGACCGTGACCTCCGGTATTGTTTCTGCGCTGGGCCGTAGCGGCCTGAACGCGGAAAACTACGAAAACTTTATTCAGACGGATGCCGCGATCAACCGGGGTAACTCCGGTGGCGCACTGGTCAACCTGAACGGTGAGCTGATCGGTATTAACACCGCGATCCTTGCGCCGGACGGCGGCAACATCGGTATCGGCTTTGCAATCCCGAGCAACATGGTGAAAAACCTGACGTCGCAGATGGTTGAGTTTGGTCAGGTTAAACGCGGTGAGCTGGGTATTATGGGTACCGAGCTGAGCTCTGAGCTGGCGAAAGCGATGAAAGTTGATGCTCAGCGTGGCGCATTTGTCAGCCAGGTGATGCCGAACTCTTCCGCAGCGAAAGCAGGTATTAAAGCCGGGGATGTGATTACCTCCCTGAACGGTAAACCGATCAGCAGCTTCGCCGCCCTGCGTGCGCAGGTGGGTACGATGCCGGTAGGCAGCAAAATTAACCTTGGCCTGTTGCGTGACGGTAAGCCGGTCACTGTGAATCTGGAACTGCAGCAGAGCAGCCAGACTCAGGTTGATTCCAGCTCTATCTTCAAAGGCATTGAAGGGGCTGATATGAGCAACAAAGGCCAGGACAAAGGGGTCGTGGTCAGCGAGGTGAAAGCGAATTCTCCGGCTGCACGGATTGGCCTGAAGAAAGGGGATGTGATTATCGGTGCGAACCAGCAGCCGGTGAAAAATATCGCCGAACTGCGCAAAATCCTCGACAGCAAACCGGCTGTACTGGCGCTGAACATTCAGCGTGGTGACAGCTCCATCTATCTGTTGATGCAGTAATCTCACTAAACCCCTTCCTGCACAGGAAGGGGTTTCTTTTTGTGATACTTCCCACAACTCCATACTTCTCCCTCTCGCTTTGTGCAGTTGCACAATGCCGCCGCTTATTATCTTCCCTATGCTTGAGCTCTGCTCACAGGAGGGGTTTATGGCTGGCTGGCATCTTGATACCAAAATGGCGCAGGATATCGTAGCGCGAACCATGCGCATCATTGATACCAATATCAACGTAATGGATGCCCGCGGGCGGATCATTGGCAGCGGCGATCGCGAACGAATTGGTGAATTGCACGAAGGCGCGCTGCTGGTGCTTTCACAAGGTCGGGTGGTCGATATTGACGATGCGGTAGCCCGGCATTTACACGGCGTGCGTCAGGGGATAAACCTGCCGCTGCGTCTGGAAGGCGAAATCGTTGGCGTTATCGGTCTTACTGGCGAGCCGGAACATCTGCGCAAGTATGGCGAACTGGTGTGCATGACCGCCGAAATGATGCTGGAACAGTCGCGTCTGATGCATCTGTTAGCGCAGGATAGCCGTCTGCGTGAAGAGCTGGTGATGAACCTGATTCAGGCTGAAGAGAATACCCCGGCGCTGATGGAATGGGCACAGCGATTGGGCATTGATTTGAACCAGCCGCGCGTGGTGGCGGTAGTGGAGGTCGACAGCGGTCAGCTTGGCGTTGATAGTGCGATGGCGGAGCTACAGCAATTGCAGAACGCGTTGACTACACCCGAACGTAATAATCTGATTGCGATTGTTTCTCTGACCGAGATGGTGGTGCTGAAACCAGCGCTCAATCAGTTTGGCCGCTGGGACGCTGAAGATCATCGCAAGCGCGTTGAGCAACTGATTGCCCGCATGAAAGAGAATGGACAACTGCGTTTTCGCGTGTCGCTGGGCAACTATTTTACCGGGCCCGGCAGCATTGCCCGTTCGTATCGTACGGCGCGCACCACCATGATGGTCGGCAAGCAGCGGATGCCGGAAAGCCGGAGCTATTTCTATCAGGACTTGATGCTGCCGGTGCTGCTGGACAGCCTGCGCGGCGGCTGGCAGGCCAATGAGCTGGCGCGCCCGCTGGTAAGGCTGAAAGCGATGGATAACAACGGTTTGCTGCGTCGAACATTATCGGCATGGTTTCGACATAACGTTCAGCCGCTGGCGACCTCAAAAGCATTGTTTATTCACCGCAATACGCTGGAGTATCGCCTGAACCGTATTTCAGAGCTGACCGGGCTGGATCTGGGGAATTTTGACGATCGACTGCTGCTGTATGTGGCGTTGCAGCTGGATGAGCAGCATTGATTAATTGCCTGATAAGCGTAGCGCTATCAGGCAACAATCTACTTATTTGCGCGTTAGCTTTTCCAGATCGGCTTCAATCTCGCTGATCTTGTTGGTCACGACGCTTTCCAGATGACGTAAATCATCGAGGATCTTGCGTTTAAGATCGACTTCGCTGCGATCTCGCTGGCAGATCTGATCCAGTTCGTCGATCACGTAGCGCAGGTTGGGACTGATCTCCTGCACTTCTTTGTAACCCTGGCCGACGCCATCGGCGACAACCGTTTTACGCTGACGGGGATATTTGAACTTCACGCTCTTGGCAAAAAACTCGCCTTTATCCTTCTGGAAATAGATTTTCAGGATATCGTTGTTGGCTTCTTGCCGCAGGCTGTAACGATCGATCTCTTCAGGATTAGTAATGCCCAGACTTTTCAGATTGTCATACATAGCGGTACCCTTAAGCTCACTATAACCATTGAATAATTAACGAAAAGCCTTGTTTATGCCACTCGCAGATGTAAAAAAAGCGGGCTAAGCCCGCTTTTTCAAATCGCTGTTAGTCGATGGTGCGTAACAGTTCGTTGATTCCCACTTTGCCACGCGTTTTGGCATCGACTTTCTTCACAATCACCGCGCAGTACAGGCTGTATTTGCCATCTTTCGACGGCAGGTTGCCGGAGACGACCACGGAGCCCGCTGGAACGCGGCCGTAATGCACTTCGCCGGTTTCGCGATCGTAAATACGGGTGCTCTGGCCGATATATACACCCATGGAGATGACGGAGCCTTCTTCGACGATCACGCCTTCAACCACTTCAGAGCGCGCGCCGATGAAGCAGTTGTCTTCGATGATGGTCGGGTTAGCCTGCAACGGCTCCAGTACGCCACCAATACCAACGCCACCGGACAGGTGTACATTCTTACCGATTTGCGCACAGGAACCCACTGTCGCCCAGGTATCAACCATCGTACCTTCATCAACATAAGCGCCGATGTTCACGTAAGACGGCATCAGCACGGTGTTACGGGCGATAAACGCGCCCTGACGCACTGCCGCAGGCGGAACCACGCGGAAACCTTCTTTCTGGAAGCGCGCTTCGTCGTAGTTGGCGAATTTCATCGGCACTTTATCGAAGTAACGGCTTTCCGCACCCTCGATAACCTGATTATCGTTAATACGGAAAGAGAGCAGGACCGCCTTTTTCAGCCACTGATGCGTGACCCACTGACCCTCAATCTTTTCTGCGACGCGCAGTGCACCGGAATCCAGTAAAGAAATAACCTGATTCACCGCTTCGCGGGTTACGGTATCTACATTTGCCGGAGTAATGTCGGCACGGCGCTCGAAAGCGGACTCAATAACGTTCTGTAGCTGCTGCATTGTTAAACTCTTTCCATAATAAATAAAAACATTACCCTTTATCGTTTGGATTGAGGGCCTCTGTCAACCGTTGATGCACTTCCTGCTGCAGCTCGTTATTAAGGGCGCGCCGGTCGGCGGTGGCGATTATGAATAAATCTTCTACTCGCTCGCCAATAGTTGTAATTCGGGCGCCATGCAGCGAAATTCCCAGATCGGCAAAAATCTGCCCGACCCGCGCCAGCAGTCCTGGCTGGTCGAGAGCGATAAGCTCAAGAAATGATTTTCGGTCGGTATGGGTCGGCAGAAAAGTGACCTCGGTATCGACGGTAAAGTGACGTAATTTTGCCGGCTGGCGACGCGGTTGCGGCGGCTGCCAGCTACGCTGGGTGATCGCCTGTTCAAGCCCAAAACGGATCGCTTCGTGTCGGTCTGACGACAGCGGGCTACCGTCTGGTTCCAGCACAATGAACGTATCCATCGCCATCCCATCGCGGGTGGTGAAAATCTGCGCATCGTGGACGCTAAGGTTGCGCCTGTCCAGTTCGGCGCAGACGGCAGCAAACAGATAAGGGCGGTCAGGGCTCCAGATGAAAATTTCCGTCCCGCCTCGCGTAGCCTGCGGGCTGAGCAGGATCAGCGGCTTGCTGAGATCGTGTTGCAGCAGATGACGTGCATGCCAGGCCAGCTGATTTGGGCTGTGACGTACGAAATAGTTGGCGCGACAGCGCGACCAGATATGGTGTAGCGCTTCTTCATCAATGTTGTCCATGCGCAGTAGCGCCAGCGCCTGAAGCTGATGATGGCGTACGCGCTCACGCATATCCGGCGTGTTTTGCATCCCGCGCCGTAACTGTTTCTCCGTCGCGAAGTACAGCTCGCGCAGCAAGCTTTGCTTCCAGCTATTCCACAGCGTTTCGTTGGTGGCGCAAATATCTGCGACGGTCAGGCACACCAAAAAGCGCAGACGATGTTCCGTTTGCACCTCTTCGGCGAATTGCTTAATGACTTCGGGATCCTGAATATCGCGGCGCTGAGCGGTAACCGACATCAGCAAATGCTGGCGCACCAGCCACACGATCAGTTGCGTTTCGCGGGAGTTCAGACCGTGCAGTTCGGCGAATTTGAGCACATCCTGGGCGCCGAGAACCGAGTGATCGCCGCCGCGACCTTTGGCGATATCGTGGAACAGCGCGGCAATCAGAATCAGCTCCGGCTGTCGCAGACGCGGCCACAGATCCACGCACAGCGGATGGCGCTGACGGGTCTCTTCGTTAGCAAAACTTTCCAGCTTAAGCATTACGCGAATAGTGTGTTCATCCACCGTATAAGCATGAAACAGGTCAAACTGCATTTGGCCGACAATATGCGACCATTGCGGCATATAGGCCCACAACACGCTGTGGCGATGCATAGGCAGCAGGCCGCGACTCACCGCGCCCGGATGGCGCAACATACTGAGAAACAGCGAACGCGCTTCCGGGATGTAGCACAGCGGCTGCGTTAAATGACGGCGGGCATGACGTAAATGGCGCAGCGTAGTGGAGTAAATTCCGCTGATCGCGCTATTACGCACCATGATGTAAAACATCCGCAATATCGCTTCGGGTTTGCGAATAAACAGGTCGTCGTCGCGCAGATCAATCAACGTGCCGCGCAGTTGAAAGTCGTCATCAATCGGACGTGGTTTTTCATCGGCGGGCAGGGCGAGGATCGCCTCGTCGAACAGTTGCAACAGCATGTGGTTCAGTTCGCTGACCCGTCGTGTGACGCGGAAATAGTCTTTCATCATCCGCTCGATAGGCTCGTTGCCTTCACCGCCGTAGTTCAGGCGTTGCGCCACGCTGAGCTGACGATCAAACAGCAGACGGTTGTCGTAACGACTAACGACCAGATGCAGGGCAAAGCGAATGCGCCACAGGATATGCAAACATTCATTCAGCTCGGCACGTTCTGCCTGCGTCAAAAAGCCGAAACCGACCATTTCATCCAGTGAGGTGGCGCCAAAATGGCGGCGGGCCACCCATTGCAGGGTATGAATATCGCGCAGGCCGCCGGGGCTACTTTTGATATCCGGCTCCAGGTTATAGCTGGTGCCGTGATAGCGCTGGTGGCGCTGATTCTGCTCTTCAACTTTGGCTGCGTAAAACTTATCGGACGGCCAGAAACCTTCGCTAAAAATATGCTTTTGTAGCTCAAGAAACAGCGCCACATCACCAATCAGCAGGCGTGTTTCAATCAGGTTGGTGGCGACGGTTAAATCTGACAATCCTTCCAGCAGACACTCTTCCAGCGTGCGCACGCTGTGCCCAACCTCGAGCCTCACGTCCCATAGCAGCGTTAACAGTTCGCCAACTTTTTCGGCCTGCGCGTCTGGTAGCTTTTTACGACTCAGGATCAGCAGGTCAATATCGGAAAGCGGATGCAGTTCGCCGCGCCCGTAACCGCCAACGGCAACCAGCGCCAGGTCGGCAATTTGACCGAAACCGGCTTCAATCCACAGACGTTGCAGTAACTGGTCAATAAACTCGGTGCGGGCCTCAATCAGCTGCTCTGCGGAAATCCCGCTGTCAAACGCGTCACCTAACCAGTGCTGGAAAGTGTCGATATGCGCTTTAATGCCGGGGCAGTTGAGATCGTGCTGTGGCCAGGTTCCGGGGTTCTGCGGTTGGCCTGGCAGGGTGGGGAGGGCAGTATTTGCGTGTTGTTCAGGAAGAGTATTCATTATGCGCCACCCATTAAAAAAGCCGGATGACGGCGTGAGCGCCTTACCCGGCCTACGAAGTAGTACAATTTGTAGGCCTGATAAGATGCGGGTGCATCGCCATCAGGCAAAACATTATTCGTCGTGTGTGATGATCGCCGGGATGGTGTCATCCTTGCGTAATGTCAGAATTTCACAGCCTTTTTCCGTCACCACAATAGTATGCTCGTACTGAGCAGACAAGCTCCGATCTTTGGTTTTCACCGTCCACCCGTCTTTCATGGTGCGGATGCGGTAATCACCGGCATTCAGCATGGGTTCTACGGTGAAGGTCATGCCCGGCTGCAGTACCACACCGCCGTCGTCTGCATCGTAGTGCAGAACCTGCGGCTCTTCATGGAAGCCGCGACCGATGCCGTGACCGCAATATTCACGGACCACAGAGAAGCCTTCGCCTTCCGCGTATTTCTGAATCGCAGCGCCCAGCGTGCGCAGGCGAATACCTGGTTTTACCATCCGCAGCGCCAGATACAGGCTTTCCTGCGTGACGCGGCACAAACGTTCGCCCAGAATGGTTGGTTTGCCCACGATGAACATTTTCGAGGTATCACCGTGGAACTCGTCTTTAATCACGGTTACGTCGATGTTGACGATATCGCCGTCTTTCAGGAGCTTGGCGTCGTCCGGGATCCCATGGCACACCACTTCATTAATAGAGATGCACACGGACTTCGGATAACCGTGATAGCCCAGGCAGGCGGAAATGGCCTGCTGCTCATTCACGATGTAGTCATTACAGATGCGATCCAGTTCGCCGGTGCTGACGCCTGGCTTAACAAACGGTTCGATCATTTCCAGTACATCGGCGGCCAGACGGCCAGCGATGCGCATTTTTTCGATTTCTTCAGGGGTCTTGATTGAGATAGCCATGAATTCTGTCCATCAGTGCCGATGATATCGGCAATAATTGTTTAAGTGGTGCCAATGGTATCAGTCCGGCATACATGCTGCCAAATTGAGAATCATTCTGAACTTCGCCTTTCGTGCCACAGGTGTGTTGGCTGAAATTTTTCACTCCAGTCGCTCACTGCATGTAAGCGCCCGGAGATGCAAAAAATTGGCTGCCTCCCTGTAACACGAAATTCATCGTTCATTCAGCACGCACCGCCAACAATTATTGGTGTCGGTAGCGTATTTGTGGTATAAAGCGCGCCGGACTTCCGATCCATTTGAAGACTACACACGATGGACGGGAGCGACAAATCTCACTTTGTGTAACAACACACACGTATCGGCACATATTCCGGGGTGCCCTTTGGGGTCGGTAATATGGGATGCGTGGAGGCTTAACCCCAACTTTTATATATAGAGGTTTTAATCATGGCAACTGTTTCCATGCGCGACATGCTCAAGGCTGGTGTTCACTTCGGTCACCAGACCCGTTACTGGAACCCGAAAATGAAGCCGTTCATCTTCGGTGCGCGTAACAAAGTTCACATCATCAACCTTGAGAAAACTGTACCGATGTTCAACGAAGCTCTGGCTGAACTGAACAAGATCTCTGCTCGTAAAGGTAAAATCCTTTTCGTTGGTACTAAACGCGCTGCAAGCGAAGCGGTGAAAGAAGCTGCTAACAACTGCGACCAGTTCTTCGTGAACCATCGCTGGTTGGGCGGCATGCTGACTAACTGGAAAACCGTTCGTCAGTCCATCAAACGTCTGAAAGATCTGGAAACTCAGTCTCAGGACGGTACTTTCGAAAAGCTGACCAAGAAAGAAGCGCTGATGCGTACTCGTGAGCTTGAGAAACTGGAAAACAGCCTGGGCGGTATCAAAGACATGGGCGGTCTGCCGGACGCTCTGTTCGTAATCGATGCTGACCACGAGCACATTGCTATCAAAGAAGCAAACAACCTGGGTATCCCAGTATTTGCTATCGTTGATACCAACTCTGATCCGGACGGTGTTGACTTCGTTATCCCGGGTAACGACGACGCAATCCGTGCTGTGACCCTGTACCTGGGCGCTGTAGCTACTACCGTTCGTGAAGGCCGTTCTCAGGATCTGGCTTCCCAGGCGGAAGAAAGCTTCGTAGAAGCTGAATAATAAGGCACGCTCGTTCGAGCCCCCTTATAAACCAGGTAGTATCACGTTTGGTTAGGGGCCCTTTAGGCCCCTTTTTCACTTTTAAATCTGTGCGGTTTCATGCCGGGCAGATCAAATCTTCCGAGGATTTTAGAATGGCTGAAATTACCGCATCCCTGGTAAAAGAGCTGCGTGAGCGTACTGGCGCAGGCATGATGGATTGCAAAAAAGCACTGACTGAAGCTAATGGCGACATCGAGCTGGCAATCGAAAACATGCGTAAGTCCGGCGCAATCAAAGCGGCGAAAAAAGCAGGCAACGTTGCTGCTGACGGCGTAATCAAAACCAAAATCGACGGCAACATCGCTTTCATTCTGGAAGTTAACTGCCAGACTGACTTCGTTGCTAAAGATGCTGGTTTCCAGGCATTTGCTGACAAAGTACTGGACGCTGCCGTTGCTGGCAAAATCACTGACGTTGAAGTTCTGAAAGCGCAGTTCGAAGAAGAACGCGTTGCTCTGGTTGCTAAAATCGGTGAGAACATCAACATCCGTCGTGTTGCTTCCCTGGAAGGCGAAGTTCTGGGTAACTACCAGCACGGTGCTCGTATCGGTGTTCTGGTTGCTGCAACTGGCGCTGACGAAGAGCTGGTTAAACAGCTGGCAATGCACGTTGCTGCAAGCAAACCAGAATTCGTTAAGCCGGAAGACGTTTCTGCTGAAGTGGTAGAGAAAGAATACCAGGTTCAGCTGGACATCGCGATGCAGTCTGGTAAGCCGAAAGAAATCGCAGAGAAAATGGTTGAAGGCCGCATGAAGAAATTCACCGGCGAAGTTTCTCTGACTGGTCAGCCTTTCGTTATGGATCCGAGCAAATCTGTTGGTCAGCTGCTGAAAGAGCACAACGCTGATGTAACAGGCTTCATCCGCTTTGAAGTGGGTGAAGGTATCGAGAAAGTTGAGACTGACTTTGCAGCAGAAGTTGCTGCGATGTCCAAGCAGTCTTAATTTTTAAAGGAGCCGCCTGAGGGCGGCTTCTTTTTGTGTCTGGCTTGTAAATTCAGCGAACCGCTATAGTGGTCATGCTGAAAGCGACATACAATGTCGCCGGTATTAATTCATCTCATTCGTTGACAGTCTCAGGAAAGAAACATGGCTACCAATGCAAAACCCGTCTACAAACGTATTCTGCTTAAGTTAAGTGGCGAAGCTCTGCAAGGTTCAGAAGGCTTCGGTATTGATGCAAGCATCCTTGACCGTATGGCTCAGGAAATCAAAGAGCTGGTTGAGCTGGGTATCCAGGTTGGCGTAGTGATTGGTGGTGGTAACCTGTTCCGTGGCGCTGGTCTGGCGAAAGCAGGGATGAACCGCGTTGTGGGCGACCACATGGGCATGTTAGCCACCGTCATGAACGGTCTGGCGATGCGCGATGCGCTTCACCGCGCCTATGTGAACGCTCGCTTGATGTCCGCAATTCCTCTGAATGGCGTGTGTGATAACTACAGCTGGGCGGAAGCAATCAGCCTGCTGCGTAACAACCGCGTTGTTATTTTGTCTGCGGGTACTGGCAATCCGTTCTTCACTACCGACTCTGCGGCTTGCCTGCGTGGTATTGAAATTGAAGCGGATGTGGTACTGAAAGCCACCAAAGTCGATGGTGTATTTACGGCTGACCCGGCTAAAGATCCAACGGCGACTATGTACGAACAGTTGACCTATGCTGAAGTACTGGATAAAGAGCTGAAAGTGATGGATCTTGCGGCGTTTACGCTGGCTCGTGACCACAAATTACCGATTCGTGTCTTTAACATGAACAAACCGGGTGCGCTGCGCCGTGTTGTTATGGGTGAAAAAGAAGGCACGTTAATCACGGAATAATTCCCGTTGCAGCTAAATGCAGGTAATATTCCGCTTTAATGTCGCGGGATACGTCCCTCAAAATTAATCAAGACTATACTTGTCACATCTTGCGTGGTGGGTATGGTCTGACTGAAACAAGCTTTCAAGGATTCGTAACGTGATCAACGATATCAGAAAAGATGCTGAAGTACGCATGGACAAATGCGTCGAAGCGTTCAAAAACCAAATCAGCAAAATTCGCACGGGCCGTGCTTCTCCTAGCCTGCTGGATGGTATTGTCGTGGAATATTACGGCACACCGACCCCGCTGCGCCAGCTGGCAAGCGTAACGGTTGAAGATTCTCGTACCCTGAAAATCAACGTGTTTGACCGTTCTATGGGGCCAGCCGTTGAGAAAGCAATTATGGCTTCCGACCTCGGTCTGAATCCAAGTTCTGCGGGTTCCGACATCCGCGTTCCGCTGCCGCCGCTGACTGAAGAACGTCGTAAAGATCTGACCAAGATCGTGCGTGGCGAAGCTGAAGGCGCGCGCGTTGCCGTACGTAACGTACGCCGCGATGCCAACGACAAAGTGAAAGCGTTGTTGAAAGAAAAAGAGATCAGCGAAGATGACGATCGCCGTTCTCAGGACGACGTACAGAAACTGACTGACGCAGCTATCAAGAAAATTGATGCGGCGCTGGCAGAGAAAGAAACGGAACTGATGCAGTTCTGATTCGCCTGTACGCTAAAAACGCCGCTTAGAAGGCCTGAGAAGGCTGGATGGCGGCGTTTTGCTTTTTTCTGTCTATATACTCTAAATATTCGAGTTGCAGGAAGGCGGCGACGCAGGGCATCCCCGGGAGCGCACACCCGTGCGTGACAGGGGTGAACGAAGAGAGCCAACGTACATGCAACTTGAAGTATGACGAGTAAAATTCTTCTGGATGTCTGATGAAGCAATTAACCATCCTGGGATCAACCGGTTCCATTGGTTGCAGTACGCTGGATGTAGTACGCCATAACCCGGAAAAATTTCGTGTTGCTGCGTTGGTGGCGGGTAAAAATGTCGTCCGTATGGTTGAGCAATGTCTGGAATTTTCTCCTCGCTATGCGGTAATGGACGATGAAAAAAGCGCTGCGTTGGTAAAAGCAGCTCTGCTGGAGCAGGGTAGTCGTACTGAGGTTATGAGCGGGCAGCAGGCTGCCTGTGATATGGCTGCGCTGGATGATGTTGATCAGGTTATGGCGGCGATTGTCGGCGCGGCGGGCTTGCTACCGACGCTGGCGGCAATCCGCGCGGGCAAAAGCATTTTGCTGGCGAATAAAGAGTCTCTGGTGACCTGCGGGCGTCTGTTTATGGACGACGTGCAACGCCACAAAGCACAGCTTTTGCCGGTAGATAGCGAACATAACGCGATTTTTCAGAGTTTACCGCAACCTATCCAACACAATCTGGGATACGCTGACCTTGAGCAAAATGGCGTCATTTCAGTTTTGCTTACCGGGTCTGGTGGCCCTTTCCGTGAAACGCCATTGCGCGATCTGGTTTCTATGACCCCCGATCAGGCATGTCGTCATCCGAATTGGTCGATGGGACGAAAAATCTCTGTCGATTCAGCCACCATGATGAATAAAGGTCTGGAATACATTGAAGCGCGTTGGTTATTTAATGCCAATGCAAGCCAGATGGAAGTGCTGATTCACCCGCAGTCGGTTATTCATTCGATGGTGCGTTATCAGGATGGTAGCGTTCTGGCGCAGTTGGGGGAACCTGATATGCGTACACCTATTGCTCATACGATGGCATGGCCAGAACGAGTGACGTCCGGCGTTAAGCCTGTCGACTTTTGCAAGCTCAGTGCGTTGACGTTTTCCGCACCTGATTACCAGCGTTATCCATGCCTGAAACTGGCGATGGACGCGTTTGAGCAAGGGCAGGCGGCGACGACCGCTTTGAACGCAGCGAATGAAATTACCGTTGCCGCATTCCTGGCGCAGCAGATCCGATTTACCGATATTGCTGACCTGAATTTATCCGTACTGGATAAGATGGATTTGCAGGAGCCACAGAGCGTTGATGACGTGCTGAAGGTTGATGCTATCGCGCGGGAAGTCGCCAGAAAAGAAGTGATGCGACGCTCAAGCTGATGATAATCCCTCCTCGGAGAATCGCGCTATTTGTTAGCGTTGGGCTTCAGTGATATAGTCTGCGCCACTCGATCGCGGGTATTTGTTTTTTTTCGGTCGGGTAAGCCGTGGTTTGACACGGCTTTTTTGTGGATGCACAAAATCATTCAGGTTGCATCAAGGTGGCAAGTGGATGAGTCCCCTGGAGCATACAAAGAGTATGTGACTTGGGCGAAAATCACAGCCGACGAAGGAGCAGCCTGAAGGATGAAGCGCAAAAGGCTTCAGTATTCCTGAGTACCGTATAATCCTTTCAGGGACTAAAAACGCGTTATGTTGTCTGCAACTAAACCATTAAGCGAAAATTTGCCAGCACATGGTTGTCGCCATGTAGCAATTATCATGGATGGCAATGGCCGCTGGGCGAAAAAGCAAGGGAAGATTCGCGCCTTTGGACATAAGGCCGGAGCAAAGTCCGTCCGCCGGGCTGTCTCTTTTGCTGCCAATAACGGTATTGATGCGTTAACGCTGTATGCCTTTAGCAGTGAGAACTGGAACCGACCTGCGCAGGAAGTGAGCGCGTTAATGGAGCTGTTTGTGTGGGCGCTTGATAGCGAAGTGAAAAACCTGCACCGCCATAACGTACGTCTGCGTATTATCGGGGATATCAGTCGATTTAACTCACGTTTGCAAGAACGGATTCGCAAATCAGAAGCGATTACCGCCCAGAATACCGGGTTGACGCTAAATATTGCAGCGAATTACGGTGGACGGTGGGATATAGTCCAGGGAGTCAGACAACTGGCACAACAGGTGCAGGATGGTCTGCTGCGTCCAGAGCAAATCGATGAAGAGATGCTGGGGCAGCAAATTTGTATGCATGAACTGGCTCCTGTGGATTTAGTGATAAGGACTGGGGGAGAGCATCGAATTAGTAATTTTCTGTTGTGGCAAATTGCCTATGCCGAACTTTACTTTACGGATGTTCTCTGGCCCGATTTCGATGAACAAGACTTTGAAGGTGCGCTGCATGCCTTTGCTAATCGTGAGCGTCGTTTCGGCGGCACCGAGCCCGGTGATGAAAAAGCCTGATGGGGGTCGCTTTTGCTGAAGTATCGCCTGATTTCTGCTTTTGTTTTAATACCCGTTGTCATCGCGGCGCTGTTTTTGCTGCCGCCGGTGGGGTTCGCCATTGTTACGCTGGCCGTCTGTATGCTGGCCGCCTGGGAATGGGGACAGTTAAGCGGTTTTACCACGCGTACGCAGCGAGTCTGGCTGGCTGTTTTGTGCGGGCTATTGCTGGCACTGATGCTATTTTTGTTGCCGGAATACCATCGCAATATTCATCAGCCGCTGGTTGAAGTATCGCTGTGGGCGTCGCTGGGCTGGTGGGTCGTGGCGCTGTTACTGGTGCTGTTTTATCCCGGCTCTGCGTCGGTCTGGCGTAATTCCAAAACATTACGCATAATTTTCGGCGTGTTAACCATAGTCCCTTTCTTTTGGGGAATGCTGGCGCTACGTGCATGGCACTATGATGAGAATCATTATAGTGGCGCGCTATGGCTGCTTTATGTCATGATCCTCGTCTGGGGAGCGGACTCGGGTGCCTATATGTTTGGTAAGCTGTTTGGCAAACATAAGCTGGCGCCGAAGGTTTCTCCTGGTAAAACCTGGCAGGGTTTTATTGGCGGACTCGCTACTGCTGCCGTGATCTCATGGGGTTATGGCATGTGGGCGAATCTTGAGGTTGCGCCTGTCACCTTGCTTATTTGCTCCATCGTTGCAGCCCTGGCCTCCGTGCTGGGTGATCTGACCGAGAGTATGTTTAAGCGTGAAGCAGGTATTAAGGACAGTGGTCACTTAATACCAGGACATGGCGGTATTTTGGATCGTATTGATAGCCTGACGGCTGCGGTACCGGTCTTTGCCTGCCTGCTGTTACTGGTATTCAGGACGCTCTAACGGATGGTCTTATGCTGAGTATTCTCTGGAATCTGGCTGCATTCATCGTTGCACTTGGTGTGCTTATCACCGTGCATGAATTTGGTCATTTCTGGGTTGCACGGCGCTGCGGAGTCCGCGTCGAACGCTTTTCCATTGGCTTTGGAAAAGCGCTTTGGCGGCGTACCGATAAATCAGGTACGGAATACGTCATCGCCCTGATTCCCCTCGGCGGTTACGTCAAAATGCTGGATGAGCGCGCTGAACCGGTCGCACCGGAGCTGCGCCATTACGCTTTCAACAATAAAACGGTTGGACAACGCGCAGCCATCATCGCCGCAGGTCCGATTGCCAACTTCCTTTTTGCTATTTTCGCGTATTGGCTGGTGTTTATCATCGGTGTCCCTGGCGTTCGTCCGGTTGTTGGTGAAATAACACCCAACTCGATTGCCGCACAGGCGCAAATTCAGCCGGGTACGGAACTAAAAGCGGTTGATGGTATCGAAACCCCTGATTGGGATGCCGTGCGATTACAACTGGTATCCAAAATTGGCGATGAACATACGACTCTCAGCGTGGCGCAGTTTGGCAGCAACCAGCGGCAGGACAAAACGCTGGATTTACGCCATTGGGCATTTGAGCCAGACAAAGAGGATCCTGTTTCCAGTTTAGGGATTCGCCCACGCGGTCCGCAGATTGAATCGGTGCTGTCAGAAGTGCAGGTAAACTCCGCTGCAAGTAAGGCGGGTTTGCAAGCTGGCGACAGGATCGTTAAAGTCAATGGTCAGCCGCTGACGCAATGGATGACGTTCGTGACGCTGGTGCGCGATAATCCGGATAAGCCGTTAGCGCTAGATATTGAAAGACAAGGAATTTCCTTGTCTTTAACGTTAACCCCAGATTCAAAACAGGTTAACGGGAAGGCTGAGGGTTTTGCGGGCGTGGTGCCTAAAGTTATTCCTCTGCCTGATGAGTATAAGACTGTACGCCAGTATGGGCCATTCAGCGCCATCCTCGAAGCCTCGGATAAAACGTGGCAGTTGATGAAGCTGACGGTCAGTATGCTGGGAAAATTGATTACCGGTGATGTAAAACTGAACAACCTCAGTGGGCCGATTTCTATCGCCCAGGGGGCTGGGATGTCAGCGGAGTTCGGGGTTATTTATTACCTGATGTTCCTTGCGCTTATCAGCGTGAACTTAGGGATAATCAACCTGTTTCCGTTGCCCGTTCTTGACGGGGGGCATCTGCTGTTCCTGGCGATTGAAAAGCTGAAGGGCGGTCCGGTATCCGAGCGGGTTCAAGACTTTAGTTATCGCATTGGCTCTATCTTGCTGGTGTTGTTAATGGGGCTTGCACTTTTCAATGATTTCTCTCGGTTGTAAGAGAGTGTTAGGAAGAACGCATAATAACGATGGCGATGAAAAAGTTGCTCATAGCGTCGCTGCTGTTTAGCAGCGCCACCGTATACGGTGCTGAAGGGTTCGTAGTGAAGGACATTCATTTCGAAGGCCTACAGCGAGTCGCCGTTGGTGCGGCTCTCCTCAGTATGCCGGTGCGCACAGGCGACACGGTTAATGATGAAGACATCAGTAATACCATTCGTGCTCTGTTCGCCACCGGTAACTTTGAGGATGTCCGCGTCCTGCGCGATGGTGATACCCTTCTGGTTCAGGTAAAAGAACGTCCGACGATTGCCAGCATTACTTTCTCCGGTAACAAATCGGTGAAAGATGACATGCTCAAGCAAAACCTCGAGGCTTCTGGTGTGCGTGTTGGCGAGTCTCTGGATCGCACCACGCTAGCCGATATCGAAAAAGGGCTGGAAGATTTCTACTATAGCGTCGGTAAGTACAGCGCCAGTGTGAAAGCGGTGGTAACGCCGTTGCCGCGTAACCGCGTTGACCTCAAGCTGGTCTTCCAGGAAGGCGTTTCGGCGAAGATCCAACAGATCAATATCGTCGGCAACCATGCTTTCTCGACCGACGAACTGATCTCTCACTTCCAACTGCGTGATGAAGTGCCGTGGTGGAACGTGGTGGGCGATCGTAAATACCAGAAACAGAAACTGGCGGGCGATCTTGAAACCTTGCGCAGCTACTATCTGGATCGCGGTTATGCTCGCTTCAATATCGATTCCACCCAGGTTAGCCTGACGCCGGATAAAAAAGGTATCTACATTACCGTTAACATCACTGAAGGCGATCAATACAAGCTTTCAGGGGTACAGGTGAGCGGTAACCTGGCTGGGCACTCCGCCGAAATTGAGACCCTGACCAAAATCGAGCCAGGCGAACTCTATAACGGCACCAAAGTGACCAAAATGGAAGATGATCTCAAGAAGCTTCTGGGTCGCTATGGCTATGCCTATCCGCGCGTACAGTCGCAACCTGAAATCAACGACGCCGACAAAACCGTTAAATTACGCGTAAACGTGGATGCAGGTAACCGTTTCTACGTGCGTAAGATTCGTTTTGAAGGTAACGACACCTCTAAAGATTCCGTTCTGCGTCGCGAAATGCGCCAGATGGAAGGTGCCTGGTTGGGTAGCGATCTGGTCGATCAGGGTAAAGAGCGTCTGAACCGTCTGGGTTACTTTGAAACTGTCGATACCGATACTCAGCGTGTACCGGGTAGCCCGGATCAGGTTGATGTGGTTTATAAGGTTAAAGAGCGTAACACCGGTAGCTTTAACTTCGGCGTTGGTTACGGTACTGAAAGCGGCGTGAGCTTCCAGGCTGGCGTTCAGCAAGATAACTGGTTAGGTACCGGTTATTCAGTCGGGATCAACGGCACCAAAAACGACTATCAGACCTATACTGAGTTGTCTGTCACCAACCCATATTTCACCGTTGATGGGGTGAGCCTTGGTGGTCGCGTTTTCTACAATGACTTTAAAGCGGATGATGCAGACCTGTCCGACTATACCAACAAAAGTTATGGTACTGACGCAACGCTCGGCTTCCCGATCAACGAATACAATACCTTACGTGCGGGTGTGGGTTATGTGCATAACTCCTTGTCTAACATGGATCCACAGGTTGCAATGCAACGTTATCTGGTTTCAATGGGTAAGGATCCTGACGCTGATAGCTTTAAATCAGACGATTTCACCTTCAACTATGGGTGGACATATAACAAGCTGGACCGTGGGTACTTCCCAACGGAAGGTACGCGTGTCAACCTGAACGGTAAAGTAACCATTCCGGGTTCTGACAACGAATACTACAAAGCGACGTTGGATACCGCGACCTATGTGCCGATCGATGACGATCACAAATGGGTTGTTCTGGGTCGCACGAAGTGGGGCTATGGTGACGGCATCGGCAGCAAAGAGATGCCGTTCTACGAGAACTTCTATGCGGGTGGTTCCAGCACCGTGCGTGGTTTCCAGTCCAACACCATCGGTCCAAAGGCTGTCTATTTACCGGCTAATCGTTATAACAACGATAGCGATTACGATAACGAATGTGACGCCACCAATACTTCACCGTGTAAATCGGATGATGCGGTGGGCGGTAACGCCATGGCTGTCGCCAGCCTGGAATTCATTACCCCGACGCCGTTTATCAGCGACAAGTATGCCAACTCGGTCCGTACCTCGTTCTTCTGGGATATGGGTACCGTTTGGGATACGAACTGGGATTCAGCTAAGTACTCTGGTTATCCGGACTACAGCGATCCGAACAATATCCGTATGTCAGCGGGTATCGCTTTACAATGGATGTCCCCATTGGGGCCGTTGGTTTTCTCCTACGCCCAGCCGTTCAAGAAGTACGATGGAGACAAAGCGGAACAGTTCCAGTTTAACATTGGTAAAACCTGGTAATTGTTCTTCGCAAAGGAATGTAGTGGTAGTGTAGCGATGACTTTAGGCGATCTTGCATGGGATCGCCTGGCCACGCAAAGAACTGTACCTTCGGGTGCAAATGGGATGGTAAGGAGTTAATTGTGAAAAAGTGGTTATTAGCTGCAGGTCTCGGTTTAGCGATGGCAACGTCCGCACAGGCTGCTGACAAAATTGCAATCGTCAACATGGGTAGCTTGTTCCAACAGGTTGCACAGAAGACGGGCGTTTCTGCTACGCTGGAAAACGAGTTCAAAGGCCGTGCCAGCGAACTGCAGCGTATGGAATCTGATCTGCAATCTAAAATGCAGCGTCTGCAATCCATGAAAGCGGGTAGCGATCGTACCAAGCTGGAAAAAGACGTCATGGCTCAGCGTCAGACTTTCTCTCAGAAAGCTCAGGCTTTTGAGCAGGATCGTGCGCGTCGTTCCAACGAAGAACGTGGCAAACTGGTTACTCGTATCCAGACAGCTGTGAAATCTGTTGCTAACAGTCAGAGCATCGATCTGGTTGTTGACGCAAACACCGTTGCATACAACAGCAGCGATGTAAAAGACATCACCGCTGACGTACTGAAACAGGTTAAATAAGTAATGCCTTCAATTCGACTGGCTGATTTAGCAGAGCAGTTGGATGCAGAATTACACGGTGATGGCGATATCGTCATCACCGGCGTAGCGTCCATGCAATCTGCGCAAACTGGCAATATCACGTTCATGGTGAATCCTAAGTACCGTGAACACTTAGGCGTATGCCAGGCCTCTGCCGTTGTGATGACGCAGGACGATCTTCCTTTTGCTAAGAGTGCTGCGCTGGTAGTGAAGAATCCCTACCTGACCTATGCACGTATGGCGCAAATCTTAGATACCACGCCGCAGCCCGCACAAAACATTGCACCGAGTGCAGTGATCGATGCGACGGCGAAGCTGGGTAATAATGTTTCTGTGGGCGCAAATGCGGTCATTGAGTCTGGCGTAGAACTGGGCGATAACGTCGTTATCGGCGCAGGCTGCTTCGTCGGAAAAAATACTAAAATCGGCGCAGGTTCACGCTTGTGGGCGAATGTGACGATTTACCACGACATTCAGATCGGTGAGAATTGCCTGATCCAGTCCAGCACTGTCGTCGGATCTGATGGATTTGGTTACGCGAACGATCGCGGTAACTGGGTGAAGATCCCGCAGCTTGGTCGCGTGATTATCGGCGATCGCGTCGAGATCGGCGCTTGTACCACCATTGACCGTGGTGCGCTGGACGATACTGTGATCGGTAATGGTGTTATCATTGATAACCAGTGCCAGATTGCGCATAACGTTGTGATTGGCGACAATACGGCGGTAGCCGGTGGCGTCATTATGGCGGGTAGCCTGAAGATTGGCCGTTACTGCATGATTGGCGGCGCCAGCGTGATCAATGGGCATATGGAAATATGCGATAAAGTCACGGTTACTGGCATGGGTATGGTGATGCGTCCTATCACCGAACCTGGCGTCTATTCCTCAGGCATTCCGCTACAGCCCAATAAGGTATGGCGTAAAACAGCTGCACTGGTGATGAATATTGATGATATGAGCAAGCGTCTCAAAGCGATTGAGCGCAAGGTTAATCAACAAGACTAAAGCACCGTTTTTGCATGTCTGACTTTTCGGCCTGTCCCATTCATACGATTGCGACAGGCCGTGTTATTATTGCCTTTTAGTATATTTTGACAGGAAGAGTATTTTGACTACTAACACTCATACTCTGCATATTGAAGAGATTTTAGAACTTCTGCCGCACCGTTTTCCGTTTCTGCTGGTTGACCGCGTGCTGGATTTTGAAGAAGGTCGCTTTCTGCGCGCAGTGAAAAATGTATCTGTTAACGAGCCTTTCTTCCAGGGCCACTTCCCGGGTAAACCTATTTTCCCTGGCGTACTGATTCTGGAAGCAATGGCGCAGGCCACTGGTATCCTCGCGTTTAAAAGCGTAGGGAAACTGGAACCAGGTGAACTGTACTATTTTGCGGGTATTGACGAAGCGCGCTTTAAGCGTCCTGTCGTGCCAGGCGATCAGATGATCATGGAAGTGACTTTCGAGAAAACGCGCCGCGGCCTGACCCGTTTTAAAGGGGTTGCGCTGGTCGACGGTAAAGTTGTGTGCGAAGCAACGATGATGTGTGCCCGTAGCCGGGAGGCCTGATACGTGATTGATAAATCCGCCTTTATTCACCCAACTGCCATTGTGGAAGAAGGCGCCAGCATTGGCGCTAACGCTCACATTGGCCCATTTTGTATTGTTGGACCCCATGTTGAAATTGGTGAGGGTACCGTACTGAAGTCTCACGTTGTCGTGAATGGCCATACAAAAATTGGTCGCGATAACGAGATCTATCAGTTTGCCTCCATCGGTGAAGTTAACCAGGATCTGAAATATGCTGGCGAACCGACCCGCGTGGAAATTGGCGATCGCAACCGCATCCGCGAAAGCGTCACCATTCATCGTGGCACAGTGCAGGGCGGTGGAGTGACGAAGGTGGGCAGCGATAACTTACTGATGATTAATGCGCACGTCGCGCATGATTGTACGGTAGGCAACCGCTGTATTCTGGCGAATAACGCCACGCTTGCCGGGCATGTATCGCTGGATGATTTTGTTATCATCGGCGGCATGACTGCGGTGCATCAGTTCTGCATCATCGGCGCGCATGTGATGGTTGGCGGCTGTTCTGGCGTTGCTCAGGACGTGCCTCCATACGTTATCGCCCAGGGCAACCACGCAACGCCATTTGGCGTCAATATCGAAGGTCTGAAGCGTCGTGGGTTCACCCGCGAAGCGATTACCGCGATTCGTAATGCCTACAAAGCGTTGTACCGTAGCGGTAAAACGCTGGAAGAAGTGAAACCGGAAATCGCGGAACTGGCGAAACAGTACCCTGAAGTTCAGGCTTTCAGCGACTTCTTTGAGCGCTCAACGCGTGGTCTGATTCGTTAATGACTGAGCAGCGTCCTTTAACGATTGCCCTCGTCGCCGGAGAAACCTCCGGCGATATTCTTGGTGCAGGGTTAATCCGTGCACTCAAGGCTCGCGTTCCCAATGCGCGTTTTGTTGGCGTGGCGGGTCCGCTGATGCAGGCCGAAGGCTGTGAAGCCTGGTACGAAATGGAAGAGCTGGCGGTAATGGGCATTGTTGAAGTGCTCGGACGCCTGCGCCGTTTACTGCAAATACGCGCCGATCTCACTCGCCGATTTACCGACTTAAAGCCGGATGTTTTCGTCGGTATTGATGCGCCTGATTTCAATATTACCCTCGAAGGGAATTTGAAAAAGCAGGGCATTAAAACCATTCATTACGTCAGCCCCTCTGTGTGGGCCTGGCGACAGAAACGCGTTTTCAAAATAGGCAGATCCACCAATATGGTGCTGGCCTTTCTGCCTTTCGAAAAAGCGTTTTATGACAAATTTAACGTCCCGTGCCGCTTTATCGGTCATACCATGGCAGATGCCATGCCGTTGGACCCGGATAAAAACGCGGCTCGCGATGTTCTGGGTATTCCCCATGACGCTCACTGCCTGGCGCTATTGCCAGGAAGCCGTGGCGCAGAAGTGGAGATGCTCAGCGCCGATTTTCTGAAAACGGCGCAGTTGTTACGCCAGCATTATCCAGATCTCGAAGTGGTAGTGCCGTTGGTGAATGCCAAACGTCGCGAGCAGTTTGAGCGCATTAAAGCTGAAGTTGCGCCGGAGCTTTCCGTACATCTGCTTAATGGGATGGGACGTGAAGCGATGGTTGCCAGCGATGCCGCACTGCTGGCTTCAGGCACCGCTGCGCTGGAATGTATGCTGGCAAAATGCCCGATGGTGGTTGGCTATCGTATGAAACCTTTCACCTTCTGGCTGGCGAAGCGTCTGGTGAAGACCGATTACGTTTCGCTACCTAACCTGCTGGCGGGAAGAGAACTGGTTAAAGAGCTGTTGCAGGAAGAGTGCGAACCGCAGGCGCTGTCGCAAGCGCTGTTGCCGTTGCTGGCGAATGGCAAAACCAGCCATGCAATGCACGACACATTCCGTGAACTGCATCAGCAGATCCGTTGCAACGCTGATGAGCAGGTGGCGGATGCGGTCCTGGAGTTAGCGCAATGATTGAATTTGTATATCCGCATACGCATTTAGTGGCGGGTGTAGATGAAGTTGGACGTGGTCCTTTGGTCGGCGCGGTCGTCACTGCCGCCGTCATTCTGGATCCGGCTCGCCCTATTATCGGTCTTAACGACTCAAAAAAACTGTCGGAAAAACGTCGCCTGGCGCTATTCGATGAGATTAAAGAAAAAGCGTTAAGCTGGAGCCTGGGGCGTGCTGAACCACATGAAATCGACGAGTTGAATATTTTACATGCCACTATGCTGGCCATGCAGCGTGCGGTTGCGGGTCTGCATATAGCGCCGGAATACGTACTGATCGACGGCAATCGTTGCCCGGCATTACCGGTGCCATCGCTGGCGGTGGTAAAAGGTGATAGCCGTGTGGCGGAGATTAGCGCGGCGTCGATACTGGCAAAAGTCACTCGTGATGCTGAAATGGCGGCCCTGGATACGGTGTTCCCGCAGTATGGCTTTGCACAGCACAAAGGCTATCCAACCGCTTTTCATCTGGAAAAGTTGGCAATGCATGGCGCAACAGAGCACCATCGCCGTAGTTTTGGCCCCGTCAAACGCGCACTGGGACTCACGTCCTGATTCTTGTGTCGAAGGAATCTGAAGATGTCTGAACCTCGTTTCGTCCACCTGCGGGTGCACAGCGACTACTCCATGATTGATGGGCTGGCGAAAACCGGGCCGCTAGTGAAAAAGGCGGCCGCGTTAGGCATGCCTGCGCTGGCGATCACCGATTTTACCAACCTGTGTGGTCTGGTGAAGTTTTACGGAGCGGGTCACGGTGCGGGTATCAAGCCGATAGTTGGCGCAGATTTTCATGTCCGTAGCGAACTGCTGGGCGATGAACTCACGCAGCTCACCGTGCTGGCCGCAAACAATACCGGCTATCAGAACCTGACGTTGTTGATATCGAAAGCCTATCAGCGTGGTTATGGCGCAGAAGGGCCGGTCATCGACCGGGATTGGCTGGCCGAGTTAAAAGAAGGTTTGATTTTGCTCTCTGGCGGCCGCATGGGCGACGTCGGACGCAGCCTGCTGCGCGGTAATAGCGCGCTGGTTGATGAGTGCGTAGCGTTTTACGAAGAACATTTTCCAAATTGCTACTTCCTCGAGCTTATCCGTACCGGCAGGCAAGATGAAGAAAATTATCTGCATGCAGCGGTAGAACTGGCGGAAAGGCGTGGTCTTCCGGTGGTGGCGACCAACGATGTTCGTTTCCTTGAAACCGGTGATTTTGACGCGCATGAAATCCGCGTGGCAATCCATGACGGGTTCACCCTTGACGACCCGAAACGCCCGCGTAATTATTCGCCGCAGCAGTACATGCGTAGCGAAGATGAGATGTGCGAGCTGTTTTCCGATATTCCGGAAGCGCTGCAAAACACCGTTGAGATAGCTAAGCGCTGTAACGTGACGGTACGTCTGGGTGAGTATTTCCTGCCACAATTCCCGACCGGTGATATGACCACCGAGGATTTCCTCGTGGCGAAATCGCGCGAAGGTCTGGAAGAGCGTCTGGCGTTTTTGTTCCCGGACCCTGAAGTTCGCGCGCAGAAGCGCCCGCCTTATGACGAACGTCTGGAAGTTGAACTGAAAGTTATCAACCAGATGGGATTCCCTGGCTACTTCCTGATCGTGATGGAATTTATCCAGTGGTCGAAAGATAACGGCGTACCGGTAGGCCCTGGACGTGGTTCCGGTGCCGGCTCGCTTGTCGCCTATGCGCTGAAAATTACCGACCTGGATCCGCTGGAATTTGACCTGCTGTTCGAACGTTTCCTGAACCCGGAACGTGTCTCAATGCCCGACTTCGACGTTGACTTCTGTATGGAGAAACGCGACCGGGTAATTGAACACGTGGCGGAAATGTACGGTCGTGATGCGGTTTCGCAGATTATTACCTTCGGTACGATGGCGGCCAAAGCGGTTATCCGCGACGTGGGGCGCGTGCTGGGACACCCGTACGGCTTCGTTGACCGTATTTCGAAACTGGTGCCGCCCGATCCGGGCATGACGCTGGCAAAAGCCTTTGAAGCCGAACCCCAACTGCCGGAAATCTATGAGGCAGATGAAGAGGTTAAAGCGCTGATCGATATGGCGCGTAAGCTGGAAGGCGTCACGCGTAACGCCGGTAAACACGCCGGTGGTGTAGTTATCGCGCCGACCAAAATTACCGATTTTGCGCCGCTGTACTGCGATGAACAGGGGCTGCACCCGGTTACTCAGTTTGATAAGAACGACGTGGAATATGCCGGCCTTGTGAAGTTCGACTTCCTCGGCTTGCGTACGCTCACCATCATCAACTGGGCGCTGGAAATGATTAACGCGCGCCGTGAAAAGAACGGCGAGCCGCCGCTGGATATCGCCGCTATCCCGCTGGATGACAAGAAAAGCTTCGACATGCTGCAACGCTCGGAGACCACGGCGGTCTTCCAGCTTGAATCCCGCGGCATGAAAGATCTTATCAAACGTCTGCAGCCTGACTGCTTCGAAGATATGATTGCCCTGGTGGCCCTGTTCCGTCCTGGTCCGCTACAGTCGGGGATGGTAGATAACTTTATCGACCGTAAGCATGGTCGCGAAGAGATTTCCTACCCGGACGTACAATGGCAGCATGAGTGTCTGAAACCGGTACTGGAGCCGACCTACGGCATTATCCTGTATCAGGAACAGGTTATGCAGATTGCTCAGGAGCTGTCCGGATATACCCTTGGCGGTGCGGACATGTTGCGTCGTGCGATGGGTAAGAAAAAGCCGGAAGAGATGGCTAAGCAGCGCGGCACCTTTGAAGAAGGGGCGAAAAAGCGCGGCGTCGACGGCGAACTGGCGATGAAAATCTTTGACCTGGTGGAGAAATTCGCCGGTTACGGATTTAACAAATCGCACTCCGCTGCCTATGCGCTGGTCTCTTACCAGACGCTATGGCTGAAGGCGCATTACCCCGCCGAGTTTATGGCGGCGGTAATGACCGCCGATATGGATAACACCGAGAAAGTGGTCGGGCTGGTGGATGAATGCTGGCGTATGGGGCTCAAAATCCTGCCGCCGGATATCAACTCCGGGCTTTATCATTTTCACGTGAATGATGATGGCGAAATTGTCTATGGCATCGGCGCGATAAAAGGCGTGGGTGAAGGGCCAATTGAAGCTATTATTGAGGCGCGCAACGAAGGCGGTTACTTCCGCGAGCTGTTTGATCTCTGTGCGCGCACGGACATCAAAAAACTCAACCGCCGGGTGCTGGAAAAGTTAATCATGTCCGGGGCGTTTGACCGCCTTGGCCCGCATCGTGCGGCGCTGATGAATTCGCTCAACGATGCGCTAAAAGCCGCCGATCAGCATGCGAAAGCCGAGGCAACGGGTCAGGCGGACATGTTTGGCGTGCTGGCTGAAGAGCCGGAACAAATTGAACAGTCTTATGCTAACTGTACACCGTGGCCGGAGCAGGTGGTATTAGAAGGGGAACGTGAAACGTTAGGGCTTTACCTGACGGGACACCCCATCAACCAGTATTTAAAAGAAATTGAGCGCTATGTTGGAGGCCACAGGCTGAAAGACATGCATCCGACAGAACGTGGTAAAGTCACCACGGCTGCGGGGCTCGTCATTGCTGCGCGGGTAATGGTCACCAAGCGCGGCAATCGTATCGGCATCTGTACCCTGGATGACCGTTCCGGGCGTCTGGAAGTTATGTTGTTTACCGATGCTCTGGATAAATACCAGCAATTGCTGGAAAAAGACCGCATACTTATCGTCAGCGGACAGGTCAGCTTTGATGACTTCAGCGGCGGGCTTAAAATGATGGCCCGTGAAGTCATGGATATTGACGAAGCCCGGGAAAAATATGCTCGCGGGCTTGCTATCTCGCTGACGGACAGGCAAATTGATGACCAGCTTTTAAACCGACTCCGTCAGTCTCTGGAACCCCACCGCTCGGGGACAATTCCAGTACATCTCTACTATCAGAGGGCGGATGCACGTGCGCGATTGCGTTTTGGCGCAACGTGGCGTGTCTCTCCGAGCGATCGTTTGCTAAACGATCTCCGTGGCCTTATTGGTTCGGAGCAGGTGGAACTGGAGTTTGACTAATACAGGAATACTATGAGTCTGAATTTCCTTGATTTTGAACAGCCGATTGCAGAGCTGGAAGCAAAAATCGATTCTCTGACTGCGGTTAGCCGTCAGGATGAGAAACTGGATATTAACATCGATGAAGAAGTGCATCGTCTGCGTGAAAAAAGCGTAGAGCTGACGCGTAAAATCTTCGCCGATCTTGGCGCATGGCAGGTAGCCCAACTGGCGCGCCATCCACAGCGTCCGTACACCCTGGATTATGTCCGCCTGGCATTTGATGAATTTGATGAGCTGGCGGGCGATCGTGCCTATGCGGATGATAAAGCTATTGTCGGCGGCATCGCGCGTCTGGATGGTCGTCCGGTGATGATCATTGGTCATCAGAAAGGCCGTGAGACCAAAGAAAAAATTCGTCGTAATTTCGGCATGCCGGCACCGGAAGGCTATCGCAAAGCGCTGCGTCTGATGGAAATGGCCGAGCGTTTCAATATGCCGATCATTACTTTCATCGACACCCCAGGGGCTTATCCGGGCGTGGGCGCGGAAGAACGTGGTCAGTCTGAAGCGATTGCGCGCAACCTGCGTGAAATGTCGCGTCTGAGCGTACCGGTAATCTGCACCGTTATTGGTGAAGGTGGTTCCGGTGGCGCGCTGGCGATCGGCGTAGGCGATAAAGTGAATATGCTGCAATACAGCACCTATTCCGTTATCTCCCCGGAAGGTTGTGCCTCCATTCTGTGGAAAAGCGCCGACAAAGCGCCGCTGGCCGCAGAAGCGATGGGAATTATCGCGCCGCGTCTGAAAGAGCTGAAGCTTATCGACTCTATCATCCCAGAACCGCTGGGCGGCGCGCACCGCAACCCGGAAGTGATGGCTGCGTCCCTGAAAGCACAGCTGCTGGCCGATCTCGCCGATCTCGACGTGTTAAGCAAAGATGATTTGAAAAACCGTCGTTACCAGCGTCTGATGAGCTACGGTTACGCGTAAACTGCATTAATTCTGAAAAGGGCCACAACGCTGTGGCCCTTTTTTTTACCTGTGGTTTCACCAGGCTATGATTAACTAAGGTTTTTCCAGGAGGAACGCATGAATATCATTGCCATCATGGGACCGCATGGCGTCTTTTATAAAGATGAGCCCATCAAGGAACTTGAGCGTGCGCTGCAACAGCAGGGGTTTCAGATTATCTGGCCGCAGAATAGCGTCGACCTGCTTAAGTTTATCGAACATAACCCACGAATTTGCGGTGTCATTTTTGACTGGGATGAATACAGCCTGGATCTGTGCAGTGACATCAACCAGCTCAACGAGTACCTCCCGCTCTACGCCTTTATTAATACTCATTCGACGATGGATGTCAGCGCGCACGACCTGCGCATGGCACTGTGGTTTTTTGAGTATGCGCTGGGCCAGTCTGAAGATATTGCAACCCGCATCCGTCAGTACACCAGCGAATACCTCGATAACATCACGCCTCCTTTCACCAAGGCGCTGTTTACCTATGTGAAGGAAGGAAAGTACACCTTCTGCACGCCCGGACATATGGCGGGAACGGCGTATCAGAAAAGCCCGGTCGGCTGCCTGTTCTATGATTTCTTTGGCGGCAATACTCTGAAGGCCGACGTGTCTATTTCCGTGACTGAACTGGGTTCGCTGCTGGATCATACCGGCCCGCATCTGGAAGCGGAGGAGTATATCGCGCGCACCTTTGGCGCCGAGCAGAGCTATATGGTGACCAACGGCACCTCGACGTCGAACAAGATTGTCGGCATGTATGCCGCGCCTTCAGGCAGTACGCTACTGATTGATCGCAACTGTCATAAGTCGCTGGCGCATTTGCTAATGATGAGCGATGTGGTGCCAATCTGGCTGAAGCCTACGCGCAATGCGCTGGGGATCCTCGGCGGTATACCTCGTCGGGAATTCACCCGCGCAAGCATTGAACGCAAGGTAGAAGAGACCCCTCAGGCACTATGGCCGGTACACGCGGTGATCACCAATTCCACCTATGACGGCCTGTTGTATAACACCAACTGGATCAAGCAAACCCTGGATGTGCCCTCCATTCATTTTGATTCTGCCTGGGTGCCGTATACCCATTTTCACCCGATCTATCAGGGGAAAAGTGGGATGAGCGGCGAACGGGTGCCAGGGAAAGTGATTTTTGAAACCCAGTCAACCCACAAGATGCTGGCGGCACTATCACAGGCTTCTCTGATCCACATTAAGGGCGACTACGACGAAGAGACGTTCAACGAAGCCTTTATGATGCACACTTCCACTTCCCCGAGCTACCCGATTGTCGCGTCGATAGAAACGGCGGCGGCAATGCTGCGTGGCAATTCAGGCAAGCGGTTGATCAATCGTTCGGTGGAGCGGGCGCTGCATTTCCGTAAAGAAGTGCAGCGGCTACGCGAAGAGTCGGATGGCTGGTTCTTTGATATCTGGCAGCCGGAAAGGGTAGATGAAGCGGAGTGCTGGCCGGTAGCGCCTGGTGAAGACTGGCACGGATTTGTTGATGCTGACGCCGATCATATGTTCCTCGACCCGGTGAAGGTCACCATTCTTACGCCGGGAATGGATGAACAGGGAAATATGAGTGAAGAGGGGATCCCTGCGGCGCTGGTGGCGAAATTCCTTGATGAGCGCGGCGTCGTTGTCGAGAAAACGGGACCGTATAATCTGTTGTTCCTGTTCAGTATTGGCATTGATAAAACCCGGGCGATGGGGCTACTGCGCGGCCTGACGGAATTTAAACGCTCGTATGATCTGAATTTACGCGTGAAAAATATGCTGCCGGATCTGTATGCCGAGGATCCCGATTTCTATCGTAATATGCGTATTCAGGATCTGGCGCAGGGGATCCATAAGCTGATCCGTCAGCACGATCTCTCCGGGCTGATGCTGCGGGCATTTGATACCTTACCGGAAATGAAAATGACCCCGCACCAGGCCTGGCAGCGGCAGATCAAAGGTGAGGTCGAAACGGTGGCGCTCGATCAACTGGTGGGGCGCATTTCTGCCAATATGATTCTGCCTTATCCTCCCGGTGTGCCGCTCTTGATGCCCGGGGAAATGATCACGGCCAAAAGTCGGGCTGTACTCGATTTTCTGCTGATGTTGTGTTCAGTGGGCCATCACTATCCTGGATTTGAAACCGATATCCATGGCGCTAAACTGGGTGAAGATGGCGTGTATCGCGTGCGAGTCCTAAAAATGGCATGACGACTTGCGTGAACCCATTACGCACGAGTAACGTGCTGGCAGAAAAACGAAAGAGGCGATGACGCTATGCTGGGATTAAAACAGGTTCACCATATTGCCATTATTGCGACGGACTACGCGGCGAGTAAGGTATTTTACTGTGATGTGCTGGGCTTTACGCTAATCAGCGAAGCCTACCGGGAAGAACGTGACTCGTGGAAGGGTGATCTGGCATTGAACGGTCAGTATGTGATTGAGCTTTTTTCTTTTCCATTTCCGCCTTGCCGTCCGAGCCGACCGGAAGCCTGCGGTTTACGCCATCTGGCGTTCAGCGTAGATGACGTGGAAAAAGCGATCGCGCATCTGGAAGCTCACCACGTGAAGTGCGAATCCGTGCGTATCGATCCGTTTACCGGCAAACGCTTTACGTTTTTTAACGATCCGGACGGATTACCGCTCGAACTGTACGAGCTGTAAGTCTTATCATTGTGGCATTAGCCTGGCAATGTGCCGGGCAATGCCCTTGTAAGTAACCATCATGACGACACTCACGCTGAACACTTCACTGCTGAATTCTCAATCGATTCTGGTCGCCTTTAGCGGCGGGCTGGATTCCACCGTGCTGCTGCATCAGTTGGTACTGTGGCGAGCGCAAAATCCTGAGGTTGCCTTGCGTGCAATCCATATTCATCACGGATTAAGCCCGCAGGCAGACAGTTGGGTGCAACACTGTGAGTCGGTATGCGCACAGTGGCAGGTGCCGCTGGTGGTTGAACGGGTCCATCTTGAGGATGATGGTTTGGGCATCGAAGCTCAGGCGCGACGCGCGCGCTATCAGGCATTTGCGCAGACCTTACTACCGGGTGAAGTGCTGATGACCGCCCAGCATCTCGACGACCAGTGTGAAACCTTTCTACTGGCGCTTAAGCGCGGCAGTGGTCCTGCCGGGCTTTCCGCCATGGGCGAAAGCTCACCATTTGCCGGAACCCAACTGATTCGACCGCTGCTGGCGCAAACGCGAGAGGCGCTTGAAGCATGGGCGCGACAGCATGAATTATGCTGGATCGAAGATGAAAGTAATCAGGATGATGCCTACGATCGCAATTTTCTCAGATTGCGCGTTACCCCCTTGCTCCAACAACGATGGCCGCACTTCGCGCAAGCCGCAGCCCGTAGCGCCGCGCTGTGCGCCGAGCAGGAGAGTTTACTGGATGAACTGCTGGCCAATGATTTAGCCGACTGCGTGACTGCCCAAGGCACACTGTTACTGGCACCGTTAATGATGATGAGTGGCGTGCGGCGTGCCGCTCTGCTTCGTCGCTGGTTGGCGGGGGTAAATGCACCGATGCCTTCCCGGGACGGGCTGGAACGTATCTGGCAGGAAGTGGCGTTGGCGCGAGAAGATGCTTCCCCCTGTTTTCGTCTAGGAGAATATGAGGTCCGTCGCTATCAGTCACAGCTATGGTGGGTTAAATCGGTCGACGGGCAAAGCGAAACCGTCATCCCGTGGTCATGCCGGGAAACGCCGTTGACGCTGCCTGCCGGGTTAGGCTCGGTGCAGCTAATCTCTGCTGGCGAATTGCGCATGCCGCAAGCAGGTGAAGCGATCAGTATTCGTTTTAAAGCGCCAGGCGTATTGCATATTGTCGGGCGTAACGGTGGACGTAAATTAAAGAAAATCTGGCAGGAGCAGGGGATCCCGCCCTGGCGACGAGATACCACGCCGTTGTTGTTTTACGGTGAAACGTTGATAGCGGCTGCGGGTGTTTTTGTGACGCGTGAGGGTGCGGCGGTAGATGAAGAAGGTATGAGTCTGATTTGGCATGCCTGATGGCGGTGCGATTATCAGGCCTGGTCATTTAGGCCTGATAAGGTGCAAGAAAAGTTAAGATTCGCTGACGACCACGGTACCGATTTGCGGGTGGCTGAAGCTGGCAATTTTATCGAGACGAAGCTCCCGGATTTCACCTGCGACATCTGCGACCAGATACTCCACGTTTTTGCGTGAAACCAGGTCATTCGCTTTCGCCTGCAAAACTTCGCCATCTTTTAGCGCCAGCGTCAGTAACAAATGGTTCTGGCAGGCGAGTTCAAGATTGTCGTAATCATCACAATTGATGGGTTGATACGTTTCATTCATTGACATAATCGCTCACCAGTAAGTTGGCGGCAGCATAGGCCGCTTTTTCCCTGACCGACTCTGGAAGGGCGCTGTCTGCCGCCACTTCATTAAGCACCTTCAATACGCAACCCAGCGCATCCGGGATATACCCTAAGTCTCCGCTGGCGATTTCCGCGTACCGCTTGCGTATTAACTCACAATATTTTTCCACATGCCCTCCTGTCAGCACTCTGACTTAACCGTGGATGCAAGTCTAAGCCTACGAAGATAAACTCTGTTTAGCAAGGTGACTATACCATACTCATTCAAGCAATATCAGCGCCTTGATTGAGGAGCTGTTAGCAGCCTTTTGCCGCAGTTTTCGCTACAATGAGCGCCTGATTCGAAAGGAGTTCTCTCATGGCGCTTAAAGCGACAATTTATAAAGCCGTCGTCAACGTAGCGGATCTCGACCGCAACCAGTTCCTTGACGCGGCCTTGACGCTGGCGCGTCATCCCTCTGAAACCCAGGAGCGCATGATGCTGCGCCTGCTGGCCTGGATTAAATATGCCGATGAACGGCTGCAGTTCACGCGTGGCCTGAGTGCTGAAGACGAGCCTGAAGCATGGCTGCGTAACGACCATCTGGGCATCGATCTCTGGATTGAACTGGGTCTGCCGGATGAGCGTCGTATTAAAAAAGCCTGTACCCAGTCTGGTGAGGTTGCTCTGTTTACTTACAACAGCCGTGCGGCCCAGATCTGGTGGCAGCAAAACCAGAACAAGTGTGCGCAGTTTAAAAATCTCACCGTGTGGTATCTGGATGATGAACAGCTGGCGCAACTGAGTGATTTTGCTGGTCGTACAATGGCGCTGCAGGCAACTATCCAGGATGGCGCTATCTGGCTGTCTGATTCTCAGAACAATCTGGAAATTCATCTGACCGCGTGGCAGCCGCGTTGATGATTGTTATCTCCCGAAACGTCTCTATCCCTGACAGTGAGCTGGAAATCACGGCGATTCGGGCACAGGGCGCGGGCGGTCAGCACGTTAACAAGACCTCCACGGCTATCCATTTGCGCTTTGACATTCGGGCCTCAGGCCTGCCAGAGTATTACAAGGAACGTCTGCTGGCCGCCAGCCATCATCTGATTAGCAGCGATGGCGTTATTATCATTAAGGCGCAGGAATACCGTAGCCAGGAGTTAAATCGGGAAGCGGCAATCTCCCGACTGGTGGCGGTGATAAAAGAATTAACCGCGGTGCAAAAAAGCCGACAGGCAACACGTCCTACGCGCGCCTCGAAAGAGCGCAGGTTGTCATCGAAGGCGCAAAAATCCACAGTGAAAGCACTGCGTGGGAGAGTTCGTCGAACGCAAGACTGACGAGCGGGAATAAAAAATTATAAGGAATTCATAGTGAAAACAGCAATATTGTCCGTGGTCGCTGCATGCACGCTTTTTTCCTTGATCGGCTGTAACAACCGTACTGAAGTCGATGTACTACAGCCGACGCGGGCGGCAGAATTAAAACCGATGCAGCAAAGCTGGCGTGGCATTTTGCCTTGCGCGGACTGCGAAGGAATTGAAACCTCTCTGTTCCTGGAAAAAGACGGCACATGGGTGATGAACGAACGCTATCAGGGCGTGCGGGATGAACCGTCCTCCTTTGCTTCTTATGGTACATGGGCGCGCACTGCCGATAAGCTGGTGCTGACTGACAGCAAAGGTGAAAAGTCGTACTACCGGGCAAAAGGTGAAGCGCTGGAGATGCTCGATCGTGAAGGTAACCCGATTGAGTCACAGTTCAACTACACGCTTGAGCCAGTTTCCGCGAGCTTACCGGTGACGCCAATGCCGATGCGGGGGATGTACTTCTATATGGCTGACGCGGCAACCTTCACTGATTGTGCGACGGGTAAAAGAGTCTCTGTCGCGAACAATGCACAACTGGAGCGAGATTATCTGACTGCGCGTGGTGCAACGGATAAGGCAGTTCTGCTTACTGTGGAAGGGCACTTCACGATGGAAGAAAATCCTGATACGGGCACACCAGTGAAAACCTTAAGAGCGGATAAAGAAATTAAGTTTATCCCTGGCCAGAGTTGCGATGATTAATCTGCAGCTTATAAAAACTGTCCGGGCGATCGCCGGACAGTTTTTCCTTATCGGATCAATCCAACAAAACGGCTGGTTTTGATATAAATCCCTAACTTCAGGTGGCCGATATACTGTAGCTGCGTTTCAGACTTAAACGCGGAAATGTCACCTTCGCGCATATGCATCAGGTCGGAAGGGCTAATCCAACCCGGCTGCGCCATTGTTAGCGGATGCCCGGCTGTGGCAAACGCATCGGTTACAAATTCGGAGCAAAACCACGCCTTCTTTTCTCCTTCACTGGTATTGTTCAACTGTGCTTTTGCCAGCCCGCTGACGCATTGCTGGCGAAAATCCTCTGAGAAAGGATTCAATGAACATATTTGCCGGGTCACCATAAACGGAATAAATTCGACGATGCCGCGGTAGTTATAGCCGCTATCTTTGATTTTATAAGCGAATGTTTTGATTTCTTCGGCCTGCTGCGGTGTGAGGTTGGGGACCCGCAGAGCAAAAAGCTTATCGCTGTGATTTTCAGCCTTTTTGAGCGAAATGATTTGTACTCCCGCCCCGGTCGCTTCGGCAACTTCATTATCGCCAAGGTAAACGGCGACATGGCTGACAGAAGAGGTGCTGAACGCGCGAATACCAAATGAGGTCACCCCAAGACTAGAGGAAAACAGCAGGTCGCCCGGCCTGAGGTCGGTATCCGTAATTTCATGCAGCGCTTGATCGGTAAATGAACTTTGATGCTGGAGTTTTACCTCCCATTTCTTTGCCTGGGCATCAACAGCCGTTGCTGATGAATTTTGCTGACTGACGTCAATCGTGCAGGCTGAAAGCAGAAGACCGAAGGGGAGGAGCAGGCAGTAATACGCCGTTGGTTTAGCCATTTTATACAATCCATGTAAAAAAGGCCCTGATCCTCAGGGCCTTGTGCTGGTATTAGCCTTTAATAGCTTTGACCAGGTAGTCGACGATGTCGCCGGTTTTAATCAGCTCTTTCTCGCCGTTACGACGGTATTTGTATTCGATATCGTCGTTGTCGAGGTTACGGTCGCCCAGCACGATGGTATGCGGAATACCGATGAGCTCCATATCAGCAAACATCACGCCTGGACGCTCTTTACGATCGTCCATCAGCACTTCAATACCCTGCGCGCGCAGCTCCGCGTACAGCTTCTCAGCCAGCTCCTGCACACGGTAGGATTTGTGCATGTTCATCGGCAGAATAGCAACCTGGAACGGGGCAATGGCGTCTGGCCATACAATGCCGCGATCGTCGTAGTTCTGTTCAATCGCAGCAGCCACAACGCGAGTGACCCCGATACCGTAGCAGCCCATGGTCAGCGTCTGGTTACGACCATCTTCTCCCTGAACGGCGGCTTTCATCGCTTCAGAGTACTTGGTACCCAACTGGAAGATGTGGCCCACTTCGATACCGCGTTTGATCATCAGCGTACCTTTGCCATCCGGGCTTGGATCGCCGGCGACCACGTTACGAATGTCAGCTACTTCCGGGGTGGCCACATCGCGATCCCAGTTGATACCGAAATAGTGTTTACCGTCGATGTTGGCACCGGCAGCAAAATCGCTCATTACCGCAACGGTACGGTCGATAACCACCGGAATCGGCATGTTCACCGGACCCAGAGATCCTGGACCTGCTTTAACCAGCGCACGAATTTCTTCTTCGGTGGCGAAGGTCAGCGGGCTGGCAACCTGCGGCAGTTTTTCCGCCTTGACTTCGTTCAGCTCGTGATCGCCACGAACCAGCAGCGCAACCAGCGGGTAGCTGCTGCCTTCAACCGCTTTCACCAGCAGGGTTTTCACGGTTTTCTCGATAGGCAGGTTGAATTGTTCAACCAGCTCGGCGATGGTTTTAGCGTTCGGCGTATCAACCAGCGTCATTTCCTGCGTTGCAGCGGCGCGCGGTTCTTTCGGTGCAACAGCTTCGGCAAACTCGATGTTTGCCGCATAGTCGGAAGAGTCAGAGAAGATCACATCGTCTTCACCGCTCTGCGCCAGCACCTGGAATTCGTGAGAGGCGCTGCCGCCGATAGAACCGGTATCCGCTTGTACCGCACGGAAATCCAGCCCCATACGGCTGAAGATTTTGCTGTACGCAGCGTACATCGCGTCGTAGGTTTCCTGCAGAGATTCCTGAGAAGTGTGGAAAGAGTAGGCATCTTTCATCAGGAATTCGCGGGAACGCATCACGCCGAAGCGCGGACGCACTTCGTCACGGAATTTGGTCTGGATCTGATAGAAGTTCAGCGGCAGCTGTTTGTAAGAGCTCAGCTCATTACGGATCAGGTCGGTGATCACTTCTTCATGCGTTGGGCCGAGTACGAACGAACGATCGCCACGGTCAGCAATACGCAGCAGTTCCGGGCCGTATTGTTCCCAACGGCCGCTCTCTTCCCACAGTTCAGAAGGCTGAACGACCGGCATCAACACCTCGATCGCACCGGCGTTGTTCATCTCTTCACGCACGATGTTTTCGACTTTTTTCAGGACGCGCACGCCGGTCGGCAGCCAGGTATATAACCCGGAGGCCAGCTTGCGGATCATCCCGGCGCGCAGCATCAGCTGGTGGCTGATGACCTCGGCGTCGGCAGGTGTCTCCTTCAGAGTGGAGAGCAGATATTGGCTAGTACGCATGTTGTTACGGTTCCAGTTGAACGATCGAACAGGCTCAAAATGAGCCTGGCACAAAACAAAAGTGGTTTAGTTTACCAGCGAGAAGGGGATGTCAAAAGAGTACGCGATGCAAATTAGCGGGCTTCCAGAGCAAAGACCTCAAATCCTGACGGCGTCACGCGCCAGCGGACGTTAAAGTCCAGCAACCAGACGGCATAGGTTTTGCCTTCTTCCTCGTTTTTACGGTAGGCAGGACGCGGATCCTGCGCCAGCACTTCGGCAATAAACTGACGAAGATGCGGGTAACGCTGTTCGAGCTTTGGTAGTTGCTCAGCGAGCTCTTCACTGAACGTCACGTCTACACTGGCCTGCGGCGCGTCCTGAGCATAGCTGGCGCGAGCATCAGGCAGCGATTCGGCAAACGGCAGATATGGTTTTATATCCACTACCGGCGTGCCATCAACAAGATCCAGCCCGCCGAGAGCAAGGATTACGTGCTCTTTATGGCAACGGATGCCCCGCAGCTCAACCAACGACATGCCAACAGGGTTCGGACGAAACGTTGAACGCGTGGCAAAAACGCCCATTCTGGCATTGCCGCCAAGACGGGGAGGGCGCACAGTTGGACGCCATCCACCTTCCATTGTCTGGTGAAAAACAAAAATCACCCACAAATGGCTGAAGGCTTCCAGGCCGCGAACGGCATCGGCCTGGTTATAAGGTGCGAGCAAATGCAGTTCACCGCTGGCACTTTTCACCAGACCTGGCTGGCGTGGAACGGCGAACTTTTCTTTATAAGGTGAGCGGATAACGCCTATTTGCTCGAACTGAAAATGGCTCATTTCGCCGAAATGTTCAGTGCAGAACCGATGCAAACCGCCTGGCGATAGCAACCCGGCGTTCCGCTGGTTACTTCGCAACTGTGCAGCAATACCGCATTTGCTTTCATTTTAGATGCGTTAATCTGCATGCGTTTGCGTGCGGTTGGAATGCTCGGCGGAGAATCCTGGTTGGATGCCTGGCAGGATTCGCCGCTGACTTCGCCGAGATCGCGGAACGGTTTGCCAACTAAATCTTCAGCGTTAGTAATGATTCTTACCGGCGCCGCGCGCGGTGCTTTGGGTTTTTCCGGCTCCGCTTTAGGCGGGGTAGCGGTGCTTTGAACGGGTTCAACAGGGGATCTGCTTAACATAGAACAGCCGCTCAGCATGAGTGCTACTAAACAGATCGGTAAAGCACGCATAATATTTCCTCAATGAATGATCTAAACGTCAGATATTGAATCAGGTGCTTGCATAAATGACAAGACGGGCAAGCGCCCGTCCTGATGATATTACAGATTCTGGAAACAGCCTAAAATTACCAGCCCTTAACAGCTCCGCCGTTGAAGACTTTGTTTGCTGCTTCGTACACTTCGTCAGACTGGTATGCCTGAACGAATTTCTTCACATTCTCAGCATCTTTATTGTCTTCACGAGTTACGATCAGGTTTACGTACGGAGAATCTTTATCTTCAACAAAGATACCGTCTTTAGCTGGGGTCAGGCCGATCTGGCTGGCGTAGGTCGTGTTGATGACCGCCAGTGCGATTTGCGCATCGTCCAGGGAACGCGGCAGCTGCGGCGCTTCCAGTTCAACCAGCTTCAGGTTTTTCGGGTTTTCAATCACGTCCAGCGCGGTCGGCAGCAGACCAACACCGTCTTTCAGTTTGATTAAGCCCACTTTTTGCAGCAGCAGCAGGGAGCGGCCAAGGTTAGTCGGATCGTTTGGAATCGCGACCTGAGAACCTTCCTGCAACTCATCCAGTGATTTGATTTTTTTAGAGTAGCCCGCAATCGGGTAAACAAAAGTATTACCTGCGGCAACCAGTTTGTAGCCGCGATCTTTGATCTGTTGATCCAGGTACGGTTTGTGCTGGAAGGCGTTAGCATCGATATCGCCTTTGCTCAGTGCTTCGTTAGGCAGGACGTAATCGTTAAACGTGACCAGCTCAACGTCCAGACCGTATTTTTCTTTAGCCACTTTCTGCGCGACTTCTGCGACCTGCTGCTCTGCGCCAACAATAACGCCCACTTTGATGTGGTTAGGATCTTTTTCATCCTGACCGCAACCCACAAGTGCCAGAGAACCGATCAGGGCTCCAACTGCCGCAAAGGTTTTGAATTTGAACGCCATGCTTATTTCCTTTTCTTAATGAGTTTTTAGTGTTGTGTGCAACGTTATTTGTGCGTGACAGCCCGGACGATGCGATCACCGGATAACTGAATTAAATAAACCAGAATGACGAGCAATACCAGCACTGTATTCATGACGGTAGCGTTGTAGCCAATATAACCGTACTGATAACCAATCTGGCCAAGGCCACCGGCACCGACGGCACCGCCCATCGCGGAATACCCCACCAGCGTGATAAGGGTGATGGTGGCCGCATTGACCAGTCCTGGCAGTGCTTCTGGTAGTAATACCTTACGTACAATTTGCAGCGGCGTGGCGCCCATTGCACGGGAGGCTTCAATCAGCCCGGTCGGGATTTCGAGCAGCGCGTTTTCCACCATACGGGCGATAAACGGCGCGGCGCCGACGGTCAGCGGGACGATAGCGGCCTGCAGTCCAATAGAGGTGCCAACGATCATGCGGGTGAACGGAATCATCCACACCAGCAAGATAATGAACGGGATGGAACGGAAAATATTCACCAGTGCAGATAGCGTGCGGTAGAGCTTCGCGTTCTCAATGATTTGCCCCGGCCGCGTTACGTACAGCAACACGCCAACCGGCAGGCCAATCACAAAACCAAAAAAACCGGACACAAAGGTCATTGCCAGCGTTTCCCATACGCCGCGAACCAGCAGCCACATCATCGGCTCAGACATAACCCAGTACCTCTACTTTTACATGGTGTTCCTGCAACCAGTTAATGGCTGCTTGTGTATCTTCCTGTGTGCCGTGCATTTCAGTCAGCATGATGCCGAACTTCACGCCGCCGGCGTAATCCATCTGCGCGCTAATAATGTTGTTATTCACGTTAAAGCGACGGGCCGTCTCAGAAAGTAATGGCGCATCAACCGAATGACCGGTGAATTCCATGCGCAGCATTGGCACGCTGTCGGCTTCTGGCTTTGCTTTTAAACGTTCCAGATAATCTTCCGGGATATCCAGGTGTAGCGTGGACTGGATAAATTTCTGTGCCAGCGGCGTTTTCGGGTGGGAGAACACTTCGCTGACGGTGTCCTGCTCAATCAGCTCACCATTACTGATGACCGCCACGCAGTCACAAATACGTTTTACAACGTCCATCTCATGGGTAATCAGCAGAATGGTGAGTCCCAAACGACGGTTAATGTCTTTCAATAATTCCAGAATCGAGCGGGTTGTTGCCGGATCAAGTGCGCTGGTGGCTTCATCACACAGCAACACTTTTGGATTGCTGGCCAGCGCACGCGCAATCGCCACTCGCTGTTTTTGTCCGCCGGAAAGGTTGGCCGGGTAGCTGTCGTGCTTGTCGCCAAGGCCGACTAAATCCAGCAGTTCTGTTACACGGCGTTTGATCTCTTCCTTTGGCGTGTTATCCAGTTCCAGCGGCAGCGCGACGTTGCCAAACACGGTACGGGAAGAAAGCAGGTTAAAGTGCTGGAAAATCATGCCGATTTGACGGCGAGCTTTAGTCAGCTCGGATTCAGAAAGCGTCGTCAGCTCCTGACCGCCAACCTGAACACTGCCCTCAGTTGGGCGTTCAAGTAAGTTAACGCAGCGAATGAGCGTACTTTTACCGGCACCGGAGGCGCCAATGACGCCATAAATCTGCCCGGCAGGAACGTGCAGGCTGACTTTATTTAGCGCCTGAATGGTGCGAGTCCCCTGCTGGAACACTTTGGTGATATTCGAAAGTTTAATCATTGGTTATTTATTATCGTAATTAAGTTAGCCGTGGCATTTTCGTCTGTCTGGGACGGTCGAAGCCGTCAACAAGATGGATGTTAAGGCATCCAGACGTCTAAATCAATCTAGCTTTGCACGATGAGCACTTTCTTGCCCGCCGAAACATGCGATACTAGAGCCACATGCCTTATTCAGGAGCTATAAAAGGTGGCAAAATCTGTACCCGCAATTTTTCTCGACCGCGACGGCACCATTAATGTGGACCACGGTTACGTACATGAGATTGACGAGTTCGAGTTTATCGACGGCGTTATTGATGCCATGCGTGAACTTAAAAATATGGGTTACGCGCTCATTATCGTGACAAACCAGTCTGGTATCGCTCGTGGCAAATTTACTGAGGCACAGTTTGAAACGTTGACCGAATGGATGGACTGGTCGCTGGCCGATCGCGACGTTGATTTGGATGGTATCTACTATTGCCCGCATCATCCGCAGGGCACAGTAGAAGAGTATCGTCAGGTCTGCGACTGTCGTAAACCGCATCCTGGAATGTTGATCTCCGCCCGAGACTTCCTGCATATCGATATGGCCGCTTCCTATATGGTAGGCGACAAGATAGAAGATATGCAGGCAGCAGCAGCGGCGAATGTTGGAACGAAGGTTCTGGTGCGCACGGGTAAACCTGTTACGCCGGAAGCAGAAAATGCGGCAGATTTGGTCATAAACAGTCTGGCAGACCTGCCAATGGCGATAAAAAAGCAGCAAAAGTAAGCGCAATGGATAAAAGGTGAGCGGTTGAAACAAAAATGCATTTTTCCGCTTGTCTTCCTGAGTCGACTCCCTATAATGCGCCTCCATCGACACGGCGGATGTGAATCACTTCACACAAACAGCCGGTTCGGTTGAAGAGAAAAACCTGAAAATGAGGGTTGACTCTGAAAGAGGAAAGCGTAATATACGCCACCTCGCGACAGAGCGCTAAAGCGCGTCGCAACTGCTCTTTAACAATTTATCAGACAATCTGTGTGGGCACTCGAAGATACGGATTCTTAACGTCGCAAGACGAAAAATGAATNAATGAATACCAAGTCTCTGAGTGAACACGTAATTCATTACGAAGTTTAATTCACGAGCATCAAACTTAAATTGAAGAGTTTGATCATGGCTCAGATTGAACGCTGGCGGCAGGCCTAACACATGCAAGTCGAACGGTAGCACAGAGGAGCTTGCTCCTTGGGTGACGAGTGGCGGACGGGTGAGTAATGTCTGGGAAACTGCCCGATGGAGGGGGATAACTACTGGAAACGGTAGCTAATACCGCATAATGTCGCAAGACCAAAGAGGGGGACCTTCGGGCCTCTTGCCATCGGATGTGCCCAGATGGGATTAGCTAGTAGGTGGGGTAACGGCTCACCTAGGCGACGATCCCTAGCTGGTCTGAGAGGATGACCAGCCACACTGGAACTGAGACACGGTCCAGACTCCTACGGGAGGCAGCAGTGGGGAATATTGCACAATGGGCGCAAGCCTGATGCAGCCATGCCGCGTGTATGAAGAAGGCCTNGGGGTAACGGCTCACCTAGGCGACGATCCCTAGCTGGTCTGAGAGGATGACCAGCCACACTGGAACTGAGACACGGTCCAGACTCCTACGGGAGGCAGCAGTGGGGAATATTGCACAATGGGCGCAAGCCTGATGCAGCCATGCCGCGTGTATGAAGAAGGCCTTCGGGTTGTAAAGTACTTTCAGCGAGGAGGAAGGTGTTGAGGTTAATAACCGCAGCAATTGACGTTACTCGCAGAAGAAGCACCGGCTAACTCCGTGCCAGCAGCCGCGGTAATACGGAGGGTGCAAGCGTTAATCGGAATTACTGGGCGTAAAGCGCACGCAGGCGGTCTGTCAAGTCGGATGTGAAATCCCCGGGCTCAACCTGGGAACTGCATCCGAAACTGGCAGGCTAGAG
>NZ_KZ559407.1:0-172262 GCF_002850715.1 Citrobacter sp. L55 | reverse complement strand
CTCCGGTTTATCCGAAGGCTCCCTGCGAAAGCAAAGCCGGCAGGCCGAATGGAACCAGGTGTGCAGATAACATCATGGCCGGGTACGACGGTACCGAAAGAGAGGCCGGATATACGACAGCATCTTACCCCCGTCACACAAAATGCAGAATGGCTTGCATAACGGGAGGTGTCCATATACGGATAAGGCGGTCACGCCGCCATCCGGCACACACGATTAGCGGCGGCGACCGGTTTTGACCGCTTTTAGCACCACGAATTTATTATTGGTGGCGATGGTCACGCAGTTGCCGAAAATCTTCTTCAGCTTGTGGAAGTAGTCAAGGTGACGGTTAGCCACAATGTACAGCTCACCGTTGATTTTCAGGCAGCGGCGAGCGTGGTGGAACATCTCCCAGGCAATGTTATCCGTCAGCGCGTGCTTCTGGTGGAACGGTGGGTTACACAGCACGGCGTTAAAGCGGAACGGTTCGACGCCCGACAGCGCGTTGTTGATCATAAACTCACAGCGATCCAGCGCTTCAGGCATGTTACTTTCCACGTTCAAGCGGCTTGAAGCCACCGCCATCGGCGATTCATCAACAAATACCACGCTGGCTTCCGGGTTCTTCGCCAACAGCGTCATACCGATGACACCGTTACCACAGCCGAGGTCAACAATCTCCCCTTCGAGGTTTTCCGGCAGATGCTCGATAAAAAAGCGCGCGCCGATATCCAGTCCGGTACGGGAGAAGACGTTGGCGTGGTTATGGATAGTCCATTCGGTACCTTCCAGCTTCCAGCTTAGCGTTTGCGAGGCAGCGGCCAGCTCAGGTTTGCTGAACGTACAGTTGATTAAACGGGCTTTTTTCCACGCCAGCGTGGTGGTGGTTGGACCCAACACTTTTTCAAACAGCTCCAGCGTCGAAGTATGCACATCACGCGCTTTTGCCCCGGCGATGATACGCGTTTGCGGCGTTACCACTTCGCGCAGCGCGCGCAGTTGCTGCTCCAGCAGCGCCATGGTTTTTGGCAGCTTAATCAGCACCACGCCCGGCGCCTGCGGGTAGTCAGCCGTACTGTCGAGGAACTTGACGCTCGACTCGGCAATATCGTTGTGACGCAGGTTCTCGCGTGTGGCAAGCTCGCTGAGATAGGAGTCGCCAATGCTGTACGGCGAATGTTGCGCCAGCGCACAGCCCAGCGCGCCAAAGGTATCATTCAGGATTAGCACCGGGCCGCTAATCTCGGTATCGTCCAGCTGTTGCAGCAGATATTCATCTGCCGCTTCCCACGCCAGCAGCGGGTTAACGTCATCCGTTTCCGGGAAACGTTTAAGTGACAGCGAACGGAAACCGTTGTCTATGTGGCTCATCGGCCCTCCTGAATGGTAAAATTTCGGCGTATCCCTGAAAAGGGTGCGTGAGTATACACTTTTTATGATTGGCATGGGCAAAGATGAACCAACTAACTTATCTCCAGGGCTACCCGGAACATTTGCTTTCTCAGGTGAGAACGCTGATTGCTGAACAGCGTCTGGGCGCAGTGCTGGAGAAGCGCTATCCGGGGACGCATGATTTCGCGACCGACAAAGCGCTCTGGCAATATACTCAGGATCTGAAAAATCAGTTCCTGCGTAATGCCCCGCCGCTGAATAAAGTCATGTATGACAGCAAGATACACGTTCTGAAGAATGCGCTGGGGCTGCATACCGCCGTATCTCGCGTGCAGGGCGGTAAGCTAAAAGCCAAAGCGGAGATCCGCGTTGCCACCGTGTTTCGCAATGCCCCTGAACCTTTTTTACGCATGATCGTCGTTCATGAACTGGCGCATCTGAAAGAAAAAGAGCACGACAAAGCGTTTTACCAGCTGTGCTGTCATATGGAGCCTCAGTATCATCAACTGGAGTTCGATACCCGCCTGTGGTTAACGCAACAATCGTTAAAGCAAACTGCGTAGTCGCGCACTGGCTTTGTCTTCAGGGCATGCTAAATTGACGAAAGGATCCCTTTTCGCAGCCTGAAGGCCATTATGATACGTTTCGCAGTAATTGGCACAAACTGGATCACCCGCCAGTTTGTCGATGCCGCCCATGAAACCGGCAAATATAAGTTAACCGCGGTCTATTCCCGTAGCCTTGAACAGGCGCAGACCTTCGCCAACGATTACCCCGTCGAGCATCTGTTTACCTCACTGGAAGCGATGGCGCAAAGCGAGGCGATCGACGCCGTCTACATCGCCAGTCCAAACTCCCTGCACTTCCCGCAGACCGAGCTGTTTTTGCGGCACAAAAAGCATGTTATTTGCGAAAAGCCGCTGGCCTCAAACCTGGCGCAAGCCGAAGCCGCTATCGCCTGCGCGCGCGAAAATCAGGTCGTGCTGTTTGAAGCGTTTAAGACCGCCAGCTTGCCTAACTTCCTGCTGTTGCAGCAATCTCTACCCAAAGTCGGAAGAATCAGGAAAGCGTTTATTAATTACTGCCAGTACTCCTCGCGTTACCAGCGCTATCTGGACGGTGAAAATCCGAACACGTTTAATCCGGCGTTCTCAAATGGCTCGATCATGGATATCGGTTTTTACTGCCTGGCCTCAGCGGTTGCGCTGTGGGGTGAGCCGCAAAGCGTTCAGGCCAGCGCCAGTCTGCTGGAAAGCGGCGTAGATGCCCACGGCGTGGTGGTGATGAATTACGGTGATTTCAGCGTCACACTCCAGCACTCAAAAGTAAGCGACTCGGTGTTAGCCAGTGAAATTCAGGGCGAGCAGGGATCGCTGGTGATCGAGCATATCTCCGAGTGTCAGAAAGTGTGCTTCGTTCCTCGCGGGGGGAAAACCCAGGATCTGACGACGCCTCAGCACATCAATACTATGCTGTATGAGGCAGAGGCTTTTGCTCATTTGGTTGAATCCGGCGAAGTGGATCACCCCGCACTGGCCGTCAGCCGTATCACCGCCAAACTGCAAACAGAGATTCGCCGCCAGACCGGTGTGATTTTCCCGGCAGATGAAGCGGTAACATCGCTGACAGCGTAAAGGTATGTAAAACGAATGTTGCAGGCCATTGACTGAATGCATGGCCTGTAATATTTTGTAACCCGCAAAGGGGAGTAACTTCGTTGTCGGTTGATCGTCATTACGATGTGTGAAAAACCACATCCGGTCGCCGGGCGATAACAAAGGAATACGCCATCGTATTCCTTTGTTGTTGTAAGTGAGACCTTGCCGAATGGCAAGGTCTATGCATAAAAAGCAGCGGCTAACGTCATTCGGCGTTGGCCGTTTTTTTTATGCATGGGGAAATACAATGAATACTGTCGGCACACCGTTGTTATGGGGTGGCTTCGCTGTCGTGGTGGTAATTATGCTGGCCATCGACCTGCTGTTGCAGGGTCGTCGTGGCGCGCATACGATGTCGATGAAGCAGGCTGCGGCCTGGTCAATCGTTTGGGTAACGCTGTCGTTACTGTTTAACGCCGTCTTCTGGTGGTACCTGGCACAAACCCAGGGCCGCGCCGTTGCCGACCCACAGGCGCTGGCGTTCCTTACCGGCTATTTGATCGAAAAATCGCTGGCAGTAGATAACGTCTTTGTCTGGTTGATGCTGTTCAGCTACTTCTCCGTACCGCCTGCGTTGCAGCGTCGGGTACTGGTGTATGGCGTGCTGGGAGCCATTGTTCTGCGTACGATCATGATCTTCGCCGGCAGTTGGCTTATCACCCAATTTGAGTGGCTGTTGTACGTGTTCGGTGCATTCCTGCTGTTTACCGGCGTGAAGATGGCGCTGGCGAAAGAAGATGCTTCCGGTATTGGCGACAGACCGTTAGTACGCTGGCTGCGCGGTCATTTGCGCATGACCGATACCATCGAAGATGAAAAATTCTTCGTGCGTAAAAACGGCCTGCTGTTTGTTACGCCGCTGATGCTGGTGTTGATTCTGGTTGAGCTGAGCGACGTCATTTTCGCCGTCGACAGTATTCCGGCTATCTTTGCCGTCACTACCGACCCGTTCATCGTGCTGACCTCAAACCTGTTTGCTATTTTGGGTCTGCGCGCAATGTACTTCCTGCTGGCGGGCGTGGCGGAGCGTTTCTCCATGCTGAAGTACGGTTTGTCGGTCATTCTGGTGTTTATCGGTATTAAGATGCTGATCGTCGATTTCTACCATATCCCGATCGCTATCTCGTTAGGCGTGGTATTTGGCATTCTGTTTGTGACGCTGATTGTGAACGCCTGGGTCAACCACCAGCACGATAAAAAGCAACAAATACAGTAAGTTTCATCTGCTAGCTGAAAAGCCCGACAGCACACTGCGTGCGTCGGGCTTTTTGTTTATCATGTCAAAATAATGTTAACTCAAAGTTATAAAATATGATCTCAACGCGAAATCCAGGATATTTCGCTTCCAGAACCCTGTTCTTTCCTTATACTCAGCCATGCAAACATTTGCCTCATCCTGAAAGATGCGTCTACAGAACGCACAAAGGCAGGGCAACAACACAATGAAAGGATTACTACATGACTACGCAACGTTCATCGGGGCTATTCTCGCGCTTGGCGCAAGGGAGCCTGGTTAAACAAATTTTGATCGGTTTGGTTCTGGGGATTTTACTGGCACTGGTGTCAAAACCTGCGGCAGAAGCCGTTGGTTTACTGGGTACTCTGTTCGTCGGCGCGTTAAAAGCCGTCGCACCAATTCTGGTTCTGATGCTGGTAATGGCTTCTATCGCCAACCACCAGCACGGGCAAAAAACCAATATCCGCCCAATACTGTTCCTCTACCTGCTCGGAACATTTTCCGCAGCGTTAGCGGCCGTTGTCTTCAGCTTCGCCTTCCCATCGACACTGCATCTTTCCAGCAGCGCCAGCGATATCGTACCGCCGTCCGGCATTATCGAAGTGATGCGTGGCCTGCTAATGAGCATGGTTTCTAACCCAATTGATGCACTGCTTAACGCCAACTACATCGGCATCCTGGTTTGGGCCGTCGGTCTGGGCTTTGCGCTGCGTCACGGTAATGAAACGACCAAAAATCTGGTCAACGATATGTCCAACGCTGTTACCTTTATGGTGAAGCTGGTGATTCGTTTCGCGCCGATCGGTATCTTCGGCCTGGTCTCCTCCACGCTGGCAACCACCGGTTTCGCCACGCTTTGGGGCTACGCACATCTGCTGACCGTGCTGGTAGGCTGTATGCTGCTGGTAGCGTTGGTGGTCAACCCGCTGCTGGTATTCTGGAAAATTCGCCGCAACCCATATCCGTTAGTGCTGGCCTGTCTGCGTGAAAGCGGCGTGTACGCCTTCTTTACCCGCAGCTCCGCGGCAAACATTCCGGTGAATATGGCGCTGTGTGAGAAGCTGAACCTGGATCGTGATACCTATTCGGTGTCTATCCCGCTGGGAGCCACCATCAATATGGCAGGCGCGGCGATCACCATTACCGTGTTGACGCTGGCGGCGGTCAATACGTTGGGTATTCCGGTCGATTTACCGACGGCGCTGTTACTGAGCGTGGTGGCTTCGCTGTGCGCCTGCGGCGCATCGGGCGTGGCGGGGGGTTCTCTGCTGCTGATCCCACTGGCATGTAATATGTTCGGTATCCCGAATGACATCGCCATGCAGGTCGTTGCCGTTGGCTTTATCATCGGCGTATTGCAGGATTCCTGTGAAACGGCGCTGAACTCTTCTACAGACGTCCTGTTTACCGCTGCGGCCTGCCAGGCTGAAGACGAACGTCTGGCAAATAACGCCCTGCGCGGCTAATCTCTGCCCCTCCGTCACCGGACGGAGGGGTTCTCTTCTTGTACGCTTTTTTCAATTTTGAATGGATCAATTCCGCGTTTTTGCATCCGCCGGAAGCGAATAATGTTCAGGCCGTTCATCACCAGAAAACTACCTTCGATCATCGTCCCACCAATCGATCCCAACCAGAAATTATGGATAACCCAACAGGCGGTTGCGCACCACATTACGCAGCGCACGGTCAGCCCCTGGCAGCGAAACAGCGCCCAGGTGCTGGCCAGCGTGCCGATAATCGGCAACAGCTCCATCGCATGCTGTAATTTCGCCAGCCCGAGAACCAGGGTGAGGATAATAAAAACGGTCATTACCCATAGTTTGCGGGTATGCATCGAGACGAGTGTGCGGATGGTGTTTAGCTCTGCACTCATTCCCGCAGGCCAGGCGCCCATCAGAAAAAAATGCACGCCAATGGTGGCGCTGTAGACGGCGAGTTGCAGCCGGAACCGGCGCTCATCTCGATTGAAAAAGGTGGTAATGCCGATCAAAAAGGCGATGACACCTACGCCCTGGGCCAGCCAATACGCGGTCATGGGAGATCCTTGTGAGGAAACGCAAAAGCAAACGGCGCTCCATATTATGAAACGCCGTTTTTAAAATCCACTCCATTTCGATTACCCAATAGATTTCGTGCTACCGCAAGGCGGTAAGTTCAGACATCCCCGGGAGCTTACTGGAGTAAGTGACCGGGGTGAATGGACGCAGCCAACGCGACTGTCACGCGAAAGATGAAGGGTAATTACAATGTTACGCCGCTTTTAAAGATAGCCAGTTCCCGGAAATCGTTGCGCTCGTTGCAGGTTTGCTTGCCATTGGCGAACTCAACGATCGTATCGACAAACTCGCTCAGCAGCTGAGGCATCGCTTTACCGTGGATCAGCTGTCCGGCGTCAAAATCGATCCAGTGTTTTTTCTTGGCCGCCAGCTCGCTGTTGGTCGCAATTTTCACCGTCGGCACAAAACCGCCGTACGGCGTACCGCGGCCGGTGCTGAACAGCACCATATGACAGCCCGCGCCCGCGAGGGCACTGGTAGCAACCGCATCGTTACCCGGCGCGCTCAGTAAGTTCAGGCCGTGTGTCTTCAGGCGTTCGCCGTAGCGCAGTACGTCCACCACCTGGCTGGAGCCCGCTTTTTGCGTGCAGCCCAAAGATTTATCTTCCAGCGTGGTGATCCCGCCCGCTTTGTTGCCCGGCGATGGATTCTCGTAAATCGGCTGGTCGTGAGCAATGAAGTACTGCTTAAAGTCATTGACCATGGTCACCAGCTTGCCGAAGGTTTCTTCGTCACGGCAGTGGTCCATCAGCAGCTGCTCGGCACCGAACATTTCCGGTACTTCAGTCAGCACGGTGGTGCCGCCGTTGGCAATCACGTAGTCGGAAAAACGTCCCAGCATTGGGTTGGCGGTAATACCGGACAGGCCGTCAGAGCCGCCGCATTCCAGACCAAACTTCAGCTCGCCCAGTTTACCCGGCTCACGCTTATCGTTACGCATCACGTTGTACAACTGATGGAGATGTTCAATCCCCGCTTCCACTTCGTCTTCCTGATGTTGGCAGACCATAAAGTGAACACGCTCAGGATCGTACTTGCCTAAAGTTTCGCGGAAGGCATCAACCTGGTTGTTTTCACAGCCCAGGCCGACCACCAGCACCGCACCCGCATTCGGGTGGCGCACCATATTTTGCAGCATGGTACGGGTGTTGATGTGGTCGTCACCCAGTTGCGAACAGCCGTAGGTGTGACTGAAAAGATGCACGCCGTCGATACCCTCGGCGTCGTTGGTCTCTTTCAGAAAGCGGGTCTGCATCTGACGCGCCATGGCGTTGACGCAGCCGACCGTCGGCAGGATCCACAGTTCGTTGCGTACGCCGACCTCGCCGTTAGCACGACGGTAGATCTGTACATCGCGATCGGCGGGTTGAACAAGCTCTGCCTGAAAATCAGGGTGGTAGCTATACGTGTCCAGGTCGCTCAGATTCGTGCGCGTGTTGTGAGCATGAATATGCTCACCCGCCGCCACGTCCACCAATGTATGACCGATTGGCAAACCGTATTTAATGACGTTTTCGCCTTGCGCAATATCGCATAAAGCGAATTTATGGCCACGAGAAACCGCTTGGCGCAGGATTACCGCTTGCCCATCAACGGTGACTTCGGTTCCTTCAGCCAAATCAGCGAGCGCTACCGCGACGTTATCCAGCGTATGGATCTTGATGTATTGCATACCTTCACCCAGGCCTTAGTTCAGTTCAATGGCGAAATAATCACGCGCATTGTTGAAGCAAATATTTCTGACCATTTCACCCAACAGCTGGATATCTGCCGGCGCTTCACCTGCAGCAACCCAACGGCCAATCATCTGGCACAGGATGCGACGGAAGTATTCATGGCGCGTATATGAAAGGAAGCTACGGCTATCGGTCAGCATGCCGACGAAACGGCTCAGCAGACCGAGCTGGGCCAGTTGCGTCATCTGACGTTCCATACCGTCTTTCTGATCGTTGAACCACCAGCCGGAACCGAACTGCATCTTGCCCGGCATACCTTCGCCCTGGAAGTTGCCGATCATGGTGCCCAGCACTTCGTTATCGCGCGGGTTCAGGCAGTAGAGAATGGTTTTCGGCAGCAGGTTCTGTTCGTTCTGCTTGCTCAGCAGTTTGGACAGCTCTTCGGCCATCGGGCGATCGTTGATGAGTCGAAGCCAACATCCGCACCCAACAGTTTGAACTGACGCAGGTTGTTATTACGCAGCGCGCCGATGTGGTACTGCTGTACCCATTCACGACGCGCGTATTCCGCACCGAGGAACACCAGCACCGCGGTTTTAAACTGGGCAACTTCATGCTCGCTCAGCGTTTCACCCGCCAGGCGGCGTGCCAGAATGCTATCCAGTTCAGATTCGTTAGATTCAGCAAACAGCACCACGTCCAGCGCGTGGTCAGAGACTTTACAGCCGTGAGCCGCAAAGTGATCCAGACGTTTGGTCAGCGCAGCTTGCAGGTCGCTGAAGCGGCGGATATCCGTGTCAGACACCTCACCGAGCTTCGCCATATAGTCGTTAAAGGTCGCCTGCTCAATGTTAAAGGCTTTATCCGGACGCCAGCTCGGCAGCACTTTCACATCAAAGCTTCCGTCTTTAGCAACGGCCGCGTGATGCTCCAGAGAGTCGATCGGGTCATCGGTGGTACCGACCATTTTCACGTTCATCTGCTGCATGATGCCGCGTGCGGAGAATTTGTCCTGCGCCAGCAGTTCATTGCACTGGTTCCAGATTTCGTCAGCCGTTGCCGGAGACAGCAGCTTACCTGTAATACCAAACGGGCGACGTAATTCGAGGTGGGTCCAATGGTACAGCGGGTTACCGATTGTGTGCGGAACCGTGGCGGCCCAGGCGTCAAACTTCTCGCGATCGGAGGCATCGCCGGTACACAGGCGTTCAGCGACGCCGTTAGTACGCATCGCACGCCACTTGTAGTGGTCACCCTTCAGCCAGATGTCATACAGGTTATTAAAACGGTAGTTTTCCGCGATTTGTTGCGGTGGCAAATGGCAGTGGTAGTCGAAGATTGGCTGGTCTTTGGCGTAATCATGATACAGACGGCGGGCAAATTCGGTGTCCAACAGGAAATCTTCAGTCATAAACGGGGTCATTATCGTCTTCCTCTCAGCGAGTGCGTCAGATTGCTTATGTTTTGATGTTGACAAAGTTATCACACCAATTTCCATACACTGAAGATATTTTCGTGAGTTAGATCAACAAATGGCGACAAAAAAATTACTCTCAAAGAGGTAAACCTCGCGCCAAGCCGCACCAGCACTGGCTTTGCTGAATCGAAATAATGACCACACGAAGATTCACACTTTTGTGATGGCACTCACCTTTTAAAGCTGTATGACAAGTTATCTTTTTGCCGTCGCGATACATAAGCCGACGGAATGCAAATTACCGATGTATCACCATCGGATTAACCGGTACGGAAACCGAATTAGCACAAATATTGACATGGCAGAGTTCGGGGAGTACCGGCTTTTTTTCGGTTACCCCCTCGTAAAAGAACATCCTCCTCCCTGAACTGGAAGATGACCGCTCGTTCGCGGACATAACAAAACGATGAGGTTTTACATGCGTAAAATTAAAGGGTTACGTTGGTACATGATCGCACTGGTGACACTTGGCACCGTGCTGGGTTACCTGACACGTAACACTGTGGCGGCAGCTGCGCCAACTCTGATGGAAGAGTTACACATCTCCACCCAACAGTATTCCTATATCATCGCAGCGTATTCTGCTGCTTACACCGTAATGCAACCCGTTGCCGGCTATGTGCTCGATGTGCTCGGCACAAAAATTGGTTACGCGATGTTCGCCGTTCTGTGGGCCGTCTTCTGTGGCGCGACCGCACTGGCTGGTAGCTGGGGTGGACTGGCGCTGGCGCGAGGCGCAGTCGGTGCCGCTGAAGCTGCGATGATCCCTGCGGGTCTGAAAGCCAGCTCTGAATGGTTCCCGGCAAAAGAACGTTCAATCGCCGTGGGTTACTTTAACGTCGGTTCTTCTATCGGCGCGATGATTGCCCCGCCGCTGGTCGTCTGGGCTATCGTCATGCACAGCTGGCAGATGGCATTTATTATTTCCGGTGCCCTGAGCTTCATCTGGGCCATGTGCTGGTTGGTATTTTACAAACACCCACGCGACCAGAAAAAACTGTCTGATGAAGAACGTGATTACATTCTGAATGGTCAGGAATCACAGCATAAAAACAGCACCGCCAAGAAAATGTCTCTCGGTCAGATCCTGCGTAACCGCCAGTTCTGGGGCATCGCGCTGCCGCGTTTCCTGGCAGAGCCGGCCTGGGGTACCTTCAACGCCTGGATCCCGCTGTTCATGTTTAAAGTCTACGGCTTTAACCTGAAAGAGATTGCGATGTTTGCCTGGATGCCGATGCTGTTTGCTGACCTGGGCTGTATCGTAGGGGGTTACTTACCGCCGCTGTTCCAGCGCTGGTTCGGCGTTAACCTGATCGTTTCCCGTAAAATGGTCGTCACCATGGGCGCATTGCTGATGATTGGCCCAGGGATGATCGGTCTGTTCACCAGCCCGTACATTGCTATCGCCCTGCTGTGCGTCGGCGGCTTTGCTCACCAGGCGCTGTCCGGTGCGCTGATCACGCTCTCTTCTGACGTATTTGGTCGTAATGAAGTGGCAACCGCGAACGGTCTGACCGGTATGTCCGCATGGCTTGCAAGTACGCTGTTTGCGCTGGTCGTTGGCGCGCTGGCTGACACCATCGGCTTCAGCCCGCTGTTCGCCGTACTGGCGGTATTCGACCTGCTCGGCGCGTTAGTCATCTGGACGGTATTGCAGAACAAATCGGCCAGCGAGGTAGAGTCAGCTTCGCAAACTGGCGATCCCGCTGCGCAAAGTTAACCAGACACGATTTAACAAGGTTATGTAATCTAAGCCGCCAGTCATCTGGCGGCTTTTTTATCGCCGCGAGTGGAGCCGTAATCGCAAAAGTGGTATAACAAATAGAGTCTGCCGTATCATGCCTGGAGCGCATATGGAAATCACCGAACCACGACGTTTGTACCAACAACTTGCCGCTGATCTGAAAGAACGCATTGAGCAGGGTGTCTACCTGGTGGGTGACAAACTCCCCGCCGAGCGCTTTATCGCCGATGAAAAAAATGTCAGCCGCACCGTGGTTCGTGAAGCGATTATCATGCTCGAGGTTGAGGGCTACGTTGAAGTGCGTAAAGGATCGGGGATCCACGTCATTTCAAACCAACCCAAACACTATGTCGCGCCAGATGAAAGTCTGGAATTCGCCAGCTACGGTCCGTTTGAGCTGCTCCAGGCTCGCCAGCTCATAGAAAGCAACATTGCCGAGTTTGCCGCCACCCAGGTGACCAAACAGGACATCATGAAACTGATGGAAATTCAGGAGAAGTCGCGTAACGAAAAAAGCTTTCGTGACTCCGAGTGGGATCTCCAGTTCCATGTGCAGGTCGCGCTGGCAACACAGAACTCTGCCCTGGCCGCGATTGTTGAAAAAATGTGGACTCAGCGTATTCACAACCCCTACTGGAAGAAGCTGCACGACCACATCGACCTGCGCACGATAGATAACTGGTGCGACGACCATGACCAGATCCTGCGGGCGCTGATTCGCAAAGATCCACACGCCGCCAAACTGGCGATGTGGCAGCATCTTGAGAACACAAAGCAGATGTTGTTTAACGAAACCAGCGATGATTTTGAATTCAACGCAGACCGTTATCTTTTTACCGATAATCCCGTCATTCATCTCGATACGGCAGCTAACGGCGCAAAATAAACAATCTTAACGATGCAGGCGCGACAAAGCGCCTGTTTCTGACGCTTGGTAAGCATTAGGTATAAAGTGTCAGCCTGTGTAAATCCTCTCGCCTCCCTCCATTGCGATAAGCAAAATCACAGGACAACACCCGTAATTTCTATAACGGACTACGTTGACCTTTGTTACAATTAGTTGTTATTTGAATTTTTGTGTTTGAGAGCTTGCTTACTTCACAACTTTACAGGGAATAGTTCAGGCCGTGAATTTGTGTCAGACCGCGATCCATGTAAAAAACACCAATAAAATTGCGGCGTTACAAACTCCAGAATACCGGCATGACGACAACCGATTCTCCAGGAATATTGAATGGAACTACTGACTCAATTACTGAATGCTTTATGGGCTCAGGATTTTGAAACGCTGGCCAATCCCTCCATGATTGGCATGCTCTATTTCGTACTGTTTACCATTTTGTTTCTGGAAAATGGACTGCTGCCAGCAGCCTTTTTACCTGGCGACAGTCTACTGGTACTGGTCGGCGTACTTATCGCTAAAGGCGCGATGGGTTTTCCGCAAACGGTACTGCTGCTCACCACCGCGGCCAGCCTGGGTTGCTGGCTCAGCTATATCCAGGGGAGATGGCTGGGAAATACCCGCACCGTTCAAAACTGGCTGTCTCATCTACCCGCGCACTACCATCAGCGCGCACATCATCTGTTCCATAAGCATGGCTTGTCTGCCCTGTTGGTCGGTCGCTTTATCGCGTTTGTCAGAACATTACTGCCGACCATCGCAGGATTGTCCGGTCTGAACAATGCGCGCTTTCAGTTCTTTAACTGGATGAGCGGACTGCTTTGGGTTCTGATTCTCACAACGCTTGGCTATCTGCTGGGCAAAACGCCAGTGTTTCTCAAATATGAAGATCAGCTGATGTCTTGTCTGATGCTGCTTCCCGTGGTGTTACTGGTGTTTGGTCTGGCAGGTTCCCTGGTTGTGCTTTGGAAAAAGAAATACGGGAACCGAGGGTAAATTATGCTGAAATCATGCATAACACTCCGACGACTGGCCTGGACGACTACTTTTATGCTGTTTATCGGCGCGCTGCTCCTGACCTGGTCGGTCATCCGCCAGCAGGAGTCAACGCTTGCCATTCGTGCTGTAAACCAGGGAGCCACCATGCCTGATGGCTTCTCTATCTGGCATCACCTGGACGCCAACGGCATTCGCTTTAAAAGCATTACTCCGCAAAATGACGCGCTGCTGATCACCTTTGATTCCAGCGCGCAAAGCGCAGCCGCAAAGGTCGTGCTGGACCGAACGTTACCGCACGGTTTCGTTATTGCTCAGCAGGATGATGATAATCAGGCGGTACAGTGGTTATCCCGCTTACGTGATACCCCGCACCGTTTTGGTTAATCTCCAGGAATCTGAATTAGATCACTCACTTTGGTGATTTCATCATTTAGCGCCTATGATTAATAAACTGGGTTTATGACCCATTGCTTTATTATTCTGGAGCATCGGCCAAAGCCACAAGGTCGAATCACAATGGAAGGTTCAAGAATGAAATACCGCATCGCTTTAGCAATTAGTCTTTTCGCTCTCAGTGCCGGCAGTTACGCCTCCACCCTCTGTCAGGAAAAAGAACAGGATATTCAGCGGGAGATAAGCTATGCCGAAAAGCACAACAATCAAAACCGCATCAATGGTCTGAACAAAGCGCTGAGCGAAGTTCGGGCAAATTGTACTGACAGCAAACTGCGCGCCGACCATCAGAAAAAAATCGCCGAGCAGAAAAATGAGATAGCCGAGCGTCAACGTGATTTGGCCGAGGCGAAGCAAAAAGGCGATGCGGATAAGATAGCCAAGCGCGAACATAAGCTTGCGGAAGCTCAGCAAGAGCTGAAAGAACTCGAGACACGCGATTACTAAGTACGGTAACTAGCCACTCAACTGGAGAAAACTATGTCGAAAGATAATGCTACGGAAAACCTGCGCGCTGAGCTGAAATCTCTTGCGGATACGCTTGAAGAAGTACTTAGCTCCTCTGGCGATAAGTCGAAGGAAGAGATGAGTAAAATTCGCAGTAAAGCCGAACATGCGTTACGCGAGAGCCGCCATCGTCTGAGCGAAACCAGCGATGTGATTGCCAAACAGACCCGTGAGGCCGCGGCAAAAGCCGATAACTACGTACGCGAAAACCCATGGACAGGCGTCGGCATTGGCGCTGCAGTCGGTGTGGTACTTGGTGTACTGCTGTCGCGCCGTTAATAATGGCAGACTCTCAACACGCACAAGGTCCAGGCAAAGGCGTACTGGGTATTGGACAGCGGATCCTGACGATTCTCGTTGAGATCGTAGAGACGCGGCTGCGGCTGGCCGTCGTTGAGCTGGAAGAGGAAAAAGCCAATCTCATCCAGATCCTGCTGATGCTTGGGCTGACCATGCTGTTCGCGGCGTTTGGTCTGATGAGTCTGATGGTGCTTATCATCTGGGCCATAGACCCGCAGTATCGCCTGAACGCCATGATTGCCACCACCGTTGTGCTGTTGCTTTTAGCGCTTATCGGCGGGCTATGGACGCTGAGTAAAGCGCGTAAAACAACGCTGCTACGCCATACGCGCAATGAACTCGCTAACGACAGGCAGGCCCTGGAGGATGATGCATAATGAGCAGTAAAGTCGAACGTCAACAACGTAAGGCGCAACTGCTTGGACAGATCCAGCAGCAAAGGCTGGATCTGTCTGCCACTCGCCGCGACTGGCTGGAAGCCACCGAAGTTTACGATCGTGGCTGGAAGACGCTGCTGAACCTGCGTAGCTGGGTGTTGGTCGGAAGCAGTATTATGGCGGTTCGCACCATTCGTAACCCGAATCTGCTGGTACGCTGGGCTAAACGCGGCTTTAGCGTGTGGAGCATCTGGCGTCTGGTTAAATCGACCATCAGACAACAGCAACTGCGCGGCTAATCACCTCTCCTGCCCCTAACCTCAAATTTTTTGAAAATTTCTGACAGTTTTCCTTGCTAACAATTGTCATTAGCCGCGTTTATGATTCTCTCCATCGACAGCAACGACGCACTCTGCGACGTCGTTGCACAAAAAAACACAATAAGCCGCCTGGGTGGTTTCCTGGAGAGTATGATGAAGAAATTAGAAGATGTTGGTGTACTGGTAGCACGCATTCTGATGCCAATCCTGTTTATTACCGCAGGTTGGGGAAAAATCACCGGATATGCGGGTACCCAACAGTACATGGAAGCCATGGGCGTCCCAGGATTTATGTTACCGCTGGTTATCCTGCTTGAGTTTGGCGGCGGTCTGGCCATCCTGTTTGGTTTCCTGACCCGTACTACTGCGCTGTTCACCGCGGGCTTCACGCTGCTGACGGCGTTCCTCTTCCACAGCAACTTTGCGGAAGGTGTGAACTCTCTGATGTTTATGAAAAACCTGACCATCGCAGGCGGCTTCCTGCTGCTGGCTATCACCGGTCCGGGCGCATTCAGCATCGACCGTGTACTGAATAAAAAATGGTAAGCGAGCTATACTAAACGCATCAAAAAGCGAGGAGACATCTCCTCGCTTTTGCTATCTGAGGAGGCGAAAATCATGGGACAACTCATTGACGGCGTATGGCATGACACCTGGTATGACACCAAATCAACCGGGGGAAAATTTCAACGCTCTGCATCAGCTTTCCGTAACTGGCTCACTGCGGATGGCGCACCCGGTCCAACGGGCGAAGGGGGTTTCGCCGCCGAAAAAGACCGCTATCATCTCTACGTTTCTCTGGCCTGTCCGTGGGCGCATCGCACGCTGATCTTGCGTAAACTCAAAGGGCTGGAACCGTTTATTTCCGTTTCCGTTGTGCATCCGCTGATGCTGGAAAACGGCTGGACCTTTGACGATAACTTCCCGGCGGCAACCGGCGATACCCTGTATCAGCACGAATTTCTTTATCAACTCTATTTACACGCCGATCCGCACTACAGCGGTCGGGTGACCGTTCCGGTGCTGTGGGACAAAAAGAACCACACCATTGTCAGCAACGAATCTGCAGATATCATCCGTATGTTTAACACTGCGTTTGATGCGCTGGGCGCGAAAGCCGGGGATTACTATCCACCCGCTCTGCAAACTAAAATCGACGAGCTCAACGGCTGGATTTATGACAACGTCAATAACGGCGTGTATAAAGCCGGATTTGCCACCAGTCAGGAAGCCTACGACGACGCCGTAGAAAAAGTCTTTCAATCTCTGGCGCGACTGGAGCAGATCCTTGGGCAACATCGCTACCTGACCGGGGACCAGTTAACAGAGGCCGATATTCGCCTGTGGACTACGCTGGTGCGCTTTGATCCTGTGTATGTGACGCACTTCAAGTGCGACAAACACCGGATTAGCGACTATCTGAACCTGTACGGTTTCCTGCGCGATATCTACCAGATGCCAGGCATTGCGGAGACCGTTAATTTCGATCACATCCGCAATCACTACTTCCGTAGCCACAAAACCATTAACCCGACCGGCATTATTTCTGTCGGACCGTGGCAGGACCTCAACGAACCCCACGGGCGTGATGACCGTTTTGCCTGATTTACACGGGTCCCCTTTGGGGGCCAAATAATTAATACAGCAAATATTTACCAGTATTCCATTCACGGCTATTCTTATTTTGATTGCTTTAAAAACAAGTAATTGAATACAGAACGAGGCAAAAATGGATTGGTATTTAAACGTATTAAAGAACTACTTTGGTTTTGGGGGCCGCGCGCGTCGTAAAGAATACTGGATGTTTGTGCTGGTCAACATCATCTTTACGTTCGTGCTGGGCATTCTGGACAGAATGCTTGGCTGGGAACGCGCCGGAGGGGAAGGCATATTAACGACGATTTATGGGGTTCTGGTCTTTATCCCGTGGTGGGCGGTGCAGTTCCGGCGTTTACATGACACCGACCGCTCGGCCTGGTGGCTACTGGTGCTGCTGATCCCGATCGTAGGCTGGTTGGTAATCATCATTTTCAACTGTCAAAATGGGACTCAGGGGAGCAACCGCTTCGGCGCTGACCCGAAACAACTGTCCTGATGTAATACACCATCTTGTCGGCCGGATAAGGTGCATTTGCACCGCATCCGGCGTAACAGCCCTGCTATTTACCCGCAAACAGCTTGGGAATTTCCCGCAAACACCAGGATTTCGCTTCGCCCATGCTGTCTCGACGCCAGGCCATAATAATATCAATTTCGCTTGTCGATTCCGGGCTAACCACACGCAACCGACCCGCCGCAATGTCCTCTTCCACCAGCGGGTATGGCATCGTCGCCACGCCAAGGCCGGCCAACAGCGCCTGGCGTTTATCTTCTATCGAACTCACCGTCAGACGCGGCTGTTTATCCAGCAGTTGAACCGTCAGCACCGGGCGTTCGCGGGCCGTGTCCGCCACCGCGATTCCGCGGTACTTCACGCGGGTGACTTCCGATAACGGTTCCGGCTCCTGATGAATTGGATGATCCGGGGCCGCCACATATACGTTCATCAGCGAGTACAGCTTGCGCGAGTTGATTTCCGAAGATGAGCGAAAATGCATATCCGGCGCAATCACGATATCCGCCCGCCCCTGCTCCAGACGCTCCCACGCCCCGGCCAGAACTTCGGTAATAACGGAAAGCTGGGTATTGGCCTTCCCGGCAAGTCTGTCGATCAGCGGGAAAAACGCCGCCGTCGGCACCAGCGCTTCGGTGACGATGGTCAGATGCGTTTCCCAACCGCGAGCCAGCGCTTCGGCATCGGTGGTCAGCTTATCCGCAGCTTCCAACAGTACACGCCCACGTTCCAGCAGCATACGCCCGACGTTGGTGAATTTTGTGCGATGACCTGAACGGTCGAACAGCACGACGTCCAGCTCTTCCTCCAGCTTCTGCATGGTATAGCTGAGCGCGGAAGGAACGCGCCCCAGTTCGTCCGCCGCGGCGGCAAAGCTGCCACGCCGGTCTATTGCGTCCATGACGCGTAACGCCTCAAGCGTTAAAGCCCTTTCTTTGGCCATCTCGTTCTCATTCAGGAAATTTGAACATACCGGGCAGAATATCTGGCTAACAATGCAGCGTCTAGCCATTTAACATAAAAGGAAGTAAAGAGAGGTCAAGAACTATGATTACTACCCGTACAGCCAAACAATGCGGGCAAGCAGACTACGGCTGGCTGCAGGCCCGTTATACCTTCTCCTTTGGACACTATTTTGATCCTAAACTGCTGGGTTATGCCTCGCTGCGTGTTCTGAACCAGGAAGTTCTGGCACCGGGAGCCTCTTTCCAGGCACGTACCTATCCGAAGGTAGATATCGTCAATCTGATCCTCGAAGGGGAAGCGGAGTATCGCGACAGTGAAGGTAACCATATCCAGGCCAAGGCAGGAGAAGTTTTACTGCTCGCCACACAGCCGGGAATTAGCTACAGCGAACACAATATCAGCAAAGATAAACCGTTAACCCGAATGCAGCTCTGGCTGGATGCCTGCCCGCAGCGCGAAAACGCCTGCGTACAGAAAGCCACGCTGAATGCCGGTAAGCATCAGTTGCTCGCCTCGCCGGATGGAGAACAAGGCAGCCTGCATCTGCGTCAACAGGTATGGGTGCACCACGTTGAACTGCAACAAGGTGAATCGCTGAGTTTTCAGTTACATGGGCCGCGGGCTTACTTACAGTCGATCCACGGCAGATTCCATGCGGTGACATCTGGCGCCGAAAAGGAAGCGCTCACCTGCGGCGATGGCGCATTTATTCGTGACGAAACTAACATAACGTTAGTCGCCGATACCGCGCTGCGCGCTTTGCTGATAGATTTGCCCGTATAGTCAGGGAAAACAATGGAGTACGACTATTGAGCAAGAAATCATCAAAAAAACGCCAGCCGCAGGTTGAGCCGAAAAAACAGGATACTGTGACCTTCGGCTATGAAGAAATGCTGACAGAGCTGGAAGCGATTGTGGCGGATGCCGAGCTACGTCTGGAAGACGAAGAAGCCGCCTGAAAAGGCGGCTTAGAGTTATGCCGGGGGCGATTCCGCCTTACCCGGCCTGCAGATTAATGTGCCTTACTGGCCATGATCTCAATGATCTGCTTGTCGGTTTCCTGCATCGAGCGACATGCCAGCGCACACAGGTTCGTGATCGATTGCTCCACGTTGTGCGCCACAATCCCTTCATTGCCGGTCACTGCGGTGTCATCCAGCGCCATCAGCACCGCTTTCCACGCCGCAGATGCGCTGGTTGAAACTTTCATCGCGCAGCTGTTTGAGGCACCATCGCAAATCATTCCGCTCACGTCGCCAATCATGCTGCTGATTGCCATCGCGATGGTGTTGTAGCGACCATCAACAATCCACGCCATCCCCGCCGCGGCGCCCATCGCCGCCGTGGTTGCCGCACACAGTGCAGACAAACGCGGAAGCTGATGATGGATGTAGATAGCGCTCAGGTGAGACAACATCAGCGCACGCGCCAGTTTCTCTTCATCCGCACCAAAGTGCTCAGCCACCACCATTACCGGAACGGTCGCGGTAATCCCCTGATTACCGGAGCCCGAGTTGCTCATTGCCGGAAGCGTCGCCCCGCCCATTCGCGCATCCGATGCCGCACTGGTGCGGATCAGAATAGAGGTGGAGAGATCGTTCGCCAGCAGGCCACGCGCGCACTGCTTCTCAAGCGTGGTTCCGATGTGCAAGCCCCAGTTACCGCGCAGCCCTTCCTGGGAAAGCGCACCGTTCAGTTTTGCCGCATCGAGAATAAAGCGGATTGACTCAAACGGTACCGCGTTCACGAACGCCAGAATCTCTTCCAGCGACGTGTGGGACAATACCGCCAACGGTGACTCCTGCTCCTCTTCCTGAGCGTTCTGTTCTGTCGTGAACACCACGCCCTTATTGGTCTCAATGTGCACAATGTTGGTATGACCACCAACAATCGTCACGCACGCCCATCCCTCAGCGCTATAAACCTTCGCACGGGAGAAGAGAATGTCCTCGCATGGCTCCTGCAGCATCACCGCGACCTTCCCGGCGGTAAGCATCGCTTTCGCATCGGCAATCGCTTGAGGCGAGGCGTCTTTCAGTACCTCTAAACCGGCGTGGGCATTTCCCCCCAGCGCACCCAGTGCCGCCGCGACAGGCAGCCCAACCATTCCGGTACCCGGCACGGTAACGCCCATGCCGTTTTTCATCAGGTTCGGTGAGACCCACGCATCAATGCGTTCAACCGCGCCGTCCAGCTCAGAGGAGGCGACCGCTGCCGCCAGAGCCAGAGAGATAGGTTCCGTGCAGCCCAGCGCAGGCTTAACTTCTTCCTGCACCGCGCGGATAAAACTATCCCATAATGGATTCAATGTAGTCTCAAACATAACAACAACCTTTGCTCAGATATCTCAGGAAAATGCCAGGAACGGAGAAACGCACAGCAGCAGGCCCGTGACAATAATCAGATACAGGGAAGCGCCTTTGTATTTGTGCAGTGCAGGAACTTTGTAGACCAACCAGGCCGGGATCAGACATCCCACCATGCCGAAGATAGGGCTACAAATAGAAGTGAAGCTCAGTACCGGCGCATTGAGCACAATGGCTCCCCACGCCAGCAGGATAGCGAAAACCATAATGCCGCGCTGAACCAGGGTCTCATTGATTTTCTCGGCTGGCATTTTGCGGCGCAGCACGTTCATCACGATCCCTTGAGTGGCTTCACGGAACCCTAAGTAAACGCCGAAGAAAGCGGTCATTACGGCAAAGATGTTCAGAATAACGCTGACGATTTTCACCCAGCCAGCACCCGCGCCGCTGATAAACTGCGCGGCAATCGCCAGAGCGGAAATGTTCTGCTCATAAGCTTTAACCGCTTCGTCATGGCCCATCGCCAGCGTGAAGGAAACGGCGTAGAAAAAGACGGTCACAAACAGAATACCGAACGCAATATTCATGGCTCGCAGGGCTTTATGGCGTGCCACTTCAATGGATTTATTGCGAGAACGATAGGAGATAACCATCGGGCTTAAGGTCTGAATAAACAGAATCGAGGTCAGGGTAAACGGCAGCGTGATAATCGCGTTTTTGATCAGCAGCGCCATCGGCGGCAGTGAACCTACGTTATATAAATGCCACATCCCAACCATCGACACGCCAAGCGCCGCCACCACCAGCAGCTTGGTCAGTACCATACCGGTGGAGATTTTAAACAGCAGTTTTTCCCCGCGGGACGAGATAGCCACCAGGATGCAAATCAGCACCAGGCCATAGAACGGGCTGTCGGACAGTAACCCTTCAGTAACACCAAAAGTATGCAGGTAGGAGGCGCTATCGTTGGTGATGGCGGTGGAATAGACGAACATCCAGATAACCAGCATCACAAAATACAACGCACCTAACAGGATGCCCCAGTTCTTACCCAGATAGCCGCTGATCACGCTCGGGTAGTCTTTACACTCAGGGGACTCAGCCAGCGTATTAATAAACAGACGCTGGAACAGATACATGGCTGGATAGCCAATGATAGAGGAGAGCAAAAACACCCACAGCCCCATCAAACCCACCTGGACGGGAAGAAAAACAATCCCCGCACCAATTGCCATACCGATACTCATAATGACCCAGCCGGTGTCCATGCTGTCGAATTTAATGGCTTCACGCCATTCACTTTCGGTCATTCCCGCCCGACGTGCCGGAGCAGATGCGTCGAGTATTACGCTGTTATTCGTTGCCGTTTCCATAATTTTCCGCTCAATGTGTAGGTAGAGGTTTTTATATTTTTTTCGTACTGCCTCAATGCGATACGCAGTACTACGGTGCAGGTGAGCTATTGGAGTAATGAGGAAATCATACGCGCAGGATCAGAGAAAAACTTCACAAACAAACCCCTGTAATTTCTAAAAGTTAAGAAATATTTTCTCTTTTATTTCAATATAAAGAATTGAATTTCTATATTTGAAGCAGATCACAACAAAAAAGGCGCACTAACGTGCACCTTTTTTATCATGCCATATTGAATAATTTATTGCTGGATAGCGCTGCGCTTACCAGGCACGGCTTTTCACCTCAGGTACAAACCACTTTAATTGCCAGCCCACCGCGTGAGGTTTCACGGTATTTGTCGTTCATATCTTTGCCCGTTTCATACATGGTCTCGATCACTTTATCGAGCGAAACGCGTGGTTCTGACGTTCGACGTAGCGCCATGCGCGCGGCGTTGACGGCTTTTACTGCGTTGATCGCATTACGTTCAATGCACGGTATTTGCACCTGTCCGGCTACCGGATCGCAGGTCAGCCCCAGGTTATGCTCCATGGCGATTTCCGCTGCAATGCAGACCTGCGACGGGCTACCGCCCAGCAGTTCTGTCAGCCCGGCAGCCGCCATTGAACAGGCTACGCCAATCTCACCCTGGCAGCCCACCTCAGCACCAGAAATAGAGGCGTTCATCTTATACAGCGCGCCTATCGCCCCCGCGGCCAGCAAATAGCGGGCAATGGAGTTCGCATTCACCGGACGGCGGAACTTGTCGTAATAGGCCAATACGGCGGGAATAATCCCACATGCACCGTTGGTCGGCGCCGTCACAACCCGGCACCCGGCGGCGTTTTCTTCGCTCACGGCCAGCGCGAACATGTTGATCCAGTCAATAACGTTCATCGGGTCGCTGGACAGATTATCGCTGGAAACCAGCAACCGACGTAACGCCACGGCGCGACGCGGAACGTTAAGCGGCCCCGGCAGGACGCCTTCGGTGTTCATGCCGCGCTCAATCCCGGCGTGCATGACGTCCCAAATGGCGGCAAAGCCAGCATCGATTTCCTCTTTGCTGCGCATCGCCAGCTCGTTTTGCATCATCAAGCCGGAAACAGACAGCCCATTGCGCTCGCACAGTTTCAGCAGTTCGCTGGCGGAATGAAAATTGTAGGGCACGTGTGCTTCAACATCATGCACCTGCCCAAATTGCTCCTCTTCAATGATAAAACCACCGCCGACGGAGTAATAAGTTTTGCTTAATAGCCTCTCGGTGCCGTTCCACGCGGTGATACGCATGCCATTTTCATGGCGTGGCAGGGTTTCGGTATGAAAGAGAATATTTTCATCTGGAGAGAAATCGACAACATGCGTGCCCTCAGCAACCGGCAAACGTCCGGTACGGGCCACTTCCTGAGTAAAACCAGCGATTGAGTCTATATTAACGTTTTGCGGACTGTTACCGGCCAGCCCCATCATGATCGCGACATCTGTCGCATGACCTTTCCCGGTCAGGGAAAGCGATCCGTAAAGATCGACCACAATATGCGTGGTTCTGCGGAGTTCTCCGCTGCTGACCAACAAATCGATAAAGCTTTTACCTGCGTTCATTGGCCCCACGGTATGGGAGCTGGAAGGTCCAATGCCAATCTTGAAAATATCGAATGCGCTAATCATATCCACACCCTCGGATTGCCGTTCAGTGAAGACCAGGTTTCACACTCATTAAGGATTGGGGCGATCCTGAGATCGCCCCGCAAGGGATTACAGCGTGTCGCCACGTACGGCGATGGCTTCAATCTCCAGCTTCACATCCTTTGGTAAGCGGGCGACCTGTACGCAACTGCGCGTGGGGTAGATAGCCTGATGCTCATCAAAGAACTGCTGGTACACCTGGTTAATGGTGGCGAAGTCGTTCAGGTCGGATACGAAAACGGTAGTCTTCACGATATCGCTCACTTTCAAACCTGCGGACTCGACGATCGCTTTCACGTTTTCCAGGCTTTGACGTGCCTGATCGGCCACGTTTTCTGCCACTTCACCGGTCTGTGGACACACCGGGATTTGACCTGACGTCAACACCATGCTGCCCAGATCCACGCCCTGTACGTAAGGCCCAATCGCCCCTGGCGCACATTCGGTTGCAATAACTTTTCTCATAATCCCTCCGGCGTCAGAGCGCCTGGGTGAAAGTGCGTGAAATAACATCCTGCTGCTGTTCACGGGTCAACGCGTTGAAGCGCACCGCATAGCCAGACACGCGGATCGTCAGGTTTGGATAGTTTTCCGGGTGCTCAATAGCATCCATCAACATTTCACGGTTCATAACGTTAACGTTCAGATGCTGCCCACCTTCCACATGCGCTTCATGGTGGAAGTAACCGTCCAGCAGACCAACCAGGTTGGTTTTACGCACCCCATCTTCTTTGCCCAGTGCAGCCGGCACAATGGAGAAGGTGTACGAGATGCCGTCTTTGGCATAGGTAAACGGCAGTTTGGCCACCGAGGTTAACGACGCAACCGCGCCTTTACGATCGCGACCGTGCATCGGGTTAGCCCCTGGTGCAAACGGCGTACCTGCGCGACGTCCGTCCGGCGTGTTACCGGTTTTCTGTCCGTACACCACGTTGGAGGTGATGGTCAGGATGGACTGCGTCGGCACCGCATTACGGTAGGTTGGCAACACCTTAATTTTCTTCATGAAGCGTTCAACCAGGTCGCAGGCAATGCTGTCTACTCGCTCGTCGTTGTTGCCGTATTGCGGATAGTCGCCTTCGATTTCGAAATCGACAGCCAGACCGTTTTCATCACGAATCGGTTTCACGCGGGCGTATTTGATAGCCGACAGAGAATCCGCCGCCACGGACAGACCCGCCATACCACAAGCCATCGTGCGATAGACATCACGATCGTGCAGCGCCATCAGCGAAGCTTCATAGCTGTACTTGTCGTGCATATAGTGGATGATGTTCAGCGCGCTGATGTACTGCACGGCCAGCCAGTCCATAAAGTGGTCCAGGCTCTCCATCACCGTATCGTAATCCAGCACGTCATCCATCAGCGGTGCCGTTTTCGGCCCAACCTGAATTTTCAGCTTCTCATCCACGCCGCCGTTGATTGCGTACAGCAACGTTTTGGCGAGGTTGGCACGCGCACCGAAGAACTGCATTTGTTTGCCGATAACCATCGGGCTTACGCAGCAGGCAATGGCATAGTCATCGCTGTCAAAGTCGGCACGCATCAAATCGTCGTTTTCATACTGCAAAGACGAGGTGATGATAGACACCTGGGCGGCGTACTTTTTGAAGGCAATCGGCAGCGCTTCAGACCACAGCACCGTCAGGTTCGGCTCAGGCGCCGGTCCCATGGTGTGCAGCGTATGCAGGTAGCGGAACGAGTTTTTCGTTACCAGCGTGCGGCCATCCAGCCCCATGCCGCCGATAACTTCAGTCGCCCAGATAGGGTCGCCTGAGAACAGGGTGTCGAATTCCGGCGTACGCAGGAAGCGCACCATACGGATCTTCATAATGAAGTGGTCGATCAGCTCCTGCGCCTGCTGCTCGTTTAAAATTCCCGCTTTGAAATCGCGCTCAATGTAGATGTCGAGGAACGATGCGGTACGGCCCAGCGACATTGCGCCGCCGTTCTGAGATTTCACCGCAGCCAGGTAAGCAAAGTAAACCCACTGCACCGCTTCCTGCGCATTACGCGCCGGGCGGGAGATATCGCAGCCGTACTTCGCTGCCATTTCCTGCATCTGCAGCAGGGCGCGACGGTGCTCAGACAGCTCTTCGCGCAGGCGAATCGTGGCTTCAAGATTCTGGCCCCACTCCAGGTTCGACTGGAGATCGGCAAACTGCAGTTCACGCTCGCGTACCAGGTAGCGGATACCGTACAGCGCGACGCGGCGATAGTCGCCGATGATACGACCACGGCCATAGCCGTCCGGCAGACCGGTCAGCACGCCGGATTTACGGCAGCGCAGCATATCCGGAGAGTAGGCGTCGAATACGCCCTGGTTATGGGTTTTACGCAGTTCAGTAAACTGGTATTCAAAATCAGCATCCATCTCACGACCATAAGCATCAAAAGAGCTTTTGATCATGTTGATGCCGCCAAACGGATGCAGAGCACGCTTGAGCGGCTTATCCGTTTGCAGACCAACGATTTTTTCCAGTTCTTGTTCAATATAACCCGCATCATGTGCGGTTATCGTGGTGGCAATATTGGTATCGAAATCAACCGGCGCGTGCGTCGAGTTTTCAATACGGATGCCCGCCATGACTTTTTCCCACAATGCAGTGGTCGCTGGCGTTGCTTCGGCGAGGAAAGATTCATCCCCTTCATAAGGCGTATAGTTGTGCTGAATAAAATCACGGACATTAATTTCCTCTTTCCAGTCCGTACCTTTAAAGCCATTCCAGGCTTCGGCATACAGCATATCGCTGGTATCGATATTTACCTTCATGAAAAATAATCTCTCTGCTGAAAATTAATTATGCAAATTCTACTGGTATATTAATTTTGCCTAACGCAATGGCATCACGCGCAATCATTTTCTCTTCATTTGTGGGAATAACCGCACAAATAACACGAGCATCTTTATTAGAGATAATTCTTTCGCCATGGGAATTTGGCAGGCTATTCATCTCGCTGTCGATATTCACCCCTAAAACGGCGAGATGTTCAATAACCAGACGACGAATTAATACCGAGTTCTCACCTATTCCACCGGTGAAAATAATCCCATCAAGACGATGCAGCGAAGCGGCATGTCCGGCGATATGGCGCGCGATACGATGCACAAACGTTTTAATCGCCAGCTGCGCACGCTCATGTCCCTCGTGCCAGGCTTTTTCTAACGTACGTAAGTCAGAGGACAAACCGGAAATACCCAGTAAACCGGACTCTTTATTCACAACACGCTCAAGGTCGCTCAGCGTCTGGTTGGTTTCGCTGGCAATCCACGCCATGGCGCCGAAATCGACGTCACCGCTGCGTGTGCCCATCATCAACCCTTCCAACGGCGTCATGCCCATTGAGGTATCAACGCTCTGCCCGTTACGCACCGCGCAGATTGACGCGCCGTTCCCCAGGTGAGCCACAACCAGACCGGAGTCATCACTCTGCAGCTCAAGAAGCTCATGCGCTCGCTGAGATACATAGCGGTGCGACGTGCCGTGGAAGCCATAACGACGAACGCCTAACTCCTCAAAATATTTCCACGGTAGACCGTAAAGATAGGCCTCTGGGGCCATCGTCTGGTGGAAGCTGGTATCAAATACCGCAACCTGCTGCACGCCTGGGAAAAGGTGCTGTGCGGATTCAATCCCACTGAGGTTCGCATAATTATGTAACGGTGCTAAAGGCGATACCCGGCGAATATTATCGATAACGTCGTCAGTAATAATTGCTGATTCGGTAAAGATATTTCCACCGTGGGCAATGCGGTGGCCAATTAAGGCCACGCTGTCCATTAAATTACGTTTTTCCAGTTCAACGGCGATTGCTTTTAATGCGTCTTCGTAGCTGTGGTGAGCCAGCTTAGCTGGCTCTCCTCCATTAATTGCTATGAACGCATTTTCAGAGTTAATACCGTCCGCGATTCCCGCCATTAAAACTTCACAGTTCGCTGCATCCAGCACTGAGAATTTAATGGAAGACGAACCACAGTTAATAACCAGTACTACCGGAAACTCATTCATTTCACTACTCCGCTCATCCTGAGCTTAAGGATTAAAACAGTTTGTAGACAATGTTCAGGATAGTCAGCAGACCAATCACGGTAACAAACACGTTATCCAGACGGCCACGGTATTTCGCCAGTGACGGCGCTTTACGGATGGCATACATCGGCAGCAGGCAGAGCAGAGAGGCAATAATCGGCGCGCCCATTGCTTCAATCAGGTCCAGGATGTTCGGGTTGGCGTAAGCCACAACCCAGGTTGAGCCCATGATGAAGATCATGCTGATGGTATTAAGTTTGCCAGCGGAAACCTTAGTTTTATCGCCTTTGTAACCAAACTTCAGCACCAGACCGTTCAGACCTTCCAGCGTGCCCAGGTAGTGGCCGAAGAAAGATTTGAAGATAGCAACCAGTGCGATGATTGAAGCGCCGTACTCCAGAACGGTCGCGAAGGTGGACTTCGAACCGGACAGTGAAGCGAAGTGGTTCGCCAGGTAAGACAGTACTGGAATGTTCTGCGCTTTCGCATCCGCCATGTTTGCCGGAGAGAGCGTGAACAGGCAGCTAAAGGCAAAGAACATCACCACGGCAACCATCAGCATACTGGCGCGGGAGATGATTTTTGAACATTTCTGCTCGGTAAATTCGCGACCGTAATCTTTCTCATACTCTTCACGTTTAGAGACCACGAAGGAAGAAACGATTGGTGAGAAGTTGAAAGAGAACACCATGATGGAAATACCCAGCCACACGGTAACCAGGATGCCGTCATGGCCAGTCAGAGCGATATTGCTGAGATCAACCTGATCGATAACCGCAGAGTTCCAGTAAGGAATCAGAGACAGAGAGATCAGCACCAGGCTGGCAATAAACGGCCATACCAGGTAGCTCATTACTTTAACCATCAGATCCTTACCAAACCAGATGACGAATGCCATCAGCAGCAGCAGGAACAGTGCCACGAAGCCACGGTTTAACGCTGGCATCTGCAACTGGTTTTCCCAAAAGGTCATAAAGGTGTTGGTAATGGTGACGCCATAAATCCACAGCAGCGGACAAATCGCAAAGAAGTAGAGGAACGTGATAACCACGCCGCCCGTTTTACCAAAGTGCTCTTCAACCGTTTCTGTGATGTTACCGGAAGGGTTAGAACCGGAAAGACACAGGCGTGCCAGCGCACGGTGGCAATAGAAGGCGATGGGGTATGCTAACACCAGCATTATCAGAATGGGGATCAGTCCGCCAAAACCTGCGCGGATAGGGAAGAACAGCACCCCGGCGCCGATGGCTGTACCAAATAAACCCAGTGTCCAGGTGGTGTCCGATTTGCGCCAGGACGACTGTTTTGTCTGGCTGGATACAATGCTATCAGTAGTACTCATATCCTATCCTCAACGAAGTATATTAAGCGTCAACTAAACCAGTAATTTGAGATACACGAGAAAGGTCGATATTACCGCCAGAAATAATGCTGACTGTTTTTCTGTTCTGGATATAGCTATCTAATTTCCCGCTTAATAATGCTGCGCAAGCCAGCGCGCCGGCACCTTCAGTCACAACTTTATTTCGCTGAATTAATGCCACCATGCTGTTGCGAATTTCATCTTCGCTGACCAGGACAATGTCATCCACCAACTCACGAACAATTTCATACGTTAAAGTACCCGGGCGGGAAACGTCACAACCATCCGCCAGGGTGCCGGTCGTTCGGTGCGTGGTTATTTCTCCAGCGTGGAAAGAAGCCGCCATGCCATGAACATTTTCAGACTGTACGCCAATAATTTTAATAGTCGGGTTAATAGATTTAATTGCCACCGCAATACCAGCAATCAGTCCGCCACCGCCAATTGGCACAATCACGTTATCGACATCGTACAGATCTTCCAGAATTTCCAGACCAATAGTCCCCTGACCAGCAATCACTTTCGGGTCATCATATGGTGGAATAAAGATACGGCCTTCAGTTTCCACAATCTCGCTAACCTTAGCGATGGTGTCGTTGAAGTTGTCGCCGTGCAGCACAACCTCTGCGGAATAATCGCAGGTTGCAGCAACTTTAGACTTCGGCGCGCCTTTCGGCATGACCACTTTGCCGTCGATTCCGAGCATGGCGCAGGAGAGAGAAACCCCTTGCGCATGGTTACCTGCAGAGCAAGCCACCACGCCCTTACATCTTTCAGCTTCGGTTAATGAACTGAGCTTGTTAAACGCACCACGGATTTTAAATGAACCGGTACGCTGCATATTTTCAAACTTGAGGAAAATTTCCCCTTTGCAACGTTCACTAAAATAGTTAGAGCGAGGCATTCCCGTTTTATAAATTTTCCCCGCCAGTCTTTTTTTCGCTTCGAGGATATCTTCAATTGCAACTGGGAGATCGTATGTAATGTGCATTAGAACCTCTTACTAGGGTATTAAAGTAAATAGATAGCCGTGACCATTGTCAGAAATAGACAGATGGCGTTGATTTCGTGTTAAAACAAATTCAATCTTTAATCAATTTCAATTAATTGCCTTCGTCTCCGACAATTATATGATGAATACTCTTTGGCTAATTCCACCAAAATAGATGCTGCTTTTTTAATTCGATAATTTTTCGACCATACGGCGGCATAACGCGCGACGGGTAAGGTTTCTTCTACCGGGATAGTAATAAACTGGTTTGAGCCAAATGGTGTGGTCATATCGCAGGGAATTACTGTTAAGAAATCAGCATTGAGAACAAGATTATAAATCGTAACGACGGAGTCTGTTTTAACGATGTTTTCACTGCTGATGCCATTATTTTGTAACGTGGTTAGAAGTTCACTGTAGTACCCCATATTCGTTTGTGGCAACACCCACTGTTCGTTTTTCAACGCGCTCAGCGAGGTGATGCCGGTGCATGTTCGGGACTTGCTGGCAACCAGGATGAAGTCTGACTCAAAGAGCGGTTCAACATGCAGATCGTGCAGTTTCATCTCATCACTCAGCGTACCGATCGCGAAGTCCAGACGCCCGTCACGAATCGCAGGTAAGAACGAGGAGAGCTGAGCTTCATACATGGAAACCTGCGCTTTCGGGAACACTTCTTTGAATTTTTTAATCATGCCGGACATGATGGTGAAGGCAATCAGTGAAGGAAAGCCAAACGACACATCAACGACCGCATTGCTCGTCATGCTGTTCATCTCATCAACCATGTTCTTCATTTCACGGGTAATAGATTCAGACCATGAGAGCATAACCTGACCTGCCTGAGTTAATGTCACACCAGTATTTTTGCGTACGACTAACTCAATACCGAAATAAGCTTCTACATCATTAATGATTTTGCTGACAGCCGGTTGAGTTAAACCTAATTCTTTTGCAGCTGAGCCGATAGAACCGCTTCTAATGACTTCCTGAAAGACCACTAAGTGCTGTGTTTTAGGGAGTGTAATAGTATTCATATCGACCTGCGCTAATTACTTTGTTGACGGCAGGAAGTGTACCAAATTAAGCGAACGAGGATATGTGCTACCACTCACAAATCCCCTTGACTTACATTTTGTAAGACTATTATTTAAATTGAAATCACTTAATAATCATATAGATATGAAATATCGATCTCACTTTATCCTGACTTTAATCAAAAAAAGATGGGGGGATAACGATTTTTTATGGCTATAACAACACCATTTCTCCTGCTATTTCTTAAAACCACGAAAGGCTATATTTCAATCAATTACAGAGTAATTACCAGGCAAAACAGCGCTTAAATTTAATAAGCAACTTATCAAATATAATTATATTTTATCGTTTATAGTGGTCAAATAACGTTATGCATCACGTTTTTTAGCCTTATTTGTTTGTAAAGAAACATTGCATTTATTAATATTTAAACCAAAACACACAAAGAACCATCAAATGCAACATTGCATTAACAGTAGTTTTGTACGATTTATCAGCCAGTAATTTTGTGATGGCGATCGATTGCGTTCGATTATTCTCGATAAAAACGTATCGCGCAGCGTTTTGTGCTAGTCATCACAAAAAATGAAATATCCCGCGAGACATTCCCTTAGATAAAAGAAGTTCAGCGCGTAAATAAAGGTAAAATAACGATGAGATGAATGGGAAATAAAGGCCTGATTCGTGGTGAACCAACTACAACACGACAGGAAAAACGTCTGCCGGATGGCAGTGTAAACGTCTTACCCGGTCTATAAAGCCAAAAACCTCGCCGAGGCGGGGGTTTTATAAAGAGTGAAGTTGACCGATAAGGCGCATTCTTTTGAGCATAGCGTCGTGGACAGTCATTCATCTCACTTGCCTACAAAGCAAAAACCTCGCCGAAGCGGGGTTTTTATAAAGAGGTGAAGCTGACCGATAAGCCGCGTTCTTTTGAGTATAGCGTCGTGGACAGTCTGCCTACAAAGCAAAAACCCCGCCGAAGCGGGGTTTTTATAAAGAGGTGAAGCTGACCGATAAGCCGGGTTCTGTCGTGGACAGTCATTCATCTAGGCCAGCAATCGCTCACTGGCTCAAGCAGCCTACCCGGGTTCAGTACGGGCCGTACCTTGTGAACCCCTATTTGGCCTTGCTCCGGGTGGAGTTTACCGTGCCACGGACTGTTACCAGCCGCGCGGTGCGCTCTTACCGCACCCTTTCACCCTTACCTGATCCCACTTGCGTGGGCCATCGGCGGTTTGCTCTCTGTTGCACTGGTCGTGGGTTTCCCCCCCAGGCGTTACCTGGCACCCTGCCCTATGGAGCCCGGACTTTCCTCCCCTCCGCCCGTCTCCCCCGAAGAGGACGACGACGAAGCGGCGACTGTCTGGTCAGCTTCGGCGCGCAGTATAGAGGGTTTGCGGGGCATTGTCACCCCGCACTGCGCATTCCTATCGCCAACGTGGCGGCGATGTTTCTTGAAGCGCGATAAATATTATCAAATGCCCCACGAAAGGCCTCTTCCAGCGTGCTGATGGTGGTTAATACGCTAAACACCGCATCGATACCATATTGATGCACCACCTCCACATCGCGCGTCAGGCTGCCGCCAATACCAATTACCGGCTTGTGGTACTTCTTCGCGACATTCGCCACCCCCACCGGCACTTTGCCGTGAATGCTCTGGCTGTCAATCCGCCCTTCTCCGGTCACCACCAGCGTACAGTCATGAATATGCTCTTCCAGATTGAGCGCCTGGGTCACAATCTCAATACCACTGCGCAACTCCGCACCTAAAAAAGCCATTAACGCGGCGCCCATTCCGCCTGCCGCACCAGAGCCAGGAACGTCTTTCACATCAACCCGCAGCGATTTTTTAATGATGTCGGCATAGTGAGACAGATTGCGGTCCAGTTCGATAATGCGTTCTTCCGTCGCCCCTTTCTGCGGGCCAAAAATGCGCGAAGCGCCAGTATCGCCGGTAAGTGGATTGGTCACATCGCAGGCCACGCGAATTGAGCAGGTTTTTAAGCGCGGATCCAGGCCCGTTATATCGATGGTGTTCAGACTCTCCAGGCTTCCACCACCGTTGCCAATCTCTGTCCCGTTGGCGTCGCAGAGTTTCGCCCCCAGCGCCTGCACCATACCCGCGCCGCCGTCGTTGGTCGCACTGCCGCCAATACCAATAATGATGCTCTGCGCACCGCTATCCAGCGCCTGCAAAATCAACTCCCCGGTGCCGCGCGACGTGGTGACTAACGGGTTACGCTTTTCAGGAGGAACTAACGCCAGACCGCTGGCTGCCGCCATTTCGATAAACGCGGTTTTACCATCTCCAGACATGCCCCAGCAGGCATTCACTTTTTCGCCCAGCGGCCCTGTCACCCACGCCGAATGTTCACTCCCCTGCGTAGCGGCAATCATGGCTTCGACCGTTCCTTCACCGCCATCGGCAACCGGGACAGAAACATATTGCGCATCGGGGAAAATTTCCCGAAATCCTTTTTCTATTGCCTGAGCTACCTCGGTGGCAGAAAGGCTTTCTTTATAAGAGTCTGGGGCAATTACGATTTTCATAGTTATGTAGCCTGACAGTGCCGCGCAAGGCAAGAAATACAGGGCGCGCATCCGCGCCCTTCTTGTTAGCGAGTGACTTCCACTTTCGCCAGTTTTTCGTAGTAGCATGCGAGTGCGCTATGATCGGCGGTGCCCAGCCCATCAGCGCGTAGCGCCTGCATCATCTCCATGACTGCAGCAGTCAGCGGTAACTGAGCGCCAACGCCATGAGAGGTATCCAGCGCGTTCGCCAGATCTTTAATATGCAGGTCGATACGGAAACCCGGCTTAAAGTTTCTGTCCATAACCATTGGCGCTTTCGCATCCAGTACGGTGCTTCCCGCCAGCCCACCACGGATCGCCTGATACACCAGATCCGGGTTTACGCCCGCTTTGGTCGCCAGCGTCAGCGCTTCCGACATCGCCGCAATGTTCAGCGCCACAATCACCTGATTCGCCAGCTTGGTGACGTTACCCGCGCCGATGTCACCGGTATGTACCACGGAACCTGCCATCGCTTTCATCAGATCATAATATTTGTCAAAAATCGCTTTATCACCGCCAACCATCACCGACAGAGTACCGTCGATGGCTTTCGGTTCGCCGCCGCTTACCGGCGCGTCCAGCATATCCACGCCTTTCGCTTTCAGCGCGTCGCTGATTTCACGGCTGGCTAACGGCGCGATGGAGCTCATGTCGATCAGCACTGTCCCCGGTTTCGCCCCTTCAATAATGCCGCCCTCTCCCAGCGCCACTTCTTTCACATGCGGAGAATTCGGCAGCATGGTGATGATCACATCGCACTGCTCGGCAATATCTTTCGCCGTGGCGGCGGTTTCTGCGCCTGCGGCAATCACTTCCGCAATGGATTCCGGGTTACGGTCAGCAACCACCAGCGAGTAACCTGCCTTGAGGAGGTTTTTACTCATTGGTTTACCCATAATACCGAGGCCAATAAAACCAACTTTCATTGTCATGTCTTTATCTCTCTCTACTGTCGAGGGGGGTTATTTCTTAAAAGAATCAGCCAATTTTTGCGTGGCTGAACGGAACACGCCAAGATCGCTGCCAACGGCAACAAACGTCGCGCCCCACTCCAGATAACGACGCGCATCCGCCTCTACCGGGGCCAGAATGCCGCTTGGTTTGCCGTGTGCTTTCGCGCGGGCAAAAATGTGCTGGATAGCTTTCTGCACATCAGGGTGTGACGCATTGCCGAGGTGGCCTAACGCCGCAGCCAGATCGCTTGGGCCGACGAAGACCCCGTCGACGCCTTCTGTCGCCGCGATTGCGTCAACGTTATCGACGCCCTGCTGACTTTCGATCTGCACGATGATGGTGATGTTCTTATTCGACTGCGCAAAGTAGTCCGGTACGGTGCCAAACATATTGGCGCGATGGGATACGGACACGCCGCGAATACCTTCCGGCGGATAGCGGGTCGACGCCACGGCGTTCACCGCCTCTTCTTCCGTCTCCACGAACGGGATCAGGAAATTGTAAAATCCGATATCCAGCAGGCGTTTGATAATTACCGGCTCGTTGGTCGGTACGCGCACTACCGGCGCGCTGGCGCTGCCTTTCAGCGCCATCAATTGCGGGATAAACGTCGATATGTCGTTCGGCGCGTGTTCGCCGTCCAGCACCAGCCAGTCAAAACCCGCCAGGCCTAAAACTTCGGTACTGATTGGGCTGGCTAATGCAGACCAGCAGCCAATCTGAATCTGTTGCGCCGCGAGAGCCGCTTTAAACTTATTCGGAAAAATCGTGTTATTCATCGCTTACACCTTTGTTTATTTCTGCAATTCCATACGTTTAATGTCACCGACAATAAACAGGTAGCAAACCATTGCCATCAGCGCCGAGCACCCTACAAACATCAGCGCAGCATTAAATGAGTGCAGCTCGCTCACCAGATACCCAATCACCAGCGGGGTGACGATGGAAGCCACATTGCCAAATACGTTAAATACCCCACCGCACAGACCGACAATCTCTTTCGGCGCAGTATCGGAAATCACCGGCCATCCCAGCGCCCCGAAGCCTTTACCGAAGAACGCCAGCGCCATCAGCGCCACCACCAGGGTGGTGTTATCGGTGTAGTTACACAGAATAATGGTCGAGGCGAGCAGCATTCCGAGCACAATCGGCAGCTTACGTGCCAGAGTGATGCTGAAGCCACGTTTAATCAGATAATCAGAGAACACGCCGCCGAGTACGCCACCGGCAAATCCGCACAGCGCAGGAATCGAAGCCACCAGGCCCACTTTCAGGATCGACATGCCTTTTTCCTGTACCAGGTAAATCGGGAACCAGGTGAGGAAAAACCAGGTAATTGTGTTGATAAAATACTGTCCGAAGAACACGCCGAGCATCATACGGTTAGTGAGCAACTGCTTGATATAATGCAGTTTAGGACCGCCTGACTTCACATCACCCGGCTTTTTATGGTCCATATCCACGACCGCGCCGTTTTCAGAGATAAACTTCAGCTCTTCTTGCGACATACGCGGGTGATCGGTTGGGTTATGAATAAACTTTACCCACAGTCCGGTGAGCACAAAACCAATCACGCCCATCACGGTAAAGACGTGTTCCCAGCCCCAGGCGAAGGTCAGCCAGCCCAGCAGCGGCGAAAACAGCGCCAGAGAGAAATACTGTGCGGAATTAAAAATTGCGGACGCCGTACCGCGCTCTTTCGTCGGGAACCAGGCCGCCACGATACGGGCATTCGCCGGGAAGGACGGCGCTTCCGAGAAGCCCAGCATAAAGCGCATGATGAACATTGAAATACCCGCCCAGGCCAGCGGGAACATGTCTACAAAGCCCTGCAGGAAGGTAAACAGCGACCAGAAGAACAGGCTGTAGGTGTAGACTTTCTTAGAACCGAACTTATCCAGCAGCCAGCCGCCGGGGATTTGCATTAACAGGTAAGCCCAGCCGAAAGCGGAGAAAATGTACCCCATTGAGATGGCACTGAGCTGTAACTCTTTCGCCACTTCCGTGCCGGCAATTGACAGCGTTGCACGGTCCGCATAGTTAACGGCTGTAACGATAAATATTATCAGCAATATTAAGTAACGGGTGTGCGTGCCTTTCTTTTTCTCGACAACTGTATCCAGAATCATTCTAATTACCTCGGGTACATTAAATTTTTATTATTATTGGGTAGATATTCCTGGTGATAAATTACTGATAATAAGAATGCATAATAATTTATCAGACGCTATGAAACCGTGATTTAGTATAATCAGCAGCGCCACGTTAATCATTGTGCAAGCGCTCATTAAACATGCGTTATTAAAATAATGTTTTGGGCATATGCACACATACATGGGCGCTAATGCACACATTTACGTATTGCTACCCCTGGTGGGGCGGCCTTGCTGAGTTTAAGTGATCATCATCACATTCTTGGCGATAAACTCCTGACATTCTTATTTCACGATACCGAATCTTTATTACTTATAATTAGATTCAAAATATAAATATCCACACTATTATCACCACCTTGTTGGAGAATACTGGACAATGGCCGACATCGAAATCAGACAAGAATCGCCAACGGCGTTTTATATTAAAGTTCACGAAACAGATAATGTGGCGATAATTGTCAATGACAATGGTCTGAAAGCTGGGACGCGTTTTCCAGACGGACTGGAACTCATTGAACATATTCCCCAGGGACATAAAGTGGCGCTCTTGGATATTCCTGTTCGCGGCGAAATCGTGCGTTATGGCGAAGTGATAGGCTATGCCGTTCGCGATATCCCACGCGGCAGTTGGATTGATGAATCAATGGTTGAGCTACCCAAGGCCCCGCCGCTGGAGACGCTGCCGCTGGCAACCAAAGTGCCAGAGCCGCTGCCGCCTCTTGAGGGTTACACCTTCGAAGGTTATCGCAATGCGGACGGTAGTGTCGGCACCAAGAATCTGCTCGGTATTTCCACCAGCGTGCACTGCGTGGCGGGCGTGGTGGATTATGTGGTGAAAATCATTGAGCGCGATCTGCTGCCCAAATACCCGAACGTTGACGGCGTGGTCGGACTCAATCACCTGTACGGCTGCGGCGTGGCGATTAATGCCCCAGCCGCCATCGTGCCGATTCGTACCATTCACAATATTGCGCTAAACCCGAACTTTGGCGGTGAAGTGATGGTCATTGGACTCGGCTGCGAAAAACTGCAGCCAGAGCGCCTGCTGGAAGGCACGCACGACGTGAAAAGTATTCCGGTCGACAGCGCCAGCATCGTCAGCCTGCAGGATGAAAAACACGTTGGCTTTCAATCGATGGTTGCCGATATTTTGCAGGTGGCCGAACGCCATCTGGCAAAACTCAATCAACGCCAGCGTGAAACCTGCCCGGCGTCAGAACTGGTGGTCGGCATGCAGTGCGGCGGCAGCGATGCGTTTTCAGGCGTGACGGCCAACCCGGCGGTCGGTTATGCCTCCGACCTGTTAGTACGCTGCGGCGCCACCGTAATGTTCTCTGAGGTTACCGAAGTGCGCGATGCCATCCATCTTCTGACCCCACGTGCGATTAACGAAGAAGTAGGTAAACGCCTGCTTGAAGAGATGGCCTGGTACGATAACTACCTTGATATGGGCAAAACGGATCGCAGCGCCAACCCTTCTCCTGGCAACAAGAAAGGCGGTCTGGCAAACGTGGTGGAAAAAGCGCTGGGTTCTATTGCCAAGTCTGGCAAGAGCGCGATTGTCGAAGTCTTGTCGCCGGGCCAACGCCCAACCAAACGCGGCCTGATTTACGCGGCTACACCCGCCAGTGATTTTGTCTGCGGTACGCAGCAGGTCGCTTCCGGGATCACCGTGCAGGTGTTCACCACCGGTCGCGGTACGCCGTACGGCCTGATGGCCGTGCCGGTGATAAAAATGGCGACCCGTACCGAGCTGGCCAACCGTTGGTTTGACCTGATGGACATCAACGCAGGCACCATCGCCACCGGGGAAGAAACCATTGAAGACGTGGGTCTGAAACTGTTCGAGTTTATTCTCGACGTCGCCAGTGGGCGTAAGAAAACCTTCTCGGATCAATGGGGACTGCATAACCAGCTGGCGGTGTTTAACCCGGCGCCAGTGACCTGATTATCCACGTTTTTTCTTCATGAGCATGCCTTCGGGCATGCTTTTTTTTTTGCCATATACTTTCGCAACCCTCCCTTTTCTTTCGAAACTTTCATTTATCAGATCGAAATCACAAAAAAACGTTACGAAACCCTATACTTTATTTCGAAGAAAGCAATCGAAAGACTTCGGAGGAAGTATGTTTATCATCTCAAGCAAAATGATGCTGAAGAAGGCACAGCGAGAAGGCTATGCCGTACCGGCGTTTAACATTCACAACCTGGAGACCTTACAGGTTGTCGTGGAAACAGCAGCCGAACTACGCTCTCCGTTGATCGTCGCCGGCACGCCTGGCACTTTTAGCTATGCCGGTGTCGGTAATATCGTTGCAATCGCCAGTGAACTGGCAAGATGCTGGAACCATCCTCTCGCCATCCATCTCGATCACCATGAAAGCGCCACCGATATTGAAGAGAAAGTCGCTACAGGTATTCGCTCCGTCATGATCGATGGTTCCCATCTGCCGTTTGTCGACAACATTGCGTTAGTTAAACACGTAACGGATTACTGCCACCGCTATGACGTTAGCGTTGAAGCTGAGCTCGGACGGTTGGGTGGACAAGAAGATGACCTAATCGTGGACGGAAAAGATGCGCTTTATACCCACCCAGAACAGGCTCGGGAGTTCGTGGAAAAAACCGGTATCGACTCACTGGCGGTCGCGATTGGCACAGCTCATGGACTGTATAGCACTGAACCTAAACTGGATTTTGAACGGCTAACAGAAATTCGTCAGTCCGTTGATATTCCACTGGTTCTACATGGCGCATCCGGCCTGCCAGCACATGATATTAAGCGTGCCATCTCTTTAGGGATCTGCAAAGTCAACGTCGCTACCGAACTCAAAATCGCCTTTTCTGGCGCACTCAAAACCTATCTGAGTACAAATACCAATGCGAATGACCCACGGCATTACATGATGCCAGCAAAAGCCGCCATGAAAGAAGTGGTACGTAAAGTCATTGCCGACTGCGGTTGCGAAGGAAAACTATAAGTAACTGATTAATATGAATTGTATGAATTCTGGCAAAGGTCTGTTTTAAAGCTGGATCACGAAAGCTGCTTTTACCCTTTGCCTTCAATCCAAAAATATTATGAAGATAAACAAAAGATATCGGAGATAGAAGTGAAAGAAATAATCTCTCGTCATAAAGCAGGTGAACATTTAGGTATTTGTTCTGTTTGTTCAGCACATCCGTTGGTCATTGAATCCGCATTACGCTTTGATCTCAATACGGACAGTAAAGTTCTGATCGAAGCAACGTCTAATCAGGTTAATCAGTTTGGTGGCTATACCGGGATGAAACCCGCCGATTTCCGTGATTTTGTCTATGGCATCGCACAAGAAATTGGCTTCCCTCGAGAAAGACTGATCCTGGGGGGCGATCACCTCGGCCCTAACTGCTGGCAAAATGAAGTAGCGGCAGAAGCGATGGAGAAATCCGTAGCCTTGATTAAAGCTTACGTCGCCGCAGGATTCAGCAAAATCCATCTTGATGCTTCAATGTCCTGCGCTGACGATCCGACACCGCTAGACCCGATGGTTGTTGCTCAGCGAGCAGCCATACTTTGCCAGGCAGCAGAATCAACAGCAACCGAAGAACAGAAACGCCAACTGACTTACGTGATTGGCACTGAAGTTCCCGTACCTGGTGGAGAAGCCACCACCATCGGTAGCGTTCATGTCACACGTGAAGAAGATGCCGCCCGGACACTGGAAACCCATCAGGTTGCCTTCAGTGCATTAGGGCTTGAAGAAGCGTTAACGCGCGTAATCGCCATTGTGGTCCAGCCCGGCGTCGAATTCGATCACACTCAAATTATTCACTATCAGCCACAAGCTGCAAAAGCGCTTTCCGCCTGGATCAAAGAGACCCCAATGGTCTACGAAGCGCATTCCACAGATTATCAAACCCGCCAGGCATACCGTGCGCTGGTACGCGATCACTATGCGATTTTGAAAGTGGGTCCAGCACTCACCTTCGCTCTGCGTGAAGCTATTTTTGCCCTTGCGCAAATGGAAAATGAACTGGTATCTCCGGAGCAAAGAAGCCGGGTATTGGAAGTGATTGACGAAGTTATGTTGAATGAACCGGACTACTGGAAAAAATACTATCGCCCAACCTGGAGTCAGGCGATGGTTGATATTCACTTCAGTCTCTCCGACCGTATTCGTTACTACTGGCCGCATCCCCGCATTCGTCAAAGCGTAGAGAAATTAATAACCAATCTTAATGACGTCGCTTTACCACTGGGGCTAATTAGCCAGTTTATGCCCGTGCAATTTGAGCGTCTGTCTGAAGGAACGTTAACCGCGACGCCACACAATCTGATTATCGACAAAATTCAGGACGTTCTGCGCGCCTATCGCTTTGGTTGCGCACCAGCACTTGCCTGAAATCAGGAGAATATATGAGCCAACTTTTTGTCCGAACAGGAATTAACTTTAGCTCGTGTCAGCATGCGCTGACACATATTGGGGAGGAGATGCTGGCCAAAGGGGTCGTGCACGAAAGTTACCCGCAGGCCCTGATTGAGCGTGAAGCAACCTTTCCAACTGGAATAGCGCTGGAACGTCATCCGTTGCGATTCCACATTGTGAAGCTGTCCATGCTAAATCTCCTGCTATCTATCTGATTCGCCCGGATACACCGGTCAACTTTCAACAAGCGGATGATGATGAAGAGATCGCCGTCTCTTTAATTATCGCCTTAATCGTTGAGAACCCGACGGCACAACTGAAGCTCCTGCGTCGTCTGTTTAGTGAGCTACAAAACCCGAACACCATTGAAGCATTACTGAATGCGCCCGATGCAGAACTGGCAATGCTCTTTCGGGAAAAAATCCTTGAGTCTGAGCTCTGTGCCCAGATTTGATAAAAAACTGATAATAAAAGGAATACCCTATGAAACGTAAAGTAATTGTGGCCTGTGGCGGTGCTGTAGCAACTTCAACAATGGCTGCGGAAGAAATTAAAGAACTCTGTGAAGCCAACAATATACAACTCGACCTGGTTCAGTGTCGTGTAACAGAAATCGAAACCTATATGGACGGCGCAGACCTCATTTGTACCACGGCTCGCGTTGACCGTACATTTGGCGATATCCCGGTGGTTCACGGCATGCCTTTTGTCTCAGGCGTGGGTATCGAAGCATTGCAGCAAAAAATCCTGACCATCCTCGTGGGGTAACGCCATGTTTAGCGAAATAATGCGTTATATCCTCGATTTAGGTCCAACGGTTATGCTGCCGTTAGTGATCATCATCTTCTCAAAATTGCTGGGAATGAAGCTCGGGGATTGTTTCAAATCTGGTCTGCATATCGGGATTGGGTTTGTCGGCATCGGCCTGGTAATCGGCCTGATGCTGGACTCTATTGGACCTGCCGCAAAAGCAATGGCAGAACAGTTTCAAATTAACCTGCACGTCATCGATGTCGGCTGGCCTGGTTCATCACCGATGACCTGGGCTTCGCAAATTGCGTTAATTGCGATTCCTGTCGCCATTGGGGTGAATATCCTGATGCTGGTTACCCGCATGACCCGTGTGGTGAATGTCGACATCTGGAATATCTGGCATATGACGTTTACCGGCGCCATGTTGCATCTGGCGACCGGTTCATACTGGTTGGGCATCCTCGGTGTGGTTGTTCATGCCGCCTTCGTCTACAAACTGGGCGACTGGTTTGCCAAAGACACGCGCGACTTTTTTGGCCTGGAAGGCATCGCCATTCCACATGGTTCCTCGGCATATCTGGGCCCGATAGCGGTCCTGGTTGATACGATCATTGAAAAAATCCCAGGTCTGAACCGCATTCATTTCAGTGCGGATGATGTACAAAAACGCTTCGGCCCCTTCGGCGAGCCCGTCACCGTCGGTTTTGTGATGGGGTTAGTGATCGGCATGCTGGCAGGGTATGACGTTAAAGCTGTGCTCCAACTGGCGGTTAAAACAGCTGCCGTTATGTTGCTCATGCCGCGCGTCATTAAACCGATTATGGATGGACTCACTCCCATTGCAAAGCATGCTCGCAAGCGCCTGCAGGCAAAATTTGGTGGCCAGGAGTTCTTGATTGGCCTGGATCCTGCGCTACTGCTCGGCCATACGTCAGTGGTTTCCGCCAGTCTTATCTTTATCCCGCTGACCATTCTGATTGCCGTTCTGGTACCAGGAAACCAGGTTCTGCCATTCGGCGATCTCGCGACCATTGGTTTCTTTGTCGCCATGGCGGTAGCCGTTCATCAGGGAAACCTTTTCCGCACGCTGATCTCCGGCGTCATCATCATGGGTATCACCCTGTGGATAGCCACGCAAACCATTGGTTTACATACCCAGCTAGCCGCCAATGCGGGCGCATTGAAAGCCGGTGGCATGGTGGCTTCAATGGACCAGGGCGGTTCCCCAATCACCTGGCTGCTAATCCAGCTCTTCACCTGGCAGAACGTGGTGGGTTTCATCATTATCGGTGCTATTTACCTGTTGGGTGTACTGCTGACCTGGCGTCGGGCGCGTAATTTCGTGGCGGCTGAAAAAGCGGCAGCCATAACAGAAAGCCAGACCGCATCTTAATTTCTGGGGAGCATTTGCTCCCCTTCACTTTTCTGGAGACACTTATGAAATCAGTGGTTATTCACGCTGAGGGCGACGTACGCGTTGAAGAACGTCCCATACCACAACTGCAAACTGATGAAGATGTACTGGTCAAGGTGGTCAGTTCAGGGCTTTGCGGCTCAGATATTCCCCGAGTCTTCAATCATGGCGCTCACTATTATCCAATCACACTTGGGCATGAGTTCAGTGGCTATGTTGAGTCTTACGGCGCGGGCGTAACCGATCTACAACCCGGAGATGCCGTTGCCTGCGTACCGTTGCTCCCCTGCTTCCACTGTCCTCAGTGCGAGCGTGGATATTTCTCATTGTGTAAGCAATATCAGTTTGTCGGATCGCGCAGCGAAGGCGGCAATGCAGAATATGTGGTGGTAAAACGCGCCAACCTGTTCCGCCTGCCTTCAGAAATGCCGATTGATGATGGCGCATTCATTGAGCCCATTACCGTTGGCCTGCATGCTTTTCACCTCGCTCAGGGATGCGAAGGCAAAAACGTGATCATCGCTGGTGCAGGTACTATCGGTTTACTGGCAATGCAATGTGCTCGCGAACTCGGCGCAAAAAGCATCACGGCGATTGATATCAACCCGCAGAAGCTGGCGTTAGCAAAAGAACTGGGGGCAACCTATGTGTTTAACAGTCGGGAGATGAGTGCGATCGAGATCTACTCCAGTCTGGAGAACATTCAATTTGACCAACTCATCCTGGAGACTGCGGGAACCCCACAAACTGTTACTCTGTCGATCGAAATTGCCGGACCTCGCGCTCAACTGGCATTAGTCGGTACGCTGCATCACGATCTGGCGCTAGCTTCAGGTGTTTTTGGGCAAATATTGCGTAAAGAGTTAACCATCCTTGGCAGTTGGATGAACTATTCCAGCCCATGGCCTGGAGAAGAGTGGGAAACCGCTGCCCGTTTACTCACGGAGAAACGCTTACAGCTTGAGCCGTTAATTGCCCACAGTGGTGATGCCGACAGCTTTGCCAGCGCAGTCAAGTCACTCAATGGCGCGCCGATGCAGGGGAAAATTCTGCTCAAACTCTCCTGACCCAACGAGCCAGCAACCTGCGCTGGCTCACATTTACTTTCGAAATTTAGCGTTCACCTTTCGCAATCCTTCGATTAAACTAGTGGCAGTCAAATTATCAGGCAAATCAATATGAACTCATTTGAGAGAAGGAATAAAATTGTCGACCTGATTAATACGCAGGGTAGCGTACTGGTAATGGATCTTTCGAATACCTTTGGTATTTCTGAAGTAACCATTCGCGCCGACCTGCGGTTATTAGAAGAGAAGGGTCTGGTCACCCGTTTTCATGGCGGTGCGGCAAAACCAGGAAGCCATCTGGCTGAAGGTGACAATCAGGAAGTATTATTAGAAGATCGGTATCAGCTTGCCAGCGATCCCAAAAAGCGGATCGCTCAGGCTGCAACGGCAATGGTCGAGGAAGGAATGACCGTGATTCTGGATAGCGGAAGCACGACCTTACTGATCGCTGAGGCGCTAAACCGAAAAAGTAATATCACAGTTATTACCAATAGCCTGCCCGCTGCGTTTACGTTATCGGAAAACAAAGACATTACGCTGGTCGTCTGCGGCGGCACGGTGCGTCACAAAACTCATTCAATGCATGGCACTATCGCTGAACGTTCCCTTCAAGGGATAAGCGCAGACCTGATGTTCGTTGGCGCCGACGGGATTGATGCCACTAATGGTATAACGACATTCAACGAAGGCTATTCGATTAGTAGCGTGATGGCTGCTGCGGCACATAAGGTTATTGCCGTACTGGATGCAACAAAATTTAACCGACGAGGTTTTAATCAGGTACTTCCAATGGAGAAGATTAACTGCGTAATAACCGACGACAGTATCAGCAAACAGGATAAATCAGCGCTGGCCAAAACAGGGGTTGAACTGCTGGTCGTTTAAATTACCCTCCATAGCCCCCCTTTCGTCGCGCCAACGCGTTGCAGTTTGCCTTTTAGCTGCAACGCTTTCAGATAGCGTTCTACAGTTCGGGCTGAGATTTCACACTCATCAGCGATACTTTTGGCGGATCTGCCTGGCTGATTCGACAAGATTTGTAGTATGCGTTTTTCAATATCCAGTAAATCAGGCGACATTTCTTCCGACATTTCTTCCGACATTTCTTCCGACATTTCTTCCGACATTTCTTCCGACAGGGCTGATGATTTCCCCAATCCCTCTTGCAAAGCAAAGATGATGTTTTCAAGGATAAATTCTATAAATGGCGTGCAGCTACTTTGCCGATCGCACTGCCCTAACACCTGGTAGTAGCGATCCTGTTGGTAGTGGATCAGTGTCTCTACTGGTAACCACGCCAATTCCGATCGCCACTCACGGAGGATTAATGTCTGCCACAACCGGCCCATCCGTCCATTGCCGTCGGCAAAAGGATGAATGAATTCAAATTCATAATGGAAAATAGCACCAGCAATCAGTGGGTGGAGCTCTGTCGTTTTTAACCAGCCCAGTAGGTCATTCATCAATCGAAGAACTTGTGACGCCGGTGGGGCCATATGGATAAGCTGTTTCTCCCTGTAAACACCGACATTGCCGGATCGCAATTGACCCGGGTTATCGACAAGCCCCATCATCAGGATTTGATGTGCCTGTAAAAGATCGGAGAGTCTTTCACTTTTCCACTCTGACATTTTTTCATAGGCCAGAATCGCATTTCTGACTTCCTGTATATCTTTAGCCGGAGCCAGAATACGTTTCCCCTCCATCAGAGCGGTGACTTGTTCCGTAGTCAACGAATTATGCTCAATCGCTAAAGAAGCCTGAATAGTACGAATACGATTCTCTTTGCGCAAAAGAGGAGATGCCCTACCAGCCATCGCCGCCCAATTTCCCATCAACTCCCCAATTTCAATGACTTGATTGAGGATCAATGGAGTGATGACGAAAGGTGGTTGGTAGGTGCTCACTGTTACTCCCCCTGCTGTTCCAGCGCGTACTTATACAGCGCATTCTTCTTCACGCCGTGGATCTCAGCGGCCAGTGCGGCGGCCTTTTTCAGCGGCAGCTCTGCCTGCAATAAGGCCAACGTACGCAGCGCATCAGCCGGAAGGTCGTCTTCTTGCGCTTTGTGTCCTTCGACAATCAGCACCATTTCGCCTTTACGACGGTTTTCATCTTCCTTGACCCACGCCAGCAGTTCGCCGACCGGCGCACCGTGAATGGTTTCCCAGGTTTTGGTCAACTCACGCGCCAACACCACGTAGCGGGATTCGCCCCAGACGGCAACCATGTCTTCCAGGCTATCCAGCAAACGGTGGGTGGATTCATAAAAAATAAGCGTACGCGGTTCAGCCTCAATGGCTTTCATCGCATCACGACGCCCTTTCGATTTGGCAGGCAGAAAACCTTCATAGCAAAAGCGGTCTGAAGGCAGACCTGCAGCGCTCAGGGCAGCAATCGCCGCGCAAGGGCCTGGCAGGGGAACAACGCGGATCCCTGCTTCGCGACAGGTCCGTACCAGATGGTAACCAGGATCGTTAATCAGCGGCGTTCCGGCATCAGAAACCAGCGCAATGTTTTGCCCTTCTTTAAGCTTCGCCACCAGCGTTTCGGCCTTTTGCTGCTCGTTGTGATCATGTAAAGCGAACAAACGCGCGTTAATCGCGAAGTGTTGTAACAAGAGTCCTGTATGACGAGTGTCTTCAGCGGCAATCAAATCAACGGCTTGTAAAACTTCGAGCGCTCGTTGGGTAATATCAGCCAAATTTCCTATAGGAGTAGGTACAATAAAGAGTTGGCCTTGAGAATTATCCGCCGATTCGTGTTGTTTCATTGTGTCGTCCGTATTGCCGATTTAATATTGAGCATTGAGTAAAAAAATATCACTGGATACAGTATGGTACCCTCAACATTTTCTCGTTTGAAAGCCGCACGCGCGCTACCAGTCATTCTGGCTGCACTGATTTTCGCAGGCTGTGGCACCCAGGCGCCAGACCAGAGTGCAGCCCATATGCAGGGCACTGCGCAGGCTGATTCCGGCTTTTATCTGCAACAAATGCAGCAAAGCTCAGATGATAGCAAGACCAACTGGCAATTACTCGCCATTCGTGCACTGCTGAAAGAAGGCAAGAGCCAGCAGGCTATCGAGCTGTTCAACCAGCTACCACAGAAGCTAAGCGATACCCAGCGTCGTGAGCAGTCACTGCTGGCCGTCGAAATTAAGCTCGCGCAGAAAGATGTCGCTGGCGCACAGGCCCTGCTGGATAAGCTAACCCCCGCCGATTTTGATCAAAACCAGCAGGCGAGATACTGGCAGGCGCAAATCGACGTCAACCAGGGTCGTCCATCGCTGACGCTACTGCGCGCCCTGATCGCCCAGGAACCGCTGCTGGCCGCGAACGCTAAGCAGAAAAACATGGATGCCACCTGGCAGGCGCTGTCATCCATGACCCAGGAGCAAGCGCAGACGCTGGTCATCAATGCGGATGAAAACGTGCTGCAAGGCTGGTTAGATCTCCAGCGCGTCTGGTTCGATAACCGTAACGATCCAGACATGATGAAAGCCGGTATTGCTGACTGGCAGAAACGTTATCCACAAAACCCGGGGGCAAAACTGTTGCCAACGCAGTTGGTTAACGTGCAGAGCTTTAAACCCGCTTCCACCAGCAAAATTGCTCTGCTGCTGCCGCTGAACGGTCAGGCCGCTGTATTTGGCCGTACTATTCAGCAAGGCTTTGAAGCTGCGAAAAATATGGGTACTCAACCCGTAGCGGACCCTGCTGTTGCCGCGCCTGCTGCGGATACAGCGGCTGCGACGACCACGGAACAGCCGCAAACGACTGACGGTGTTGCCAGCCCGGCTCAGGCGTCAGTAAGCGATCTGACCAACGAGACGCCAGCACAGCCAGAAGCTACAGCCCCACAGCCAACAGCGCCTGCGCAGCCAACAACCGCCAGCGCACCAGCGAATCCGTCCGCGGAGCTGAAAATCTACGACACGTCATCACAGCCGCTGAATCAGATCCTGACTCAGGTTCAGCAGGATGGCGCCAGCATCGTGGTTGGCCCACTGTTGAAGAACAATGTTGAAGAGCTGATGAAAAGCAACACGCCATTAAACGTCCTGGCGCTTAATCAGCCGGAGTCGGTGAAAAACCTGCCGAACGTCTGCTACTTCGCTCTGTCGCCAGAAGATGAAGCGCGCGACGCAGCACGCCACATTCGCGATCAAGGAAAACAGACGCCGCTGTTGTTGATCCCGCGGAGTTCGTTAGGCGATCGCGTTGCCAACGCCTTTGCACAGGAGTGGCAAAAACTGGGTGGCGGCGTGGTGCTGCAGCAGAAGTTCGGCTCCACCGCTGAGCTGAAAATGGGCGTCAACGGCGGCTCGGGGATTTCCCTGACGGGCAGCCCGGTCGCCTCTTCTGTACCCGCGCAGCCTGGCGTGACGATTGGCGGTCTGACCATCCCGGCAGCGCCTACCGATGCGCAAATCACCGGCGGCAGCGGTCGTGTTGATGCCGTATATATTCTGGCAACGCCGGAAGAAATTGCATTTATAAAGCCGATGATCGCCATGCGCAACGGTAGCCAGAGCGGTGCCACGCTGTACGCCAGCTCCCGTAGCGCGCAGGGAACTGCCGGCCCGGATTTCCGTCTGGAGATGGAAGGCTTGCAGTACAGCGAAATTCCGATGCTGGCAGGCGCTAACGCACCTCTCATGCAGCAGGCGCTGGGCGCGGTTCGTAACGACTACTCGCTGGCACGTATGTACGCGATGGGCGTCGATGCCTGGTCGCTTGCCAACCACTTCTCGCAAATGCGTCAGGTGCAGGGTTTCGAAATTAACGGCAACACCGGAGCCTTAACCGCAACGCAGGATTGTGTGATTAACAGGAAGTTATCATGGCTCAAATACCAGCAAGGACAAGTCGTCCCCGCCAGTTAACGAGTAAACAGACCGGTGACGCGTGGGAATCCACCGCGCGTGACTGGCTGCAGAGCAAGGGACTGCATTTTATCGCCGCCAACGTGCATGAGCGTGGCGGCGAAATCGACCTGATAATGCGTGAAGGCAACACCACCGTATTTGTTGAGGTTCGCTATCGGCGCTCAGCCCAGTTTGGCGGTGCAGCGGCGAGTGTGACCCGGAGCAAACAACACAAATTATTACAGACTGCCCGCTTGTGGCTTGCGCGCCACAATGGAAGTTTTGATACTGTGGATTGCCGGTTCGATGTGTTAGCCTTCACCGGAAATGATGTTGAGTGGTTTAAGGACGCGTTCAACGACCGCTCATAGTTGAAGATTCAGAGCCTGGTTCTTAAGGATTAGCGTGTTAGATAGAATTAAAGTCTGCTTTACAGAAAGCATTCAAACTCAGATAGCTGCGGCTGAAGCACTTCCGGATGCGATCTCCCGTGCAGCCATGACGCTGGTTCAGTCCCTGCTCAATGGCAACAAAATTCTCTGTTGTGGTAATGGGACGTCCGCTGCCAACGCACAGCATTTTGCTGCCAGCATGATCAATCGTTTTGAAACAGAGCGCCCAAGTTTACCTGCGATTGCACTAAATACTGATAATGTGGTCTTAACTGCGATTGCCAACGATCGCCTGCACGACGAAGTTTATGCAAAACAAGTCCGTGCGCTGGGACATGCAGGTGATGTTCTGCTGGCAATCTCTACGCGTGGTAATAGCCGCGATATCGTAAAAGCCGTTGAAGCTGCCGTGACACGCGACATGACAATTGTCGCACTGACCGGGTATGACGGAGGGGAGCTGGCCGGGTTACTGGGGCCGCAGGATGTTGAAATCCGTATCCCTTCACACCACAGCGCCCGCGTTCAGGAAATGCATATGCTGACGGTCAACTGCCTTTGCGATCTCATCGATAACACGCTTTTCCCTCACCAGGATGATTAAGGAGTACACATGAAGGCATTTTCGCCGCTTGCTGTGATTATCGCTGCCCTGCTACTGCAAGGCTGTGTCGCTGCCGCCGTTGTCGGAACTGCTGCTGTCGGCACCAAAGCCGCGACGGATCCTCGCAGTGTAGGCACCCAGGTAGATGACGGAACCCTGGAATTACGCGTCAATACCGCGTTGTCGAAAGATGCCCAGATCAAGAAAGAGGCGCGTATCAACGTGAGCGCGTATCAGGGTAAAGTGCTGCTGGTCGGTCAGTCGCCAAATAGCGAACTGTCTGCGCGAGCAAAACAGATTGCGATGGGCGTAGAAGGTACCACTGAGGTCTTTAACGAGATCCGTCAGGGTCAGCCAATCGGCCTGGGCGATGCGTCTAACGATACCTGGATAACCACTAAAGTACGTTCCCAGTTGCTGACCAGCGATCAGGTGAAATCCTCTAACGTGAAAGTCACCACCGAAAACGGGGAAGTGTTCCTGTTGGGTCTGGTAACTGAACGTGAAGCGAAGGCTGCGGCAGACATCGCCAGCCGGGTAAGCGGCGTGAAACGCGTCACTACGGCTTTTACGTTTATTAAGTAAGACAAGCTACAAATGCCGGATGGCGACGCCAGAGCGTCCTCTCCGGCATTTTATTTGGCTCTTTCGCGCAGTTCGGAAGAGGTCAGGATCGAAACGCCTTCATGTCCAGGCGCCAGTGCCTCCGCCAGCATAGCCCGGGCTACATCACGCGCCTCAATCGACTTCCAGTTCCCCGGCAGCAGCCGAAATAACGGCGCTAAAAACCTCTCATTCGCCCGCTGTTTATCCCGTTCTCCGAGTAACATTGAAGGCCGAACAATCGTCAGCCGCGGCCAATTTTGCGCGATCAGGGCCTGCTCCATTTCCCCTTTCACCCGGTTATAAAAAAACGGTGAATTGGCATTGGCACCCATCGAACTGACCACCAGCATATGCTGAGCGCCCAATCGACGCCCCGTCAGGGCCGTGTCTACCACCAGCGTATAGTCAGCATGGATAAACGCTTCTTTGCTACCCGCTTCACGCCGGGTGGTTCCCAGACAACAAAAGACAATATCTACCGGATCGGTGACCTGCGCCAGCGCATCGGTTAGCTGCGGATCATAGGGATTATAGACGCCAGCCGTATCAGCCAGCGGTCGACGCGTCGGTGCCGTGATGGCATTGACCCGGGGTTCATTGAGCAGCATACGCAGCAAATTTCCGCCTACCAGCCCCGTTGCGCCTGTTATTAATACCTGACTCATCGCTAATCTTCCCCTGACTCTTTAATCACTCTATTAACTATAGATCACGTTGCCAGTGCATTTTTTTGCCAAAGCCCAGCGTGTTGTCCGTGAATTTGACTTCATCCAGTCGAATCTCCCATACGGGCGCTGGCAGCATTCTGGCGACCGGGAAACGGCGGTTGTAGGCGTTACGCGCGGCTTCACTCTCCTGCCCTTCAAGACGCCGGATTTCCCCTTTAAACTGTACGCCACGAATCAGGGCGACCGTTTTGGGCTGACCATTTACCGTGCCGGCAATCGGCGCGCGCGGCCCGGACATCTGCGCATGGCGCGTTTTCTCTTCGGTCAGCACATAGAACACCATCTTCTGCGCATCAAACAGGTAAAACGCATTGGCGCACCATAATTCACCGTCATGATGTACACACCAGGTCACGACGTGCTGCTTTGCCAGCCAGCGGGTCACCGCAGTCAGTGTTTCCATTTCTGTTCTCTTTTATACTGTAGGCCTGAAAATTATCACGTCGATGGTGACAATGACACCCTGGTATCTGTACCTGATCCGTACTGCGGACAACGCCTTATACACCGGAATAACCACCGATGTGCAGCGCCGCTATAAGCAGCATCAAAGTGGGAAAGGCGCGAAGGCGCTGCGCGGAAAGGGGGAACTCACGTTGGCATTTGCGGCTCAGGTCGGCGACCGTTCGCTGGCCCTGCGCTTAGAATATCGCGTCAAACAGCTTACAAAGCGGCAGAAAGAGCGCCTTGTTGAAGGCGAAGGGCTTGAGGCACTACTGAGCAGCCTGCAAACCCCCGGCGCTTAAAAACGATTGAAGTAGTCGTGGTATTCCACAAGGCCCGTCACACCCTCCAGCGCATCGTCCGCCAGGCGATGAACCTGGAACGCGCTTTCGGTGCCCGGCCAGCGGCAACGCAGGTCATGATGGGCAGCCAGCTCAAAACCAAAGCGGCTGTACAGCGCCGGATCGCCCAGCGTAACCACCGCGGCGTAACCAAACTCGTTCAGGGAATCGAGTCCTTCATAGACCAGCTGACGCGCCAGGCCCTGCCCACGGTAGTTTTCATCCACCGCGAGCGGCGCCATGCCTACCCATTGCAGGTCTTCGCCCTGGACATCGACAGGGCTGAACGCGACGTAACCCACTACCTGACCTTCGTCATCGGTAGCAACCAGACCCAGCGTTATGAAACCGTCTTCACGCAGGTCGTGCACTAATTTCGCTTCCGCATCGCTCTCAAATGAACGACGCAGCAATGCATCAATACCTGGGGCATCAATGGGAATTTCAACTCGAATCAGCATGGCTCACCTACCGAAGTCTGTTTGGTTTCTGGCGACGTTTTCATTCCCGCCTCAACAAAATCCGCCAACTGCATCAGCATGACGCGCAACGCTTTAGGCATCTGATCCAGTTCGATGGCGTCCATCAGATTTTTAACATACAGCCCTAATTCTGTATCACCTTCAATCACCAGGCGACGCTGGAAGAACAGCGTATCCGGATCCTGCTTACGCGCCGCGATCATCAGGAGATCGCTGGCATCCGCGCTAAAACTCACATCCGCCTCTGCATTCTGGCTGACGATAAGTTTATCGTTCTCAACAGAGGTATACCATTTAAGGCCAATGTCACGCACATGAATGCTCAGCCAGCGACCGTCGAGAAACTCCAGCTCCCCATCGGCCAGCGCCTGACTAAACTGCCAGCTCAGGACCTGCTCCAGAACCTGGCGCTTCAGCGCAAAGGGCGTCAGTTTAACCGGTACACTCATCAGAGAAGGACCAAAATGTACTAAGCGTGAACGCAGTTTATCCAACACGAGCTTTACTCCCTGTTTCAATTATCCTGCTATTTTGCCATATCAAATAAACGACATAGCGGCATAAATCAACAATTCGCTACGAAATTGTTACCTCTTATTGGTATCACCAATACGACTTTAACTGCCTCAAATCAAAAATTGTCTCAGCAAGGTTAACTAAAATCCCTCTTCGTTAACATTTCTGCGCCCTTTACGGCGCAACGTTCAGGATAAATTATGGAGCTGCTCTGCCCTGCCGGAAACCTCCCGGCGCTTAAGGCGGCCATCGAGAACGGCGCTGATGCGGTCTACATCGGGCTGAAAGATGATACCAACGCCCGTCATTTCGCCGGCCTTAATTTTACCGAGAAAAAATTGCAGGAAGCGGTGAGTTTTGTCCATCAGCACCGCCGTAAGCTGCACATCGCGATTAACACCTTTGCGCATCCGGATGGTTACGCGCGCTGGCAACGTGCCGTAGATATGGCGGCGCAACTGGGTGCGGATGCGCTGATCCTCGCCGACCTCGCCATGCTTGAGTATGCCGCAGAGCGCTACCCGCATATTGAGCGTCATGTCTCTGTTCAGGCATCCGCAACCAATGAAGAGGCGATTAATTTCTATCATCGCAACTTTGATGTCGCCCGCGTGGTACTGCCGCGCGTACTGTCTATTCACCAGGTGAAGCAACTCGCTCGCGTCACGCCAGTTCCCCTGGAAGTGTTCGCCTTTGGCAGTCTGTGCATTATGGCGGAAGGCCGCTGCTATCTTTCATCCTATCTGACGGGCGAGTCTCCTAATACGGTTGGCGCTTGCTCCCCTGCCCGTTTTGTTCGCTGGCAGCAGACCCAACAAGGGCTGGAATCCCGTCTTAATGAAGTGCTGATCGACCGTTATCAGGACGGAGAAAACGCCGGTTATCCGACGCTGTGTAAAGGCCGCTATCTGGTTGATGGCGAGCGCTATCATGCGCTGGAAGAACCCACCAGCCTGAATACGCTGGAGCTGCTGCCAGAACTGCTGGCGGCCAATATTGCCTCGGTGAAAATCGAAGGGCGTCAGCGTAGCCCGGCCTACGTCAGCCAGGTGGCGAAAGTGTGGCGCCAGGCGATCGACCGCTGTATGGCCGACCCGCAAAACTACGCCCCACAGGCCGCGTGGATGGAAACGCTCGGTTCAATGTCCGAAGGCACGCAGACCACGCTTGGCGCGTATCACCGTAAATGGCAGTGAGAGAAGCAATGAAATATTCCTTAGGGCCGGTGCTGTGGTACTGGCCGAAAGAAACGCTGGAAGATTTTTATCAGCAGGCAGCCACCAGCCAGGCCGACGTTATCTATCTTGGCGAAGCGGTGTGCAGTAAACGCCGCGCTACCAAAGTAGGCGACTGGATCGATATGGCGAAATCGCTCGCTGGCAGCGGTAAACAGGTGGTGCTGTCAACGCTGGCGCTGGTGCAGGCCTCCTCTGAGCTGGGAGAACTGAAGCGCTATGTCGAAAACGGCGACTTCCTGTTGGAAGCCAGCGATCTCGGCGTGGTAAACATGTGCGCCGAGCGTAAGCTGCCGTTTGTCGCCGGGCATGCACTCAACTGCTACAACGCGGTAACCCTGCGTTTGTTGCTCAGGCAGGGCATGGTGCGCTGGTGTATGCCGGTAGAACTGTCCCGTGACTGGCTGGTCAATCTGCTCAACCAGTGTGAAGAGCTGGGTATTCGCAATCAGTTTGAAGTTGAGGTACTGAGCTACGGGCATCTGCCGTTGGCGTACTCTGCCCGCTGCTTTACCGCACGCTCTGAAGACCGTCCAAAAGACGAGTGTGAAACCTGCTGCATCAAATACCCGAATGGGCGCGATGTGCTGTCGCAGGAGAATCAGCAGGTCTTTGTCCTCAACGGCATCCAGACCATGAGCGGCTATGTTTACAACCTCGGCAACGAGCTGACGTCGATGCAAGGCCTGGTTGATATTGTGCGTCTGTCCCCTTCAGGCAACGACACGTTCGCCATGCTTGATGCCTTCCGCGCCAATGAAAATGGCACTGCCCCATTGCCGCTTGCTGCCCACAGCGACTGCAACGGCTACTGGAAACGGCTGGCAGGTCTTGAACTACAGCCGTGATTAATAGCTCACTTTGTTAACAACATTCGCTAATCTTTAATGCAGTATTAAAAGATTAACCGGTAACAAAGTGAGCCGTTATGACTGACAAAACTATTCCGTTCTCGGTGCTGGATCTGGCGCCGATCCCTGAAGGATCTTCGGCAAAAGAGGCCTTCACACACTCGCTTGATCTCGCTCGACTGGCCGAAAAGCGCGGCTACCACCGCTACTGGCTGGCAGAACATCACAATATGACCGGCATCGCCAGCGCGGCGACCTCTGTGCTGATTGGCTATCTGGCGGCCAATACCACCACGCTGCATCTTGGTTCTGGCGGCGTTATGCTGCCCAACCATTCGCCGCTGGTGATCGCCGAGCAGTTCGGTACCCTGAATACGCTGTATCCGGGACGAATCGATCTCGGGCTTGGCCGCGCGCCGGGTAGCGACCAACCGACCATGCGCGCGTTGCGCCGCCATATGAGTGGTGATATCGATAACTTCCCGCGCGACGTAGCTGAACTGGTGGACTGGTTCGACGCCCGCGATCCTAATCCCCATGTACGCCCGGTTCCCGGCTACGGCGAGCAGATCCCGGTCTGGTTATTAGGCTCCAGTCTGTACAGCGCACAGCTGGCAGCCCAGCTCGGCCTACCATTTGCCTTCGCCTCCCACTTTGCTCCGGATATGTTGCATCAGGCGCTGCATCTGTATCGCACCCAGTTCAAGCCCTCAGCGCGTCTGGCAAAGCCGTATGCGATGGTGTGCATCAACATCATTGCCGCCGACAGCAACCGCGATGCCGAATTTCTTTTCACCTCAATGCAGCAGGCGTTTGTGAAACTACGTCGTGGCGAAACCGGCCAGCTACCGCCACCAGTAGAGAATATGCATCAGCTGTGGTCCGCTTCTGAGCAGTACGGCGTACAACAGGCGCTGAGCATGTCGCTGGTTGGTGATAAGGCGAAAGTGCGACACGGTCTCGACGCCATTTTGCGTGAAACCCAGGCCGATGAAATTATGGTTAACGGCCAGATTTTTGATCATCAGGCACGTCTACATTCGTTTGACCTGGCGATGCAGGTGAAAGAAGAGTTGGTGGGGTAATCGTTGTTTTGCCCGGTGGCATTTGGCTTACCGGGCCTACGAGATCGTATAGGCCGGATTAGGCGCAACCGCCATCCGGCACTAAAAGGTTACTGGTACACAGGCAACAAATTCACGCTCGACAGAATATGGATAACCGCGTTGCCGATACCGAATACCAGGATCAGCGCAATCATCGGCTTGCCGCCCCAGACACGGAATTTCGGGCTGCCGAAACGCTCGCGAGATTTACGGGCCAGCAGCGCCGGAACAATGGCGGCCCAGATGGTCGCGGCAAGCCCTGCATAGCCAATGGCGTACAGGAAACCGTTCGGCCACAGCAGGCCACCGACAATCGGCGGGACAAACGTCAGCAATGCCGTTTTAAAACGTCCCATTGCCGAGTCATCAAAGCCAAACAGATCCGCCAAATAGTCAAACAGACCGAGCGTGACGCCGAGGAATGAACTCGCCACCGCAAAGTTGGAGAACACCACCAGCAGCAGATCCAGACTGCGGCTGTTCAGCACGCCGCTCAGCGCCTGTACCAGCACATCAATGTTACCGCCCTGCTGCGCAATACCGATAAATTCCGGACGCGGGATGTTACCCATCGTCCCCAGCAACCATACGGTATACAGCACCAGCGCCAGCAGCGTGCCGTACACCAGGCACTTAACGATGGTCTTCGGATCTTTGCCGTAATACTTCATCAGGCTCGGGACGTTGCCGTGATAGCCGAATGAGGCCAGGCAGAACGGTAACGTCATCAGCAGGTACGGCGTATACGAAGCGTTGCTCTGCGCCACGTTAAACAGCGTCGTGGGCGTAACATGCCCCAGCAGACTGCCGAAGGTCAGGAAAAAAGTAATCACCTTCGCGCCCAGCACAATCGCCGTCATGCGGCTAACCGCTTTGGTGCTTAACCACACCACGAACGCCACCAGCAGCGCAAAACCAAGACCCGCCGCACGCGCCGGAACGTTCAGCGACATCTCCGAGAAGGTGTGATGCAGGATCGAACCACTCGCCGAGATATACGCATAGGTAAGGATATAGAGAACGAAAGCAATCGAGATGCCGTTCACAACGTTCCAGCCTTTGCCCAGCAGATCTTTCGTGATGGTGTCAAAGCTGGAACCAATGCGGTAATTGAGGTTAGCTTCAAGGATCATCAGTCCGGAGTGCAGCATGCAAAACCAGGTGAAGATCAGCGCCGCCATTGACCAGAAGAACCACGCCCCGGACATGACCACTGGCAGAGAAAACATCCCTGCGCCAATAATGGTGCCGCCGATGATCACCACGCCGCCAAGCAGCGAAGGTGACGTTTGGGTGGTGGTTAGTGTTGCCATTTAGCCATCTCTCCAGTCATTTATATTGTGACTACATTTCAATGTGCTGCACTGTACCAGTACACGAGTACAAATGAAATAAAAAAAGCCCCGATTGTTGAGATCGGGGCTGTATATTTTACTTTACGGTATTAAACCGTAATTTCGCATGGATTACGCATCACCACCGAAACGACGACGACCAGCGGAATCATCACGACGCGGAGCAGAAGAATCGTCACGACGCGGACCGCGGTTGCCTTCACGACGTTCGCCGCTGAAACGACGACCTTCGCTACGACCGCCTTCACGACGCTCACCGCTGAAACCACGACCTTCGCCACGACCACCTTCACGACGCTCACCGCTGAAACGGCCACCGCCACGACGCTCACCACCGGTGTGCGGAACTGCATCGCCAACCAGCTGCATGTTCATCGGCTTGTTCAGGATGCGAGTACGGGTAAAGTGCTGCAGCACGTCGCCCGGCATACCTTTCGGCAGCTCGATGGTAGAGTGGGAAGCAAACAGCTTGATGTTACCGATGTAACGGCTGCTGATATCGCCTTCGTTAGCAATCGCACCAACGATATGACGGACTTCAACACCGTCATCACGGCCCACTTCAATGCGGTACAGCTGCATATCGCCAACGTCACGACGTTCACGACGCGGACGGTCTTCACCACCACGCTCATTACGGTCACCACGCGGGCCACGATCGTTGCGGTCACGCGGACCACGATCGTCACGGTCGCGGAATTCGCGTTTCGGACGCATCGGCGCATCTGGCGGCAGGATCAGCGGGCGTTCGCCCTGAGCCATTTTCAGCAGTGCGGCTGCCAGCGTTTCGATATCCAGTTCTTCTTCCGGCTGCATTTTCGCCAGCAGAGCACGGTACTGATCCAGATCGCTGCTTTCCAGCTGCTGCTGTACTTTAGCGGCGAATTTTTCCAGACGGCGTTTGCCCAGCAGGTCTGCGTTCGGCAGTTCTACTTCCGGAATAGTCAGCTTCATGGTGCGTTCGATGTTACGCAGCAGACGACGCTCACGGTTCTCAACGAACAGCAGCGCGCGACCCGCACGGCCCGCACGACCGGTACGGCCGATACGGTGAACGTAAGATTCGGAATCCATCGGGATGTCGTAGTTAACAACCAGGCTGATACGCTCAACGTCCAGGCCACGGGCCGCAACGTCGGTAGCAATCAGAATATCCAGACGGCCATCTTTCAGACGCTCCAGAGTCTGCTCACGCAGGGACTGATTCATGTCGCCGTTCAGTGCAGCGCTGCTATAACCGCTACGCTCCAGCGCTTCTGCCACTTCCAGGGTCGCATTTTTGGTACGAACGAAGATAATCGCCGCATCAAAGTCTTCTGCTTCCAGGAAACGCACCAGCGCTTCATTTTTACGCATGCCCCAGACGGTCCAGTAGCTCTGGCTGATGTCAGGACGGGTAGTTACGCTGGACTGAATGCGTACTTCCTGCGGCTCTTTCATAAAGCGGCGGGTAATACGACGAATCGCTTCCGGCATAGTCGCGGAGAACAGAGCGGTCTGATGACCTTCCGGGATCTGCGCCATGATGGTTTCAACGTCTTCGATGAAGCCCATACGCAGCATTTCATCAGCTTCGTCCAGTACCAGACCGCTCAGTTTGGAGAGGTCCAGAGTACCGCGCTTCAGGTGGTCCAGCAGACGGCCCGGCGTACCGACAACGATCTGTGGTCCCTGACGCAGGGCACGTAATTGCACGTCATAACGTTGGCCGCCGTACAGGGCAACCACGTTCACGCCGCGCATGTGTTTAGAAAAATCCGTCATGGCTTCTGCAACCTGAACCGCCAGTTCGCGGGTCGGTGCCAGCACCAGAATCTGAGGTGCCTTCAGCTCAGGATCAAGATTGTTGAGCAGCGGTAAAGAGAACGCTGCAGTTTTGCCGCTACCCGTCTGGGCCATACCCAGAACATCGCGGCCGCCCAGCAGATGCGGAATGCACTCTGCCTGGATTGGAGATGGTTTTTCGTAACCCAGATCGGTAAGGGCTTCAAGGATAGGAGCCTTCAGGCCCAGATCTGCAAAAGTGGTTTCGAATTCAGCCATGTAGTACGTGTGCCTCAAAATTAATGGCGGCCAGTCTACATAACTCATCATGAAATTGATCTGCAATTTTCATTGAAAAGTGTGAACCGGCTCAAAGTAGGTGTATTAACGAACAACAACGCCCTCACCCGTGAAGGTGATGGCAATCAAAAAAGATTACGGGCTGATGTGTACGTCAGCTATTGCTGGTCCGATTCTGCCAGGTCATCTTGGTCCTGGCCCAGGAGCGATAATTCCAACAATGCGTATCGGTGCTCAACAAAGTTATGAACGTTGTTAGCCACCGCCAGTTTGAACAATGCCGTAGCGTTGTCCAAATCCCCCAGACTTAGGTAGTACTTACCTAAATAGAAGTTGGTTTCACTGAGATGCTCAGCGAGCGAGGTGTTATCCGTTGCGTCCGCCTTTAGGCGTTCCATCAGCGTTGCTTCGCTAATGTTGCCCAGGTAGAACTCGACAATGTTCCATCCCCATTGCTCTTTATCCGATTTCTCAAAGCGTTGCTTTAACGCTTCTTTAGCCTGCTTCTCATCGAGCTTCTGCTCGGCGAGATAAAGCCACAGACTACGGAAAGGATCATTGGGATCGTCTTGATAAAACGCTAGCAGATCATCTTGCGCTAACTTGTCGCGACCGCCGTAATACAATGCGATACCGCGATTTAAGTGCGCGTAGTTGTAAGTTGGATCAAGCTCAAGTACAGAATCAAACGCTTCATAGGCAGCATCAAAATTGCCTGCCTGCGTTAAATATATACCTAAGTAATTGAATACTTCAGGCATATCTGGTCGGATTGCCAGCGCTTGTGAAAAATCATTTCGCGCCAGTGCCCTCAGACCGAGACTATCATACAACACTCCGCGCTCATATAAAAGCTGTGCGCGTTCGTCATCGGTTAAAGCCCGACTGGCAAGAATTTGTTCCATACGTGCCAGAATCACTTCCTGCTGCAAAGTCGGTTGCAATGGTACTGCGAGGACTTCACTCTTACGCCAGGCGGAATTACTACATCCAGCCAGCGTGAGTGCTGTCGCAACGAAACACCAGCGCAAAAAAGGCTTCATTTCCCACTCCCGAAGACAACGATTGAATGAACGTCCAGGTTCCCCGGTTGCTAACAAGGCGTCCTGCCGGGTTAAAAGCCCTCCGCTTTCACGGAGGGCAATGGCAACCTTACTCGCCCTGGCTTGCCGGAGCTTCCGGTTCGCCTGCAGGCTGAGACTGCTCAGTTGCTTCTTTAATGCTCAGACGTACACGGCCCTGGCGATCAACTTCCAGAACTTTGACCGGTACTTCCTGGCCCATCTGCAGGTAATCGGTCACTTTCTCAACGCGTTTGTCAGCGATCTGAGAGATGTGTACCAGACCTTCTTTACCGCCACCAATGGCAACGAATGCGCCAAAGTCAACGATACGGGTCACTTTACCATTGTAGATACGGCCTACTTCGATCTCTGCGGTGATCTCTTCGATACGACGGATAGCATATTTCGCTTTCTCGCCGTCGGTCGCAGCAATCTTCACAGTACCATCATCTTCAATTTCAATGGTGGTGCCGGTTTCTTCGGTCAGAGCACGGATAACAGAACCGCCTTTACCGATAACGTCTTTGATCTTGTCCGGGCTGATCTTGATGGTGTGGATACGCGGAGCGAACTGAGAAATGTCACCACGCGGTGCGTTGATCGCTTGTTCCATCACACCCAGGATGTGCAGACGCGCACCTTTAGCCTGGTTCAGAGCAACCTGCATGATCTCTTTGGTGATACCTTCAATTTTGATATCCATCTGCAGTGCAGAGATACCGTCGCGGGAACCCGCCACTTTGAAGTCCATATCGCCCAGGTGGTCTTCGTCGCCCAGGATGTCAGACAGAACAACAAAGTTGTCGCCTTCTTTCACCAGACCCATCGCGATACCCGCAACGGCAGCTTTGATCGGCACGCCTGCGTCCATCAGCGCCAGAGAAGCACCACATACGGAAGCCATGGAAGAAGAACCGTTAGATTCGGTGATTTCAGAAACCACACGTACGGTGTACGGGAATTTATCCAGTTCCGGCATCACTGCCAGTACGCCACGCTTCGCCAGACGACCGTGACCAATCTCACGACGCTTCGGAGAACCGACCATACCGGTTTCACCTACGCAGTACGGAGGGAAGTTGTAGTGGAACAGGAAGTTGTCAGTACGCTCGCCCATCAGCTCGTCAAGGTTCTGCGCATCACGAGTGGTGCCTAGGGTCGCAGTAACCAGCGCCTGAGTTTCACCACGGGTGAACAGTGCGGAACCGTGGGTACGCGGCAGAACGCCAGTACGCACGTCCAGACCACGGATCATATCTTTTTCACGGCCATCGATGCGCGGCTCGCCTGCCAGTACGCGGCTGCGAACAACATTTTTCTCGATAGCGTGCAGGATTTCACCCAGTTCGTTAGCGTCCAGGGTTTCGTCTTCAGCCACCAGAGTCGCGATGGTTTCAGATTTGATCACGTCAACCTGAGCGTAACGCTCTTGTTTGTCAGTGATACGGTAAGCATCGCTCAGACGAGCTTCTGCCAGTGCGGCAACGCGTGCGTTCAGCGCTTCGTTGACGGCTTCTGGCTGCCAGTCCCAACGCGGTTTGCCAGCTTCTTTCGCCAGCTCGTTGATAGCCTGAATAACAACCTGCTGCTGTTCGTGGCCGAATACTACAGCGCCCAGCATCTGGTCTTCGCTCAGCAGTTCAGCTTCGGATTCAACCATCAGTACGGCAGCTTCAGTACCAGCAACAACCAGGTCCAGCTTGCTTTCTTTCAGTTCGTCCTGAGTCGGGTTCAGTACGTACTGGTCATTGATGTAACCAACACGTGCAGCACCGATCGGGCCGTTGAACGGGATACCAGACAGAGTCAGCGCAGCAGATGCACCAATCATTGCCACGATATCCGGGTTAACCTGCGGGTTAACGGAAACAACGGTCGCGATAACCTGAACTTCGTTAACGAAGCCTTCCGGGAACAGCGGGCGAACCGGGCGGTCAATCAGACGCGCGATCAGAGTTTCGCCTTCACTCGGACGGCCTTCACGACGGAAGAAGCTACCCGGGATACGGCCAGCAGCGTAGGTACGCTCCTGATAGTTAACGGTCAGTGGGAAAAAGTCCTGGCCTGGTTTCGCTTTTTTCTGGCCAACAACGGTAACGAATACCGCAGTGTCATCCATGCTAACCATAACAGCGGCAGTCGCCTGACGCGCCATCATGCCGGTTTCCAGCGTAACGGTATGCTGACCGTACTGGAATTTACGAACGATCGGATTAAGCAAATTAATATCCTTTCTCTATTTTTTGACGGCACATTTTTGCGCCATCGTTAATACCCGATCTTCTGCGCATCCTCGCGACTAATGACAACCCTAACCCATAAGCATGAGTAAAGCCTCTCATTAGCCGCGCGAACCTCTGCAACGGAAGATCATTCATAGCAACAATACATTAGTTTCCAGCGAATTGCTGCCATCTGCTGGAAAAAAGGGGCCATGAAGGCCCCCTCTTTCTGAAACTCGAAAGAATTAGCGACGCAGACCCAGACGCTCGATCAGCGCGGTGTAACGTGCAACATCTTTACGTTTCAGGTAGTCGAGCAGTTTACGACGCTGAGAAACCATGCGCAGCAGACCACGACGGCTGTGGTGATCTTTTTTGTGCTCTGCAAAGTGGCCCTGCAGGTGGTTAATCTGTGCAGTCAACAGAGCAACCTGAACATCGGTAGAACCGGTGTCGTTTGCATCACGACCAAACTCAGAAACGATTTTAGCGGTAGCTTCAGTACTTAGAGACATTTTAAAACTCCAAAGTGTTAAGAATGAAAGGATGCCGATCTCTAATTCAGCTATCCCAGTGTATACACGCCTTCTTCAAACTGACCCTGCGCTGGCTGTATCCGCTCACCTCGGTCACTTACCTGAGTAAGCTCCTGAGGATCCTCAGACCTGCCGCCTTGATGCAGCTCGAATGATTTTGTGTACACGCCACGCAGATTGTTAAACAATTTACGCGACGTTAAGCGGCAGTATTCTACTCGCAGCGCCCTTTTATCGCAAGACAGAGAGCGCTATGCAGGATACTCAACCACCAGGCGACGAGGGGCGACACGACCTTCATCGTCCATCTCCCCCATGCCGATAAACTTGCCGTCATCGCCTTCCGTCACGCGCACCAGCCCTTCAAGCGGCGCACCTGACGTCCGTACCGGGTTACCATTTTTAAAGTAAACCGACGATGTTAAAGGCAAATTAACAACAGGGTAGTCCGATGCAGGACTGTCCATTGGCATCAGCAAAGGATCAAGCAGCTGCGCCGCCGGAATGTTCTGCTGTTCGGCCTGTTCAACCAGCTCATGCAGGTGTTCCAGCGTAACCATACGATCCACCGGATACTTGCTGACCGTCAGACGACGCAGATACGTTACGTGCGCGCCGCAGCCCAGCTTCTCCCCGAGATCGTCAACAATGGTGCGAATATAAGTGCCTTTGGAGCAGTGAACTTCCAGCTCCAGCTCGTTACCTTCGTGGCGAATAAACAGCAGCTCATAGACGGTAATCGGGCGCGCTTCACGCGGCACTTCAATGCCCTGACGCGCATATTCGTACAGCTTTTTACCCTGGTACTTCAGCGCCGAATACATTGACGGAATCTGCTCGATATCGCCGCGGAAAGTCTCCAGCGCGCTCGCAAGCTGCTCTGCGCTGAAGGTTACCGGACGCTCCTGCACGATTTGCCCATCGGCATCGGAGGTGTCGGTACGCTGGCCCAGACGGGCAACCACACGATAGCGTTTGTCAGAATCCAGCAAATACTGGGAAAACTTAGTCGCTTCACCGAGGCAGATAGGCAGCATGCCTGTCGCCAGCGGATCCAGCGCGCCGGTATGTCCCGCGCGGTTGGCATTGTAGATGCGCTTTACTTTTTGCAGTACGTCATTGCTGGACATGCCCTGCGGCTTATCCAGCAGTAGAACACCGTGAATGTCGCGACCACGACGACGAGGACGACTCATCAGTCCTCCTTGCTGTCATCCGCTGGGTTCACACGACGCTCATCGTCATGTTTCACCACGCTGGTCACCAGGTTGGACATGCGCATCCCTTCAACTAACGAATTGTCGTAGAAGAAGGTCAGCTCAGGCACGATACGCAAACGCATTGCTTTACCCAGCAGAGAGCGGATAAAACCAGAGGCTTCCTGCAGTGCCTTAATGCCGTTTTTCACGGCAGCTTCGTCCTGATCGTTGAGGAAAGTCACGAACACTTTAGCGTATGCCAGGTCTCGGGACATCTCAACACCCGATACGGTGGTCATCATACCAACACGCGGGTCTTTGATTTCGCGTTGCAGGATGAGTGCGATTTCTTTCTGCATCTCCTGCGCGACACGCTGTGGGCGACCAAATTCTTTCGCCATAATAAATTCTCCAGAATAAAGACAAAAAAGGGGCCATAAGCCCCTTTTTAAATTTCTTGCCGGGTGGCGCTTCGCTTCCCCAGCCTACACTTAATCATCTTCTAAGGATTTTGGGTTGCAGCAAGGCGGAAAACTCGTTAATCCCCGGGAGCATAGATAACTATGTGACCGGGGTGATCGAGCGCAGCCAACGCAGTTGCGGCCCAAAAGACGACGAAGATTATGCGATGGTACGTTTGATCTCGATAATCTCGAACACTTCGATCATATCGCCAACGCGAACGTCGTTGTAGTTCTTAACGCCGATACCACATTCCATGCCGTTACGGACTTCGTTGACGTCATCCTTGAAGCGGCGCAGGGATTCCAGCTCGCCTTCATAGATAACCACGTTGTCGCGCAGTACGCGGATTGGGTTGTGACGTTTAATCGTGCCTTCGGTAACCATACAGCCTGCGATAGCGCCGAATTTCGGTGATTTGAACACATCACGAACTTCAGCCAGACCAATGATCTGCTGTTTCAGTTCCGGAGACAGCATGCCGCTCATCGCTGCTTTCACTTCGTCGATCAGATGATAGATGACGGAGTAGTAACGCAGATCCAGGCTTTCTGATTCGATAACTTTACGTGCAGAGGCATCAGCACGGACGTTGAAGCCAACCAGAATCGCGTTGGATGCCGCAGCCAGGGTCGCGTCGGTTTCGGTGATACCACCTACGCCAGAACCGATAATCTTCACTTTTACTTCGTCGGTAGACAGTTTCAGTAAAGAGTCGGAAATCGCTTCTACAGAACCCTGAACATCGGCCTTCAGAACGATGTTCACTTCGTGAACTTCGCCTTCGGTCATGTTGGCGAACATGTTCTCCAGTTTAGATTTCTGCTGACGAGCCAGTTTAACTTCACGGAATTTGCCCTGACGGTACAGTGCAACTTCACGGGCTTTCTTCTCGTCACGAACAACGGTAACTTCGTCACCCGCAGCCGGAACACCGGACAGACCCAGGATTTCCACCGGAATAGACGGACCCGCTTCCAGTACTTCCTGACCCAGTTCGTTACGCATCGCACGAACGCGGCCGTATTCGAAACCACACAGTACGATGTCGCCTTTGTTCAGCGTACCTTCACGTACCAGCACGGTAGCAACCGGACCACGACCTTTATCCAGGAAGGATTCGATAACCGCACCGCTCGCCATACCTTTACGCACAGCTTTCAGTTCCAGTACTTCGGCCTGCAGCAGGATAGCATCCAGCAGTTCGTCAATACCGGTACCCGCTTTCGCAGAAACGTGGACGAACTGGCTCTCGCCGCCCCAATCTTCCGGCATGATGCCGTACTGGGACAGTTCGTTTTTAACGCGATCTGGATCCGCTTCTGGTTTATCGATTTTGTTGACTGCAACCACTACCGGCACACCTGCCGCTTTCGCGTGCTGGATAGCTTCGATAGTCTGCGGCATCACGCCGTCATCTGCTGCAACAACCAGAACAACGATATCCGTTGCCTGAGCACCGCGAGCACGCATGGAGGTAAACGCGGCGTGACCCGGGGTATCCAGGAAGGTGATCATACCGTTGTCAGTTTCAACATGGTACGCACCGATGTGCTGAGTAATGCCGCCCGCTTCGCCAGAGGCAACTTTCGTGGAGCGAATGTAGTCCAGCAGAGACGTTTTACCGTGGTCAACGTGACCCATGATGGTCACTACCGGTGCGCGCGGTTCTGCCGCAGCGCCGGTGTCACGGTCGCTCATTACTGCTTCTTCCAGCTCGTTTTCACGACGCAGGATAACTTTGTGGCCCATCTCTTCGGCAACCAGCTGTGCGGTTTCCTGGTCGATGACCTGGTTAATGGTCGCCATTGCGCCCAGCTTCATCATCGCTTTGATGACCTGAGAACCTTTGACTGCCATCTTGTTCGCCAGATCGCCAACGGTGATGGTTTCGCCGATCACAACGTCACGGTTAACGGCCTGAGCCGGCTTCTGGAAGCCCTGCTGCAGAGCGGAACCTTTACGCTGCTTACCGCCTTTACCGCCGCGAACCGCTGCACGCGCTTCTTCACGGTCAGCTTTAGATTCAGCGTGTTTGTTACCTTTCTTCGCCGGACGCGCTGCTTTCGTGCTGCGAGTACGACCACGACCGCCTTCTACTTCGCGATCGTTCTCGTCTTCTGCCTGGCGAGCATGCTGAGAGGTGGTGACGTGATAATCGCTGGTATCTTCAACAGGTTCAGCGTTATTCACACCATTCTTCTCGTTTTCTTCCGCCATACGGCGAGCTTCTTCCGCTACGCGGCGCGCTTCTTCTTCAAGCTTGCGACGTGCTTCTTCTTCCGCTTTACGCTTCAGTTCTGCGGCTTCATTTTCACGGCGGGCTTTTTCGGCCTGGGCGGTTTTAGTCATATCGTCGGTCTGTTGATTGCTCACTTTGTCTTTTTCCGCAGCTTCACGTTTCGCTTTATCAGCGGCTTCACGCTTAGCTTGTTCTGCGGCCTCACGTTCGGCTTTTTGTTGCGCCTCGCGTTTGGCAGCTTCTTCTGCCTCACGACGGGCTTGCTCTTCCGCTTCACGCTGCGCCTGCTCTTCCGCGGCAAGGCGTTCAGCCTCTTGCGGATCGCGTTTCACAAAGGTGCGTGTCTTGCGGACTTCGATTTGTACCGATTTGCTTTTTCCACCGGTACCTGGAATATTGAGAGTACTGCGCGTTTTACGCTGCAATGTCAACTTATCGGGCGCTGAGCCGTTTTCACGGTTCAGATGCGCCAGTAAGGTTTGTTTCTCTTGTGCGGACACAGAGTCGTCAGCAGACTTCGGGATACCTGCATCAGCAAATTGCTGTACCAGGCGATCCACGGAGGTCTGTATCTCTGCAGCCAGCGTTTTTACGGTTACATCTGTCATACTGTTCCTTCCTGCTACAGTTTATTACGCTTCGTCGCCGAACCAGCAAATATTACGGGCAGCCATAATCAGCTCACCGGCTTTTTCGTCGGTCAACCCTTCGATATCAGCCAGATCATCAATGCCCTGTTCAGCGAGATCTTCCAGCGTACAAACACCACGGGCAGCCAGTTTGAAAGCCATCTCACGATCCAATCCTTCCAGATTCAGCAGATCGTCAGCCGGTTTGTTATCACCGAGACTTTCTTCCTGGGCCAGTGCCAGAGTGGTCAGTGCGTTTTTAGCACGCTCGCGCAGCGCTTCAACGGTCTGTTCATCCAGGCCGTCAATTTCCAGCAGCTCTTTCATTGGCACGTAGGCCAGTTCTTCCAGCGTCGCAAAACCTTCTTCTACCAGAACCGTCGCGAAATCTTCATCGATATCGAGATATTTGGTGAAGGTATCAATGGCTGCATGTGCTTCAGCCTGATGCTTCGCCTGCAGGTCATCAACGGTCATCACGTTGAGTTCCCAACCGCTCAGTTGTGAAGCCAGGCGGACGTTCTGACCATTACGTCCAATCGCCTGAGCCAGGTTACCGGCTTCAACCGCGATATCCATGGTGTGTTTGTCTTCATCCACCACGATAGAAGCGACGTCTGCTGGCGCCATTGCGTTAATCACGAACTGCGCCGGGTTATCATCCCACAGGACGATATCGATACGCTCGCCGCCCAGTTCAGTAGAAACCGCCTGAACGCGCGCACCGCGCATACCCACACAGGCGCCGACCGGATCAATACGCTTGTCGTTGGTCTTAACGGCGATTTTCGCACGTGAACCCGGATCGCGAGCAGCCGCTTTAATTTCGATCACTTCTTCGCCAATTTCCGGCACTTCAATGCGGAACAGCTCTATCAGCATTTCCGGTTTGGAACGGGTTACGAACAGCTGGGCACCGCGCGCTTCCGGGCGTACAGAGTAAAGAACGCCACGGATACGGTCGCCTGGGCGGAAGTTTTCACGCGGCAGCATGTCTTCACGCAGGATCACGGCTTCAGCATTGCTGCCCAGATCCAGAGAAATGTTGTCGCGGTTAACTTTCTTCACCACACCGGTGACGATTTCGCCTTCGTGTTCGCGGAACTGATCGACAACCATTGCGCGTTCGGCTTCACGTACTTTCTGTACGATAACCTGTTTCGCGGTCTGGGTGGTGATACGGTCAAAGGTGACAGATTCAATCTGATCTTCAACATATTCGCCCACGTTCAGGCTTTCGTCTTCGAAGCGTGCCGCTTCCAGCGTAATTTCTTTGGTCGGCTGAGTAACTTCTTCTACGATTACCCAACGACGGAAGGTATCGAAATCACCGCTTTTACGATCGATTTCTACGCGAACGTCGATCTCTTGCTCATATTTTTTCTTTGTTGCTGTAGCCAGCGCACTTTCCAGCGCTTCAAAAATTTTCTCGCGTGGCAGCGCTTTTTCGTTGGATACGGCTTCAACAACAGCCAAAATTTCTTTGTTCATCGCGGGCTTTTCACCTCAATCCAGACTGTTAAAAGTGGGGAACCAGGTTCGCCTTCTGGATATTACTCAGCGCGAACACTTCATCTTTACCTTCGACTGTGACCGTGATCATCTCACCATCCACCGCTTTGATAACGCCCTGCCATTTACGACGGTTTTGTACCGCCATACGAAGAACCAGCGTCACTTCTTCACCCAGGAAACGCACGTAGTGTTCAGCTGTGAACAGAGGACGGTCGAGACCCGGAGAGGAGACTTCCAGGTTGTAGGCAACGGTGATTGGGTCTTCGACATCCATCACGGCGCTTACCTGATGGCTCACATCAGCACAATCATCAACATTGATGCCATCTTCACTATCAATATAGATGCGCAGTGTGGATGTGCGACCACGAATAAATTCGATGCCGACCAACTCGTAGCCCAGGGCTTCAACTGGCGCTGTAATCATCTCTGTTAATTTTTGCTCTAATGTGGACAAGCCCACCCCCAAGACATAAAAAAAGGGCCTAAAGCCCAGTTATTCTGTAGTCAGATAACAAAAAACCCCGATAAATCGGGGCTTTATATAACTGAACCCTATAACCGCACCTGCGGTTCGGAAAACCTTCCGAAAGAATTTTTTTCAAATCCAGCTACGAAGGCCTAAGTCTTCACAGTATATTTGAAAAAGAACTCTAAGGGAAAGTGGTTGCGGGGGCCGGATTTGAACCGACGACCTTCGGGTTATGAGCCCGACGAGCTACCAGGCTGCTCCACCCCGCGCCTGAAACGTGGCAAATTTTACTCGTTTTGGGTAAAAAATGCAAATACTGCTGGGATTTGGTACCGAGGACGGGACGTAAAATCTGCGCACAGTATATTGATTCACTATGCGGTATGTCAACCTTGTTACGACTATGCAAATCAATGAATGCTGCCCAGCGAATATTCGACCAGATAAATGTGTCACCCGCACCGATATTTAACGAAATTATCACTAAACTCTTCCTGTCATCCAGAAAAGATGATTAAATGAAAACTCACTTATTTTGCATAAAAATGCAATTAGTATAATAAGCCGACCTCTTCACCAGTCTATCAAGCAGGGTTTTATTTTATGACGACGATTCTCAAGCATCTCCCGGTAGGTCAACGTATTGGTATCGCTTTTTCCGGCGGCCTGGACACCAGTGCAGCACTGCTGTGGATGCGACAAAAAGGGGCTGTCCCATATGCATATACTGCGAATTTGGGCCAGCCGGATGAGGATGACTATGACGCCATTCCTCGCCGTGCAATGGAATATGGTGCTGAGAATGCTCGCCTGGTAGATTGCCGTAAGCAGCTGGTTGCCGAAGGGATCGCTGCGATTCAGTGCGGTGCATTCCACAACACCACCGGCGGACTGACCTATTTCAATACCACTCCGCTGGGCCGTGCTGTCACTGGCACCATGCTGGTTGCGGCCATGAAAGAAGATGGCGTTAATATCTGGGGTGACGGTAGCACCTATAAAGGTAACGATATTGAACGCTTCTATCGTTACGGTCTGCTGACCAACGCCGAACTGCAGATTTACAAACCATGGCTGGATACCGATTTTATCGATGAACTCGGTGGTCGCCATGAGATGTCCGAATTTATGATTGCCTGTGGTTTCGACTACAAGATGTCCGTTGAGAAAGCGTACTCCACGGACTCCAATATGCTCGGGGCGACCCACGAAGCAAAAGACCTCGAATTTCTGAACTCCAGCGTCAAAATCGTCAACCCGATTATGGGCGTGAAATTCTGGGATGAGAGCGTGAAGATCCCGGCAGAAGAAGTCACCGTGCGTTTTGAGCAGGGTCATCCGGTTGCGCTGAACGGTAAAACCTTCAGCGACGACGTTGAGATGATGCTGGAAGCCAACCGCATCGGCGGTCGTCACGGTCTGGGTATGAGCGATCAGATTGAAAACCGTATCATTGAAGCGAAAAGCCGGGGCATCTACGAAGCTCCGGGGATGGCATTGCTGCACATCGCCTATGAGCGTTTGCTGACCGGGATTCACAACGAAGACACCATCGAGCAGTATCACGCGCACGGTCGCCAGCTTGGTCGTCTGTTGTATCAGGGCCGCTGGTTTGACTCTCAGGCGCTGATGCTGCGTGACGGTCTGCAGCGTTGGGTTGCCAGCCAGATTACGGGTGAAGTGACGCTGGAACTGCGTCGCGGTAATGATTACTCAATCCTCAACACCGTGTCTGACAATCTGACTTACAAACCAGAACGTCTGACGATGGAAAAAGGCGACTCAGTATTCTCTCCGGATGATCGTATCGGTCAGTTGACCATGCGTAATCTGGATATCACTGATACCCGCGAGAAGCTGTTCGGTTATGCGCAGTCCGGCCTGCTGACCGCCTCTTCCACAACCGGCCTGCCGCAGGTTGAGAATCTGGAAAACAAGGCGAAGTAAATATTCATCATCTTCAGGCCGCGAAAGCGGCCTTTTTTATGCGCATAAAATAGGGATGTTCTGTTACCCTGAGGCCTGATAAGCCTGGCATCATCAGGTATTGTAATAGTCGGATGGCGTCCTAAATGTCTTATCCGACCTACAGAACTACCACAAATGACAGACGAAAAAAAAGACGCTTTGCAGCGTCTTTTTTTTGGAATTTGGTACCGAGGATGGGACTCGAACCCACAAGCCCGTTAGGGCACTACCACCTCAAGGTAGCGTGTCTACCAATTCCACCACCTCGGTACAGAATACTTAGCGTGGGATATCGCTGGTCGGCTGAGCCGGAGCAACTGGCTGAGTTTGCTCGGTTTTCGCCGGTGCACTCAGATTTTCCCACTCACTTCCTTTATTGGTCTTATTGCTGTTCATGTTACCCAGCACCAGACTGATGATGAAGAACAAGGTTCCCAATACAGCTGTCATGCGGGTCATGAAGTTACCAGAACCACTTGAACCAAACAGAGTACCAGAAGCGCCTGCGCCAAAAGAGGCTCCCATATCAGCGCCTTTGCCTTGCTGCAGCATGATCAAGCCTACCAGGCCAATTGCCACAATAAGGAAAACTACTAAAAGAGCTTCGTGCATAATCAACCTGTTCCTTGCGGAGTTGCCGCGTACAATGCTTCGACCATTAAAGCGGGAATGTTTACTGTTTCCCACTGAAGCGGGTGTGAATACTAACCAAAGCGAATAACCTTCGCAAGGGCAATTTGTTGGCATTGTATCAACTGCGGAAAAAATCGCCATATCAATCAAAAACGCAGCAACTTCTCCCAGCATCTCTGCATGACGGCGCGTTGATCGTCAAGATTCGCCCATACCACAACGGGGATTTCACAAATCAGGTCAGCGTTTTCTGGCCAGCAGTGAATAATTTGCTGGTTCACCAACTCTTCCGCCACCATCGATTCGGGTAACCATGCCATTCCCATATGCCGCAGCACCATTTCTCGTATCGTTTCGCTTAAACCACTCTCAAACACTTTTTTCAGACGTGGGCGGACGCGTTGTTCAACTGGCTCAATAATGCGTCTGACAAAGGTGTAGTCGCTATAGCATAGCCATGGGATCGGCACATGCGGATCGTTAAGCGCATTAGCCAACTGCGCAGAAATAACCGGTATAAATCGCTCATACCGCCATAGTGAACGTTTTAACCCTCCGGCAATCTCCAGCCCCGGCTGCGAAGACGGTAAATCGTAGGTCACCAGAAGATCGATTTGCCGATCTATCAAGGCGTTAAAGTGGTTGTCTATCCCCTGAATACTGGCATTAACCGTAAAATTTAACTGCGGTTCACTCTGTCGCAGATAGTTGATCATATCCGGCAGGATATTCACCGACAGCGTATGCAGGCTAACCATCACCAGCGTATTGTCCGTTGCTGGCGTCATCGCCGATAGCTCGTGGCGCGCCTCTGTTAGTGTACTGAGGACGTGCCGGGCATAGGGTTCAAAGCGTTCACCATAGCGTGTCAGCGTAACGGGGGTCGTGGTCCGGTCAAACAACGGCACCCCTAACACCTCTTCCAGCGCCTTTATACGCCGACTGAGTGCGGGTTGAGTAATATGCCGCTGCGCCGCGGCCTGAGAGTAGTTTCCATGCTGACTCAATGCCAGAAAATCTTCCAGCCACTTACAATCCACGTTGAACTCTCCACCATGCCATAACCGCATCCTCCAATACCAAATCGGTAATAGTCATAGTTATAGTAATGGCTTTATGGTGGGCATCATAACAACAATATTCCTTTCACCTGCCGACTCTCACCCACGACGTTTGACAGGACCGATATGTTTACTTTATTGACCAATGCCCGTGTTTTTTCTCCCGAGGATTTAGGCCTCTGCTCCCTGCTCATTCATGCCGACCGAATTGTGGCGGTAGAAAAAGATCTTTCCCTGTTTGATGGCGTCGACGAGGTCATCGATTGTCATGGCAAATGGGTTATCCCAGGCATAATAGATCAACATGTCCATCTTACCGGTGGCGGTGGCGAGGCTGGATTTGCCAGCCGAACGCCAGCCGTCAAGCTACGCGATCTGATTCAGGCAGGTATTACCACGGTTGTCGGCGTGTTAGGTACCGATGCCATTTCTCGTTCGCCCAAAGACCTCTACGCCAAAATGCAGTCTCTCAACCTTGAGGGATTACGCGCATTTATGCATACGGGAGCCTACGCGGTACCCAGCCCAACCATTACGCGATCCATCCGCGATGACATGACCTTCATCCCGGCGATTCTTGGCGTCAAAATCGCCCTCGCCGATCACCGTGGTTCTTACCCCTCTTTCCAGGAATTGCTGAGAATAGTAAGCGATATCCGCGTGGCTTCCCTGCTGGCAGGCAAAAAAGGGTTACTGCATGTACATCTTGGGAATCTGCCGGAAGGGATGTCGCAGCTTATTGAGCTGTGTGATGCAGGCATTCCGATTCACCACATTTCACCGACCCATGTTGCGAGAACAGCGCCCTTGTTCGAACAGGCGATTGCGTTCGCTCATCGTGGCGGCCATATCGACGTTACGTCTGGCGGTAGTCGCTTTATGCCTCAGGAGCAGGCAATCCTCCACGCTCTGGAAGCCCAGGTTCCAGCCGATCGCATCACGATCAGCTCTGATGGTAATGGCAGCGTTCCGCGCTTTAACGCCCAGGGTATTGTGGAAGGCTTAAGCGCGGCACCGGTCGCAGGTAACCTTAATCTTCTTCCTCGTCTGATTGATGTGGGGATCCCAGTGCCACAAGCGATCGCGATGTTGACGGCAAACGTTGCGCGCTCGCTGGGTATTTCCGGCGGCGTGCTCTGCGCCGGGGAACGTGCCGATATCTGTGTACTCAATGATGACCTCTCGCTGGCCCATCTGTTCGCTGCGGGTAAGCCGTTGCTGCGGGATGGCGAGTGCCTGGTTACTGGCAACTTCGAGTAAGGGGGCAAGAATGTCATTATTACTGGCGCTAATTGCCATCATTTTTGCCGGACGTCTGATCCTCAAAAAATATCACCCCCAGTCAGTGTTGCTGTTGACCGGGATTGTGCTGCTGCTTATCGCGCATTTTAGCGGGATGACCACGCTCAGTGACCTGGTGAAAAAAAGCACCGGATTCGGCCCCTTTGATGCCTTCGAGTTTATTCGCGATACCCTGAGCGTGCGCCTCGGCGGCCTTGGGCTGCAAATTATGCTGATTGGTGGTTTCGCTACATATATGTCGGCCATTGGCGCAAGCCAGGTGCTGGTTCGGGTGACATCTCGCCCTTTGCAACGCCTGAACTCACCGTATCTGCTGTTGGGGCTGGCGCTGTTGCTGGGTCAATTCCTGTCGCTGTTTATCAGCAGCGCCACCGGGCTGGGTCTGCTGTTGATGGCGACGCTCTACCCGCTGCTGACCCGTCTTGGCTGTAGCCGCGCTGCCGTTGCCGCCGTTATCGCCAGTACCTGTGCGGTTGAATTTGGTCCAGGTTCCGGCAACTCGGTTCTCGCCGCCAAAACCGCAGGCATCGAGGTGGTGAACTATTTCGTGCAGGATCAGTTGCCGATCGTCGTCCCCGTTATTCTGTTCATCGCCCTGTTACATATTGTTGTGCAACGCTTTTTCGACCATCGGGAAAGCAGTGACGGTGTGGCTCAGCAGATGCAGACATTAACGTCGACCGATGAAACTGAAGCACCGATCGCCTGGCTTTTTCTGCCCATGCTACCTCTGGTGTTGATGCTGGTGTGCAGTGATTTAGTATTCAGTTCGCTCAAAATTACGCTGGATACCGCCGTACTGATAAGCCTCGCCATTACCCTGGTTTGTGAGTATTGCCGTCATCGTAAGGCGCGCGAGGTGATGGCAGGCGTACAAAAAGTCTTTGACAGCATGGGCAGCGTTTTTGCCACCGTCGTCACGCTGATTATCGCCGGTGAAGTCTTTTCAGCCGGACTGAAAGCTATTGGCGCCGTCGATGCGCTGCTGTCGCTTTCCGGTGAATTTGGCCTCAGCGCCGCCTCTATTATCCTGCTGATGACCCTGATCACCTTTGCAATTTCAGCGCTAATGGGCTCAGGAAATGCCGCGTTTTTCTCCTTCGCCCCAATGGTACCGGACATCAGCCGTCATATCGGTAGCGACATCGCAGTCATGATGTTGCCTATCCAGATATCGGCGGGTATTGGTCGTACGTTATCCCCCATTGCCGGCGTCATCATTGCTATCGCGGGAATTGCAGGCGTCTCACCTGTGGATATTGTTAAGCGCACCGCGATTCCGATGCTGGGCGGTTGGTTACTGATGATTGCGCTGACCTTTGCCCGGTCAGGGCATTTGCTGGCGGTTCTGCCGTGGCTGGCAGTCCTTGTAATATTAATGATCGGTGGTTACTTCTGGCAGCGCCGACATAAACAGTCGCTTCCCGTACAGTAAAAAAAAACCGGAGTCCCAGACTCCGGTTTTCACTGTCTTTAGTGATTACACCGCTTTGACGGCATCGGCAATACGGTGAGCGAATTCAGTCACCTGCGCTTCATCTTCACCTTCAACCATCACGCGAATTAACGGTTCAGTACCTGACTTACGCAGCAGAACACGTCCGCGATTGCCCAGTGCAGCTTCAACTTCAGCCATCACCGCTTTCACGTTTTCATGTTCCAGCGGATCGCCGCTACCTGCGGTGTAACGTACGTTAACCAGCAGTTGCGGGAACATTTTCATGCCGCTGCACAGGTCGTGCAAACTCATATGGTTGCGTACCATCGCCGCCAGTACCTGCAGGCCCGCGACGATACCGTCACCGGTGGTGGTTTTGTCCAGCAGGATCACATGGCCTGAGTTTTCAGCACCGATACGCCAGCCTTTTTCCTGCATTTTTTCCAGTACGTAGCGGTCGCCGACTTTCGCACGGGCAAACGGAATACCCAACTGTTTCAGCGCCAGCTCGAGGCCCATATTGCTCATCAGCGTGCCTACCGCACCACCGCGCAGTTGCCCCTGACGCAGGGCTTCACGGGCAATGATGTACATGATCTGATCGCCATCGACCTTATTGCCTTCGTGGTCAACCATAATGACGCGGTCGCCGTCACCATCCAGCGCAATACCCAGATCGGCTTTTTCCGCCATCACGCGCGCCTGCAGGGCACGGACGTCGGTAGCGCCGACTTCTTCATTGATATTCACACCGTTTGGCTCACAGCCAATAGCAATCACGTTTGCGCCCAGCTCACGCAGTACATTTGGCGCAATGTGGTACGTCGCACCATTAGCGCAATCCACCACAATTTTAAGCTCACTCAGACTCAATTCATTCGGGAAGGTGCCTTTGCAAAACTCGATATAACGACCGGCAGCATCAACGATACGGGTAGCTTTACCCAGGTCAGCCGAGTCCACGCAGGTGATCGCTTTTTCCATTTCGGCTTCGATAGCTTCTTCAACTGCATCCGGCAGTTTGGTCCCATCGATGGAGAAGAATTTAATCCCGTTGTCATAGTACGGGTTGTGCGAAGCGGAGATAACAATCCCGGCTTCAGCACGGAAGGCGCGCGTCAGATACGCAATGGCGGGTGTTGGCATTGGGCCCGTGAAAGAAGCCGACAGTCCGGCGGCAGCCAGACCCGCTTCCAGTGCGGACTCCAGCATATAGCCAGAAATACGCGTATCTTTGCCGATAATAATTTTACGTGAACCATGACGTGCCAGCACTTTTCCTGCAGCCCAACCCAGTTTGAGCACAAAGTCAGGGGTAATTGGGGCGTCGCCTACGCGACCACGGATCCCATCGGTGCCAAAATATTTACGATTACTCATAGCGTTTATTTTCCTTTGCAGACAATGTGGCTTCCACCACACGCATCGCTTCTACGGTTTCTTTGACGTCATGGACACGAACGATATGCGCCCCCTGCATTGCCGCAATGACCGCGCACGCAAGGCTCCCGCTCAGGCGTTCGGATGGCCCCACATTCAACAACTGGCCAACCATTGATTTTCGTGACATTCCAACCAGCAATGGCAGATTAAAATGATGAAACTCAGCCAAACGTGCCAGTAATGTGTAGTTGTGAGTGAGATTTTTACCGAATCCGAACCCGGGGTCGAGCAACAATTTATCTTTTGTGATTCCAGCCCGCTCGCAGCGTGCTATTTGTTCAACAAAGTAACGATTTACATCAGCAAAAACATCCTCGTACTTTGGTGCTTCCTGCATGGTTTTCGGCTGACCCTGCATATGCATCAGACAAACCGGTAATCCGGTTTCTGCTGCGGCTTCCAGTGCCCCTGGCTCCGAGAGTGAGCGAATGTCATTAATGATATGTGCGCCGACTCTGGCGCACTCGCGAATCACTTCTGCTTTTGAAGTATCGACCGAAATCCACACTTCAAAACGTTGAGCAATCGCCTCCACCACCGGGATCACTCGCTGCAACTCTTCTTCCACGCTCACATCGGCCGCGCCTGGACGTGTGGATTCACCACCCACATCAATGATAGTCGCCCCGGCGTTAATCATCAGGTTTGCGTGTTTTACCGCCTCAACCAGAGAGTTGTGCGCACCACCATCGGAAAAGGAATCTGGCGTGACGTTCAAAATCCCCATGACGTGCGGATGGCTGAGATCCAGTGAAGACCCCTGAGCAAAGAGTTTCATAGTTTTATCCCTGATAACATCTTGAATATACAAATAAGAAAAACCCCGGGGCAAGCCCCAGGGTTTTAAATTAGAACACGGTCATCATCAACGATAACTTATTTGTCGCCCAGTTGCTCTGACATGGTGCCAGAGTCCGGCGCACGCGGTTCATCAACCGGACGCGGCGCACTCGGCTTGCCGGTGCTGCCAGAGTTGTTGTTAGAAGAACCCGGTTCTTCCCAACCCGCTGGCGGACGTACCTCGCGGCGAGCCATCAGATCATCAATCTGCGGCGCATCGATGGTCTCATATTTCATGAGCGCATCTTTCATCGAGTGCAGAATGTCCATGTTTTCGTTCAGCAGACGACGCGCACGGTCATAGTTACGCTCAATCAGCAGTTTAACTTCCTGATCGATAATACGAGCCGTTTCATCGGACATATGTTTAGCTTTCGCCACAGAACGTCCCAGGAACACTTCGCCTTCTTCTTCAGCGTACAGCAACGGACCGAGTTTCTCGGAGAAGCCCCACTGAGTAACCATGTTACGCGCCAGGTTAGTCGCGACTTTAATGTCGTTCGACGCACCGGTAGAAACATGTTCAACACCGTAGATGATCTCTTCCGCCAGACGACCGCCGTACAGCGTGGAGATCTGACTTTCCAGTTTCTGGCGGCTGGCGCTGATTGCGTCGCCTTCAGGCAGGAAGAAAGTCACACCCAGCGCACGACCGCGCGGGATAATCGTCACTTTGTGCACCGGATCGTGTTCCGGTACCAGGCGACCGATAATCGCGTGGCCTGCTTCGTGATACGCGGTAGATTCTTTCTGCGCTTCCGTCATCACCATGGAGCGACGTTCCGCACCCATCATGATTTTGTCTTTCGCTTTCTCGAATTCAACCATCGATACAACACGCTTGTTGCCACGAGCTGCAAACAGCGCCGCTTCGTTGACCAGGTTCGCGAGATCAGCACCGGAGAAGCCAGGCGTACCACGTGCAATGATTGCCGCATCGATATCCGGAGACAGCGGTACGCGACGCATATGCACTTTCAGGATCTGTTCACGACCGCGGACATCCGGCAGACCAACCACAACCTGACGGTCGAAACGGCCTGGACGCAGCAGCGCAGGGTCAAGAACGTCCGGACGGTTAGTTGCCGCGATAACGATAATGCCTTCGTTACCTTCGAAGCCGTCCATCTCAACCAGCATCTGGTTCAGTGTCTGCTCACGTTCATCGTGACCACCGCCCAGACCTGCACCACGCTGGCGACCTACGGCGTCGATTTCATCGATGAAGATGATGCACGGTGCCGCTTTCTTGGCTTGTTCGAACATGTCACGCACACGAGATGCACCGACACCCACGAACATTTCCACGAAATCAGAACCGGAAATGGTGAAGAAAGGAACCTTCGCTTCACCTGCGATAGCTTTCGCCAGCAGGGTTTTACCCGTACCCGGAGGACCGACCATCAGAACGCCTTTCGGGATTTTACCGCCCAGCTTCTGGAAACGGCTCGGTTCGCGCAGATACTCAACCAGCTCAGCAACTTCTTCTTTTGCTTCGTCGCAACCAGCAACGTCTGCAAAAGTCGTTTTGATCTGATCTTCCGTCAGCATGCGCGCTTTGCTCTTACCGAACGACATGGCACCTTTGCCACCACCGCCCTGCATTTGACGCATGAAGAAGATCCAGACACCAATCAGCAGCAGCATTGGGAACCAGGAAATGAAGATAGAAGCCAGCAGGCTCGGCTCTTCAGGCGGTTCACCAACAACCTTGACGTTTTTGGTCAGCAGGTTATCAAGCAGCTTCGGATCGTTAACCGGAATGTAGGTCGTGTAACGGTTACTATCTTTCTTGGTAACGTTAATCTCACGTCCGTTGATCTTCGCTTCACGAACCTGGTCCTGATTGACCTCTTGCAGGAAGGTAGAGTAATCAACCTTACGGCCATTAGACTCGCTGGGCCCAAAGCTCTGGAATACTGACATCAGCACAACGGCAATGACCAGCCAGAGAATTAGGTTTTTCGCCATGTCACTCAAGGGATTAACCTCATATTACAACTGTGTTAAAAACAGCGTCAGGATACTCTATATCCAGTTTCTTTCAAACTTTCGTTTGAAATCTACCGGTTATGGTTTACGCCCGGTCGCTACAATATACACTTCACGCGAACGGGCGCGAGAAGAGTCCGGCTTACGAACTTTGACCTTCGTAAACAGGGAGCGAATCTCTCTTAGATACTCATCGAAGCCTTCGCCCTGGAACACCTTCACTACAAAACTACCACCTGGCGCTAATACATCACGAGCCATTCCAAGCGCCAGCTCTACCAGATACATGGCCCGGGGAATATCCACCGCCGGTGTTCCACACATATTTGGCGCCATATCAGACATGACAACTTGTACTTTACTGTCACCTACGCGCTCAAGTAACGCTTTCAGGACTAATTCATCACGAAAGTCGCCCTGAAGGAAGTCCACACCAACGATTGGATCCATAGGTAAAAGATCGCAAGCGATAATGCGGCCAGTGTTGCCGATCTGCGTAACCGCATATTGCGACCAGCCACCGGGTGCAGCACCGAGATCAACAATCGTCATCCCCGGTTTAAAAATTTTGTCACTTTGCTGTATTTCATCAAGTTTAAACCAGGCACGGGAACGTAACCCCTTTTTCTGCGCCTGCTGAACATATTTATCGCTAAAGTGTTCCTGAAGCCAGCGACTCGAGCTGGCAGAACGCTTTTTACCTGTCATTTCACATTCCCAAAGGGCAGTTCATCGTAACCAATGGTGTAAATTTCTACACAGCTATTTGGCGATATATGGGAGATGGCGGTAGAATGACCCGTTTTCAATCCCAACGTAAGCAAAAATATACGATGAATCTGAGTACTAAACAAAAACAGCACCTGAAAGGTCTGGCACATCCGCTCAAGCCTGTAGTTATGCTTGGCAACAATGGTTTGACCGAAGGGGTACTGGCCGAGATTGAACAAGCGTTAGAGCACCATGAACTTATCAAGGTGAAAATCGCCTCGGAAGATCGCGATACTAAAACCTTGATCGTGGAAGCTATCGTACGCGAAACCGGCGCCTGCAATGTACAGGTCATCGGTAAAACTCTGGTACTGTATCGCCCGACTAAAGAACGTAAAATCTCGCTGCCACGCTAAGAATATCCCAAAGTTGCACACGAAGTTTGTGTAAAACGCGGGATTTTCCGCTAGCAGGAGAGCAAAATGCCACGCTCTCTTCGTTGATAAAAGGCCGCTAAGCGGCCTTTTTCCTTTCTTTACAATGTATCAACATCTTAACCAAGATGCGAATTACAGGTATTCTACCTTCGTTACTTCATATTCAACTTCACCGCCCGGCGTTTTAATAACCACCACGTCATCCTGCTCTTTACCGATTAGGCCACGAGCAATAGGCGAGTTCACCGAAATCAGGTTCTGTTTAAAATCGGCTTCATCATCGCCGACAATACGCCAGGTCTGCTCTTCGTCGTTATCGAGATTCAGCACGGTAACCGTCGCGCCGAAAACTACGCGACCATTGTTCGGCATTTTTGTGACGTCGATAACCTGCGCGTTGGACAGTTTAGCTTCGATATCTTTAATGCGCCCTTCGCAGAAACCCTGCTGTTCGCGCGCCGCGTGATACTCTGCATTTTCTTTCAGGTCGCCATGCTCGCGCGCATCTGCGATAGCGGCAATGATTTCAGGACGGCGCACCGATTTCAGAAAATCCAGTTCTTCGCGCAGTTTTTCAGCACCACGTAAGGTCATTGGGATAGCTTGCATTTGTTATACCTCTTGAACATTCCTGTAGGGGGCGGCTGCTCTCACCCCGGCTGCTAAGCCCACTCTGGCATACGCCATGCCAGAGTCAGAAGCAAAAAAATACCGACCCGGGGCTCAGGGTCCCAGGTCAGCTACAATTCTCTATTTGATGATCATTTTACCCTGGAGTTCCCTATGGGTCATCGTTTACTTTTTGGGGCGTTGCGCCGTAGTATGACGGCCTGTTTCCAGGTTGTTAGCGCGAGATTATGCGATTTTCCAGATTTACCATTGGATTGACTGCCAGTATAGCGTTCAGCGTTCAGGCTGCGAACGTCGACGAGTATATCAATCAGCTCCCTGCCGGGGCCAACCTCGCCCTTATGGTACAGAAGGTTGGCGCACCTGCTCCTGCTATTGATTACCATAGCCAGCAGATGGCGCTGCCGGCCAGTACCCAGAAAGTGATCACCGCGCTGGCGGCATTGATTCAGCTCGGGCCTGACTTTCGTTTTACCACCACGCTTGAGACTAAAGGCAACGTGGAAGGCGGCGTTTTGAAAGGTGACTTAGTGGCGCGATTTGGTGCCGATCCGACGCTAAAACGTCAGGATATTCGCAATATGGTGGCAACCCTGAAAAAATCAGGCGTGACGCAAATTGCCGGAAATGTCATGATCGACACCTCCATTTTCGCCAGCCATGATAAAGCGCCTGGCTGGCCCTGGAACGACATGACGCAGTGTTTTAGCGCACCGCCCGCGGCAGCCATTGTCGATCGTAACTGTTTCTCGGTTTCACTCTATAGCGCGCAAAAACCTAACAATCTCGCCTTTATCCGCGTGGCATCTTACTACCCGGTCACCATGTTCAGTCAGGTGCGTACTCTCGCTCGTGGCTCTGCCGAAGCGCAATATTGTGAACTGGACGTGGTTCCAGGCGATCTCAACCGCTTTACGTTGACCGGATGTCTGCCCCAACGAGCCGATCCGCTGCCGCTGGCATTCGCTATTCAGGACGGCGCCAGCTATGCCGGGGCGATTATCAAAGATGAGCTAAAACAAGCTGGTATCACTTACAGCGGGACTCTGCTGCGCCAGACGCTGGTCAACGAGCCGGGGACCGTGGTAGCCAGTAAGCAGTCGGCGCCGCTGCACGACCTGCTTAAGATTATGCTGAAAAAATCGGACAACATGATTGCCGATACCGTTTTCCGTATGATTGGCCATGCACGATTTAACGTGCCAGGTACCTGGCGAGCAGGTTCTGATGCCGTACGCCAGATTCTGCGTCAGCAAGCGGGTATTGATATCGGCAACACCATTATTGCCGACGGTTCTGGGCTCTCCCGCCATAACCTGATTGCCCCGGCGACCATGATGCAGGTGCTGCAATATATCGCTCAGCACGATAACGAGCTGAATTTTATCACCATGCTGCCGCTGGCAGGCCATGACGGCTCTTTGCAATACCGTGCGGGTCTGCATCAGGCTGGCGTAGATGGCAAAGTATCGGCGAAGACAGGCTCACTGCAGGGGGTCTATAACCTGGCAGGCTTCATCACCACGGCAAGCGGTCAGCGCATGGCATTTGTGCAGTATCTGTCTGGTTATGCGGTAGAGCCAGCTGATCAGCGTAATCGCCGTATTCCACTGGTCCGCTTCGAGAGCCGGTTATACAAGGATATTTATCAGAATAACTGAGTATGTTTGCCGGATGGCAGCGCTAACGCACCTAATCCGGCCTTCTGAAACCTGGAAACAAAACCCCGGCAACATGGCCGGGGTTTTTAATGTGATTAACGCTTGTAGATGAACTCAACGCCTTCTTCGTCGTCTTCGTCCCAATCGTCATCCCAGTCATCTTCTGCTTCGTCTTCGACTTCAGCGAGTTGCTGGCGGTGATAATCATCCCACATGAACTCGACTTTCTCTGGCTGTTTCGCTTCTTCAGCCTGAACAATCGGGTTCTCGATGATAAAGGTCATCACATCCCAGCAGAGATCCTTCACGCCCAACTGGCTGGCGGCGGAGATCAGGTAATATTTACCTTCCCAGCCTAACGCTTCAGCTATCGCTTTCGCTTTCTCTTCCGCTTCAGCCTTATCCAGCAAATCAATTTTGTTGAACACTAACCAACGCGGTTTAGACGCCAGATCCTGGCTGTATTTTTCAAGCTCGCCAATAATGATACGGGCATTTTCAACCGGATCGGAACCGTCAATCGGATCGATATCAATGAGGTGTAGCAGTACGCGGCAGCGTTCCAGGTGTTTCAGGAAGCGGATACCCAAGCCTGCGCCTTCAGCCGCGCCTTCAATCAGACCCGGAATGTCGGCAACCACGAAGCTCTTTTCGTTGTCCATACGTACCACACCCAGGCTCGGAACCAGAGTGGTGAACGGATAGTCAGCGACTTTCGGCTTCGCCGCGGACACCGCACGGATAAACGTCGATTTACCGGCGTTTGGCATGCCCAGCATCCCCACGTCCGCCAGCAGCATCAGCTCCAGCATCAGATCGCGTTTATCGCCCGGTGTACCCATCGTTTTCTGACGCGGAGTACGGTTGACCGAGGATTTGAAACGGGTATTACCCAGACCGTGCCAGCCGCCTTTAGCGACCATCAGACGCTGACCGTGTTTGGTCATGTCGCCCATGGTTTCGCCCGTGCCCTGATCGATTACACGCGTACCTACAGGCACTTTAATCGTGACATCTTTACCACGCTTGCCGGTGCAATCACGGCTCGCGCCATTCTGTCCACGTTCCGCGCGGAATGATTTTTCAAAACGGTAATCGATCAGCGTGTTCAGGTTTTCGTCGGCTTCCAGCCAAACGTCACCACCATCACCACCGTCTCCACCGTCCGGACCGCCTTTTGGGATGTACTTTTCGCGGCGGAAGCTGACGCAACCATTACCGCCATCACCTGCAACGACCAGAATCGATGCTTCATCAACAAACTTCATTTTACTCTCCGTAAATCATTCGCCTGAGCGGGGCTGCGAAACCACCGTTTCATGCTTACGTAAACCGCCCCAAATTCGATGACCAATGGCGGAATACATCGCGCCCGCAACCACGATAAACGCACCGAGATAACCTAATAGGTTTAGCATCGGTCTGGCGAAGAAATCGGGCCAGGCCAGTGATAATAAATCTGAAAATAACAACGTAAACAGCGGAGTGAGCGTAATAATGGCGCTCACCTGTGCCGCCTGCCAACGCGCCATCGCTTCCGCGAGAGCACCGTATCCTACCAGCGTATTCAGGCCGCAGAATACAAGGCATGCCAGCTGCCAGTCACTGAGCTGCGTGATGACACCGGGTTTAGCCAACGGCAACAACGCAATCGTACATAAAGTGTACAGTAAAAACAGGATCTGCGGTGATGCCAGGCGGCGCAATAACACCTTTTGCGCGACCCCATAGCTCACCCAGACCATCGCCGCACCAACACCAAAGATAACGCCCCAGGTGTAATCGGTGAGACGGGTAAAAATTTCGATCAGACTGGTATTAAAAAACAGAACCAGGCCGCTCAGAAGCATAATGGCGCCAATCACCTGCGTACCGCGCATCTTTTCTTTCAGGATAAAGACGCTGGCAATCATCATACCAACCGGTGACAGCTGACCGATAACCTGCGAAGCCGTTGGGCTCAAATATTGCAAGGATGAACTAAACAGAATGAAGTTACCGAACAACCCACCGGTAGCGATAGCCAACAGTATCAGCCAACGCGCTTTGCGAAAAATACGCAGCGGAGGGAGCTTTTTTTTAACCGCAAGAATAGCGCCAAGGCCAATGCTTGCCATTAAAAAACGGTAGAACACCACGGTAGGAGGCTCCATCACCTCCAGCACTTGCTTCATCGCTATTGGCAAAGCGCCCCAACATACTGCCGTTGTGAGTGCTAACAGAATACCAATACCTGCCTGCTGCTTCATGCCGTATTCCCTGCAAGGGCTCGTTTCCGGGTTATCACGGCGCGACGAGCGTATTTACCGGCCGTCGAATGTAAAAAGCCCCGCAACGTGTTGCGGGGCTTTTATCCGTTACCGGGACGCGAAAAACTTATTCAGCAACGATGCTGATGAATTTACGGTTTTTCGGGCCTTTCACTTCAAATTTCACTTTACCGTCTGCTTTAGCAAACAGAGTGTGGTCTTTGCCGCAACCAACGTTGGAGCCAGCGTGGAATTTAGTACCACGTTGACGAACGATGATGCTACCAGCCAGAACTGTTTCACCGCCGAAGCGTTTTACGCCCAGACGTTTAGCTTCTGAATCGCGACCGTTACGAGTCGAGCCGCCAGCCTTTTTATGTGCCATTTAATCTGCTCCCCTTAACTTAAGCGCTGATGCCAGTGATTTTTACATCAGTGAACCACTGACGATGGCCCTGCTGCTTACGGTAGTGTTTACGACGACGAAACTTAACAATTTTAACTTTCTCGCCACGACCATGAGCAACAACTTCAGCTTTGATAACGCCGCCATCAACGAAAGGAACGCCGATTTTGACTTCTTCACCGTTTGCGATCATCAGAACTTCTGCGAATTCAACAGATTCGCCAGTTGCGATGTCCAGCTTTTCCAGGCGAACGGTCTGACCTTCGCTTACTCGGTGTTGTTTACCACCACTTTGGAAAACCGCGTACATAAAAAACTCCGCTTCCGCGCACACCTTTTTGATGATTCAGAGTGCGCTATAAATATTCACAATAGGGCGCGAATATTACGCAAAACGCGAGCCTTTGACAAGTGCTACGTCAATACATGAAGAAAAAAAACACAACACGTACGGTAACGTTTATCTATGGCGTTTTTTCAGTACAATCAGCATATATTTATAACCCTAAACCCGACGTTACCTTCCGATACAGTGAGGTAATCGGGGCGAGAAGCCCGGCTTTTGCGATGAATTTAGAAAAAATCAATGAGTTAACCGCGCAAGATATGGCGGGGGTCAATGCGACAATCCTTGAACAGCTCAATTCCGACGTGCAGCTGATCAATCAACTGGGGTACTACATCGTTAGCGGCGGCGGAAAACGCATTCGCCCAATGATCGCCGTACTCGCCGCGCGTGCAGTTGGCTACCAGGAAAATGCGCACGTTACGATTGCAGCCCTCATCGAGTTTATCCACACCGCGACCCTGTTGCACGACGATGTTGTGGATGAGTCCGACATGCGCCGCGGAAAAGCCACGGCGAATGCGGCGTTTGGCAATGCGGCCAGCGTGCTGGTCGGCGATTTTATCTATACCCGCGCTTTTCAGATGATGACCAGCCTCGGTTCGCTGAAAGTGCTGGAAGTCATGTCGAAAGCGGTCAACGTCATCGCCGAAGGTGAAGTCTTGCAGTTGATGAACGTCAACGACCCGGACATCACTGAAGAAAACTATATGCGCGTTATCTACAGTAAGACCGCGCGTTTGTTTGAAGCGGCTGCCCAATGCTCTGGCATTCTGGCTGGTTGCAGCGAAGAACAAGAGAAAGGGTTGCAGGATTATGGCCGTTATCTCGGTACTGCTTTCCAGTTAATTGACGATTTGCTGGATTACAACGCGGATGGCGAGCAACTGGGTAAAAACGTCGGTGATGACCTCAACGAGGGTAAACCAACGCTGCCGCTGCTGCATGCCATGCGCCACGGCACCCCTGAACAAGCACAAATGATCCGCCAGGCTATTGAGCAGGGTAATGGCCGTCACCTTCTGGAGCCTGTTCTGGAAGCGATGAACGCCTGTGGTTCCCTGGAGTGGACTCGCCAACGTGCAGAAGAAGAGGCTGATAAGGCCATCGCTGCGCTGCAGGTACTGCCTGATACGCCGTGGAGAGAAGCGCTGATTGGTCTGGCGCATATCGCTGTACAGCGCGACCGTTAATACCCTGCGGCATCTTTCATCATCCCGTGCCCTGCACGGGATGCTTTTATAAATTCCAATAAACACGTCCCCCTCTCCAGTAACCTTCGCATAAATTTGGCATATTCTGAATATACTCACACTTTACATGAACATTTTAGAACATTCGTTCTCCGGGCGTTATAGTATCTCCACAACCGATCGTGGAACCATAAGTCGATAACCAAAGGAGAGATGAGTTTATGGAAAACAAGCTGATTGACTGGCATCCGGCCGATATCATCGCCGGGCTGCGCAAGAAAGGGACCTCAATGGCCGCTGAATCACGTAAAAATGGATTAAGCTCATCAACGCTGGCCAATGCGTTAACACGCCCATGGCCAAAAGGTGAGTTGATTATCGCCCGATCGTTGGGAACCGACCCGTGGGTGATTTGGCCGTCACGCTATCACGATGCAAAAACACATGAGTTTATCGACAGAACGCGGATGATGAGGGGACGCAAAGAGAAACAGAATCCTGAATGAACACTGATGAGTAGTAACCCCCGGTTCACAGAACTGGGGGTTACAAGAGACGTAGACGATTACTCGCCTTTCACGCGCTCAATGTTTGCGCCCAGCGCGCGCAGTTTATCTTCGATGCGCTCATAGCCGCGATCGATGTGATAAATACGATCGACTACCGTCGTACCTTCAGCAATACACCCTGCCAGCACGAGGCTTGCAGATGCGCGCAGATCGGTCGCCATAACCTGTGCGCCGGAGAGCGTTTCCACGCCGTGGCAAATCACGGTATTGCTTTCGATTTCTGCGTGAGCGCCCATACGGCTCAGCTCAGGCACGTGCATAAAGCGGTTCTCAAACACGGTTTCCGTGATGAAACCCGTCCCTTCTGCCACCAGGTTCAGCAACGTGAACTGGGCCTGCATATCGGTAGGGAACGCCGGGTGCGGTGCCGTGCGCACATTGACCGCTTTCGGACGTTTACCGTGCATGTCCAGGCTGATCCAGTCGTCACCGACTTCGATATCCGCTCCCGCATCACGCAGCTTCGCCAGAACGGCATCCAGCGTGTCAGGTTGTGCATTACGACAGATAATTTTGCCGCGAGAAATTGCCGCTGCGACCAGGAAAGTACCGGTTTCGATGCGGTCAGGCAGAACGCGATACACACCGCCGCCGAGGCGCTCAACGCCTTCGATGGTAATACGATCGGTACCCTGGCCTGTGATTTTTGCGCCCAGCGCAATCAGGAAGTTCGCGGTATCCACGATCTCCGGTTCACGCGCGGCGTTTTCGATGATGGTAGTGCCTTCGGCAAGCGTTGCTGCGCACATGATAGTGACCGTCGCGCCGACGCTCACTTTGTCCATGACGATATGCGCGCCTTTCAGGCGGCCATCAACGGACGCTTTCACATAGCCTTCTTCAAGCTTAATAGTCGCGCCTAACTGCTCCAGACCAGTAATGTGCAGGTCAACCGGACGCGCGCCGATGGTGCAGCCGCCCGGCAGTGAAACCTGGCCCTGGCCAAAGCGGGCAACCAGTGGCCCAAGCGCCCAGATGGATGCACGCATGGTTTTGACCAGATCGTACGGCGCACAGAAGACGTTCACGTCACGTGCATCAATGTGCACAGAACCATTACGCTCAACTTTCGCCCCCAACTGGCTCAGCAGCTTCATTGAGGTGTCAACATCCTTCAGTTTCGGGACGTTCTGGATCTCTACAGGTTCTTCAGCCAGCAGCGCCGCAAACAGGATCGGCAGCGCGGCGTTTTTAGCGCCTGAAATTGTGACTTCGCCCTGGAGCTTGGTTGGCCCCTGAACACGAAATTTATCCATTATTCTATTCTCTGTTAAGAATTTATCTTCGCTACCGGCATATCACCCGTAGCTCAAAAACCGTTAAGTTTGCGATCGCGCGCCCATTCCGCTGGAGTAAACGCCTTAATCGACACGGCATGAATGCGGTTGTCCGCAATGTACTCCATCAACGGGCCATAGACCGATTGCTGTTTCTTGACCCGGCTCATGCCTTCAAACATCTCACCCACGGCAATAACCTGAAAGTGACTGCCGTCGCCAGAAACGTGGACTTCCTGGAGGGAGAGTGCATTCATCAGCACGCTCTGAATTTCATTATTTTCCATGGGCTCTTCATTCGTCAGATAGTGAAAACAGCCCAACATCTTAGAGCAAAGTGGCGCTGTCATAAATAAGCAAAAAGCCCCGCTGATAAATCAGACAAGGCTTTAGTGGCAGATCCCCCGCAGAGGAGTTGCCGGATGGCGGCACAAGACCTTATCCGGCTTACAAAAATTAACGCGGAAGAACGTCGTCAGGCAAATTGTAAAGCTGCGCCAGCGTGTACACTTTATCGTTAACGCCAGCGAGCGAAACGCTGTTCCCCTGCTGCTTGCCCTCATTAATCAGGTGCAGCAGTAATGCCAGACCACCGGTATCCACCCGGGAAATCTGGTTCAGGTCGATACAGGATACCCCTTTCATCGCCTCAACTCGCGCATCCCATAATGGGTTTAACACGTCCTGATCCAGCTCTCCCACCAGCACCAGCTTGTCGCCTTCACGCATCCAGGTGAGTGACTGCGTCATTATTTTTTCTCTTCCAGCGTGATTTTCTGCTGAGAAATAGATTTCAGCTGTGCCGTCAGGCCATCAATACCTTTCGTACGCAGCAGGTCGCTCCACTCATTCTGTTTGGTGGTGATCATACTTACGCCTTCAGCAATCATGTCATACGCCTGCCAGTTACCCGTCTGGGAATTTTTACGCCACTGGAAATCCAGACGTACCGGAGGACGACCGTTTGGATCGATGATGGTTACGCGGATAGGCACGATGGTCGCATCACCCAGCGGCTGCTCAGGGGCAATCTGATAGGTCTGGCCGTGGTACATCGCCAGCGCCTGACCGTAAGCCTGCTTCAGATATTCACGGAATGCGGCGAAATAGGCGTCACGCTGAGCCGGTGTCGCATCTTTGTAGTAGCGGCCCAGTACCAGTGCGCCTGCATACTTAACCTGCACGTAAGGCAGCAGTTCCTGATCGACCACCTGACGCAGGTAATCCGGGTTGGAACGGATTTTAGGTTGCTCGTTCTTCAGACGGTCAAACGTCTTCTGCGCCGCCTCATCCATCAGTTTGTACGGGTTCGTCTGGTCCGCTGCGGTTGCCGCGCTAAGTGGAGCAATCACCAGCATAGCCACCATCATCAATCGTTTAAACATACGTCGATTCTCCTGAGATTATTTCGTTGCGCCCGCAGGCGTAGTGGCTTCATTATTGCCTTCAGTTGCGGCTGGCGCATCGCCAGAATTCTTATTGTCATCACCTTTACTGTTGCTGTTGTAAAGGAACTGACCAATCATATCTTCCAGCACCATCGCAGATTTCGTGTCCTGAATCGTACCGCCATCTTTGAGGATAGACGTTCCCAGCTCAGGATCTTCAAAACCTACGTTCAATGCCAGATACTGTTCGCCCAACAGACCGGAAGTACGGATGCTCAGAGAACTGGTGTCAGGAATATGGTTAAAACGCGATTCAATTTCCAGCGTCACGCGCGGCAGGTACGTTTTCTGATCTAACGAGATGTCCGATACGCGTCCTACCACGACCCCGCCAATCCGCACCGGAGAGCGCTCTCTCAGACCGCCGATATTATCAAAGGTCGCATAAATCGTATAAGTCGGTTCAGTACGCATTGAGGTGACGTTCGCCGCCTTCAGGCAGACAAACAGCGCGGCCAGCAGCGCAACCAGCAGGAATAACCCGACCCAAATTTCATTTTTTTTCGTTTGCATGAACTCAATTCCCAAACATCAGTGCGGTCAGCACAAAATCCAGCCCCAGAACGGCAAGAGAGGCGTGCACTACGGTGCGTGTCGTTGCCCGGCTAATCCCGGCAGAGGTCGGGATAGCATCATAACCATTGAACAATGCAATCCATGTGACCGTAATGGCAAACACCACGCTCTTAATCAGACAGTTGACCAGATCCAGACGCCAGTCGACGGCATTTTGCATAGCCGACCAGAAAAAGCCTGCATCAATACCTTTCCAGCTTACGCCAACCAACGACCCACCCCAGATCCCCACCGCGACAAATATAATCGTCAGCAGCGGCAATGAAATCACACCGGCCCAAAAACGTGGGGAGATCACTCGGCGCAGTGGGTCGACGGCCATCATTTCCAGGCTGGAAAGCTGCTCGGTCGCCCGCATCAGGCCAATCTCTGCGGTTAAGGCCGATCCAGCCCGCCCGGCAAACAACAGCGCCGCAACCACCGGCCCCAGCTCACGTAGCAATGACAGCGCCACCAGCATACCGAGGCTGGTTTCCGCACTGTAGGTCGTCAGCACCAGGTATCCCTGCAACCCCAGCACCATGCCGATGAACACGCCAGAAACAATAATGATCAGCATCGATAAGACACCGACATTATAGAGCTGGCGTATCAGCAGCGGCGCATGTTTGCGAAACTCCGGCTTGCCGACAACTGCATTGAACAACATTAATCCGGCTCGCCCGAACGTCCTGAGGGTTTTTATTCCCCGATGTCCGAGTGATGCCAGCGCATTTAACAACATGGGTGGCTTAACTCCCTGTTTTGAGTAAATCGATGTGGTAGTCGCCCGCCGGGTAACGGAACGGAACCGGTCCATCGGCAATGCCATCGAGGAACTGACGCACACGCGGATCGGCATTTTCTTGCAGCGCCTGAGCACTACCGTAGGCCACTATTTTTTTGTCCGCCATAATATAGGCGTAATCCGCAATACTCAGCACTTCTGGCACATCATGGGAAACCACCACGCAGGTGACGCCCAGCGCGCTGTTCAGTTCAGAAATCAGCTTCACCAGCACGCCCATGGTGATGGGATCCTGGCCGACGAACGGCTCATCAAACATAATAAGGTCTGGCTCCAGCGCGATAGCACGTGCTAACGCGGCACGACGCGCCATCCCACCGGATAATTCAGAAGGCATTAATTTTGCCGCGCCCCGCAGGCCAACGGCCTCGAGCTTCATCATTACCGTGCTTTTCAGCAGCGGCGCAGGCAGCGTTGTATGCTCGCGCAACGGGTATGCAACGTTGTCAAACACATTCATATCAGTAAACAGCGCACCAGACTGGAATAGCATGCTCATGCGCTTACGCACGGTAAATAAACGCGAACGGGACATGGCCGGGACATTTTCGCCGTCAAACAGGATCTCGCCCTTATCCGGGGAGATTTGTCCGCCGATCAGACGCAACAGCGTCGTTTTGCCGATGCCTGATGGCCCCATGATCGCCGTCACCTTACCACGCGGCACCGTCAGGGAAATATTATCAAAGATGCAGCGGTCGCCTCGGGAAAAGCTGACATCGCGCATATCGATTAGATTCGCCACAGACTGACCCATTGATTCATCCTTTACTATTGCCTCGTTGATCGAAGAGCTTGGCGCTCAATTTAGCCCTGAACCCAACATATTTACAGATTATTACCTGTCCTGGTTAGCGAAAGCTGGCATTTGTTTTACTTTTTAGCCGCATAAAGTCAAAATTAAGAATTCGTGACGGCTTCCAGAAATCCTTCAAGTGGACCGGCGAGTATACCTGAAGAAAGGACTTTAGATGCTTTTAGCGACGGCGCTGTTAATAATTGGTTTACTTCTGGTGGTCTACGGTGCCGACCGACTGGTATTTGCCGCATCCATTTTATGTCGAAACTTCGGTATTCCCCCCATTATCATCGGGATGACCGTGGTCAGTATTGGTACATCGTTACCCGAGATAATTGTCTCCGTTGCCGCATCGATGAACGGGCAGCTTGATTTAGCCGTCGGTACCGCCATCGGCTCTAACATTACCAACATACTGCTTATTTTAGGCCTGTCGGCGCTGATTCATCCTTTTACCGTGCATTCTGATGTTCTGCGTCGTGAATTACCGCTAATGTTGCTGGTAAGCATCTTAGCCGCATCGGTCCTGTATGACGGGCAATTGAGTCGCAGCGATGGTTTCTTTCTTCTGCTTCTGGCCGTGCTATGGCTGTTATTCATTGTTAAGATCGCCCGTCTGGCTGAGCGACAAGGTAACGACAGCCTGACCCGCGAGCAGATCGCGGAACTGCCACGCGAAGGCGGGTTACCGGTCGCCTTTTTGTGGTTGGGTATTGCGCTAATTATTATGCCAATGGCAACACGTATGGTGGTAGATAACGCAACCGTACTGGCGAACTACTTCGCCATGAGCGAACTCACCATCGGGCTGACGGTTGTCGCCATTGGTACCAGCCTGCCGGAGCTGGCAACGGCAATTGCGGGTCTGCGTAAAGGTGAAAACGATATTGCCGTCGGCAACATCATCGGCGCGAACATTTTTAATATTGTTATCGTCCTCGGACTGCCGGCGCTGATTACGCCGGGGGAAGTTAATCCGATGGCCTTCACCCGTGACTATAGCGTCATGCTGCTGGTGAGCGTAATTTTTGCACTACTCTGCTGGCGACGTCCGCGCCAGATTGGTCGCGGCGCGGGTGCGCTGCTGACCGGCGGTTTTATCATATGGCTGGCGATGCTGTATTGGTTATCGCCACTTCTCGTTGGATAACTGGAAACGCATTATGTCGCACTTAGAGTTGCAACCGGGTTTTGACTTTCAGCAAGCAGGCAAGGAAGTCCTGGCAATTGAACGTGAAGGCCTGGCGGAGCTTGATCAGTACATCAACCAAAATTTTACTCTCGCCTGCGAGAAAATATTCAGCTGCCCGGGCAAAGTTGTGGTGATGGGGATGGGGAAATCTGGACATATCGGGCGGAAAATGGCGGCCACATTTGCCAGCACCGGCACCCCCTCATTTTTCGTGCATCCAGGCGAAGCCGCACATGGCGATCTGGGCATGGTCTCGCCGCAGGATGTAGTCATCGCCATCTCTAACTCCGGAGAATCCAATGAGATAGCGGCGTTAATCCCGGTGTTAAAACGTCTTCATGTACCGCTTATCTGCATGACCGGTCGTCCGGAAAGCAGCATGGCGCGTGCGGCAGATGTGCATCTGTGTGTTAAAGTGCCCAAGGAAGCTTGCCCGTTAGGCCTGGCGCCGACCAGCAGCACGACCGCAACGCTGGTGATGGGCGATGCGCTAGCCGTGGCATTATTAAAAGCGCGTGGCTTTACCGCGGAAGATTTTGCGTTATCTCATCCCGGTGGCGCACTAGGCCGTAAGCTTTTACTGCGCGTTAACGATATTATGCATACGGGCGATGAGATCCCGCATGTGACTAAAAGCGCCAGCCTGCGTGACGCCTTACTTGAGATCACGCGTAAAAATCTCGGCATGACCGTCATTTGCGATGATGACATGAAGATTGACGGTATTTTCACCGATGGCGATTTACGTCGCGTCTTCGATATGGGCGTTGATGTTCGCCAGTTAGGCATTGCCGATGTGATGACCCCTGGCGGCATTCGCGTGCGTCCGGGCATTCTTGCCGTCGATGCCCTGAACTTAATGCAGTCCCGCCATATCACCTCGGTAATGGTTGCTGATGGCGACCGGTTACTTGGTGTGTTACATATGCATGATCTGCTGCGTGCAGGTGTAGTGTAAGAAACTCAAGGATAAAGAAAATGAGTAAAGCAGGTGCGTCGCTTGCGACCTGTTATGGACCCGTCAGCACAGACGTTATCACCCGGGCAGAGAACATCCGTTTGCTGATCCTGGATGTGGATGGCGTACTGTCTGATGGTCTGATTTATATGGGCAACAACGGTGAAGAGCTGAAGGCTTTTAACGTCCGCGATGGTTACGGAATTCGCTGTGCGCTCACTTCCGGTATCGAGGTTGCCATTATTACCGGACGAAAGGCTAAACTTGTAGAAGATCGCTGTGCCACATTGGGGATCACGCATTTGTATCAGGGGCAGTCAGACAAACTGGTCGCCTTTAACGATCTCCTTAGCAAACTGGCGATCGCTCCTGAAAATGTTGCGTACGTTGGCGATGATCTGATCGACTGGCCGGTGATGGCACAAGTGGGATTAAGCGTGGCGGTGGCGGATGCTCATCCTTTGCTGATCCCGCGGGCCGATTATGTCACCCGCATCGATGGGGGACGCGGCGCGGTACGTGAAGTCTGCGATTTATTACTCCTGGCGCAGGGCAAACTGGACGAGGCCAAAGGGCAATCGATATGAGCAAAACCAGACGTTGGGTTATCATTCTACTGTCGCTGGCTGTCCTTGTGATGATTGGTATTAATCTGGCAGACAAAGACGACACCGCTGAGGTCGTCGTAAATAACAACGAGCCAACCTATAAGAGCGAACATACTGATACCGTTGTGTATAGTCCCGAAGGCGCACTGAGCTATCACTTGATCGCGCAAAACGTTGAATATTATTCGGAACAAGCGGTTTCGTGGTTTACTCAACCGGTATTAACCACATTTGATAAGGATAAAGTACCGACCTGGACGATCAAGGCTGATAAAGCCAAATTGACCAACGATCGGATGCTATATCTGTACGGCCATGTTGAGGTCAACGCCCTGGTGCCCGACTCTCAACTACGCAGAATTACGACCGATAACGCACAGATTAACCTGGTGACACAAGACGTCACTTCCGATGATCTCGTCACGTTATATGGCACAACATTTAACTCCAGCGGACTGAAGATGCGCGGCAACTTACGCAGCAAGAACGCCGAGCTGATTGAAAAGGTTAGAACCTCATATGAAATCCAAAACAAACAAACTCAGCCTTAATCTTGTGCTTGCCAGCGCACTTCTGGCCGCCAGCATCCCGGCATTCGCCGTTACCGGCGATACCGAGCAGCCGATTCACATTGAGTCAGACCAGCAGTCTCTTGATATGCAAGGCAACGTGGTGACCTTTACTGGCAACGTGATTGTGACTCAGGGCACCATCAAAATTAACGCCGATAAAGTCGTCGTGACCCGCCCTGGCGGTGAAGACGGTAAAGAAGTCATTGATGGCTACGGTAATCCTGCAACCTTTTACCAGATGCAGGACAACGGTAAACCGGTTAAAGGCCACGCCTCACACATGCATTATGAACTGGCGAAAGACTTCGTCGTTCTCACCGGTAAGGCTTACCTGGAACAGCTCGATAGCAACATCACGGGCGATAAGATCACCTATCTGGTGAAAGAGCAGAAAATGCAGGCCTTCAGCGATAAAGGCAAACGCGTCACCACCGTTCTGGTACCGTCGCAGTTGCAGGACAAAAACAAGGCTCCGGCAGAGAAAAAAGGTAACTGATTCGTTATGGCAACATTAACTGCAAAGAACCTTGCAAAAGCCTATAAGGGCCGCCGTGTGGTGGAAGATGTCAGTCTGACCGTCAACTCCGGGGAGATCGTCGGTCTGCTCGGTCCTAACGGTGCGGGCAAGACAACGACCTTTTACATGGTGGTCGGCATTGTCCCGCGTGATGCGGGCAACATTATCATTGATGACGAAGACATCAGCCTACTGCCTCTGCATGCGCGCGCGCGTCGCGGCATCGGCTACTTGCCGCAGGAAGCGTCTATTTTCCGTCGCCTGAGCGTGTTTGATAACCTGATGGCGGTGCTGCAAATTCGTGACGATCTTACCAGCGAGCAGCGGGAAGATCGCGCCAACGAGCTGATGGAAGAGTTCCACATCGAACACCTGCGTGACAGCATGGGACAGTCGCTCTCCGGTGGTGAACGACGCCGCGTGGAGATCGCCCGCGCACTGGCCGCGAATCCGAAATTTATCCTGCTGGATGAACCGTTTGCCGGTGTTGACCCGATTTCCGTTATTGATATCAAACGGATCATCGAACACCTGCGCGACAGCGGGCTTGGGGTGCTGATTACCGACCATAACGTTCGCGAAACGCTGGCAGTGTGTGAGCGCGCCTACATCGTGAGTCAGGGCCACCTGATCGCGCATGGCACGCCAACAGAAATACTGCAGGATGAGCACGTTAAACGCGTATACCTTGGGGAAGACTTCAGACTCTGATAGGGTAGAAGACTTCACGTCACCGCAGGAGAGAACAACTCTGAACATGAAGCAAGGTTTGCAACTCAGGCTTAGCCAACAACTGGCGATGACGCCTCAGCTACAACAGGCTATCCGTCTGTTGCAGCTGTCCACGCTGGAACTTCAGCAAGAACTTCAGCAAGCGCTGGAAAGTAATCCACTGCTCGAGCAAACCGATCTTCACGACGAAATTGATACCCAGGAAAAACAGGACAGCGAATCCCTCGACACCGCAGATGCTCTCGAACAAAAAGAGATGCCAGAGGAGCTGCCGCTTGACGCCAGTTGGGATGAAATTTACACCGCCGGTACGCCTTCTGGCACCAGCGGGGATTACATCGACGACGAACTGCCTGTGTATCAGGGTGAGACCACGCAATCGCTGCAGGATTACCTGATGTGGCAAGTGGAGCTGACCCCGTTCTCGGATACCGATCGCGCAATTGCGACATCCATTGTTGATGCGGTAGACGAAACCGGTTATCTCACCGTAACCCTGGACGATATTCTCGAAAGCATGGGCGATGACGACGTCGGCATGGACGAAATCGAAGCCGTGCTTAAACGCATTCAGCGTTTTGATCCCGTGGGCGTGGCGGCCAAAGATCTCCGCGACTGCTTATTGATCCAACTTTCCCAGTTTGATAAAGCCACGCCGTGGCTGGAAGAAGCGCGCCTGATCATCAGCGATCACCTCGATCTGTTAGCCAACCATGACTTCCGCACGCTGATGCGCGTAACCCGGCTGAAAGAAGATGTGCTGAAAGAAGCCGTCAATCTTATTCAGTCCCTGGACCCCAGACCTGGGCAGTCTATCCAGACCGGGGAGCCAGAATACGTTATTCCGGATGTACTGGTGCGTAAGCATAACGATCGCTGGGTGGTCGAACTCAACGGCGACAGCATTCCACGGTTGCAGATTAACCAGCACTACGCCGCCATGTGCAACAGCGCGCGCAACGACGCTGACAGCCAGTTTATTCGTAGCAATCTGCAGGATGCAAAGTGGCTGATTAAAAGCCTGGAAAGTCGCAATGATACGCTGCTGCGCGTCAGTCGCTGTATCGTTGAACAGCAGCAAGCCTTCTTTGATCAAGGCGAAGAGTTTATGAAACCGATGGTGCTGGCGGATATCGCCCAGGCCGTCGAGATGCACGAATCGACCATTTCCCGAGTGACCACGCAAAAGTATCTGCACAGTCCGCGCGGCATTTTTGAATTGAAGTATTTCTTTTCCAGTCACGTTAACACTGAAGGCGGAGGCGAAGCCTCATCCACAGCTATCCGTGCACTGGTGAAGAAATTAATTGCTGCGGAAAACCCCGCGAAACCGCTGAGTGACAGCAAGTTAACCTCTATGCTGTCAGAACAGGGTATCATGGTGGCACGCCGCACTGTTGCGAAGTACCGAGAGTCTTTATCCATTCCGCCGTCGAACCAGCGCAAACAGCTGGTCTGACCCAACCGATAAGGAAGACACTATGCAGCTCAACATCACTGGAAACAACGTCGAAATTACTGAAGCCTTACGCGAATTTGTTAATACAAAATTCGCCAAGCTAGAACAATATTTCGACCGGATTAATCAGGTCTATATTGTGTTGAAAGTGGAGAAGGTGACACATATCTCGGATGCAACACTGCATGTGAACGGTGGCGAAATTCATGCCAGCGCGGAAGGTCAGGATATGTACGCCGCCATTGACGGTTTAATTGATAAACTGGCTCGGCAGTTAACAAAACATAAAGATAAACTGAAACAGCACTAACTTGTCCGGGCAGTTAGCGGGTGCAGGACGGCCTGTTGTGTAGCACAACGGGCCATTTGTACAGTTAGCGCTTAGGTGAAATTATGACAAATAACGATACGACTCTACAACTGAGCAATGTTCTTAACCAGGAATGTACACGCGCTGGCGTTCACTGCCAAAGCAAGAAACGCGCGCTGGAAATCATCAGCGAACTGGCGGCAAAACAGCTCAGCTTGCCCTCTCAGGTGGTATTTGAAGCCATTCTGACGCGTGAAAAAATGGGCAGTACCGGCATCGGTAATGGAATTGCTATCCCGCACGGAAAGCTGGAAGAAGACACGATGCGCGCAGTTGGCGTGTTTGTGCAACTTGAAACGCCTATTGCTTTCGACGCCATTGATAATCAACCCGTCGATCTGCTTTTCGCCCTGCTGGTTCCGGCAGACCAAACCAAGACGCATTTGCATACGTTGTCGCTGGTCGCCAAACGTCTGGCCGATAAAACCATCTGCCGCCGCCTGCGCGCAGCACAGAGTGACCAGGAGTTGTATCAAATCATCACGGACACCGAAGGTGGACTGGATGAAGCATAACAACCCAATGGCATCCTTTTTTGTCGTTGTGAGGAGAAACAGTACATGGTACTGATGATCGTCAGCGGTCGTTCGGGGTCAGGAAAATCTGTCGCCCTGCGAGCGCTGGAAGATATGGGTTTTTACTGCGTGGATAACCTTCCCGTAGTGCTGTTGCCCGATCTGGCTCGTACTCTGGCCGATCGCCAGATTTCTGCGGCCGTCAGCATTGATGTGCGCAACATGCCTGAGTCCCCAGAGATTTTCGAGCAGGCAATGAACAATCTGCCTGAAGGCTTCTCACCACAGTTGCTGTTCCTTGACGCCGATCGTAACACCCTGATTCGCCGCTACAGCGACACGCGTCGCCTGCATCCTCTTTCCAGCAAGAACTTATCTCTGGAGAGCGCTATCGATAAGGAAAGCGATTTGCTGGAGCCGCTGCGCTCTCGTGCTGACCTGATCGTGGATACCTCCGAAATGTCCGTGCACGAACTGGCGGAAATGTTGCGTACCCGCCTGCTGGGCAAGCGTGAACGCGAGTTGACGATGGTATTCGAATCCTTTGGTTTCAAACACGGTATCCCAATTGACGCGGATTACGTCTTTGACGTGCGTTTCCTGCCTAACCCGCACTGGGATCCGAAGCTGCGCCCGATGACCGGTCTTGACCGCCCCGTCGCCGCCTTTCTTGACAGGCACACAGAAGTACACAATTTTATCTACCAGACTCGCAGCTATCTTGAGCTATGGTTACCCATGCTGGAGACCAACAACCGCAGCTACCTCACCGTAGCTATCGGCTGTACCGGCGGGAAACACCGTTCGGTGTATATTGCAGAGCAGCTGGCAGACTACTTCCGCTCACGCGGTAAAAACGTACAGTCACGCCATCGTACGCTGGAAAAACGTAAATCATGACCGTGAAGCAAACTGTTGAAATCACGAATAAGCTGGGTATGCATGCTCGCCCAGCCATGAAACTGTTTGAATTGATGCAGGGTTTTGAAGCAGAAGTTTTGCTGCGTAATGATGAAGGAACGGAAGCCGAGGCAAACAGTGTTATCGCTCTGCTGATGCTGGATTCCGCCAAAGGGCGTCAGATAGAAGTTGAAGCCACGGGTCCACAGGAAGTGGAAGCCCTGGCAGCGGTGATTGCCCTGTTTAATTCAGGATTTGATGAAGATTAGTCGAGTAACTGAAGCGCTGCGCTCATCAGGCCTACACGGCAACGTCACACTCCCGTAGGCCGGATCCGTATCCGGCAATAAACCCATTAATACAGCTTATTTTCCCGCATAAACGACTCACCGCCTAGCTGGCGCATTTGGCGCATAATCCACGCCTGACGGCTACGTACATAACCAGAAGGCGCATTCGCTTTAAAACGCAAAGGATTGGGTAATACCGCAGCCAGCAAGGCCGCTTCAGACAGACTCAGCCGACTGGCTGGCTTATGGAAATAGCGCTGCGCCGCTGCCTCCACGCCGAAAACCCCATCACCAAACTCAGCAATATTCAGGTAAACGGTCAGAATACGCTTCTTGCTCCAGACGGTTTCCATACCCAGCGTTAGCCCGGCTTCGAAACCTTTACGCACCCAGCTACGTCCATCCCACAGAAAGAGGTTTTTTGCCGTCTGTTGCGATAACGTCGACGCCCCGCGAATACGGTTTTCATTACGTTCGTTGTGCGCCAGCGCTTTCTCTATGGCGGAAACATCGAATCCCCAGTGCTCGGGAAACTTCTGGTCCTCCGCGGCGATCACCGCCAGTCCCATCCACGGAGAGATCTCATCCATGCTCACCCAGTCTGAGTGCGCCACATAACCGAAATCACCGGACAGCCATGCGCTCAGTTGCCGCTCGACCATCACGGCAGAGAAAGGGACTGGCATCACGCTGAAAAGTGCGATGCCCCCGCCCCAGAATACGGCGAGGACAACGACCGCCCGCAGAAAGATACGTCGCAGAAAGGCGGTAACTCCTTTTCTCATTCAGCCAGCACCAGCACACGTGATACCAGTTTATCGATACCACTCGCAGCCTGAGCGATGTCCTGCGCCAGCATATAGGCGGGAGTGGTGACGATTTTGTTGTCTTCATCAACGACAATGTCATCAACCGGACAAGGCACATGTTCTGCGCCCATCTCTTCCAGCACCTCTGCCGTATCAATATCAGTACCGATGGTCAGACGCAGCGGAAAGTCAAAAATTTTAGGTAACATGGCAGGCGCAATGCACATAAATCCCAGCGGCTTACCCGCCTGATGCATAGCCACCGCCAGCGCAGCTAAGTCGCTATCAACCCGGCACTCACTGCCCTGGCTGGCAAAATTGCTCAGATTTTTGGCCGCGCCAAACCCGCCTGGCACGATCAACGCATCCAGTTCCGTTGAGACAGCCTGAGCAAGTGGGCGAATATCACCGCGTGTTATACGGGCGGCTTCAATCAGCACATTACGCGTTTCCTGCATCGGCTCGCCGGTCAGATGATTAATCACATCCGCTTGTTGTTTATCCGGTGCGAAACAGACAGCCTGAGCGCCGTTGCGGGCAATCGCCAGAAGCGTGAGAACAGTTTCATGGATCTCTGCGCCGTCATACACGCCACATCCGCTGAGCACTACACCCACTTTTTTCATCGTGATACTCCTTTCTCAACTGGCTGAAACATATTAGTTATTATGATTTAAATGCTACGCTTCACACATTTAACTGATTCATGTAACAAATTATTTAAGATTTGCTATCTTAACTGCGTGCGGCCTGAAAATTAGGGCTGCGCCCTTGTAAACAATGATAATAATTTACGGCGCAGCCACGATTTCCCTGGTGTTGGCGCAGTATTCGCGCACCCCGGTCAAGCCGGGGTCATTTTTTTTCCGCGCTCGCCACCCAGGCCTTCAATACCGCCACGTCGTGCTGCCACTCCTGCTTCATCTCTTCAATCCATTCAGCAACATTATCTTCCCAGGCTGGAAGATCTGGCGACTGGATTTGCTGACCTAACTGTTGCAGGTGGCGCAGCCCCACGGAACCTGCCGCGCCTTTAATTTTATGGCCTTCCTCAACAACGCCTTTTTTATCCCGTGCGGTCAGATTGGACTCCAGCACGCTCAAATATCCCGGCATCATCTTCTCAAACACCGCCAGCCCGTCGGTTATTAACTTCGGTCCCACCAGCTCGAGGTATTGTTCCAACATAGGAATATCTAACAGCGCTTGCGATTTACTGCTCTCTTCAGATGTCACAGTGCTCTCCTCTTTGTTTCGGGTATCCCAGTATTTTTTGATCATGGCGGTTAACGCCGGAACCGACAGCGGCTTACTCAGCACGTCGTCCATTCCCGCGTCCAGATACTCTTTTTTATCTTTCAGAACGTTGGCGGTAAGCGCAACCAGCGGCGGCAGGTCCTCACGGGCGTATTTTTGCGTCAGCTCGCGCGAGATATCCAGACCGGTCATATCCGGTAGCTGAATATCCAGCAGCACCAGGTCATATTCGCCCGGCGTGAACATTTCCAGCGCGGCTTTCCCGGTCATGGCGACATCCACGCTGTTGCCCAGTTTTTCCAGCACTGAACGCGCGACAATAACGTTCAGTTCGATATCTTCCACCAGCAGCACATTCAGGGCTGGCAGCGGCATGTCGTCGTCTTCAAAGGCGTCTTCAATCTCTTCCGCTACCGCAGGCGCATGCACGGTCAGCGTAAAGATGGAGCCTTTGCCAGCCTGGCTGGAGACCGTAATATCACCGCCCATGTTTTTCGCCAGACGCTTCGATACGGCCAGACCAATCCCGGTTCCCGTTGCCGGTTTGCCGCCATTGCTGTCCTTCACCTGATAATACATGGCGAAGATTTTATCTTGCTCATCCTGCGGAATACCGATCCCGGAATCTTCAACTTCGAAATGCAGTATATTCCCCTGGTCATAGCGCGCCCGCACGGTTACCTGCCCCTGCTGGGTAAACTTCACGGCGTTGCTGATCAGATTCCACAGAATCTGGCGCAAACGCGTGCCGTCGGTAATGACCTTATGCGGCAGTGGTAACGTCGGCTCAAGTACAAAACGCAGCCCTTTTTGCTGCGCCTGCAGGCCAGAGAGGTTTTCCAGATCCGCCATAAAGCTGGTGAAATCGATCGGCTGGTTATCGAGCTGAACTTTACGTCGCTCCATTTTATCCATGTCGATAATATCGTTGAAAATATTCCCCAGCGTCACGGCAGAGACGTGGATTGTTTTCAGGTATTTTTCCTGCTCAGCGGTCAGATCCGTATCCAGCAGGATCCGGCTTAAGCCGACAATGCCGTTAAGCGGGGTGCGCAGTTCGTGGCTGATGGTAGAAATGAAGGTGGTCTTATCGCGGCTGGCGCGCTCTAACGCATCCTGATAACGCTTACGCTCGGTAATATCGCGCCCAAAACCCATCAGACCATGCCGCTTACCTACGCGGTCATAGTAAGGTACTTTGCGAATTTCAAAGCAGGCTTTGCGCCCGTCAGGATAGTCCAGCCACTGTTCGTAGGTGAGCGAGACGTTATGACGGAACACCTTCTCGTCGGTTTCAATGACCTTTTCTGCCGCCTCAGGGGAGTAAACATCAGCCGGTTTTAAATTCACCAACTGCTTTTCGCTCTTGCCGGTCAGCAGTTCCATGGCACGGTTACAGCCGGAAAATTCTTTATCTTCATTACGATAAAAAACCAGATCCGGCGAGGCATCAAGGAAAGAGCGTAAAAAGGAAGACTGCTGCTCAAGCTGAATCTGCGCTTCTTCGCGCTCTTTGATTTCAACCTTCAACTGCTCGAACGTATCCTGGCGCTCCGCTTCGGCTTTTTCGCGCTCAACAATTTCCTGATTAAGCTGGGCAATATTATCTTTTAACTGCACATTGAGCTTGAGATCGCGCTCGCGCATCTCTTCCAGCTTTTGTACCAGTCGTGACAAGCGTTGCCGGGACTCTTCCAGTTGCTCCACCACCACTGACAGAAAATAGACGGCCCAGGGGGTAATTAACAGACCAAAAAAGATAGAGCGGATAACATCAATGCTTTCTACCTGGCCATGCAGCACCATGGTGACAGCCATCTGCACCACAATCGCCAACACGACCAGCGCCAGCGCCAATAACAGCGAAAAGCGCACCAGACCCAATTTCATCATCAGGTCGACGTAATATTGCGCCAGCATACGGATTTGCTTCATAGAGGGTTCCTTCACGACAACTTGGCACAATAATACTCAATTCTCAGCGTGACGTTGAAGATTGTGCAAGAAATGCGGAGGTTATCGGTGAAATGACCGAGGAGAGATTCAACGTGGGCCTGATAAGCGTAGCGTCATCAGGCAAGCAGGCGCAGATTGCCGGATGGTTAGCTCCCAGGCTGAATCCACGGAGTGCCAAGCGCAGAGCCTTGAACACCATGAGCATTGAGATAGCGATCCAGTTCGACCATCCCGGTCCAGCGGTTTTCACACCATAGCGGAGCCAACAGCATTGGGCGACGCGCGCTGGCAGAGATTCGGTGATAAATCACCTCTGGCGGCGTATGGCGGATCATCTCCCCGGCGGTAACCGTGTAGTCATCCAGTTCAATTCCGTTCAGCCGTCCAGCTTCCCAGGCCTTTGCCATCGTACTGCCTTTCACAATATGCAGCGGATGCAGCTTAATACCGTCAACGCCCGTCTCCACCACACGTTCCATGGTTTGCAGACAGTCTGCCTGTCCTTCTCCCGGCAGGCCAACAATCAGGTGTGAGCACACTTTCAGCCCGCGCTCGCGCGCCAGCCGCGTGGTGTTCTGATAGCAGGCAAAATCATGGCCGCGGTTATCCGGTGCAGAGTTTTGTCATGCGCAGTTTGCAGACCGAGCTCCAGCCATACCTCATAGCCGAGGTCTTTATACTCACAAAGCAGATCGAGTACCGCATCCGGCACGCAATCGGGGCGCGTCCCAACGCATAACCCGACGATGTTGGCCTGGCTGACCGCCTGTTGATACATCGAACGCAGCACCTGTACTTCCGCAAAGGTGCTGGTATAAGCCTGGAAATAGGCCAGATAGCGTCTGGCGCGATTGACCAACTGCGCCTGATGCTCAAGCTGCTCGGCAATTGAATGGTGCTGCTGTGCTTCATCGGCAAACGAGGCGACATTACAGAAAGTACATCCGCCGCGTCCGATGGTGCCATCACGGTTTGGACAGCTAAATCCGCCGTGCAGCGTGAGTTTATGAACCTTTTGCCCATAACGGCGAGAAAGATCCCCACCAAACATATTGACTAATTTCTGTAACTGCATAATCTGGTAGACCGCGCCTTGAAAAGAGGCCAAAGCCTGCCATTTTTTGCCCCAGTCGGCGATGACCTGGATCAATCGCCCTGGCGAGCCTTTATTTATTGCATAACAAATCAAAATAATCGAAATTCCATTCACTCAAAATATAATTACTTTTCCTTATATCCAGCTGTTTTTTTTATCTTCTTATACTCTCAGCGTAAAAACAGTATCTTTAAGACGCCAAAACTCTAAAAACCAGCATAAAATGCCAAGTATATCGATAAACAAAGGGAGGACGAGAGATATCCGGCCTCTCTTACAGTGAGACAGATCACACTTCCCAGGGCATCCTCCTCAGGTTATATCAATGTATAAAACCCTTTTATTTCAATATTTTCATAAAGTTAATTGCCCAATAGCACATTTTTGCATAAATAAGATTGCCATTTGACCTGTGTGTGGATTCCCGATAACTTGGAAATCCGCTGGAAGCTTTCTGGATGAGCAGTCTGCTCATCATATTTATGCAGTAATTGAGATTCCCTCTGAAGCAAGTCCTCAAACTTGTTTGACCTGTGCGAAAAGGATAAAGAGGGCGAATGCGAGGTAAGCGTATGACACGCAAACCCCGTCGCCATGCTCTTGGTGTGCCCGTGCGCAACGGTCCAGATGGGAATCCCGCAGAGCCTGGGGAGGTTCACTGATATGTTGTACGATAAATCCCTTGAGAGGGATAACTGTGGTTTCGGCCTGATCGCCCACATAGAAGGCGAACCTAGCCACAAGGTAGTGCGTACCGCCATACACGCACTGGCCCGCATGCAGCACCGTGGCGCAATTCTTGCCGATGGAAAAACCGGCGATGGTTGCGGCCTGCTGTTACAAAAACCTGACCGCTTTTTCCGCATCGTAGCGCAAGAGCGCGGCTGGCGTTTAGCCAAAAACTACGCCGTCGGCATGATCTTTTTAAATAAAGACGCTGAGCTGGCAGCGGCTTCTCGTCGCATTGTAGAAGAAGAATTACAGCAGGAGACCCTGTCGATTGTCGGCTGGCGCGACGTGCCGACTAACGAAGGTGTTCTCGGTGAAATTGCGCTCTCCTCCCTGCCTCGTATCGAGCAAATTTTTGTTAATGCCCCTGCGGGCTGGCGTCCGCGTGATATGGAGCGTCGCCTGTTCATCGCGCGCCGTCGTATCGAAAAACGCCTCCAGGAAGATAAAGACTTCTACGTCTGTAGCTTGTCGAACCTGGTCAATATCTATAAAGGTCTGTGTATGCCGGCGGATCTGCCGCGCTTTTACCTGGACCTGGCGGACCTGCGTCTGGAATCGGCCATCTGCCTGTTCCACCAGCGCTTCTCCACCAACACCGTACCACGCTGGCCGCTGGCGCAACCGTTTCGCTACCTGGCGCACAATGGTGAAATCAACACCATCACCGGCAACCGCCAGTGGGCGCGCGCTCGTACCTATAAATTCCAGACGCCACTGATCCCTGATCTGCACGACGCCGCACCGTTCGTTAACGAAACCGGCTCCGACTCCAGCTCGATGGATAACATGCTGGAACTGCTGCTGGCTGGTGGGATGGATATCATCCGCGCCATGCGTCTACTGGTGCCGCCGGCCTGGCAGAACAACCCAGATATGGACCCGGAGCTGCGCGCGTTCTTCGACTTTAACTCCATGCACATGGAGCCGTGGGATGGTCCGGCGGGTATCGTTATGTCCGACGGTCGCTTTGCCGCCTGTAACCTTGACCGCAACGGCCTGCGTCCGGCGCGCTACGTCATCACCAAAGACAAGCTGATTACCTGCGCTTCTGAAGTCGGGATCTGGGATTATCAGCCGGATGAAGTGGTTGAGAAAGGTCGCGTCGGCCCTGGGGAGCTGATGGTTATCGATACCCGCAGCGGGCGCATTCTGCATTCGGCTGAAACCGATGACGATCTGAAAAGCCGCCACCCCTACAAAGAGTGGATGGAGAAGAACGTCCGCCGTCTGGTGCCTTTCGAAGACCTGGCTGACGATCAGGTCGGCAGCCGTGAACTGGACGATGACACCCTCGCCAGCTACCAGAAACAGTTTAACTACAGCGCTGAAGAGCTGGATTCCGTTATCCGCGTGCTCGGTGAAAATGGTCAGGAAGCGGTCGGTTCAATGGGTGATGATACCCCGTTTGCCGTGCTCTCCAGCCAGCCGCGCATCATTTATGACTACTTCCGCCAGCAGTTTGCCCAGGTCACCAACCCGCCGATCGACCCGCTGCGTGAAGCGCACGTCATGTCGCTGGCCACCAGCATCGGTCGTGAGATGAACGTCTTCTGCGAAGCCGAAGGTCAGGCGCACCGTCTGAGCTTTAAGTCGCCGATCCTGCTGTACTCCGATTTCACCCAGCTCACCACCATGAAAGAGGAGCATTATCGCGCTGACCGACTGGATATCACCTTCGACGTGACCGAAACCACGCTCGAAGAGACCGTCAAAGCATTGTGCGATAAGGCTGAACAGATGGTGCGTAACGGCACGGTGCTGCTGGTGCTCTCTGACCGTAATATCGCAAAAAACCGCTTGCCGGTTCCGGCACCGATGGCCGTTGGCGCAGTACAAACACGTCTGGTAGAACAAAGCCTGCGTTGCGATGCCAACATCATCGTTGAAACCGCCAGCGCCCGTGACCCGCACCATTTTGCCGTTCTGCTCGGTTTTGGCGCGACGGCCATTTATCCGTATCTGGCGTATGAAACGCTGGGACGTCTGATCGACACTCAGGCGATTGCCAAAGATTACCGGACCGTGATGCTGAACTACCGTAACGGCATCAACAAGGGTCTGTACAAAATCATGTCCAAAATGGGCATCTCGACCATCGCCTCTTACCGCTGCTCGAAGCTGTTTGAAGCCGTTGGTCTGCACGATGATGTTGTGGCTTTATGCTTCCAGGGCGTGGTCAGTCGCATCAGCGGCGCGGGTTTTACCGACTTCCAGCAGGATCTGCTGAACCTCTCCAAACATGCCTGGCTGGCGCGTAAGCCTATCAGCCAGGGCGGTTTGCTGAAGTACGTTCACGGCGGCGAATACCACGCCTACAACCCGGACGTGGTGCGCACGCTGCAACAGGCAGTACAAAGCGGCGAGTACAGCGACTATCAGGAATATGCAAAGCTGGTCAATGAGCGTCCGGCGGCCACGCTGCGCGATCTGCTGGCGATTACACCTGGCGATGAAGCCGTAAGCATTAGCGAAGTAGAACCCGCAACCGAACTGTTTAAACGCTTTGATACCGCAGCGATGTCTATCGGGGCATTAAGCCCGGAAGCACACGAGGCGCTGGCCGAAGCCATGAACAGCATCGGCGGTAACTCGAACTCCGGTGAAGGCGGCGAAGATCCGGCGCGCTACGGCACTAACAAGGTGTCGCGCATTAAGCAGGTGGCTTCCGGTCGCTTTGGCGTAACCCCAGCGTACCTGGTCAATGCTGATGTCATTCAGATTAAAGTCGCTCAAGGCGCGAAGCCGGGCGAAGGCGGTCAGTTACCGGGTGATAAAGTCACCCCGTACATCGCCAAACTGCGTTATTCGGTGCCGGGCGTGACGCTGATCTCCCCACCGCCGCACCACGATATCTACTCTATCGAGGACTTAGCGCAGCTGATTTTCGACCTGAAACAGGTCAACCCGAAAGCGATGATCTCGGTGAAGCTGGTTTCTGAACCAGGCGTCGGTACCATCGCCACCGGCGTGGCGAAAGCCTATGCGGATCTAATTACCATTGCCGGCTACGATGGCGGTACCGGTGCAAGTCCGCTCTCCTCAGTGAAATATGCGGGCTGCCCGTGGGAACTCGGTCTGGTGGAAACCCAGCAGGCGCTGGTGGCTAACGGTTTGCGTCACAAGATCCGTCTGCAGGTCGATGGCGGTCTGAAAACCGGCGTCGATATCATTAAAGCGGCAATTTTGGGTGCAGAAAGCTTCGGTTTCGGCACCGGCCCCATGGTCGCGCTGGGCTGTAAATACCTGCGTATTTGCCATCTGAACAACTGCGCAACCGGCGTGGCAACTCAGGATGACAAACTGCGTAAGAACCACTATCACGGCCTGCCGTTCAAAGTGACTAACTACTTTGAATTTATCGCCCGCGAAACTCGCGAGCTGATGGCGCAACTGGGCGTGAAACGTCTGGTGGATCTGATTGGTCGTACCGACCTGCTCAAAGAGCTGGAAGGGTTTACCGCCAAGCAGCAGAAACTGGAGCTGTCTCGTCTGCTGGAAACCGCTGAACCGCATCCAGGTAAAGCGCTGCATTGCACTGAAAACAATCCGCCGTTTGATAACGGCGTGCTGAACGCCCAGCTGTTACAGCAGGCGAAACCGTTTGTCGATGAGCGCCAGAGCAAAACCTTCTGGTTCGATATCCGCAACACCGACCGTTCCGTCGGCGCATCGCTGTCGGGCTATATCGCTCAGACGCACGGCGATCAGGGGCTGGCATCTGACCCGATTAAAGCGCACTTCAGCGGTACCGCAGGCCAGAGCTTCGGCGTGTGGAACGCGGGCGGCGTGGAGCTGTATCTGACAGGCGATGCCAACGACTATGTCGGTAAAGGCATGGCGGGCGGCCTGCTGGCAGTGCGTCCTCCGGTTGGCTCTGCTTTCCGTAGCCATGAGGCGAGCATCATTGGTAACACCTGCCTGTATGGTGCTACCGGTGGCCGCCTATTTGCTGCGGGTCGTGCGGGTGAGCGTTTTGCGGTGCGTAACTCCGGCGCTATTACCGTGGTTGAAGGTATTGGCGACAACGGCTGTGAATATATGACCGGCGGCATCGTGTGTATTCTCGGCAAAACCGGCGTCAACTTCGGTGCGGGCATGACCGGCGGATTCGCCTACGTGCTCGACGAAGACGGTGAATTCCGCAAACGCGTGAACCCGGAACTGGTAGAAGTACTGAGCGTGGACTCGCTGGCTATTCATGAGGAACACCTGCGCGGTCTGATTACCGAGCACGTACAACATACCGGTTCTTCACACGGCGAAGAGATCCTGGCGAACTGGCCAGCATTCTCGGCGAAATTCGCGCTGGTAAAACCGAAATCCAGTGATGTGAAAGCACTGTTGGGTCACCGTAGTCGTAGCGCAGCAGAGCTGCGTGTGCAGGCGCAGTAAGGGGTAGCAGCAATGAGTCAGAACGTATACCAATTTATCGACCTGCAGCGCGTTGATCCACCGAAGAAACCGCTGAAGATCCGTAAGATCGAATTTATCGAGATCTACGAGCCGTTTTCTGAAGGCCAGGCCAAAGCACAGGCAGATCGCTGTCTTTCCTGCGGCAACCCGTACTGCGAGTGGAAGTGCCCGGTACATAACTACATCCCGAACTGGCTTAAGCTGGCGAATGAGGGACGTATTTTTGAAGCGGCAGAACTGTCGCACCAGACTAACACTCTGCCGGAAGTCTGTGGCCGAGTGTGCCCGCAGGATCGTCTTTGTGAAGGATCCTGCACGCTAAACGATGAGTTCGGTGCGGTGACTATCGGCAACATAGAGCGCTATATCAACGATAAAGCGTTCGAGATGGGCTGGCGTCCGGATATGACTGGCGTTCGCCAGACGGACAAGCGCGTGGCGATCATCGGTGCAGGTCCGGCGGGCCTGGCCTGTGCTGATGTGCTGACCCGCAACGGCGTGAAGGCGGTGGTATTTGACCGCCACCCGGAAATCGGCGGTCTGCTGACCTTCGGGATCCCGGCATTCAAGCTGGAGAAAGAGGTCATGACCCGTCGCCGTGAAATCTTCACCGATATGGGTATTGAGTTCAAACTAAACGTGGAAGTGGGCCGCGACGTGCAGCTCAACGATCTGCTGAAGGATTACGATGCCGTGTTCCTTGGCGTAGGTACCTATCAGTCGATGCGCGGTGGGCTGGAAAACGAAGACGCTTCCGGCGTATTTGATGCCCTGCCGTTCCTGATCGCCAATACCAAACAGTTGATGGGATTTGGCGAAAGCAGTGACGAGCCGTACATCAGCATGGAAGGCAAACGCGTCGTTGTTCTCGGCGGTGGCGATACCGCGATGGACTGCGTGCGGACCTCGGTTCGCCAGAACGCGGCACACGTAATCTGCGCCTATCGCCGCGACGAAGAGAACATGCCGGGTTCCAAACGCGAGGTGAAAAACGCGCGTGAAGAAGGCGTCGAGTTCCAGTTCAACGTCCAGCCTTTAGGCGTGGAAGTGAATGCCAACGGTAAAGTGTGCGGCGTGAAAATGGCGCGCACCGAAATGGGCGAACCGGATGCGAAGGGGCGTCGCCGCGCGGAGATCGTCGCCGGTTCCGAGCACGTTGTTCCAGCTGATGCGGTGGTACTGGCGTTTGGCTTCCGCCCGCACAGTATGGAGTGGCTGAAAGAGCACAGCGTCGAGCTGGATTCTCAGGGCCGTATTATTGCTCCGGAACGCAGCGATAACGCCTTCCAGACCAGCAACCCAAAAATCTTCGCTGGTGGCGACATCGTGCGTGGTTCGGATCTTGTAGTCACCGCGATTGCCGAAGGTCGTAAAGCGGCAGACGGTATCCTGAACTACCTGGAAGTGTAAGTAAGCGTCCTCTGGCATCTCATCTTCAAACGCTGATGAGATGCCAGATTCCTCGCAATACCCCTGCCCCCTCCCCTCTATCAACACCGTGAAAGAGAACTAAAAAAACATACGGAAACGTTTGCTTTATTCTGAGAACTGTATATTATGCGGCGGATTTTTTGGGCAAAATTCATGGAGGCGTTGTGTCGCAGGACAACAATTATAGCCAGGGCCCCGTCCCTCTGGCGGCGCGGAAGGGCGTGATTCCACTAACGTTTGTCATGTTGGGACTCACATTTTTTTCCGCCAGTATGTGGACCGGTGGCACACTCGGTACCGGTCTTTCCTATAATGATTTCTTCCTTGCAGTTCTCTTCGGTAATCTTCTCCTCGGTATTTACACTGCATTTCTCGGTTTTATCGGCGCAAAAACAGGGCTCTCAACCCACCTTCTGGCACGTTACTCATTTGGTTTGAAAGGTTCATGGCTTCCCTCACTGCTCTTAGGCGGTACACAGGTAGGCTGGTTTGGCGTTGGTGTGGCCATGTTTGCTATCCCGGTTGGCAAAGCGACGGGGATTGACGTCAATGTTCTGATTGCGGTTTCCGGTCTGTTGATGACCCTGACTATCTTTTTTGGCATCTCGGCGCTGACCGTTTTATCTATCATCGCCGTACCTGCCATCGTCGTTCTTGGCAGCTACTCCGTCTGGCTGGCGGTGAGCGATGTCGGCGGTTTAGACCATTTAAAAGCGATAGTGCCGCAGACACCGCTGAATTTCTCCACCGCACTGGCGCTGGTGGTCGGCTCATTTATCAGCGCAGGCACGTTAACCGCCGACTTTGTCCGCTTTGGCCGCAACGCCAAAGGTGCGGTACTGATTGCCATGGTGGCATTTTTCCTTGGCAACTCGTTGATGTTTATCTTCGGCGCTGCGGGTGCCGCCGCTGTTGGACAGGCGGACATCTCTGACGTAATGATTGCTCAGGGCCTGCTGCTGCCCGCAATTGTGGTTCTCGGCCTGAATATCTGGACCACCAACGACAATGCGCTCTACGCTTCAGGTTTGGGATTTGCCAATATTACCGGCCTTTCCAGCCGTTCGTTGTCGGTGGCTAACGGTATTATCGGCACACTGTGCGCACTGTGGCTTTACAATAACTTTGTCGGTTGGCTGACATTTTTGTCGGCAGCGATTCCTCCAATTGGTGGAGTGATTATCGCCGACTATCTGCTGAACCATCGCCGATATGCCGACTTCAGCAAAGCACAATTTATTTCCGTAAACTGGATAGCTATCCTGTCCGTTGCACTGGGCATTGCCGCCGGTCACTATATTCCCGGTATCGTGCCCGTCAACGCCGTACTCGGCGGCGTATTCAGCTATATCCTGCTGAACCCACTTTTCAATCGCAGCCTTGCTAAATCACCAGAGGTCAGCCATGCAGAATAATAACATCACCATTCGTCAGGCGCGTTTACAGGGACGCGAAGGATTGTGGCAGCTCACGGTTGAAAACGGACGCTTCAGCCGAATTGAGGCTCAGGACGCCGTTACGTTGCCGCAGGGGGAAGTGCTTGATGCCGAAGGTGGCCTGGCAATCCCACCGTTCGTTGAGCCACATATCCACCTGGATACCACGCAAACCGCGGGGGAGCCGAGCTGGAACCAGTCTGGTACGTTATTTGAAGGCATTGAGCGCTGGGCCGAACGTAAGGCAATGCTCACTCACGATGACGTGAAAGCGCGCGCCATGCAGACTCTTAAGTGGCAGATGGCCAACGGCATCCAGTATGTCCGCACTCACGTTGACGTTTCCGACCCAACGCTGACCGCGCTGAAAGCCATGCTGGAGGTGAAGCAAGAAGTCGCTCCGTGGGTAGAGCTACAGATTGTCGCGTTCCCGCAAGAGGGCATTCTTTCTTATCCCAACGGTGAAGCGTTATTAGAGGAGGCCGTGCGTTTGGGGGCCGACGTCATTGGCGCTATCCCCCACTTTGAATTTACGCGTGAATATGGCGTGGAGTCGTTGCACAAAATTTTCGCCCTCGCGCAAAAATACGACAGACTTATCGACGTGCACTGTGACGAAATTGACGATGAGCAATCACGCTTTGTTGAAACCGTCGCGGCGCTGGCCCATCGCGACAATATGGGCGAGCGCGTGACCGCCAGCCATACTACGGCAATGCACTCCTATAACGGCGCGTATGCTTCCCGTCTTTTCCGCCTGTTGAAAATGTCCGGCATTAACTTTGTCGCGAATCCACTGGTGAATATTCACCTGCAAGGGCGCTTTGACACGTATCCTAAACGCCGCGGCGTCACACGCGTCAAAGAGATGCTGGAGGCGGAGATCAACGTCTGCTTCGGCCATGATGACGTCTTCGATCCGTGGTATCCGCTGGGCACCGCGAATATGCTGCAGGTACTGCACATGGGGTTACATGTGTGCCAGCTGATGGGATACGGACAAATTAACGATGGCCTGAATCTGATCACCACCCACAGCGCGAAAACCCTGCACCTGCAGGACTACGGTCTGAGCGTGGGGAATTCCGCGAACCTGGTGATTTTACCGGCAGAGAATGGGTTTGACGCGGTTCGTCGCCAGACGCCTGCACGTTATTCCATTCGTCACGGGCGAATCATTGCCGAGACTGTGCCGAGCCAAACGACGCTGCATCTGACGCAGCCAGAAGCGGTGACGTTTAAGCGCTAGGTTGTAATATCCGGTGTCGGATGGCGCAAGCCTTGCCATCCGACACCGTCACTCTCATCGTCAGGTGTGTAATAAACTGGCGCGCACCTTGATCACCACCTTTTTGATGTCCATCGGAGCCTGTACCACGCAGCCCGGCTTATGCGGCTCGCCCGGCATAAAAATCACAAATCTTCCCGGCTTCAGTACCATCGCCTGCTCATCGGCAATCTGGCTACACAGCTGATAATCATCCTCCACGTGCATCTCTTCGCACTGACGAGCAGAATCAGCCATCCCGAACAGAATGCGTTCTTCACCAGATAACAGCACCTGAATATCAATGTACTCCCTGTGCAGTTCCGCTTTCTTTTGCTCCGGGCTCTGCGTTGCAAATTGCATAACATTCATAAAAATATTATCGCCCTGCAACTCGTAGCGCCCTGGCGTTTTCTCCTGCGGATTCGCCGCAACAGCCAGCGTTAACGCCTGCTGCAAGACCGGATGTAATCCGGCAGAAGGCAATGAACGCAACTCATCTGACATCATAATCAATCTCCCTGGGCCAACAGCGCGGCCCCCAGTAATCCAGCGTCATGACGGTAATGCGCCGCCCGTAATTCTACGTGGTAAGCCGAAGGCTCTTGTGCCAGATAGTTTTCCACCAGCGCCAGATACCCTTCTGCCAGCCCCACGCTGCCGCCAATCACCACAATCTGGCAATCGATCGTGGCCTTCACATCGGCGACAAGCCTTGCCAATGTACGTGCCGAACGATGGATCAACCGACTGGCCTGCTCATCACCCTGCCCGGCGCGGCTAAAAATGGTTTTTGCGTCGCATCCAGCAAGCGCGCCTTCGGCAGCCGCCGCGATCCCACGACCGGAAGCGATCGCCTCGACACAACCCACACGCCCGCAACCGCACACCGGCCCATGCGGATCAGCCAGCGTATGTCCCAGATGCCCGGCCAGACCGCCAATCCCGGTCAGCAGCTTCCCATCACTTACCACCCCGCCGCCTACACCGGTGGAGACTGTGATAAACACCATATCGCGGTACTCGCCGCCAAGCGCATGATACTCAGCCCACGCCGCGGCCTGCGCGTCATTGACTGCCAGCGTCGGCAAAGCGGTGAGATCTTTTAGCGTTTGCACCAGAGGAAAATGCAGCAGCCCGCCGAGGTTGTGCGGGTTCAGCGCCAGTAGAGAACCGTCGCGGATAATCCCCGTTGAGGCGATCGCCACCCGCGTTGCCTGCCCCTGTAGCGGCGCAACCAGTGCTTGTAACGCGGTACGCAGAGCATCCGGTGTTTTGCTGGCGGGCGTCGGCAATTCATGACGCTCTTGAATTTGCAGGCTGCTGTCTACCAGTGCGACAGCCAGTTTGGTGCCGCCAATATCAATCGACAGCGTGGTCATAGCACCGCCTTTTTAAGCGCTGTGTTGTACCACTGGCAAATGTGCTCCAGCCGGGTAATGGCTGAGCCGACTGTCACCGCCCATGCGCCATGACGCATCGCCTCAGCGGCCTGCGCTGGCGTGTTGTAACGCCCTTCAGCAATCACCCGACAACCCGCGTCACTTAAAGACTTCACCAGAGCCAGATCCGGCTCTTCGGGCGTTTCTGGCGTGGTATAACCAGAAAGGGTAGTGCCAATGATTTCGGCACCGAGTTTCTGGCAGGCCATGCCATCCGCCATGGACGAACAGTCAGCCATCGCAAGGCGTTGGTGATGATGAATACGTGCCAGTAAGGTTTCTACAGGTACCGGACGTACGCGATCGGTACCGTCGATGGCGATGATGTCAGCGCCTGCCTGCGCTAACGCATCAACATCCTCGAGATATGCGGTGATGCGAACCGGAGAGTCATCAAGGTCACGTTTGAGAATGCCGATAATCGGCACCGAAACTACCGCCCTGGTCGCTTTCAGGTTTTCCACCCCTTCAATGCGTAACGCCACCGCGCCAGCCTGTTCTGCGGCCAGCGCCATCGCCGCAACAATTTCCGGTTTATCTAACGGGCTGTCAGGAACAGGCTGGCAGGAGACAATCAGCCCGCCGTTCGCGGCAATCTTGATATCCAGTTGTTCAAGTAACGACATGCTTATTCCCTTATGACTATTGCCCGGCGCAGGACCGGGCAAACGGATTAACTTTTGGATTTCACCATGGTGCTTTTGTCGCCGCCGAACGGCACGGCCCCGCTAAACGGTTTGCCATCAATGGCATCATGCGTACGCAATGCTTCAGGCCGCAGCCAGCGCTGTACGCGAGACGGCATATCGAGACCAATCAGCAGGATCACCACAAATGTCAGGCCGAAAGAGAGCGATCCCAACGCGGTGCCCAGATCCAGTCGTTGGGCAATCAGCGCACCGATGATCGGTGCCAGCGCCCCGCCCAGTGCACCCACGTTGTAGGTGAAGCCCAGACCCGCCGCACGCTGGTCGGTATCGAAATAGCCGCCAATCAGTTTTGGTAAGATCCCGGAGATCCCCTGACCGAGCATTTGCTGGAAAAACAGCAGTAAACCCAGTACCCAGACGTTTGAGCCGCCAATCGCAAACACTGGAATAATCAGCAACTGCGAAGCCAGCAGACTGCAGACATAGGCCTTACGCGTGCCCAGCCAGTCGCCAAGAAAACCACCGACGCAACAACCGACCGCCGCGCCAAAGCCGCTAAAGAAGAGCACCCTGGCGACAGTGGAAGGGTCATACAGCAGTTCAGTTTTCAGATAGGTTGGCAGCAGCGCCTGAATCGGCCACGAGTAAAGGAAGGCAAACAGCACAACCACCATCAGCATGACGCCCGTCGGCCAGCGTTTCCCGCTGCTTTGCACCATAAAACTAATGAAGATAAACGCGCATATCAGGCCAAGGACCGCCACGATAGCCGCATTTTGCAGGTTGCCTGCAAAGCAGAACCACAGCGCGGTTGCGGCGGCGAGAGTCATCACAATATTGATAACCCGATGTTCGCCCCGGTAGAGAATGTCCACCATCGTGCGTACCGGCGCTTTGCCTTCGTGTTTCTCTTTCCAGTCTTCCGCTTCCGGAATATTTTTACGCAGCCAGAGGGCGAAGATAATCGGCAAAATGCCGATGAAGAACAGCGCGCGCCATCCCCAGACCGGGACCACCAGGCTGTAGACCTGGGCGGCGATCACTGCGCCTACAGAGAAGCCGGAAATCAGGAAGCCGCTGGCTTTGTTTCGCAGGTGCCTGGGCCAGCTTTCAATAACATAAGTTGCGCTGGAGCCGTACTCACCAGCCATCCCCATACCGATAACCAGGCGGGCGATAAACATGGTGGTGTAGCCCGGCGCGAAGCCGCAGGCCAGCGTCCCCACAGAGAACAGAATGATACTGGTGACCATCGCCAGGCGGCGTCCATAACGGTCGCCCATCGCTCCCAGCATTAACCCACCAAACCAGCGGGAGATAAAAGCAGCCGAAATCAGACTGGCCGCTTGTACCGTCGTCAGTCCGAATTCGCCTTGTACTTCCGTCAGCACAAGGGCGATTAATACAAAATCAAAACCATCAAGCAAATATCCCAGCCAGGCGGCAGAAAATGCCCGCCATTGTGCCCGATTGAGATGGCGATACCACGGGATGCTCTGGGTAGAAGTACTCATTTTACTCTCCCGACGATCTTTATTTTCGTTGTGGTGCCGGATGGCGGATTCGCCTTATCCGGCCTACGAGTCTTGTTTTTGCAGGCCGGATAAGCATTGTGCTATCCGGCGTCCGATCAGTCGCGTTCCAGCATTAATTGCTGGGCCAGCGCTTTCAGTTCCGGCAGATATTGTTCATCTACCGGGGCAAATGGTTTACGGCACAGCGGAACAGAAACCACGTCCATATAGTGCAATACCGTCTTCAGGCCGCGGAACACGCCAACCTTAATGAGCAGATCGATAACCTTATTGCACTCGGTTTGCAGCTTTTGCGCCGTCCGGATGTCGCCTTCTTTGAGCGCTTTCACAATTCCCAGATAACGCCATCCCATAATGTTGTAAGTGCTACCGATACCGCTATCAGCGCCCGCCAGCAGACCAGAAGCGAAGATCTCGTCATAACCGTTATAAAGCACCAGATCGGGGTGAGCGCGGCGGATCTGTTCCATCTGATAGAGATCGCCTGAGGTTTGCTTCAGCGCGCCAACGCCCGGCAACGTCACCAGCGTGTTGATTTGATCCAGCGTCAGTTTTACGCCGCTCAGCGCCGGGATGTTATAGACCACCATCGGCAAGCCATCAGCGGAATCAATAATTCCACGGTAGTGATCGCAGTGCTCTTCAAAGCTGAACGGATAGTAAAACGGTGTGACGGCTGAAACCGCATCAAAGCCGTAGCGATGCGCGGCACTCGCCAGCTGTTGGCTCTCTTCGGTACTCACTGTGCCAACGTGAGCGATCAGCGTCACCTTGCCTTTCGCTTCTTCGGCAACAATTTCCAGTACCTGCTCTCTCTCAACGCGGTTTTGGACAAATGCCTCACCCGTAGACCCACCGACATAGAGCCCGTCGATCCCTTGCCCAATGTTGAAACGCACCAGGCGGCGCAGGCTCTCAATGTCCAGTCGCTGTTGGCTATCGAATGGGGTTAACAACGCTGGCATTACGCCTTTTAAATCTCTTGCCATAGCTACCTCTGATGATGATTAGTGTTATCTGACTGCATACCTTTATACCTGTTATACCAGATCAAATAAGCAGCAATACAATACAGAACGCTTATAGTGCGATCTGTCTCACTAAACGATCGTCAGGATCGCGATTACTTACGCAATTTTTTACTTTTGCTGAAGGCGTGCCAGGTAGCGGAAACGCTGTTGAGATGTTCTTGCAGTGCGCGGTCAGCTTCCTCAGGGTCGCGCTGACGAATCGCGTCCACAATAGCGATATGCTGCTGATAACTCACGTTATTGTGCTCATACAACTCTTGGTCGGCTACGGTCGGACGGGCGGCAATCAGCCAGTCTAACAGCGCAACATGGATAGCCATAAAGATGGGATTGCCCGGGATCTCCGCCAGTATGCGATGAAAATCAACGTCCGAGCGAATGAACAGCGTATTGTCATCGAGTGACTGGCTGTTGATCTCCAGTGCTTTCGCCAGTCTGTCGATTTGCTCATCCGTCGCATGTTCTGCGGCGTATCGAACCAGGCTGGATTCAAAGAACAGTCGCAGCTGTTCGAAGTGGGCAATGCCGCCGGGATGCGCGAGGAAATCTTTCGCCATACCGGACAGCTCGCTGATAATGGTATCAGCTGAAGGACGCGAAACGCGGGCGCGCTCGCCATTGTTGATTTGCACCAGACCTTTGCGTTTTAACGCTGCCAGCGCTTCTCGTACAGAAGGACGGCCCACGTTAAAGAAGGCCATCAGTTCCCGCTCAGACGGTAACTGTTCGCCCTCGCCAAATTCCCGACGACGAATCATCTGCTCCAGTTCTTCTTCAACCATTTCAGACAGCTTTTTACGCGCCAGCGGGCGGTTGCGTAAGCTACGGCCAATGGTGGATGGAGAGTCTTCAGCTTGCGAATCAAATGCGTTCATAGGGCCCATTCAGCTAAGTCGTGGTGACAAATAACAGCGGGTTTATCCTAACACAGGATCGAAAGCAGGGTGAAATGATGGTCAATCAGACTGTCGGGCTTATTGGCGGTCTAACGCATCCGGATATTTTGTTACGCTAAAACATTCAGCTTATCTTTAATTGAAAACAATCATATTCGCTTCGTGAAATTTATGAATATGAACGTGATAAATTATCATAACCATCTATTTTATAACGATAAATAATTTAAACATCGAATTAAAAATAAGATATTCACTCCATAAAAATCGCCCGAAAAAATATAACATCCGTTTGGACAACAGCGTTATTACCGGATTTATCTTCTTCTCTGGCATGGAGTGAAACAATGTTCGGCATCATTATCTCTGTCATCGTTTTATTAACGATGGGTTACCTGATCCTCAAAAACTACAAACCGCAGGTAGTGCTGGCAGCCGCGGGGATCTTCCTGATGATCTGCGGCGTCTGGCTAGGCTACGGTGCGCTGGTCGCTAACGACAAGAGCAGCGGCTATCTACTGGTCGATATTTACAACGAAATTCTGCGTATGCTTTCCAATCGGGCGGCCGGACTAGGGTTATCAATCATGGCAGTAGGTGGTTATGCCCGTTATATGGACAGGATGGGGGCCAGCAGAGCGATGGTTAGCCTGTTAAGCCGCCCGCTTAAGCTAATCCGCTCACCCTATGTTGTTCTTGCCGCCACCTATGTGATTGGTCAGATCATGGCGCAGTTCATCACCAGCGCTTCCGGGTTAGGCATGCTGCTGATGGTGACGCTGTTCCCGACGCTGGTCAGTCTTGGCGTGAGCCGTTTATCCGCGGTGGCGGTCATTGCCACTTCAATGTCAATTGAATGGGGCATTCTGGAAACCAACTCTATTTTTGCCGCGCAGGTGGCGGGCATGAAAATCGCTACCTACTTCTTTCACTATCAGTTACCCGTCGCATCGTGCGTTATCGTCGCCGTCGCTATTGCACATTTTTTCGTTCAGCGGCAGTTTGATAAAAAAGCATTCCCGGAAAGCAACGGATTCGCTGAACAAAAGACGCTGGAAAACGTGCCACCTCTCTATTACGCCATTCTACCCGTCATGCCGTTGCTTCTGATGTTGGGCTCGCTTGCCCTGGCACATATGGGGTTAATGAAAACAGAGCTGAATCTGGTGGTGGTCATGCTGATGAGCATGACGCTGACGATGTTTGTCGAGTTCCTGCATAAACATAATCTGCGCGAAACGATGGATGACGTGCAGGCCTTCTTTGATGGCATGGGAACCCAGTTTGCCAACGTTGTCACGCTGGTGGTCGCCGGTGAGATCTTTGCGAAAGGGTTGACGACTATCGGGACTGTCGACGCCGTAATAAAAGGTGCAGAGCATTCCGGCCTTGGCGGTATCGGCGTGATGATCATCATGGCCGTGGTCATTGCCGCCTGTGCGATTGTCATGGGGTCAGGTAACGCGCCGTTTATGTCTTTTGCCAGCCTGATTCCAGATATTGCCGCCGGACTACATATTCCTGCGGTAGTGATGATTATGCCGATGCATTTTGCTACTACGCTGGCCCGGGCGGTATCCCCCATTACAGCGGTCATTGTGGTGACATCAGGTATTGCGGGCGTATCGCCCTTTGAAGTGGTAAAACGTACGGCCATTCCGATGGCGGTGGGATTTGTGGTCAATATGATAGCCACCATCACGCTGTTTTACTGATCCCGAAGGCAGAAAACAGAACAGGCCCCAAAGGGCCTGTTTTTTATTTCACTACGCGTAGCGCTGGACGCCCACCGCGAGGCGGCGGCGGAGTGTCATCCGGATCGTTGTCGTCGCCATTGTCAGGCTTATCGCCATCAATGACCGACATGACCGTTTCACTTTCAAAACCAGTTGCGTCGTTGTCGTCATCATTTAAGCTGGCGACATCTTCGTCGTAGGCGGCCTCCGGCTCGAACATAGTACCGGCGCCATTTTCACGAGCATAAATTGCCAGAACTGCCGCCAGCGGTACAGAAACCTGACGCGGCACACCACCGAAGCGCGCGTTAAAGCGCACTTCATCGTTAGCCAGTTCCAGGTTACCCACCGCACGCGGTGCGATATTCAGAACAATTTGCCCATCACGCGCATATTCCATAGGAACCTGCACGTCCTGAAGCGTCACATCCACCACCAGGTGCGGCGTAAGCTGGTTGTCTAACAACCACTCATAGAATGCGCGCAGCAGATACGGACGGCGTGGTGTTAGCTGTGGCAAATCCATACAGGTTAACCCCGGCCCAGACGCATTTCACGTTCAGGCTCAGTCAGAGAAGCCAGGAAAGAATCACGTTCAAAGACGCGAGTCATGTACCCTTTCAGTTCTTTCGAACCTGCACCGTTGAATTCAATGCCCAGCTGCGGTAAACGCCACAGCAGCGGCGCCAGGTAGCAGTCTACCAGGCTGAACTCGTCGCTCAGGAAGTAAGGTTTCTGGCCAAATACTGGTGCAATTGCCAGCAGTTCTTCACGCAGACGCTTACGCGCGACTTCGGCTTCAGAAGCAGAACCGTTCACGATGACGTTCATCAGCGTGTACCAGTCTTTTTCAATACGCTGCATGTACAGGCGGCTTTCACCACGCGCAACCGGGTAAACCGGCATCAGCGGCGGATGCGGGAAGCGCTCATCCAGGTATTCCATAATGATGCGAGATTCCCACAGGGTCAGCTCACGATCCACCAGTGTCGGTACGCTCTGATTCGGGTTGAGGTCGATCAGATCCTGCGGTGGATTGTCCTTCTCCACATGCTCAATCTCGAAACTAACACCTTTCTCAGCCAGCACAATGCGGACCTGATGGCTATAGATGTCAGTAGGACCAGAAAACAGCGTCATTACCGAACGTTTGTTGGCAGCGACAGCCATGAAAACCTCCAGGTATATTCAGAATTTTTACTGCTACCAGCCACTAAGTGGCCAGCCAGAAGTGATGTCACCCATATTCGGGAAAGCCATTACTGTTCAAAATACAAACAAAAAATGAACGATACCGGACATTTGGGCAGAAAATTGGATGATAGTTTACCAGATTTTGTGACCTTTGTGGTGAGTCGATTCTTGAAATGGGGAAAAAGAGGTGGCAATCAGCGGATTACCGTGGTTATACGGAGAGCAGTAACGATAAAAAAACCCGCCGAAGCGGGTTTTTTCGCAAATTGTTGTCTGCCGAAGCAGAGTACAATTAACGTTTGGAGAACTGAGGACGACGACGTGCTTTACGCAGACCGACTTTCTTACGTTCAACCTGACGAGCATCACGGGTAACGAAGCCAGCTTTACGCAGTTCGCCACGCAGGGATTCGTCGTACTCCATCAGAGCGCGGGTGATACCGTGACGGATCGCACCAGCCTGACCAGAGATACCACCACCTTTAACAGTGATGTACAGATCCAGTTTCTCAACCATGTCGACCAGTTCCAGCGGCTGACGAACTACCATGCGGGCAGTTTCACGACCGAAGTACTGTTCCAGAGAACGTTGGTTGATTACGATTTTACCACTGCCCGGTTTGATGAAAACGCGAGCTGCGGAACTTTTGCGGCGACCAGTGCCGTAGTATTGATTTTCAGCCATTGCCTATAATCCCGATTAGATGTCAAGAACTTGCGGTTGCTGTGCCGCGTGGTTGTGCTCGTTGCCAGCGTAAACTTTCAGTTTACGGAACATAGCACGACCCAGCGGGCCTTTTGGCAGCATGCCTTTAACCGCGATTTCAAGCACACGCTCAGGACGGCGAGCAATCATCTCTTCAAAGGTCGCTTGTTTGATACCGCCGATGTGACCGGTGTGGTGATAGTACACTTTGTCAGTACGCTTGTTGCCAGTTACAGCAACTTTGTCAGCGTTCAGAACGATGATGTAATCACCGGTATCTACGTGCGGAGTATATTCCGCTTTGTGCTTACCGCGCAGGCGCAGAGCCAGTTCGGAAGCCAGACGGCCCAGAGTTTTACCGGTCGCGTCAACAACATACCAGTCGCGTTTTACGGTTTCTGGTTTAGCTGTAAAAGTTTTCATTAAAAGCTTACCCAAATAAATAAGTTACACGTTGGTGAACACCCAAACGTTTTGTCAGTTGAGGTTCACACGACATTGTCCAGCAAACCTACCCCTTCGAATAGCCTATGCCGGCGCATAGAAAGTTTTGGGAAAAAAACTCTCTCGTAACGTGGGGTCGCAAGATTATAGAGAAGTCAGGGTCAAAGATCGACCCCTTTATGTGATTTGCGGCAGGTTTAACCGGCTAAATGTTCCCGCTTCAGATACTCTTCGCTTTGCATCTCCTGCAAACGCGACAAACAACGCTGAAATTCAAACTTCAGACGCTCGCCCTGATAGATTTCATAAAGAGGTGAGGCCGCACTGACCACCAGCTTAACGTGGCGTTCGTAGAACTCATCCACCAGTGCGATAAAACGCCGCGCTTCACTCTCCATCAGCGTCGTCATGACCGGCACATCAGACAACAGCACCGTATGAAACAGACGCGATAGCGCAATGTAGTCATGCTGACTACGTGCATCGACACAGAGCGTGGTGAACGACACCGCCAGCGTTTGGTTTTCGACGGCCAGCGTCTGCATCGGACGATGATTGATCTCCAGCGTCGGAGCGTGTTCACCTTTCGTTCCCGCTAATGCCAGCCAGAGCTTGTCCATCTGCTGGCGGGTTTCCTCATTCAGTGGCGACAACCACAAATGCGCCTGCGTTAAGGTGCGCAGACGATAATCGACGCCAGCATCGACATTCATGATGTCACAATGCTGTTTGATGGCATCAATGGCAGGAAGAAAACGCGTGCGTTGCAAACCGTTGCGATACAGCTCATCAGGCGGAATATTGGAGGTTGCCACCAGCGTAATACCACGGGCAAACAGCGCCTTCATCAGACCGCCGAGCAGCATGGCGTCGGTGATGTCAGAAACAAAAAATTCGTCAAAGCACAGCACGTCCGTTTCAGCCTTAAAGCGGTCGGCAATGATTTCCAGCGGATCGCTCTGCCCCTGCAGGGCCGTAAGCTCTTCATGGACGCGCAGCATAAAACGGTGAAAGTGCAAACGCTGTTTACGCCCGCCCGGCAGGCTATGGAAGAACAGATCCATCAGCCACGTTTTTCCGCGCCCGACTCCGCCCCACATATACAGACCACGCACCGGCGCATTGGTCGGTGACCCACGTTTTCCCAGCAATTTGCCAAAACGCGCCATCAGTCCGCTCTCCTGCGGCGCAGGACGTGCTGGCGTCGAAAGCGCCTGGAAAATTGTTTCCAGTCGATTCACTGCTTCTTGTTGTACGTTGTCGGGCTGATGACTGCCGTCTTTGAGGGCTTGCTGGTAACGCGATGTCGGGGAAAGGCTTTGCATGATGTTATTGTTATTCCTTGAGAATCGATGTGCCGTCGCTCACGGTTGACGAAAAAAAGGCCGTTCTACATTACGTGATATAAACACGGGATTCCACTTCTACGGGATTAGCGGTTATAGTGGCATAATCAGGCGCGGGCATGGAGCCTAAAGCCAACACCCTACGGAAACACAAGACAACGGGAGATGTTCATGACCTGGGAATATGCGCTAATTGGGTTAGTCGTCGGTATCATTATTGGTGCTGTAGCCATGCGTTTTGGTAATCGTAAATTACGCCAACAGCAGGCATTGCAGTACGAACTGGAAAAAAATAAAGCTGAGCTGGAAGAGTACCGCGAAGAGCTGGTGAGCCACTTTGCCCGCAGCGCTGAACTGCTGGATAACATGGCGGACGATTATCGTCAGATCTATCAGCATATGGCTAAAAGCTCCAGCAACCTGCTGCCGGGTATGTCACCGGAAAATAATCCGTTCCGTAATCGTCTGGCAGAGTCCGAAGCGGGTAACGATCAGGCGCCGGTTCAGATGCCGCGTGACTATTCTGAAGGCGCATCTGGCCTGCTGCGTAGTGGCGCAAAGCGCGACTAACTGCACATCGTTAAGAAATTTATTGGGCGCAGCAATTGCGCCCTCCGCTTCTCTTCCTGTCCCAGCTATTATTTAGTCGTTAGCCTCATTGTGACCAAACCGAAAATTCAATAACATCAAACTGTTTTGAATCATCTTCCGTTTACTCAAGGTACGAGAGCAGGATCCATGAAAAAACACACCCAGCTGTTGAGTGCATTAGCGTTAAGTGTCGGGTTAACTCTCTCGGCGCCATTCCCAGCCGCAGCGTCGATTCCCGGCCAGGTTCCCGGTCAGGCTGCGCTCCCCAGCCTCGCCCCGATGCTGGAGAAAGTGTTACCTGCCGTAGTGAGCGTAAGGGTCGAAGGCACCGCCGCTCAGGGGCAGAAAGTCCCGGAAGAGTTCAAAAAGTTTTTTGGTGATGAACTTCCCGATCAACCTGCACAACCTTTTGAAGGGCTGGGTTCCGGGGTCATCATTGATGCCGCCAAAGGCTACGTCCTGACCAATAATCACGTCATCAATCAGGCGCAAAAAATCAGCGTTCAGCTTAATGATGGCCGTGAGTTCGACGCTAAGCTTATCGGCAGCGACGACCAGAGCGATATCGCTCTGCTGCAAATTCAACACCCCAGCAACCTGACGCAAATTGCCATTGCCGACTCCGACAAACTCCGCGTCGGTGATTTCGCGGTGGCCGTGGGTAACCCGTTTGGTTTGGGGCAAACGGCCACCTCCGGCATCGTATCGGCTTTGGGTCGCAGCGGGTTGAACCTGGAAGGTCTGGAAAACTTTATTCAGACCGATGCCTCCATCAACCGGGGTAACTCCGGCGGCGCGTTGCTTAACCTCAATGGTGAGCTGATTGGCATTAACACCGCGATTCTGGCCCCCGGCGGCGGTAGCATCGGTATTGGTTTTGCGATCCCGAGCAATATGGCACGCACGCTGGCGCAGCAACTGATGCAGTTTGGTGAAATCAAACGTGGTCTGCTGGGAATTAAAGGCACCGAAATGACTGCCGATATCGCCAAAGCGTTCAAACTGGACGTGCAGCGCGGCGCGTTTGTCAGCGAGGTTCTGCCTAACTCTGGCTCCGCAAAAGCAGGTGTGAAGTCTGGTGATGTCATTACCAGCCTCAACGGCAAACCGCTCAACAGCTTCGCCGAACTGCGTTCACGCATAGCGACAACCGAACCAGGGACCAAAGTCAAACTGGGCCTGCTGCGTAACGGTAAACCGCTGGAGGTTGAAGTAACCCTGGATACCAGTACATCATCGTCCGCCAGCGCGGAGATGATTGCTCCTGCGTTGCAAGGGGCTACGCTCAGTGACGGTCAGCTTAAAGACGGCACCAAAGGCATCAAAATTGATAACGTTGAAAAAAGTAGCCCAGCCGCGCAGGCCGGTCTGCATAAAGATGACGTTATCATTGGCGTTAACCGCGATCGTGTAAACTCGATCGCCGAAATGCGTAAAGTGCTGGAAACGAAACCGTCGATCATTGCTCTGCAGGTAGTGCGCGGTAACGAGAGTATTTACCTGCTCCTGCGTTAACGCATGCAACCGGACATCAGCCCCCCGTGTGATGTCCGGTAAACTCGTGATATGCTGCTGCCGTTCCCTTTATTAATGACGCCGCCATCATGTTTGTGAAGCTTTTACGTTCGGTCGCGATTGGTTTAATCGTCGGCGCTATTCTGCTGGCCGCGATGCCCTCTCTGCGAAAAATAAATACGCTTACCGCGCCACAGTTCGACAGTGCAGATGAAACGCCCGCCAGCTATAACCCGGCGGTTCGCCGTGCAGCGCCTGCCGTCGTTAACGTTTATAACCGTAGTATGAACAGCACAGCACATAACCAGCTTGAGATCCGCACACTCGGCTCAGGCGTTATCATGGATCAGCGCGGCTATATCATTACCAATAAGCACGTCATTAATGATGCCGACCAAATCATCGTCGCGTTGCAGGATGGGCGTGTATTCGAAGCGCTGCTTGTGGGTTCTGATACGTTAACCGATCTTGCGGTGCTGAAAATCAACGCGACTGGCGGACTGCCGACAATTCCAATTAATAACAAACGCGTGCCGCACATCGGCGATGTCGTCCTCGCCATTGGTAACCCGTACAACCTTGGGCAAACCATCACTCAGGGGATTATCAGCGCCACCGGTCGTATTGGCCTGAACCCGACTGGACGGCAAAACTTCCTGCAAACGGATGCCTCCATCAACCACGGCAACTCCGGCGGCGCGTTGGTCAACTCGCTGGGCGAGTTAATGGGTATTAACACGCTGTCATTTGATAAGAGCAACGATGGCGAAACCCCGGAAGGGATCGGCTTTGCTATTCCGTTTCAGTTGGCAACCAAAATCATGGATAAGCTGATTCGTGACGGGCGCGTGATTCGTGGCTACATCGGCATCAGCGGTCGCGAAATTGCGCCACTGCACGCCCAGGGCGGCGGGATGGATCAAATTCAGGGGATTGTGGTTAACGAAGTGGCTCCAGACGGTCCGGCTGCGCAGGCAGGAATTCAGGTTAACGATCTGATTATTTCGGTCAATAACAAACCGGCAGTATCTGCGCTGGAAACCATGGACCAGGTGGCAGAGATTCGCCCAGGTTCGGTTATCTCTGTTGTCGTGATGCGTGATGACAAGCAGTTGACGCTGCAGGTAACGATTCAGGAATACCCGGCTACAAACTAAATCACAAACGAAATGATGTAAAAAAACCGGAGATAGCTCCGGTTTTTTTATGCGTCAAATTCGCGATATTTGTAGGACGGATAAAGCGTTAAACACCGTCATTCGGCCTACATAAAGGCGTTATTTAACGAACTCTTCACCCAGGGTGATATCTTTCTTCAGCGTATCCAGCATACCTTCCAGCGAGCTCTGCTCAAATGCGCTCAGCTTGCCGATAGACTGGCGTTCTTCTACGCCGTTTTTACCCAACAGCAGCGGCTGAGAGAAGAAGCGAGCATACTGGCCGTCGCCTTCAACGTAAGCACATTCAACCACGCCTTTTTCGCCGCTCAGCGCGCGAACCAGTGACAGGCCGAAACGTGCTGCAGCCTGACCCATAGACAGGGTTGCAGATCCGCCACCGGCTTTAGCTTCCACAACTTCAGTACCCGCATTCTGGATACGTTTGGTCAGGTCAGCCGCTTCTTGCTCAGTGAAGCTCACGCCAGGGATTTGTGACAGCAGCGGGAGAATGGTCACGCCAGAGTGGCCGCCAATAACCGGGACTTCAACGTCACCAGGCTGCTTGCCTTTCAGTTCCGCAACAAAGGTGTTGGAGCGGATGATGTCCAGCGTGGTCACGCCAAACAGTTTGTTCTTATCGTATACGCCTGCTTTTTTCAGCACTTCTGCAGCGATAGCAACGGTCGTGTTCACTGGGTTGGTGATGATACCGATACATGCTTTCGGGCAGGTTTTAGCAACCTGCTGCACCAGGTTCTTCACGATACCGGCGTTAACGTTGAACAGGTCGGAACGATCCATACCCGGTTTACGTGCGACACCCGCAGAGATCAGTACCACATCAGCACCTTCCAGTGCAGGGGTAGCGTCTTCGCCGCTGAAGCCTTTGATTTTCACAGCAGTAGGGATATGGCTCAAATCAACGGCCACGCCAGGCGTTACTGGAGCGATGTCGTACAGGGAGAGTTCTGAACCTGAAGGCAGTTGGGTTTTTAACAGTAATGCTAGCGCCTGACCGATACCACCAGCAGCGCCGAGGACTGCAACTTTCATCCTAAACTCCTTATTATATTGATAAGCAAAGTGTCTATTGCTCCGCGGCGGCGACCTTAATTCACAAATCCAACGAATACAACAACCACGCGTCAAGAATGCGTAGTCACGCAAATTTGGCTTTTATGCATTTAACTTACGTAAAATAAAACCTAAGTTACGTAATTCAAAACCACCCGCACAGTAGAGCAACTTTCCAACAGGTGCTGACAATATACCCTACCCACCTCTCAAAACAACATCAATTTGATAACATTTAATTTACTTTTAACCTTATTTGCGAGCCGTGACACAGGCATGTTTCTTGATAACGAAATTTGATAAAATTCCGCTCTTTCATAACATTATTTCAGCCTTGAACAAGGCAGACTGTTTGCATAAAAATTCATCTGTATGCACAATAATGTTGTTTCTACCGCCATATTACGGGTGACTTATGCGAAGCTCGGCAAAACAAGAAGAATTAGTAAAGGCGTTTAAAGCGCTGCTTAAAGAAGAAAAGTTCAGCTCTCAGGGCGAAATCGTCCTCGCGTTGCAGGATCAGGGCTTTGATAATATCAATCAGTCCAAGGTTTCTCGCATGCTGACCAAGTTCGGCGCCGTGCGTACCCGCAATGCGAAAATGGAAATGGTGTACTGCCTGCCGGCAGAGTTAGGGGTACCTACAACATCCAGTCCACTGAAAAATCTGGTATTGGATATCGATTATAACGATGCAGTTGTGGTTATTCATACCAGCCCTGGCGCTGCTCAGTTGATTGCACGTCTGCTGGACTCATTAGGTAAAGCGGAAGGGATTCTGGGTACAATTGCCGGTGACGATACCATCTTCACCACCCCAGCTAAGGGTTTTACGGTAAAAGATTTGTACGAAGCCATTCTGGAACTGTTCGAACAAGAACTGTAATACTTCCTCCCCGTCGCCTCGCGGCGGGGAAAACCTCTGTATCCACCCTCCTCCCTCTATTATCCACTGTCATTGATTTAACAAATGGTGCGTTTAACCGTCAAAAGTCATTCACATAGCGAATATGAAGAGTTAAAAACGCACATTTTGCAAAAATTCATATCTCATTGATTTAATTGAATTTATTATAAAACCGATGTTTAAAACCCTATTTTTAATTCTGTTTGGTTATAAAAAATATTTTTCTTAACACTTAATCCGCACGGAAACAATTAGCGTGGTATTAATTTATCGAGTGATTAGTGTATACTTGATTTTGTGATGAGGGTCACGAAACGCAGACCCCAATAAAAGAATTCGACGAGGTAAATATCATGAAAATCAAAACAACTATTGCAACCTTAAGCCTTCTTTCTGTTCTCTCTTTCGGTGCAAGCGCCGCAGTGACTCAGGTGAACTCACAAGAAGCACAGAACCTGCAATCCATGGGCAGCATCTCCGTATCTCAGATCGGTAGCTCACCAATGGACATGCGTCAGGCCATCGCCGCTAAAGCTGAAAAAGCGGGTGCCAGCAGCTATCGCGTCACCGAACTCCGTGAAGGCGCTCACTGGCACGCGACTGCAGAACTCTACAAATAAACCCTCGTCGTCTAGTCCGACGACTTGCCCCCGCCTGCCGGGGGCTTTTTTATGCCTTACATTGAGTGACGAACGTTAAAGCGCAACTGTCCTTCCAGCTCTTCTTCCGCTTCATCGAACAGTAAAATCAGCGCGCCGTATCGCCTGCGTAGCTTGTCCGGCAAATGAACAAATTCAATCTCCAGCGGCAGCGGTAAAACGTCCCCGATAACCACCTCCCACAGAGAATCTAAATCAACCACCTTTTCCCGGGCGAGACCGAACGCGCGCGTAAACTCACGGTAGAAATCCCCCTGGTCTTCTATCTCGTCAAAATCAAATGTATAGATGTTCATCTATAGCCACCATCCCGACGCCAGTCACTCTACAGACCATCAATATGCAGGAACCTCCTGCATTTTCAGGTAAGTATAGCCATAAAAAAACCGACGCCTTTAGCGTCGGTTTCCAACTCTTAATTACTGGTCAGCGCATGCTGGTATTTGTGCAGCATCCCGCTAAGTCGTTTTACCGGCTCGGTCACCTGCGGTGGCGCTTGCCAGATGATTAATTTCTCCTGATAGATCTCAAGCTCTTCCAGCAACTGGCTAAAGTAGCGCCGGCGCTTGTCGTCGTTTCCTGCGGAAATCACGAGATCCGCAGTGCGACGAAGCTGGCGATGGAACGCGGATAGATCCTCGTTTACCGGTATCGGCGCATCGCGCAGGCGCTGATGCGCAATGATCATCGTCAGCGCCAGGCGAAACTTCGCCAGGTCGCCGGGAAATTTGTTCATCAGCAAAAACAGCTGCTGATAAAGCGCCGGGAGATGGTTTTCTTTACGACGTACCACGTTGGTGGTCATCGCTGAAACCGCCGCCGAGACAAACTGGTTGAGCAACACGCGACCCGTTCTGTCACGAGAGTTATCGCGCACCAACAGAATGACGATAAATGCCAGCACGCAGCCAACAATTTGCCCCAGCGCACTATCAAGGAACTGGCTAAAGTGGAAGGTCATCGGGTTATCCAGCACGATGATATTAATAGTGCTGGCCAGCGCCCCCATTGATCCCAGCCGTCGTTTCTGTACCTCTATACCCAGAAAGAACCCCAGCACCGCCAGGCTCAGGCACAGTAACAACATGCTTTGTTGGGTATTGGGGATAATCACCAGGAAATAGAGCGCCCCGAGCGGTAACGCCGCCAACGTACCGTAAATAAAGTCTATCGCCACCATGCGCGGGTTGGGTAAACGCATTGCCAGCGAAGTGACAACCGCAATCATCACCATTGCGCCGCTGCCGGAGGTCCATCCGGTCCACAGCCAGAATAAAGTTCCCAGCACACAAGAAAGCGTGGTGCGCCAGAAGTTGACCATCGCATGATGGCTCTCGGCAGACTCCACCTTCACTACTGGCTCACCTTGCAGGATCTCTTCTTCCGTGGCGCTAATTTTGGTATTACTCAGTACACCGCGTTTGAGCAACAGGTAGCGCGTCGCGGCGCCAGCCCAACTATATATCGTAATCGGCGTTTCGCGTTCACCGGTCCAGGCAATCACCCGCCGCATCCGCTTCAACTGTTTATGAACATCCTGCACCGTTTCAACCGGCATATTGAACAACTCGCGGAAGGTATCAGTGATCAGTTCGGGTCGAGTGTTCTGAATAAGATAGGTTTCGCAGGACTGCGTGATGAGCGTGAGTGACAGCGTGTTCAATGCTTTGAGCCTGCGGTTAGCCCGCCCCCAGCGTGAGGACTCCATATTCAGGTTACTTCGCATGCCTTCCATTGCCGCCGTACGCCGGACTAAATCGCCCCAGGCTTTGTCCACTTCTTCACTGTCACCATGCTTAATGCACAACTGCATAAGCTGATACTGCGCCACCAGCAGGCTGTCCAGTTCGACATCAATCTCCTGTTTCACCGAACGGGGCGAAAAGAGCAGATCGGCCACAATAGCACAGACAATCCCCATCACTATTTCACTACAGCGTTCGAGCGCAAATTGCGGCGTCAGCAGCGGTTCAGCCTGGATGGTAATGACGATGATCAGCGCCGTATAGCCCGAAAGTCCCCAGGCATAGGAGTTTTCGATCTTCACAAGCGACGAGATCCAGGTACAAAAACCGGCCCAGATACAACACACCAGGATCATCAATAACGGGGCGCGGATCATGCTGATGATAATGATCAGTGCAGCAATACAGCCGATAAATGTCCCGACAATACGCAGCATACCGCGATAACGTATAGCACCAGAATAGGGCTCTCCGCCAGCGGCAAAGGCCGGGCCAGCCGCCACAATGGCGGCGGTCAGCACCGCCCAGCGCGGGGTCTCAAGTTGGAAGTGAAAGCCAACGAACAGCGCCAGTACAATCGCGCACGCCAGTTTTACCGCAAAGCGGAGATGCTGGTTGGCAATAGAGAAAATGCCCATCACGATTAGCCAAACTCGCGCAGGCGGTGCGCCATTTTACGGAAGAAGGATTCCCGGCTTGCATCGCGATCCTGCTTGCCGGTAATGACGACGGTAGCCGTAGTCCCCGCAGGCCACAGGGTTCCCTGCTGCTCATCAAGACGAATTCGCACCGGTACACGCTGCGCCAGACGCACCCATTCAAGATTGGAATCAATGGTCGCCATACCCTTTGCGTCCCGCGTGCTGCTGGCATTCGTTACGCCAGCCGCCACGCTATCAACGGTGCCCTTCAGCACATGATTACTGCCCAGCGGGGTGATCTCTGCGCGATACCCAGGGCGGACGCCTTCCAGCTTGGTTTCTTCCATATAGGCCAGCACATAAAAAGAATGCTGTTTGACCAACGCCACCGCCGTAGAGCCGCGAGTAATAAATTCGCCGCTGTAGACGTTCAGGTTAGTCACCCAGCCATCTGCTGGCGCGCGAATGACGGTACGTTCCAGATCTAATTTCGCCAGGTCGCGGGTCGCCTGCGCTTTCGCAAGCTGGTGTAAGACGGTTTGCAGGACATTGTTTGACTGGTCGATCTCTTCACGAGACATAGCCTGCACGCCCAGCCGGTTACGACGGCTGGCCTCCTGGCGTTTTTCCTGTGATAACACCTGATAGTAGGCGACGTCTGCTTCTGCTTCTTCGAGCGCTTTTTTATAGCGCGGCTGATCGATGGTAAACAGGACCTGGTCTTTCTTCACCAGTTGATTATCATGAACGTTAACGTTAGTGATAAGCCCGGCGACATCCGGGGCTATGGCCACAACGTCGGCGCTGAAGCGCGCATCTCGCGTCCACGGCGACTCGGTGTAGAACACCCATGCGCGGAAAATGGCGATGAAGGCCAGAATGACCAGTACGAGAGTCGTGGCCGTACGGGAGAGTTTTCTTGTTAGTGTTTTCACTTCAACCTCAAACGAACAGGCGCGTTATTAAATAGAACAGGCAGCAATACAGCGCGGTGTTAAACAGAGCCGGGTGCCAGACAAAATCATAGATGCCAGTTGGAACCAGTACCCGGCGCACCAGCCAGAAAATCGCCAGTGACAAAAGTAATTCGAAAAAAATCGGTGGGAAGGACAGACCAAACACCACGATAACGGGAAACAGACTCATGTTGACCTTGGTAGCTTAAGAGAGTGCAGGTGATAGATTTTCTAGCGTATGTCACCGCAGAGAAGGGCAAGGATGAGCCAGGCGAGAGCGACATAGCTGTTATTTGAATAATAATATATTAACGTAACTGTTATGCTGTTATCTATATTATGTGATCTAAATCACTTTTAAGTCAGAGTGAACAATGGAACGATTAAAACGTATGTCGGTGTTTGCCAAAGTTGTCGAACTGGGCTCCTTCACCGCCGCCGCAAGACAGTTACAAATGAGCGTTTCATCGATAAGCCAGACGGTCTCTAAACTGGAAGATGAGCTACAGGTCAAGCTGCTAAACCGCAGCACACGCAGCATTGGGCTAACCGAAGCCGGTAAAATTTATTATCAGGGCTGCCGCCGGATGCTGCACGAAGCACAGGATGTTCACGAGCAGCTTTATGCCTTTAATAACACGCCCATCGGCACCTTGCGCATTGGTTGTTCTTCAACCATGGCACAAAATGTCCTCGCTGGGTTGACCGCAACGATGCTGAAAGAGTATCCAGGATTGACGGTAAATCTGGTAACAGGCATCCCGGCACCGGATTTAATCGCCGACGGTCTGGACGTGGTTATTCGCGTCGGCGCGTTGCAGGACTCCAGCCTGTTTTCACGTCGCCTGGGAACCATGCCGATGGTGGTCTGCGCCGCTAAAAGCTATCTCGCGCAGTTTGGCGTGCCGGAAAAACCCGCCGATCTCAGTAACCACTCGTGGCTGGAATACAGCGTGCGCCCGGATAATGAATTCGAACTTATCGCTCCGGAGGGGATCTCTACCCGCCTGATCCCAGAAGGGCGCTTCGTGACTAACGATCCGATGACGCTGGTGCGCTGGCTGGCCGCAGGCGCGGGTATTGCCTATGTGCCGCTGATGTGGGTGATCAATGAGATCAATCGTGGCGAAGTGGAGATCCTGCTGCCCCGCTACCAGTCGGATCCACGTCCGGTCTATGCGCTGTATACCGAAAAAGACAAACTACCGCTCAAGGTCCAGGTGGTGATTAACTATCTGACGGATTATTTTGTCGATGTGGCGCAGCTGTTTCAGGGGATGTACGGCCGGGGCAAAGAGAAATAAAAAAGCCCGGTAGCGCTTTGCTTACCGGGCCTACATTCAGTGCCAACGCACATTCCAGGCCGGATACGCTGAGCGCTATCCGGCGACCGGGTCGTTACGCGGTGCCACCTACGGTCAAGTTATCCACCTTCAGCGTCGGCTGGCCCACGCCCACCGGCAAGCTCTGTCCTTCTTTACCGCAAACGCCAACCCCGTTATCCAGTTTCAGGTCGTTACCCACCATCGAAATCTGCTGCATCGCTTCGATACCGGAGCCAATCAGCGTTGCGCCTTTCACCGGTTTGGTCACTTTACCGTTTTCAATCAGGTACGCTTCGGACGTCGAGAATACAAATTTCCCGGAGGTGATATCTACCTGACCGCCGCCAAAGTTAGGCGCATAAATACCGTATTCAACGGATTCGATGATTTCCTGCGGCGTGGATTTCCCCGGCAGCATATAGGTGTTGGTCATACGCGGCATCGGCAGGTGCGCGTAAGATTCACGGCGACCGTTACCCGTTGGCGCTACGCCCATCAGGCGCGCATTCAGTTTGTCCTGCATGTAGCCTTTCAGAATGCCGTTTTCGATCAGCACGTTGTACTGACCCGGTGTCCCTTCGTCATCGATAGCCACAGAACCACGACGGTCCGCCATTGTGCCATCATCCACAACGGTACACAGTTCTGACGCCACCAGCTCACCCATGTGACCGCTGAATACCGAGGTGCCACGGCGGTTAAAATCACCTTCCAGACCATGACCGACCGCTTCATGCAGCAGAACGCCAGGCCAGCCAGCGCCGAGTACTACCGGCAGCGTACCAGCAGGCGCTGCTACCGCGGACAGATTGACTAACGCCATGCGTACGGCCTCTTTCGCCCACGCGTCGGCACGGACTTCACCATCGAGGTCGCCAAGGAAATAGTCATAGCCAAAACGACCGCCGCCACCGCTGGCGCCGCGCTCACGCTTACCGTCCTCTTCGACCTGTACGCTTACGGACAAACGTACCAGCGGGCGGACGTCAGCGGCCAGCGTACCGTCAGTCGCGGCCACCAGGATCAGTTCATAAACACCGGTCAGGCTGGCGGTCACTTCCTGGACGCGTTTGTCGGCGGCACGGGCCACGTTGTCTACGCGGCGCAGGATATCGAGTTTTTCTTCGCGGCTCATGCTCTGCAACGGATCAACCGAGGTGTAAAGCGCCTGATGCTCCACGGCCCCCAGCGTTTTTACTTTGCCGTCACCGTTGTCACGCACGATAGTACGCGCGGCATGAGCGCTTTGTTCCAGCGCCAACAGGCTAATCTGGTCTGCATAGGCAAACCCTGTTTTCTCGCCGCTGATGGCGCGCACGCCAACGCCCTGATCGATATTGTAAGAACCATCTTTAATGATGCGGTCTTCTAAAACCCAGGATTCGTGATAGCTCGACTGAAAATAGAGATCGCCGTAATCAAGACGGCGTTCGGCCATTGGCCCAGGATGGCAAACAGATCCTGATGTTTCAGGCCATTTGCCGCTAGCAATTGTTCACTTACCAGGTTCAGACTCATCGTTTTGATTACTCATTTAATTCTGCCGGATAGCGGAAAAAAACGCCTTATCCGGCCTACGTTGTTAGGCTGCTGTAGGCCGGATAAGCGCTGCGCCATCCGGCAATACTATGTACTGAGATTGGGGCAATTACTCGCCCCCGTCAAATCATTGCTGGCTTTCTTTGCGCGGCTGACGCAGAACTTCGTTAATTTGCGGCTTATCGACCGGACCGGTGATGCGATAGCGCAGAATCGAGACTTTGCTCCACAGCGGCCCCAGCACCTTACTGGCGGCAAACACCGCCGCACCAACAATCGGGTTGACGGCAAACGCGGCGGCAACGCCTACGGTGGCAGATATTTCTGGTGCAACGATGGCTTCCATGTCCAGATCCCGGCGTACCAGATTCACTGAACCTTTCATCGCAATATCGGCTTCCAGACCGTCCACCAGCGTGTCGTCGGTATGCATCACACCATCTTTGATCCACGCCGTGCTGCGAATCGAGTCGAAATAGAAGCCTTCGCTGAAGGTGTCGCTAAAATCAAAGCGCAGTTTACGCAGTAACGCATCGAAGCTTAGCAGACGTAACAGTTGCCCCGCATGTCCGGTACTGAGTTCGGTAAGTTCGCCTTTGCCCAGCCGGGTACGCAAAATACCATTCAGCGAGGCTACATCAGGATCCCACGGCGGATTACGCCAATGCAGATCATACTCCACGTTGAATGAAGAATTGCGAATCGGCGTTGATACGCCAAAGAAACCGGCTGCGGAGTCAATTTTATTGCCGCTCAGTTTACCCTTCAGCGACGTTCGCTCCTTGCCCGGCGCATTCACCCACACGCCGTCGGTGGTCAGTCTGGCAAAACCCGTATCCAACAGACCGTTACTCAAGGTCAGCGTGTCGCCTTTAATCGCTACATCGGCGTCAATGCGCCCGTATTTCTGTCCCCACATCCAGCACTCGGCACAGCGCAGCTGAAGGTCCGGCCAGCCACGGAAGCTGACGTTGTCGATGGCTGAGAACGGCGAGGCTGGCGTACTATTTTGTGACGGTTTTGCCGCGCTTGGGTTGTAATAAAGATACTTAATATTGGCCAGCCACGGCGCATTATTGCGCATAGCCAGCGTGGCGTTAATTTCACGGCCCTGCGCCTGCACGGTGGAGCCATTGCTCGCAGGCTCAGAAACGATACTCAAATTATTCCACTGTTGACCGCCCAGGGATAACGATGGCGTACGCACCGTGATGCGCTGCGGGAAGTTAGCGTTGCTGCCCACGTTATCCACAGCGCCTTTCTGGAATAACGCCAGCCATTGCGCGCCATCCATAGGGGGAAGATTAAGCTCTATGCCTTGTTGATCGGGTAACGCTGGCACGGTGCGGCTTTCCGACGCCCAGATTGCGCGGTCAAGCGTCAGTTTCTGATTCAGCAGCCAGCGGCTATTAAAATGATTCTTGCTGCCAGCGTTGCCGGTCAGATCAAAGCTGCGCAGATTGCCGTTGGCCTTAACGTTCACCGGCAACGCCTCACCGGCCGCCTTATTCAGTGGAGAAGGTAAGTGACTACTTACATTCTTGAGGTCGCCCTTTAACTCAACGTTGTAGGTCGGCCCGGCATGATACGGAAGATCGATTCCTACCTTGCCATTCCACGCTATGCTGCCATTCAACGCGTCGTTGACCTGCGTCGGTAAAATCCCCATGCGGCTTGGCTGCCAGTCACCTTGCAGATTCACGGCTACCTGATAGGCTTTCGCCCCTTCGGTCGTGGAAAAGTCGACGTTCAGAGGCTGATTAAACCAGTTCGCGGTCATCGGCTCGCTCTTCAGATCGCCGTTGATAAAGCTGAATTTACCATTCAAATTCTTCAGCGTGCTGTCGAGCGGTTTAATAAACAGGCTGTTATTACGCAGGTTGACGTCACCTTTGGCGGTAACCAGCGAGCCGTCTAGCGGAATATCAAGATGTAAGCGAGCATTCACATCGCCGTCAATCTGCAACTGCTCAAGCGTAGCGCCGAGTGAATCCTTCAATGGCGTCTCATCAAAATAAGGTCCAACCGCCTTGCCCGGCCCGTTGATGTCGGCATCAATCAGCAGTTTTTCTTTGGCATAGTCGGGGATGTTAGCCGTCAGATTACTGGCCTTCACACCGCCCAGATTAACGCTATCGGTCTTCATCCACAGACCGTCGTTAATGAAGTTCAGTTCAATATTAAGGTCAGTCAGCGCGGGCCAGTCGGGCTGGAAAGCAAACTTCGCATTGCGAAGCGGCACCAGTACCTGGAACTGCCCTTCATTGTGTAGATACGGGAACAGATGCGGGTCGCCGCCATACACCAACGTGGCGTTATCCGCTTCGCCGCCCTGAATAGCGCCGCTGAGGTAATCAACCAGCTCTTTGCCCATCAGGTTTTCCGGGAAGTAACGCCAGGCCTGAGAGCCATCGTCGGTGCTGATACCTGCCAGAATGCCCAACCATGGCTCATCATTGGCGGGCTGCAGATAGCGAAAACCACCGCGTGCGCGTACCGCTTTCGCTTTAACATCAATATTGCGCCCATCTAACTGGAAACCTTTATCATTCTTCAGCCAGCTTAGCGTCGCTACGCCATCCTCTATTTCCAGCGGTGCGCGAAAGACGGTTTCATACGGCATTTTAGCTTGCTTCATGGAAGCAGTGAGCGCCCCGTTTTCAACGCTGCCCGCGAGCGTACCGGAGAAATGTTCTGCCCCTGGCAGCAGCTTCCACTGTTTCCAGGCCAGATTGGTCCACGAGGACTGGAAGCGAGTTTTTTCTGTTGCCTGTAACGGGATATCCAGCGCCAGCACATCTATTTTGCCGCTCGGCTGCGTGGCCCGCCAGATATCACCCAGCGCAGGCGATAACTTGGCCGCCATCGGACGCAGCCCTTCTAACCCGGCCAGCTCCAGATTGCTGGCGCGGATGCGTAGCTCGTCGCTGCGTTTGTTATTCTCGCCGCCGACTTCCTGTTCAGGGATCCAGGCCAGCGTTAACGCCCCGCTTGGCCAGGGTTTATCATCCATCGTGATACGGGTATCGGGAATGGAGAATTGCCAGCCCGACTGCTCGCGGCTGATGTGCGCCGTCAGGTTATCGACGGAGAGCGTGTGCGTACGACTCTCTCCCAGCCAACTTGCCCCACCTTTTTTCAGCCAGACATCGCCGCCGGAAACGACACCTTTTCTGATCGTCATCCATGCTTCCAGGCTAAAACGCGCGGTTTGCAACGCGACATTATCCTGCATCCATTTACCCAGCCACGGCTTGACGTCGATATCGTCGGCCTGCAGCCAGACCCGACCGTTATTCAACAGCCCGTTGTCATCACGCAGATCCATTCGAACCTGCATAACACCGTGCTGCCCGGTCAAACTGGAGAGACTGACCTGGCCTTCAGCGCGATGTCGGTTTTTACCGTTAAGCCAGGTAAGCTGCGGGATCGCCAGTTCTGCACGCTGGCCTGAGAGGGTTAAAAAGCTAATCTGGCTGTCGCGTAGATCGAAATGATCAAACTGACGCAGGAAGAGATCGCTCAGGTGGCCGGCTTCAATTCCATCACCGCTTTCGCTGCGCTGGATGGGGGTGTTGGTACGCAGCTGCAACTGCCAGAAGGTGAGATCGCGAAACTGCCAGCGCATGTGCAGCAGGCTTTGCCAGACATCCAGCGCTAATGTAACGCGCTTTACCGAAAATTCACCGCCATCTTTAAGCTGCGCGTGGATATCGCGCGCTTCAAGAGTAGGCCCGAAATTTTGCCAGCTAGCGGAAAGTTGGCTGGCGGAGACGGGCAGACCGGTGGCGGATTCAATCTTGCCAAGGATGGCCGGACGCCAGCTATCAAGATGAGGCAGCGCAAGGCGCAGCCCACTGACCAGCAGCGCTGCGATGACAACGAATGCGGCTCCAGTGAGCAGTAATATCCCCGGCAATCGCCTCACGCGCCTCTCCTTGTCTACCAAAAAATGTGACTCACAAAACCGTCTTGCCGGATGGCGGCGTGAACGCCTTCTCCGGCCTGCAAGGTATCGCCATTGGGCGTTTACCAGGCCAGATTACATCATGACAACGTCGAACTGCTCCTGGTTATACAGCGGTTCGACTTGTACTTTAACCTGTTTGCCGACAAAGATTTCCACTTCCGCCAACGCATGTGACTCTTCACCCTTCAGGGTTTCAGCCACTGCCGGAGATGCATAAACCAGGAAACGATCGGAGTCATATGCATGGTGTACCCGCACGATTTCGCGCATGATTTCATAGCATACAGTTTCCACGGTTTTCACCGTACCGCGCCCATGACAGGTCGGACACTCGTTGCACAGCACATGTTCCACGCTTTCACGCGTGCGTTTGCGCGTCATCTCCACCAGGCCCAGCTGTGAAAAACCGTTGATGCTGGTTTTTACGCGATCCTTGCTCAGCGCCTGTTCCAGAGAGTGCAGTACCCGTCGACGGTGATCTTCATTATTCATGTCGATAAAATCGATAATGATAATGCCGCCGAGGTTACGCAGACGCAGCTGACGAGCAATGGCCTGCGTTGCTTCAATATTAGTATTAAAGATAGTGTCGTCGAGATTACGATGCCCAACAAACGCTCCGGTATTGATATCGACGGTGGTCATTGCTTCAGTTTGATCGATGATCAGATAGCCGCCGGATTTCAGTTCAACCTTGCGTTCCAGCGCGCGCTGGATTTCATTCTCAACGTCAAAGAGATCAAAAATGGGCTGGCGCCCACTGTAATGTTCCAGCTTGCTGGTCATCTCGGGGATATATTCCGCTGTGAACTCCAGCAACGCTTCATAAGTAAGACGAGAGTCAACGCGGATCCGGTCAAGCTGGGCATCAGCAAAATCACGCAACACGCGCTGCGCCAGCGCCAGTTCGCCGTACATCTGGTAGCGCGTTTGCGGGCGCTTTTTACGCTCCATGACTTTAGTCCAGACGCGCTTCAGGTAGGCAGCATCTGAGGCTAGATCCTCCTCGCAGACGCCTTCCGCCGCTGTGCGAATGATGAATCCGCCCTGTTCATCGCAGTAATCCGCCACCACTTTTTTCAGGCGTTCGCGTTCGGTTTCGCTTTCGATACGTTGGGAAACACCAACGTGCGAAGCACCTGGCATAAAGACGAGGTAACGGGAAGGAAGCGTGATGTCCGTCGTCAGGCGTGCGCCCTTAGTACCCAACGGATCTTTTACCACCTGCACCATCAGATCCTGGCCCTGGCGCACCAGTTCAGAAATGTCGCGCACGGTGAACTGTTTTTGTTCTTCACCCGCCACGCATTCGGTGTGCGGCATGATGTCTGAAGCGTGAAGAAATGCGGCTTTATCCAGTCCAATATCTACAAAAGCCGCCTGCATACCCGGAAGTACACGACTTACACGACCTTTGTAGATATTGCCTACGATTCCGCGTCGCGCCTCACGTTCAATATGAATTTCCTGCAGAATACCGCCATCAATGTAAGCCACCCGAGTTTCCGATGGCGTTACGTTTACCAACAATTCAGCCGTCATGTTTATCCCTTTTCTCACGCAGTGCGTTAAAATTGGTCAGCAACTCATACGTTTCTACCAGCGGTAAGCCGACTACGGCGTGATAGCTGCCATTGATCTTCCTGACAAAACAGCCACCCAACCCTTGAATACCGTATGCACCTGCTTTATCCATTGGTTCACCGCTGGCAATATAGCCCGCGATGTCCTCATCGGTTAGTGCTCTGAACGTCACTTCCGTCACCACCAGACAGTCCAGACTGTGCCGGCGGTCGGCCAATGCCACGGCGGTCATGACCTGATGCGTTTTGCCCGACAGTTTGCGCAGCATTACTGCGGCATGGGCGGCGTCGTGTGGTTTTTCCAGCACTTCGCCATTAAGGATAACAATGGTATCCGCACCCAATACCGGCAAATCGCGCTGCGCCAGCGCCACGCCAGCCTGCGCTTTTTCGCGTGCCAGACGCGAAACATACTGCTGCGCGCTCTCCTGCGGGTGTCGCTGTTCTTCAATCCCAGGCACCAGCCGTTCAAAGGTAACACCAAGCTGAGCGAGCAGCTCCTGACGACGTGGAGAACCAGAAGCAAGATACAGAGTATTCATATCAACCTTATTGCACCGCAAACTGCTGACGGACTTTACGCATCAGTAAGAATAGCCATGGCCAAAGCACACCATTCACTACACTACTCCAGAACACTTCGGGTCTGAAAGAGACATTGATCACTAAAAACTCGGCCCAGAAAACAATAATATCCACGACCAGTGATAACAACATGACCACCAGCGCCTGTTGCCAGAGCGCGAGGTTACGGAATAGCTGGAATTTCAGCGCGACCAGATAAGCAATGATACTCATCGACAATGCGCGCACGCCAAGCGTGGAGCCGCTGATGAGATCCAGTATGGCACCCACCACAAACCCCGTGCCCACATTTACGCGATGCGGCAGCGCCAGGATCCAGTACAACAAGATGAGCAGTACCCAGTTTGGCCGGAAAACCAGAATATCGTCCGGCCAGGGCATGACTTGCAGCAACAGTGCAATAAGGAACGAGAGCCAAATCACCCAACGTCCCTGGCTACGATAGCTTGCCACTTACTGTCCTCCCGGCTTACGCGGAGCAGGTTGTGGCGGCGTGGTACCCGCAGGCGCTGGAGTCACGCCTGTTGCGGGAGCTGGCACTGGCGCAGGCGGCCCCATGGCATCTGGTGCAGGCAGAACTTGCGGCATCATTTGCATCAGACGTTCATTGGCAACGCGGTGCACTTCCTCTGGCGTCATCGGATTTGCGCCGTTACGATCGGCGCCCCACAACAGCAGCAGATAACGCAGACGCTGCAGACCTGCGGTCGGGCGTGCCTGAATCACGGTATAAGCGCGCTGAGTGTCCAGCTTAACGGAAGAAACAACACCAACCGGATAGCCTTCAGGGAAACGTCCCCCCAGACCCGAGGTAACCAGCACATCGCCAACGCGAATGTCGGTGTTGGCCGGCAGGTGTTCGAGCTGAAGATCGTCGGTGCAGCCGTTACCGGCAGCGATCACGCGGATATCGTTACGCAGTACCTGAATGGGCAGAGCATGCGTCGCATCGCAAATCAGCAGCACGCGGCTGGTCAGTTTAGCCACCGCTACGACCTGACCCACAACGCCTTTGTCGCTAATAACCGGTTGACCTTCGTAGACACCGTTAACGCTCCCTTTGTCGATCACCACCTGATCGCTGTAAGGGTCATTAACCGTTGAGATGACCTGCGTCACCATCTTTTGTTCGTCCTGACGCAGCGGCGATCCCAGCAGCTCACGCAAACGCGCGTTCTCCTGTTTATATTGCCCCAGCATCAGCAGCTCGCTGTTTTTCAGCAGCAGTTCCTGACGCAACGCCCGATTTTCAAGTTCGAGTTGGTCACGCGAAGCCAGCGTTTGCGAAACGCCGTCGAGTAATTCACGAGGACCATTTGAGATAAAGTAGAAAGGACTGACGGCGGTATCCATGTACGTTCGTATTTGACTAAACGTACCCAGGCGGCTGTCGGCAATAATAACGCCGAGCGCCACCAGCACCGCCAGAATAAGGCGAATCTGTAGCGACGGGCCACGGCTAAAAATTGGCTTCATAGTCTATGCGTATTCTCGTATCAGAGCGGAAGGGCAACCCGCGGGCTACCCTACCTGCATCCGATTACTCTTCGCTGAACAGGTCGCCGCCGTGCATATCGATCATTTCCAGCGCCTTGCCGCCACCGCGCGCCACGCAGGTCAGCGGATCTTCAGCAACAACAACTGGAATACCGGTTTCTTCCATTAACAAACGGTCAAGGTTACGCAGCAGAGCACCGCCACCGGTCAGTACCATGCCGCGTTCGGAGATGTCAGACGCCAGTTCTGGCGGACACTGTTCCAGTGCAACCATCACCGCACTCACGATACCGGTCAGCGGTTCCTGCAGGGCTTCCAGAATCTCGTTGGAGTTCAGGGTAAAGCCGCGTGGAACACCTTCTGCCAGGTTACGCCCGCGAACTTCGATCTCGCGCACTTCGTCGCCCGGATAAGCGGAACCGATTTCGTGTTTAATACGTTCTGCGGTGGCTTCACCGATCAGAGAACCGTAGTTACGACGAACATAATTAATGATGGCTTCGTCGAAGCGGTCGCCGCCAATACGTACAGAAGAGGAGTAAACCACGCCGTTCAGGGAGATAACCGCAACTTCAGTTGTACCACCACCGATATCCACAACCATAGAACCGGTTGCTTCAGAAACTGGCAGACCCGCCCCGATCGCAGCCGCCATCGGCTCTTCGATCAGGAATACTTCACGGGCACCTGCGCCCTGGGCGGATTCACGGATCGCGCGGCGTTCAACCTGAGTTGCTCCAACCGGTACACATACCAGTACGCGCGGGCTTGGGCGCATGAAGCTATTGCTGTGCACTTGTTTGATAAAGTGCTGGAGCATTTTTTCAGTCACGAAGAAGTCAGCGATAACGCCGTCTTTCATTGGGCGAATGGCAGCGATATTGCCCGGTGTACGACCCAGCATCTGCTTCGCGTCATGGCCCACTGCGGCTACGCTTTTTGGCGAGCCGGCACGATCCTGACGAATGGCCACAACAGAAGGCTCATTCAATACGATGCCTTGTCCTTTTACATAAATAAGGGTATTCGCGGTACCCAGGTCAATGGACAGGTCATTGGAAAACATGCCACGAAATTTTTTCAACATACTAAGGGATAATCCTGAAAGCTGGGGCGGAAAACAAAATCCGCTTACTTTACCAACCACACGCAGCAGCGACAAGGCGCAAAAATCATCTGCTACGGTGAAAATTAGTGCAGTTCGTTTCCTTTGTTACAAAATCGGCCTGAGTCCATCAGGGCTGAATAAATCAGCAGCACTCCTCGCTTTTGTTTGCAACCTGTCAAAGGTCATTCACCTGCATGTTTGCTGTTACAACCTGGCGAGCAGACAAGCACACCCCCAGAAGGCACAGCGCGCGTTATTCTACGTGAAAACGAATTAAACGGCAGGTTAAACCGAGTATCTTTGCGAATATTTTTTCACGTTAGTGTCAAGTGGCTGTGATGCGGCAAAAAAATCCCCTTGCCCACCCGCAACTCCGCGTTCCGTCAGCGTATGCCACTCGCTACGCGAACGAACGCCCGTGGCGTAAACCTGCGTTGGTGTTCCAGAACAAGCCTCCACCAGGCTTTGCACCAGGAGCTGGTTTTCGGTTCGCTTATCAATATTCCTCACCAGGCTTGGATGCAGCTTCAATAACTCAACGTTAAGCTCTTTGATCCAACTGGTGCTCACCAGCGTTAAACCCGCCTGCGTAACGGCAATTCGCACACCCAGCGCATTCATCAATCTGATGACGGGCTGTAACCGGCTGATATGTTGACAGACATCTGCCTCAGCAAGTTCAATAATTATGCGTTTGCGTAATGATTTTTCGCACTGCATCAGCGTATCACGTAGCCAGCGCTGAAAACGTGGGCGAATTAGCGATTCAACCGTTGTCTGCATCGCCAGGTTTTCCTGCGGCCAATAGCCCAACAGTAAGATCAGACGGCTGATTTGCAGACGGTCATATTCTTCAGCCAGGCCAAACTGCAGGACCATCGGCATATATTCCGCCGAAATAACCTCTTCGCTGCCATCAAAAATACGGCACATCAGCTCCCGGTGGTGCACCCGACCTTCACGGGTTACCGCAGGCTTTTGATAAATTCTTGGTCCACCCCGGCTGAGCATCTGTTCGATCAGCGTTCGCCAGCGTACGTTACCCCGACCTTTTTCCGGTAGTGAGTCATCATAGACCGACCAGCTGTTCCCACCCTGCAATACCGAGTTCCGCGTGGCGGCTTCGGCGTGATCCATCACTTGTTCCGTCGACTGACCGCTGCGGCAAACACAAATGCCAATATGAACCATATCGGCACGGTCGATCATTTTATTAGCCGGAAGCGCATCTACCGCTTTTAATAATTGCCCGGCAATACTTTCCGCCTCTTTCAGCGTGCGGTGTGGCAACAGGATGGCAAAATCGCTACGGTGGTAGCGCGCCAGCAACGCGCCCGGATAGCGCGTCATAAAAGTCGACAACAAATTGATTAGCGTTGAAATTTGTTCTTCAGCAAGGGTAATTCCCCAGCTATCGCGCAGCAGCGTAAAGTCCGGCAGGCGTACCATCATCACGACGCCATGCGATCCCACTTTTTCCTGATCTTCCAGCAGCGTTGCCAGTTGGTTATCAAAGAACAGGCGGTTGCTTAGCCCGGTTTTTGTATCCTGCGCCACATAGGAACGAATCAGCGTATCCAGTCGGCTACGTTGCTCGCGGGCACTTTGAATTTCGGTCAGCAGCATATCGAGCGCGCTACTGGTACGCGCAGGCCATTCATAAACAGTCCCCCGCACGTTCGGTCCACGTTCGCCGTTAAGAATGCGCGTTGAACGAATCTCCAGCAACTCTTGACCTGAAAGCTGACGCTGAAGCCAGCGCACAGACAAAAAGAGCATCAGTATAATGAAAGCAATCGCCAACGTGAGCGGTGCGGTAGTCATCAGCGAATGGAAATAGTTGCCCATTGGATCCTGATAAACCAGACGCAGCGACATGCCCGGGTGTTTGACCAACGGGACGGTGACATCACGATACAGATTGTTCGTCCCCGCCGGGCGGTAGCTGCTGGTTCGGGAGTGGTCATACACCACGTGTTCGCCCTGTAGCAGTTCGACGCGCACGATATCAACCGAAACCATCAGTTCATCGATTTGCGGGGTTAGCGCAACGACATCGCGGGAGACAAGGTGCGTATCAATCGCCGTCGCCACCGCCTGAACACGGGTGGTGAACTTATATTGAATCGCGTTATAGAAACTCAGCGAGCAGCCGATCAGAGTTACGAAGATCGTTAACCCTGTAAGCAGCGTCACAAAAGCTGAAAATTTCGTCGTTAATCGCATCCTTGTGTTAACTCCGACAGTTATGAAACAGGCATGAAAGTGATAAAGCGGCGCGAAAATGCAAAACTGAACGCAAAATCCGTCCATTTATACAAACAGTGTGGGCATACTACCAAATTAGGTATATCTGGCAATTTATTGCGCGGAATCGGCATCATGTTTTGATTAGCGAGTATAGTCTTCATTAATAATTTTCCAATCCACTATACGAATTGAGGACAGGTTATGCAGGCTTTGATCTTAGAACAGCAGGACGGAAAAACCCTCGCATCCGTTCAACCCCTCGACGAAAATCAGCTACCGGAAGGCGATGTGACGGTGGATGTCCACTGGTCAAGCCTGAACTATAAAGACGCCCTGGCTATCACCGGCAAGGGTAAAATCATTCGCAATTTTCCGATGATTCCTGGTATCGATTTCGCCGGTACCGTGCGCGCAAGCGAAGATCCCCGTTTTCATGCAGGTCAGGAAGTTTTACTGACCGGCTGGGGCGTGGGTGAAAATCATTGGGGTGGACTGGCCGAACGCGCACGCGTGAAAGGCGACTGGCTGGTTGCGCTGCCACAAGGGCTGGACGGACGTAAAGCCATGGTCATCGGTACCGCTGGCTTTACCGCCATGCTGTGCGTCATGGCGCTTGAAGATGCAGGTATTCGCCCGCAAGACGGTGAAATTGTCGTCACCGGCGCCAGCGGCGGCGTGGGCAGCACGGCCGTGGCATTACTGCATAAGCTGGGTTATCAGGTTGCGGCGGTTTCGGGTCGCGAAAGCACTCACGACTACCTGAAGAGCCTGGGCGCTAACCGTATCCTTAGCCGCGATGAATTTGCTGAATCTCGCCCGTTGGAAAAACAGCTGTGGGCTGGTGCGGTTGATACCGTTGGCGACAAAGTTCTGGCAAAAGTCCTGGCACAGATGAACTACGGTGGCTGCGTTGCCGCCTGCGGCCTGGCTGGCGGTTTCGCTCTGCCGACGACGGTGATGCCATTTATTCTGCGTAACGTTCGTTTGCAAGGGGTGGACTCGGTGATGACCCCGCCGGCACGCCGGGCAGAAGCCTGGGCGCGTCTGGTTAAGGATCTACCGGACTCTTTCTATGCTCAGGCCGCCACGGAGATTACGCTGGCGGATGCGCCGAAGTTTGCCGATGCCATCATCAATAACCAGGTGCAAGGTCGTACGCTGGTGAAGGTGAAGTAACAGGCTCTGGCGCAGAAATTTACACTTAATTAACGAAATTTCGCGGCATATCTACAGACTCCCTGCCATATTAACTACGCGTCCCCTGTCAGTTATGACGCGTAAGCCGGGAGTCTGTTATGAAGAAATTACGTCCATTTACAGAAGCCGACGTCACTGACGAGTCGGCTTTTTTTATGCAACGCCGCCAGGTACTGAAAGCATTAGGAATCAGCGCCGCCGCGTTGTCTTTCCCCCTCTCTGCGCAGGCTGACCTTCTTAGCTGGTTTAAGGGGAATGACCGCCCGCCCGCGCCCGCGGGTAAGCCGCTTGATTTCAGTAAACCCGCCGCCTGGCAAAATTCGCTTCCTTTAACGCCAGCGGATAAAGTTTCTGGCTACAACAACTTCTATGAGTTCGGTCTCGATAAAGCGGATCCGGCAGCCAATGCTGGCAGTCTGAAAACCGATCCGTGGACGTTAAAAATCAGTGGTGAGGTGGCAAAGCCACTCACCCTCGATCACGATGCGCTGACCGCCCGTTTCCCACTGGAAGAACGGATTTACCGGATGCGCTGTGTGGAAGCCTGGTCAATGGTCGTGCCGTGGATTGGTTTTCCGTTACATAAACTGCTGGCGCAGGTTGAACCCACCAGCAACGCAAAATATGTCGCCTTCGAAACGATCTACGCACCGGATGAAATGCCCGGACAAAAAGATCGCTTTATTGGCGGCGGGCTCAAGTATCCCTATATCGAAGGACTGCGTCTGGATGAAGCTATGCATCCACTCACTCTGCTTACCGTGGGGGTTTATGGAAAAGCTCTTCCCCCACAAAATGGCGCGCCCATTCGCTTAATTGTGCCGTGGAAATACGGATTTAAAGGCATTAAGTCGATCGTGAGTATTAAACTAACCCGCGAACGCCCCCCGACAACCTGGAATCTGGCCGCCCCCAATGAATATGGATTTTATGCCAACGTGAATCCGCATGTCGATCACCCGCGCTGGTCCCAGGCCACTGAGCGTTTTATTGGCGCAGGCGGTATTCTGGACGTTCAGCGCCAACCCACGCTGCTGTTTAACGGTTACGCCGACGAGGTCGCTTCGCTGTACCGTGGTCTTAACCTGCAGGAGAATTTTTGAGTGCGCCTGACTGCAAAGCACATTACCGGGCTGAAAGTTTGCCTGCACCTTGCCGGCTTTTTACCGTTTGTCTGGCTATTTTGGGCGGTGAATCACGGTAGTCTGAGCGCAGACCCGGTCAAAGATATCCAGCACTTTACCGGTAGGACAGCTCTGAAATTCTTGCTGGCGACCTTGCTGGTCTCTCCCCTCGCGCGCTACGCTAAACAGCCATTATTGATACGCACACGGCGCCTGTTAGGGCTATGGTGTTTCGCCTGGGCAACGTTGCATTTAACCAGCTACGCACTCCTGGAACTGGGCATTCATAATCTGGCGCTGTTAGGACGGGAATTAATCACGCGACCTTATTTGATGCTGGGCATTGCCAGTTGGGGCATATTATTCGCCCTCACGTTAACCTCCACCCAGTCGGCTCAGCGAAAACTGGGCAAAAATTGGCAGTATTTGCACAACTTCGTCTATTTTGTGGCGATCCTGGCACCCATACATTATCTGTGGTCGGTAAAAATTATCTCCCCTCAACCGATTATTTATGCAGCACTCGCTGTGGTGTTGTTAGCCTGCCGTTACAAGAAGTTTCGCCAGTGGTGGCGGTAGTTTCACGTTATGTGCAGTGCGTTACAAAATGTGGACGATCAGATTTTCTTTACATGTTAACGGTTGATTATCTTCCCTGATAAGACCAGTATTTAGCTGCCAATTGCTACGAAATAGTTATAATGTGCGACTTTGCTATCCCCGGTAGCGTTTTTAGAGCGCTGAAAGGGTGACATTCGCATGTTGAAGGTATATTTTGTCTTTTACCCGAAAATGGCAGAAGATAGCCGCACAATGACTAACAAGTCTGGCAATCTCACTTAATGGCAACCGCACCCAGTGCAATGCCTGAGATGCGTGGCATCTTGTCACTCACTGTTATAAAAATGCTATACAGACGGCGGTAAAACGCTTGTCACAATCTCACTAAACAAAGAGTACGGAACCCACTCATGGATATTCGTAAGATTAAAAAACTGATCGAGCTGGTTGAAGAATCAGGCATCTCCGAACTGGAAATTTCTGAAGGCGAAGAGTCTGTACGCATCAGCCGTGCGGCGCCAGCTGCAAGTTTTCCAATGATGCAACAGGCTTATGCTGCACCAGTGATGCAGCAGCCAGCTTTGTCTAACGCTGTCGCACAAACTGCCTCTCCAAGTATGGAAGCTCCGGCAGCAGCGGAAATCAGTGGTCACATCGTACGCTCCCCAATGGTTGGTACGTTCTACCGCACCCCGAGCCCAGATGCGAAAGCGTTCATCGAAATCGGCCAGAAAGTGAATGCGGGCGATACCCTGTGCATCGTTGAAGCCATGAAAATGATGAACCAGATCGAAGCCGACAAATCCGGTGTAGTGAAAGCGATTCTGGTAGAAAGCGGTCAACCGGTAGAATTTGACGAGCCGCTGGTCGTCATCGAATAACGAGGCGAACATGTTGGATAAAATTGTTATCGCCAACCGCGGTGAGATCGCCCTGCGTATTCTGCGTGCCTGTAAAGAGCTGGGCATCAAGACTGTCGCTGTGCATTCAAGCGCGGATCGCGATTTAAAACACGTATTGCTGGCGGATGAGACGGTCTGTATTGGCCCGGCTCCGTCCGTAAAAAGCTATCTGAACATCCCGGCTATCATTAGCGCTGCTGAAATCACCGGCGCAGTGGCAATTCACCCGGGCTATGGCTTCCTCTCAGAGAATGCCAACTTTGCTGAACAGGTAGAACGTTCCGGCTTTATCTTCATCGGCCCGAAAGCCGACACCATCCGCCTGATGGGCGACAAAGTGTCCGCAATTACCGCGATGAAGAAAGCTGGCGTACCAACAGTCCCAGGCTCTGACGGCCCGCTGGGCGACGACATGGACGCTAACCGCGCTCATGCGAAGCGCATCGGTTATCCAGTTATTATCAAAGCCTCCGGCGGCGGCGGCGGTCGCGGTATGCGCGTCGTGCGCAGCGATGCCGAACTGGCGCAATCCATCTCCATGACCAAAGCGGAAGCGAAAGCGGCTTTCAACAACGACATGGTTTACATGGAGAAGTACCTGGAAAACCCACGCCACATCGAAATTCAGGTGCTGGCGGACGGTCAGGGTAACGCGATTTATCTGGCAGAACGTGACTGCTCCATGCAGCGTCGTCACCAGAAAGTCGTCGAAGAAGCGCCAGCACCGGGCATTACTCCGGAACTGCGTCGCTACATCGGCGAGCGTTGCGCCAAAGCGTGCGTTGATATCGGCTATCGCGGTGCAGGTACTTTCGAGTTCCTGTTCGAAAACGGCGAGTTCTACTTCATTGAAATGAACACCCGTATTCAGGTTGAACACCCGGTAACCGAAATGATCACCGGCGTTGACCTGATCAAAGAGCAGCTGCGCATCGCTGCGGGACAACCGCTGTCCATCAAGCAGGATGAAGTTGTGGTTAAAGGCCATGCGGTAGAATGCCGTATCAACGCCGAAGACCCGAACACCTTCCTGCCAAGCCCGGGTAAAATCACGCGTTTCCACGCGCCAGGTGGCTTTGGTGTGCGCTGGGAGTCTCATATTTACGCAGGCTACACCGTACCTCCGTACTATGACTCAATGATCGGTAAGCTGATCTGCTATGGCGAAAACCGCGACGTAGCAATCGCCCGTATGAAAAACGCGTTGCAGGAACTGATCATCGACGGTATCAAAACCAACGTTGATCTGCAGATCCGCATCATGAATGACGAGCATTTCCAGCACGGTGGAACCAATATCCACTATCTGGAGAAAAAACTCGGACTTCAGGAAAAGTAAGCGTGCGTTAACTGAAAAGGCCGGAAATTCCGGCCTTTTGTTTTTCTCCCCTCCCGCACGTGCCATAAGGTACAATCCCCGCTTTCTTTATCCACAAGGGACAAAAAATGGACGCTCGTTTTGTTCAGGCCCATAAAGAGGCGCGCTGGGCGCTGTGGCTGACCCTTTTATATCTTGCCACATGGTTAGTGGCCGCTTACTTACCAGATTCCACGCTCGGTTTTACCGGCTTACCACACTGGTTCGAAATGGCCTGCCTGCTAACGCCGCTGGTTTTCATCGTGCTGTGCTGGGCGATGGTGAAGTTTATCTATCGCGACATTCCGTTGGAGGATGACGATGCAGCTTGAAGTTATTTTGCCGCTGGTCGCCTATCTGTTGGTGGTCTTCGGTCTTTCCGTTTACGCCATGCGTAAGAGATCGACCGGCACTTTCCTGAATGAATATTTCCTCGGCAGCCGCTCGATGGGCGGGGTCGTATTAGCCATGACGCTAACGGCAACCTACATTAGCGCCAGCTCGTTTATTGGCGGTCCTGGCGCCGCTTACAAATACGGGCTGGGATGGGTGCTGCTGGCGATGATCCAGTTGCCCGCCGTTTGGCTTTCTCTGGGGATTCTTGGTAAGAAATTCGCGATTCTGGCGCGCCGTTATAATGCCGTTACCCTCAACGATATGCTGTTTGCCCGCTACCAGAGTCGCCTGCTTGTGTGGCTGGCAAGCCTTAGCCTGCTGGTCGCGTTTGTCGGAGCAATGACCGTACAGTTTATTGGCGGCGCACGTTTGCTTGAAACCGCTGCGGGTATACCTTACGAAACCGGTTTGCTTATTTTTGGCGTCAGTATCGCATTGTATACGGCGTTCGGCGGTTTTCGCGCCAGCGTACTGAACGACACCATGCAGGGTATGGTGATGCTGATTGGTACTATTGTTCTGCTGGTCGGCGTCGTTCATGCTGCCGGTGGCCTCAGCAATGCGGTGGTAACCCTGCAAACTATCGACCCTAAACTGGTCTCGCCGCAAGGCGCGGATGACATTCTGTCACCCACGTTCATGACCTCATTCTGGGTACTGGTGTGCTTTGGCGTAATTGGGCTGCCGCATACAGCAGTACGCTGCATCTCTTATAAAGACAGCAAAGCTGTACACCGCGGCATTATCATCGGCACCATCGTAGTGGCGATCCTGATGTTTGGTATGCATCTGGCGGGTGCGTTGGGGCGTGCGGTGATCCCTGATCTGACAGTGCCGGATCTGGTTATCCCTACGCTAATGGTCAAAGTGTTGCCGCCGGTAGCTGCTGGGATCTTCCTCGCGGCCCCCATGGCCGCGATCATGTCGACGATCAATGCCCAATTGCTGCAAAGTTCCGCTACGATCATTAAGGATCTGTACCTGAACCTGCGTCCGGAACAGCTGAAAAACGAAACCCGGCTGAAGCGCATGTCGGCAGTGATTACCCTGTTGCTCGGCGCGTTACTGCTACTGGCCGCCTGGAAACCACCAGAGATGATTATCTGGCTTAACCTGCTGGCGTTTGGCGGGCTGGAAGCCGTCTTCCTGTGGCCGTTGGTACTGGGCCTGTACTGGGAGCGTGCAAACGCGGCGGGCGCTTTGAGCGCGATGATTATCGGCGGCGTTCTTTATGCCGTACTCGCTACATTTAACATTCAGTACCTGGGTTTCCACCCGATTGTGCCCTCGTTACTGATAAGCTTGCTGGCTTTCCTGATCGGCAACCGTTTCGGTTCTGCCGTCCCGCAAGCCGCCATATTGACTACTGATAAATAAAAGAGTTTTGCCATGCCATGGATCCAACTGAAACTGAACACGACCGGTGCCAACGCTGAAGAGTTGAGCGATGCGCTGATGGAAGCGGGCTCCGTTTCCATTACTTTCCAGGACACGCATGATACGCCGGTATTTGAGCCTCTGCCGGGCGAGACTCGCCTGTGGGGAGATACCGACGTTATCGGCTTGTTCGATGCAGAAACCGACATGAAAGAAGTGGTTGCCATCCTGGAGCAGCATCCGCTGCTGGGTGCAGGCTTCGCGCATAAAATCGAACAGCTCGAAGACAAAGACTGGGAACGCGAATGGATGGATAACTTCCACCCGATGCGCTTTGGTGAACGTTTGTGGATTTGCCCAAGCTGGCGCGATGTCCCGGATGAGAATGCCGTCAACGTGATGCTGGACCCGGGTCTGGCGTTTGGTACCGGCACTCACCCCACCACTTCCCTATGCCTGCAATGGCTGGACGGTCTCGATCTAAACGGCAAAACCGTCATCGACTTCGGCTGCGGCTCCGGCATTCTTGCCATTGCGGCACTGAAGCTGGGTGCGGCAAAAGCCATCGGCGTAGACATCGATCCGCAAGCAATTCAGGCCAGCCGTGATAACGCCCAGCGTAATGGCGTTTCTGAGCGTCTGGAGCTTTATCTGCCGAAAGACCAGCCAGAGGCGATGAAAGCCGACGTGGTGGTCGCAAACATCCTCGCAGGCCCATTACGTGAACTGGCACCGTTAATCAGCGTACTGCCCGTTGAGGGCGGTTTACTGGGTCTTTCTGGCATTCTTGCCAGCCAGGCGGAAAGCGTCTGTGAGGCCTATGCCGAACTCTTTACGCTCGATCCGGTTATCGAGAAAGAAGAGTGGTGCCGCATTACCGGTCAGAAAAAATAATCCCCTCTCGTTACCGTTGGTAACGCAATAATCGCTCTTTTTTTCGCAAAAGGATTTGCGGAAATGAGAGCGAGATCGCATTACAAAGCCACTATTTGCTCACAAAAACAGCTTTTTATCCTGATAACCTGAGGCTGGCCGTAATAAAAAAAGAGAAGTTTTCGGAATTTATAAACGGATGAAAAATTAGCACAACCACGTATCAAACTGATTATTAAAGATTTTAATTTGAAACTGTGTACTTAACCAGCAATTCATTGATCCACCTCAGTGGATTGGTCAAAGTTTGGCCTTTCATCTCGTGCGAAAAATGCGTAATATACGCCGCCTTGCAGTCACAGTATGGTCATTTCTTAACTCATGCGCATCGGACAATACCAGCTCAGAAATCGCCTGATCGCAGCACCTATGGCTGGCATCACTGACAGACCATTCAGGACGCTGTGCTATGAGATGGGAGCAGGATTGACGGTATCCGAGATGATGTCTTCTAACCCGCAGGTTTGGGAAAGTGACAAATCTCGTTTACGGATGGTGCACGTTGATGAGCCAGGAATTCGCACGGTGCAAATTGCCGGTAGCGACCCTGTTGAGATGGCCGATGCCGCACGTATTAACGTGGAAAGCGGCGCCCAGATTATTGATATCAATATGGGGTGTCCGGCTAAAAAAGTGAATCGCAAGCTCGCAGGTTCAGCCCTCTTGCAGTACCCGGATCTAGTGAAATCAATACTAACCGAGGTCGTCAATGCAGTGGACGTTCCTGTCACACTCAAGATTCGCACCGGCTGGGCTCCGGAACACCGTAACTGCGTAGAGATTGCCCAACTGGCTGAAGACTGTGGCATTCAGGCTCTGACCATTCATGGACGCACCCGCGCCTGTTTGTTCAATGGAGATGCTGAGTACGACAGTATTCGGGCAGTTAAGCAGAAAGTTTCCATTCCGATTATCGCGAATGGCGACATTACTGACCCGCATAAAGCCAGAGCTGTACTCGACTATACGGGGGCGGATGCCCTGATGATAGGACGTGCAGCTCAGGGAAGACCCTGGATCTTTCGGGAAATCCAGCATTATCTGGACACTGGGGAGCTGCTGCCCCCGCTGCCTCTGGCAGAGGTGAAGCGCTTGCTTTGTGCGCACGTTCGGGAACTGCACGACTTTTATGGTCAGGCAAAAGGGTACCGAATTGCGCGTAAACACGTATCCTGGTATCTCCAGGAACACGCTCCGGATGACCAGTTTCGGCGCACATTCAACGCCATTGAAGATTCCAGCGAACAGCTGGCGGCGTTGGAGGCATACTTCGAAAATTTTGCGTAAACAGAAATAAAGAGCTGACAGAACTATGTTCGAACAACGCGTAAATTCTGACGTACTGACCGTTTCTACCGTTAACTCTCAGGATCAGGTAACTCAAAAGCCCCTGCGTGACTCGGTTAAACAGGCACTGAAGAACTATTTTGCTCAATTGAATGGTCAGGATGTTAACGATCTCTATGAGCTGGTACTGGCTGAAGTAGAACAGCCCCTGTTGGACATGGTGATGCAATACACCCGCGGTAACCAGACCCGTGCTGCCCTGATGATGGGCATCAACCGTGGTACGCTGCGTAAAAAACTGAAAAAATACGGCATGAACTGATACTAATCAGCGAAATGTTTGTTTTAAAAGGCGCTACTCGGCATGGGGAAGCGCCTTTTTTATTAACGTCACACGGGAGGCTTTGGCGATGAACGCAAGATGTGAACCTGTCTATTTTGGCGATGAATCTAAAAAGATAATCCTGGGTGATGCTCTGACCGAACTGAAAAAGCTGCCGTCAGAAAGCGTCGATCTCATTTTCGCCGACCCACCTTATAACATCGGTAAAGACTTTGACGGGATGGTGGAATCCTGGGACGAAGAGGCATTTTTGGCATGGCTGTTTGAGTGCATTGACGAGTGCCATCGCATTCTCAAACCACACGGCACCATGTACATCATGAACAGTACGGAGAACATGCCGTACATCGATCTCAAATGCCGCCAGCTCTTTACCATCAAGAGCCGTATCGTGTGGTCATACGATAGCTCCGGGGTGCAGGCCAAAAATCACTTTGGTTCGATGTATGAACCGCTTCTGATGATGGTAAAAGATCAGAAAAACTACACGTTTAATCGTGATGATATTTTGGTTGAAGCCAAAACGGGCGCTAAACGTGCACTGATAGACTACAGAAAGAACCCGCCCCAACCTTACAACCAGAAAAAAGTACCAGGCAATGTCTGGGAGTTTCCACGCGTTCGTTATCTGATGGACGAATACGAAAATCACCCGACTCAAAAACCCAAAGCCCTCCTTGAACGCATCATTCTGGCTTCCTCCAGTCCAGATGACAGCGTGCTGGATCCGTTTGCCGGTAGCTTCACTACCGGTGCCACTGCCGTGGAATTAGGTCGCAAGTTTGTCGGGATTGAAATCAATGCCGAGTACGTAAAAATGGGGCTCAGAAGAATGAGCATTGGTTCGCATTTTTCAGAGAATGAACTTGCAAAGGTGAAAAAGCGGAAGACAAAAAATCTGTCTAAAAAGAGTCGATTAACAGCAAAGAGCGGCGATCTTTCAGCAAAGTAAAGGCATTGTAAGTCTGCTTTTCAGCTTGCAGATTTCGTGTATATTCCCTGCACGCTTGGGCATGAATACACAGGGTTTGGTAATGATTCGCAAGTATTGGTGGCTGGTTGTTTTTGCGGTCTTCGTTTTTCTCTTTGATGCGCTGCTCATTCAGTGGATAGAGCTGATGACAACGGAGCACGATAAGTGCCGGAATATGAATTCTGTAAACCCCCTCAAGCTGGTCAACTGCGTCGACCTCGAATAGCACGACGAAAAAAACGTCGACAGCCGTCAGGCCCTGGCGGCTAAAACTATCCTGGCTGATTTTCACTCTGCATTAATTGCATTACACAGCCGTCTGGGCTTAACATTTTTAATACGTTATCAACTAATACTGGCGCTTGCCCATACAAATCATAACTCACTGGATTCATTAACCAGTTTTTTATTATTCCGCTAAAGCTACCGTGCAGAATAATGATGATGACATCTAAATCCAGACTGGTGGCAATCAGATTTTCATCCACGCACTTTTGCAGTGAATCACGAATGCTTTGATGACTGAGACCTATTTTATCGCGAATGGTCTTTTCTGATATCATATCGTTATGAAATTCACATTTATGATATAAAATTTGCATTAATGCCTGCTGGCGAGGATTCTGTGCAATATATTGCAATCCCACCACAAACTTTTCACGCAGCCGCTGTAAAGGATTATCACCCCAACGACCAATAAGCTTATCCTGAATAAGATCGCGTAATGGAGGTTGTTGTAACCATAGCGCATTGAACAATTGCGTCTTATTTTCAAAATGCCAATAGAGCGCCCCCCGGGTCACGCTGGCGGCATCCGCAATGTCGTTTAACGTCGTATTGCTAACACCACGCACGGCAAACTGCATAATCGCTGTTTCTATCAGGTGCTGTCGTGTTTTGAGGGCATCAGCTTTCGTTTTTCTGGCCATGGTTTCGACTGTCTGAGGTAAGGTAGAGAATGATTAACTTTCTTATGTAATATTTGCTAAACGGAACAAATGTATCACTTAGCGTTTATTTAGACGAGTTCTAAAACAGTTAATTATGGATATTGCACACGAATAAACAAAACAAATAACAACCACCAATATATTCACCAACCAAATACTTATTTCAATATGTGTTTATGCGCATCATTGCATTACTATTAAAACCATAATGAAACAACCGAAGATAAATCCTTTTTTGTTTTTACGTGCCGTGTATCGCGCCCATAAATAAGTATTGCTTACATCGCAAGCTAATAATTTGTAGGATAGCCAACCATTATTTTCACTTGTGCGCGTTATCGCCTCTGCGTTACCCGGTTAATAACGAGCGTTCGTTTTTTTAAGGAATAGAAATGACGAAAAATGCCAGGTTTTCACTCCTGCCCTCATTCATCATCATGTCCGCTGTATTACTCGCCGGTTGTAACGATCAGGGAGAAACACAAGCTCACCCCGCAGAGCCGCAGGTGACTGTCCATGTCGTCGAAAAGGCGCCTTTAGCCGTGACGACCGAATTACCTGGGCGCACAACAGCATTTCGTATTGCTGAAGTCCGTCCTCAGGTCAGCGGGATTGTACTTAAACGGAATTTCACCGAGGGAAGCGATGTTGAAGCCGGTCAGTCGCTTTATCAGATCGATCCTGCGACTTACCAGGCCGACTACGACAGCGCCAAAGGCGAACTGGCAAAGAGTGAAGCGGCAGCAGCTATCGCACATTTAACGGTAAAACGTTATGTCCCGCTGGTTGGCACTAAGTACATCAGCCAGCAAGAGTACGATCAGGCCATTGCTGATGCTCGCCAGGCCGATGCCTCCGTTATCGCGGCAAAAGCGGCGGTCGAAAGCGCTCGTATCAACCTGGCCTACACCAAAGTGACATCGCCCATTAGCGGACGTATCGGTAAATCTAACGTCACCGAAGGCGCATTAGTCACGAATGGCCAGGCAACTGAACTTGCTACCGTGCAACAACTTGATCCTATTTACGTCGACGTAACACAGTCCAGTAATGACTTTATGCGCCTTAAACAGTCCGTTGAGCAAGGGAGCCTGCATAAAGACAGCGCCAGCAGTACCGTCGAACTGGTGATGGAAAATGGTCAGTCGTACCCGCTGAAAGGTGCGTTGCAGTTCTCTGATGTCACCGTTGATGAAAGTACCGGATCCATCACCCTCAGGGCCGTATTCCCTAACCCACAGCACACGCTGCTGCCGGGCATGTTTGTGCGTGCTCGTATTGATGAAGGCGTCCAGCCGAATGCCATTCTCGTTCCCCAACAAGGGGTAACACGTACGCCACGCGGCGATGCAACGGTGATGGTTGTCAATGACAAGAGTCAGGTCGAGGCTCGCACCGTCGTTGCTACACAGGCGATAGGTGATAAGTGGTTAATCAGCGAGGGCTTACAGCCTGGCGATAAGGTTATCGTCAGCGGATTGCAGAAAGCGCGTCCCGGCGTAAAGGTTAAAGCAACCACCGATACCGAAACTCCAGCCGCAAAAACTGCGCAATAAGGTAACCGGACATGGCTAACTTTTTTATCAATCGCCCTATTTTTGCCTGGGTTCTGGCCATCATTCTGATGATGGCAGGGGCTCTGGCAATCATGCAACTGCCCGTTGCACAGTATCCGACCATTGCACCTCCTGCGGTCGCTATTTCTGCCACCTACCCAGGTGCGGATGCGCAGACAGTACAAGACACGGTTACGCAGGTTATCGAACAGAATATGAACGGTATCGATAACCTGATGTATATGTCCTCCACCAGCGATTCCTCCGGGAGCGTCACCATTACTCTGACTTTTGAGTCGGGTACTGACCCGGATATCGCACAGGTCCAGGTGCAAAACAAATTACAGTTAGCGATGCCCTTACTGCCACAGGAAGTACAGCAGCAGGGGATCAGCGTCGAGAAATCCAGTAGCGGTTTCCTGATGGTGGCGGGTTTTGTCTCCGATAATAACAATCTGACGCAGGATGATATTTCCGACTATGTGGCGTCTAACGTTAAAGACGCAATAAGCCGAACAGCAGGTGTCGGCGATGTCCAGATGTTTGGTGCACAGTACGCAATGCGCATCTGGCTCGACAGCAACGCAATGAACAAATATCAGTTGACTCCGCTGGACGTTATCAATCAACTGAGAACGCAAAACAATCAGATTGCCGCAGGCCAACTGGGAGGCGCACCATCCGTCCAGGGTCAACAACTTAATGCCTCCATTATTGCTCAGACGCGCCTGAAAACGCCGGAAGAGTTTGGCCGCATAACGCTGAAGGTGGGCCAGGATGGCTCAATGGTTCACCTCAGAGATGTAGCCCGCATCGAACTCGGCGGCGAAAACTATAACATGGTGACGAAAATTAATGGTCAGCCTGCAACAGGCCTGGGCATTAAGCTGGCGACCGGTGCAAACGCGCTGGATACTGCCGCAGGCGTCAAAGCAAAGCTGGCTGAGTTACAACCTTTCTTCCCGCAAGGTTTGCAAGTGGTTTACCCCTATGACACTACACCATTTGTAAAAATCTCGATTAACGAGGTGGTGAAAACGCTGTTTGAAGCCATCATCCTCGTCTTCCTGGTGATGTACCTGTTCCTGCAAAATCTGCGCGCCACGCTGATTCCAACTATCGCAGTGCCTGTCGTGCTGTTGGGAACATTCGCGATCCTCGCCGCATTCGGATTCTCCATCAACACGCTAACGATGTTCGGAATGGTGCTGGCCATCGGCCTGCTGGTCGATGACGCCATCGTGGTAGTAGAAAACGTCGAACGCGTCATGGCGGAAGAGAAACTGCCGCCCAAAGAGGCGACGCAGAAATCCATGGTCCAGATCCAGGGCGCACTGGTCGGGATCGCGATGGTGCTCTCGGCGGTATTTATCCCCATGGCGTTCTTTGGCGGCTCGACCGGCGCCATTTACCGCCAGTTCTCTCTGACCATTGTTTCAGCGATGGCGCTTTCTGTTCTGGTCGCCCTCATTCTTACGCCAGCGCTTTGCGCAACGCTGCTAAAACCCGTTTCCGCCGGACATGTTGAAAAGAAAGGCGGTTTTTTCGGATGGTTTAACGCCCTGTTCGATAAAAGCGTCGGGCATTACAGCAATAGTATCAGCGGTATTCTGCGCAAAACCGGACGCTACTTGTTGCTATATGTTCTTATCGTCGGCGGAATGGCTGTTCTGTTTTTACGCCTCCCTACCTCCTTCTTGCCCGAAGAGGATCAGGGGGTCTTTATGACAATGGTGCAACTTCCTGCCGGTGCGACACAGACGCGCACACAGCAGGTGCTGGATCAGATTCAGAATTACTACCTGAACCAGGAAAAAGCGAACGTAAAATCGGTGTTCACCGTTAATGGCTTCAGCTTTAGCGGCCAGGGACAGAACTCCGGTATCGTCTTTATTAGCCTCAAACCATGGGAAGAGCGTTCGGGCGATGAAAACGGCGTGACGGCTATCGTCGAACGTGCGACCAGGGCGTTCAGCCAGATTAAAGATGGACTGGTGTTCCCGTTCAACATGCCTGCCATTCTTGAACTGGGTACCGCGACCGGCTTTGATTTTCAGTTAATTGATCAGGCTAACCTCGGTCATACAGAACTGACGAAAGCCCGGAACCAGTTGCTGGGTATGGTGAGAGAACATCCAGATTTGCTGGTGCGCGTGCGCCCTAACGGTCTGGAAGATACCCCACAATTTAAGCTGGATATTGATCAGGAAAAAGCCCAGGCGTTAGGCGTAAGTCTGTCGGATATAAACCAAACGATTTCCACGGCCCTTGGCGGCACCTATGTGAACGATTTTATCGATCATGGCCGAGTGAAAAAGGTATACGTTCAGGCTGACGCGCCGTTCCGTATGTTACCCAATGACATCAACAATCTCTACGTACGTAGTGGGAATGGTGAAATGGTGCCATTCTCTGCGTTCAGTTCGTCGCATTGGATTTATGGTTCACCCCGCCTGGAGCGTTACAACGGTATGCCATCAATGGAAATACTGGGAGAGGCCGCGCCGGGTCGAAGCACCGGTGAAGCCATGGCGCTCATGGAAAACCTGGCAGCACAGCTGCCAACCGGTATCGGCTATGACTGGACGGGGATGTCATATCAGGAACGGCTCTCCGGCAATCAGGCACCTGCGTTATACGCTATTTCGTTAATTGTCGTCTTCCTGTGTCTCGCCGCATTGTATGAGAGCTGGTCTATTCCATTTTCAGTCATGTTGGTTGTACCGCTCGGCGTGGTCGGTGCGCTTCTGGCGGCGTCCATACGCGGTCTGAATAACGACGTTTACTTCCAGGTAGGTCTGCTGACTACCATCGGTCTTTCCGCCAAAAACGCTATCCTTATCGTGGAGTTTGCCAAAGACCTGATGGATAAAGAAGGTAAAGGGTTGATTGAAGCCACACTGGAGGCGTCACGCATGCGTCTTCGTCCAATCCTGATGACATCCCTGGCGTTTATTCTGGGGGTTATGCCTCTGGTTATCAGCCACGGAGCGGGTAGCGGGGCACAGAATGCGGTCGGTACAGGCGTAATGGGAGGCATGCTGACCGCGACATTGTTGGCAATCTTCTTCGTCCCCGTCTTCTTCGTTGTCGTCAGACGGCGTTTTAGTCGGCGCAACGTTTAATTTGTAAAATAAAGGCGTCTTCGGACGCCTTTTTCACCTAAGATGCCCCTCTTTATTTATTAATAAGATAGCCATTTATTTCTAATAAACCCTTCCTGAAAAACTCGCCAGTCACCTTTCTTTTTATCCATTATTTTTACAATCCACATGAATTGAGATTATTCCTCATGTCAGTATTTTTTTAAGAAGTGGTAAAATAATCGCCGAGTTCGCAGATGGCTTAGCGTTTGTCTTTGCTCAATTAGCGAAACGCTTATTTTTGAGGTAACACCATGAAAAGATTAATATCCGTTGCATTGCTTACCGCATTCCTGGCCGGCTGTGCACACGATTCTCCTTGCGTACCTGTCTACGACGATCAGGGACGCCTGGTTCATACCAATACCTGTATGAAAGGCACCACGCAGGATAACTGGGAAACAGCCGGTGCCATCGCCGGTGGCGCAGCAGCCGTTGCCGGGCTGACGCTTGGGATAGTCGCCCTGACCAAATAAATCTTCTTAAAAGCGCGGTGGGTACCGCGCTTTTTGCAATAAGAATTAAATCTTCATATAAGACAAAACGTTGGTATATAGCACTCAACGTATAATAAAATTATTATAGATTTTCCTCACATATCCACGATTTGAAATTAGCATTTTTTCAGTTCTTCGTAACAGCGCGCTTTCTTTTCATTATTCTCACGTCATCAATATTAACGTACGAAATCGTTATCACGCGTCCGGTTTGATTTTTAAATTTTTTGCGCCGAAATGTGGCTTACGTTTCAATTTTGCACCACTTCAGGGCGCTGCATTTATTTTTTCCTGTCTACACTCTGGATATTGCGTCGAATAATCGTGCGCAAAAACCTGGCACTACCTTTGCTTAAAAGAGTATGGCCATAGCCACAGACAGGTAAAAGACGTTTTCAGAACGTTTCCATAACAATAATTCCTCCACACAGGATGCTCTATGAAAAAGATGATAATAGCCAGCCTGGCTGCGGCCGGCGTGCTGCTTGCGGTTGCAAATCAGGCACATGCCGGCGCAACACTTGATGCCGTAAAGAAAAAAGGTTTTGTGCAGTGTGGGATCAGTGACGGGTTGCCTGGCTTTTCTTATGCCGATGCAAGCGGTAAGTTCTCAGGTATTGATGTCGACGTATGTCGTGGCGTTGCCTCCGCCGTATTTGGCGATGATAGCAAAGTAAAATATACCCCGCTCACCGCCAAGGAACGCTTTACCGCACTACAATCAGGTGAAGTCGACATGCTCTCTCGTAATACCACCTGGACCTCCTCTCGTGACGCAGGAATGGGAATGTCTTTCACTGGCGTAACGTATTACGACGGCATTGGTTTTCTTACCCACAATAAAGCGGGTCTTAAGAGTGCTAAAGAGCTGGATGGCGCAACGGTTTGTATCCAGGCAGGAACAGATACCGAACTGAACGTGGCTGACTACTTTAAAGCCAACAACATGAAGTACACCCCTGTCACCTTTGACCGCTCGGATGAATCAGCTAAAGCTCTGGAATCTGGGCGCTGCGACACGCTGGCTTCCGACCAGTCTCAGTTGTACGCCCTGCGAATCAAGCTGAGTAATCCTGCGGAGTGGATTGTCCTGCCAGAAGTTATTTCTAAAGAACCGCTGGGACCTGTCGTACGTCGTGGGGACGATGAGTGGTTCTCCATTGTTCGCTGGACGCTGTTCGCCATGCTGAATGCGGAAGAAATGGGCGTTAACTCGAAAAACGTCGATGAAAAAGCGGCTAATCCTGCAACGCCGGATATGGCACACCTGTTAGGCAAAGAAGGGGATTATGGCAAGGATCTGAAGCTTGATAACAAATGGGCTTACAACATTATCAAGCAGGTAGGTAACTACTCGGAGATCTTTGAGCGTAACGTGGGATCGGAAAGCCCACTGAAGATCAAACGTGGACAGAACAACCTCTGGAATAACGGTGGCATTCAATATGCGCCGCCGGTGCGCTAATGCGTAGTGATGTAACGGGCGCCGCGACTGCGGCGCTCAGTCCAGAGTCATAGTTACCGAGGTTTTCTTATGTTCCATCGCCGCTCAATCGTAAAAGGATCGTTATCCTTTGCTAACCCTGCGGTCCGCGCCTGGTTATTTCAAATACTTGCCGTCATTGCGGTCATCTGCATTGCGGTCTATCTCATCCATAACACGATAAATAACCTGAACAATAGCGGTATTACCTCGGGATTCTCTTTTCTCGATCGCAGCGCCGGATTTGGTATTGTCCAGCATCTGATCGATTACGAGCAAGGCGATACGTATGGCCGTGTCTTTATCGTTGGCCTGCTCAATACGCTATTGGTTTCTGCACTGTGTATTGTTTTCGCATCAATTATTGGTTTCTTTCTCGGACTGGCACGCCTGTCAGATAACTGGTTATTACGAAAGCTCTCGACGATCTACATCGAAACGTTCCGCAATATACCGCCGCTGCTGCAGATCTTCTTTTGGTATTTCGCCGTATTACGTAACCTGCCCGGCCCACGTCAGGCCGTTAACGCGCTGGACTTGATGTTTCTGAGTAACCGGGGACTCTATATTCCGGCACCGCAAATAGGAGAAGGATTTTTTGCCTTTTGCGGCGCTGTAATTATCGCTATCGTCGTCACTATCGGGCTATTTCGCTACAACAGAATGCACCAGACTAAAACCGGTCAGCTACGCCGGACCTGGCCCACAGCTCTGGCGCTGATCGTGCTTTTACCGATGATCTCACAGTGGCTGTTTGGCGCAGCGCTTCACTGGGATATCCCCGCCCTTCGCGGTTTTAACTTCCGTGGCGGTATGGTGCTTATTCCCGAACTGGCTGCCCTGACGCTGGCGCTTTCAGTGTATACCTCGGCGTTTATTGCAGAAATTATTCGAGCGGGAATCCAGGCCGTTCCTTATGGCCAACATGAAGCAGCACGCTCGCTGGGTCTACCAAATCCGGTGACACTGCGCCAGGTGATCATCCCACAGGCGCTGCGCGTCATCATTCCCCCATTAACCAGCCAGTATCTGAATATCGTCAAAAACTCCTCACTTGCGGCCGCCATTGGCTATCCGGATATGGTTTCACTGTTTGCCGGCACGGTACTCAATCAAACAGGGCAAGCCATTGAAACCATTGCTATCACGATGTCGGTGTACCTGATCATCAGCCTGAGCATTTCTCTGCTGATGAATATTTATAACCGCCGTATTGCACTGATTGAGCGCTAAGGAGCCATGATGACAAAAGCACTGCTGTCTCACCCCTCGCGTCAGAACAGTAACCCGGCAAGCCGCAGTCTACTCTGGGTGCGTAAAAACCTGTTCTCCAGTTGGTCAAATAGCCTGCTCACGCTGCTGTGCATTTGGCTGATTTGGTCATTTCTTCCGCCACTGCTGAACTGGGTATTCTTTCAGGCCAACTGGGTCGGTTCAACCCGCGCAGACTGCACCAAAGCAGGGGCTTGCTGGGTGTTCATTCATGAACGCTTTGGGCAATTCATGTATGGACTTTATCCCCACGATCAGCGCTGGCGCGTAAATCTGGCCCTGATCATTGGCCTGGCCTCTATCGTCCCTATGTTCTGGAAATCTATTCCTCACCGTGGCCGCTATATCGCCGTCTGGGCCGTCGTTTATCCCGTGGTGGTCTGGTGGTTGATGTACGGTGGTTTTTTCGGACTTGAGCGCGTAGAAACCCGACAGTGGGGCGGATTAACACTGACGCTTATCATTGCATCCGTGGGGATTGCGGGCGCGCTTCCGTGGGGTATTTTACTGGCGCTTGGACGTCGGTCTCATATGCCAGTCGTGCGGATTTTATCCGTCATTTTCATTGAGTTCTGGCGCGGTGTGCCGTTGATTACCGTCCTTTTTATGTCCTCGGTCATGCTTCCTCTGTTTATGTCCGAAGGGACCAGTATCGACAAACTTATCCGGGCGCTGGTCGGCGTGATTCTTTTCCAGTCGGCGTATGTCGCAGAAGTGGTTCGCGGAGGGTTACAGGCCCTACCAAAAGGTCAGTATGAAGCCGCTGAATCACTGGCGTTAGGGTACTGGAAAATGCAAGGGCTGGTCATTCTTCCGCAAGCCCTCAAGCTGGTTATTCCGGGTCTGGTTAACACGATTATCGCCCTGTTTAAGGATACCAGTCTGGTCATCATCATCGGCCTGTTTGATCTCTTCAGTAGCGTGCAGCAGGCAACTGTGGACCCTGCATGGTTGGGTATGTCGACGGAAGGATATGTTTTCGCTGCACTGATTTACTGGATCTTCTGTTTTAGCATGTCGCGTTACAGCCAACATCTGGAAAAACGTTTTAACACCGGGCGTACACCGCACTGAGGAATTTATGAGCCAATTATTAATGCCGTCTACCGACGCGATGATTACGCTGGAAAACGTCAACAAATGGTACGGACAGTTTCACGTCCTGAAAAACATCAACCTGAAGGTAAAGCAGGGAGAACGCATCGTATTATGCGGACCTTCCGGTTCGGGTAAATCGACAACTATCCGCTGTATCAACCATCTGGAAGAGCATCAGCAAGGACGTATTGTGGTGGATGGGATCGAACTCAATGAAGATATCCGCAATATTGAGCGCGTCAGACAAGAAGTTGGCATGGTCTTTCAGCACTTTAATCTCTTTCCTCATTTGACGGTCCTGCAAAACTGCACGCTGGCACCGATCTGGGTGCAAAAGATGCCAAAAAAAGAGGCTGAAGCTCTGGCAATGCACTACCTTGAGCGAGTTCGCATTGCTGAACATGCGCATAAATATCCCGGGCAAATCTCTGGTGGGCAGCAACAGCGCGTAGCCATTGCACGCTCACTGTGCATGAAACCTAAAATCATGTTATTCGATGAACCCACATCAGCGTTGGATCCTGAAATGGTAAAAGAAGTGCTTGATACCATGATAGGTCTGGCACAATCAGGCATGACCATGCTGTGTGTTACCCATGAAATGGGCTTTGCCCGTACAGTGGCCGACCGGGTGATCTTTATGGATCTTGGCGAGATTGTTGAACAGGCAGCACCGGATGAGTTTTTTGCTCACCCCAAATCTGAACGCACTCGTGCGTTTTTGTCGCAGGTTATTCATTAAAGTCATGCGCCGGATACAGCCCGGCGTTTAACAGATAAAACAAAAGGCCCGGTCTTTCGACTGGGCCTTTTGTTTTTATTTGATGTCTGGCAGTTCCCTACTCTCGCATGGGGAGACCCCACACTACCATCGGCGCTACGGCGTTTCACTTCTGAGTTCGGCATGGGGTCAGGTGGGACCACCGCGCTACAGCCGCCAGACAAATTCTTTTCTAAGTGCCAAACTTTAACCGAAAAATTGGTGCTGATACCCAGAGTCGAACTGGGGACCTCACCCTTACCAAGGGTGCGCTCTACCAACTGAGCCATATCAGCACACTAAATTTGATGCCTGGCAGTTCCCTACTCTCGCATGGGGAGACCCCACACTACCATCGGCGCTACGGCGTTTCACTTCTGAGTTCGGCATGGGGTCAGGTGGGACCACCGCGCTACAGCCGCCAGGCAAATTCTGTCTATCAACACACCTCTCGG